>NZ_JBDKWC010000002.1:458882-579197 GCF_039749035.1 Flavobacterium olei
AAAAAGCCTCTCGGATATGAGAGGCTTTTTTTATGCGAAAAAAATTGGATTTATTTTTGATTTAACGAAGAAGGAGCAATTCCGAATTTCTTTTTAAATGAAAAAGAGAAATGCGACAAATCTTCAAAACCTACTCCAATATATACTTCAGATGGAGATTTGCCCTGCGTAATTAAGTAATAAGCTTCCTGAAGTCTTTTGTTTAGTAACCATTTTCCGGGCGCCTGATCAAATGTTTTTTGAAAATCTCTTTTAAAAGTTGCTAAGCTACGGCCGGTTAGATACGCAAATCGATGCATTTGAACATTAAAATGGAAATTCTTATTCATAAATGCTTCAAGATCAATTTTGCCGGGTTCATTAAAATCAAATAAAATATCTTTCAATTCTGGGTTTAATTTTAACAGAAGATGAATGGCTTCCTTTATTTTTAAATTAAATAAAGTTTCATTGTTTTCCTGTTCAACTTCGAGATAGGAGAGCAATGATTCCATAAAAGATTTATAGAGCGGATGTGGTTGTAAAGCAAACATGGCATCAGAGTCCACTTTTTTATCGGCTATTAAATTGTATTCTCTGCTTACTTCCAAAAGAATTTCCTGATCCAGGTAAAGAGAAATGGTTTTAAATTCTCCTCCTTGAGGCGGGATTTTAGTAAATTTTGCTAAATGATTTCTTCTGCTAAAGCGAAAATCGCCCTCCTTGGAGTAAAAAGTATTTTTAGTATCTGAGGCAATCATATCGCCGGAAATCTGATAACTGAAAACATGTTCGGGTATAAAATGTTCTCCTTCGCGACTTCGGGAATAATAACAGGAATACAATATTTTAGGTTTTACCGTCTTTGTGCTCATATTGTAAAATTACAAAAAGATCCGGATAATCTTTTTTTGGGATTTCCGGATCTTTAAAAATTATATTTGTTGAATTAAAGCTTTTGGTTCCAGATAGGCTTCCAATCCTAAAGTTCCAAATTCCCTGCCAATTCCGGATTGTTTAAATCCTCCGAAAGGTGCCATCGGGTCGTGGCCAATTCCATTTATCTGCACACGTCCTGCATTAAGTCGAGAAGCCACGCGATATGCTCGTTTAGAGTCTGACGAGCTTACATAGGCTTGTAAGCCGTAAGAGGTGTCGTTGGCAATCTCAATTGCTTCTTCTTCTGTTTTATAGGTGATAATAGATAAAACGGGACCAAAAATTTCTTCTCGCGCAATTCGCATCTGATTATTTACATGAATAAAAACGGTCGGCTTAACAAAATTTCCTTTTTCCAATCCCATTGGTTTTCCTGGTCCGCCGGTCAGAATTTCAGCTCCTTCATTAATTCCGGTCTGAATGTAATCCTGAACACGATTGAATTGTTTAGTGCTTACCATAGGTCCAACTGCTGTGCTTTCGTTTTTTGGATCTCCAACAATAGTGTTTGAAATAACTTCTTTGACAAGTAATTTTGTTTCTTCCAGTTTACTTTCGGGAATCAGTAATCTCGTTCCGGCAATACAGGCTTGTCCGCTGTTCATAAATGCTGCGCTTATCGCAAGTGGAATCGCTTTTTCGAAATCGGCATCTTCTAAAATAATATTGGGAGATTTACCGCCAAGTTCCAGTGTTATTCTCTTCATGGTATTTACGGCCTCTTTGGCAATAATTTTTCCAACAGTTGTGGATCCTGTAAAAGAGATTTTAGCAATATCAGGGTTTCTGCTTATCTCTGCCCCAACCACTTCACCTAAGCCGTTAACGATATTAACAATCCCATTTGGGAGATTGGCTTCATGAAGGCATTCTGTAATAAGTTGTGTTTGCTGAGCACTCATTTCGCTTGGTTTAATTACCGATGTGCATCCGGCTGCTATAGCTGTAGATAATTTGCTGCATATAAAACCATTGCTCGAATTCCATGGAATAATTATTCCGACTACGCCAATTGGTGTCATTTGAACTTCAGATTCACCCATCGTTTTAATAAATTCATAGCTGTTAAGGAGGGAAATTGCAGAGTCAAAGCTTTTTAGCATATAATCGTAACTTACAGTTGCAAATCGCAATGTGCCTCCGTATTCTTCTGTCATAATATTAATAAAATCATTTTTCCTTTTTTCAACCGAAGATTTTATATTTTTAAGATATTGAATTCTTTCGTTTGCTGTTGTTTGTGAAAAAGATTTAAAAGCATTTTTGGCGGCGTCAATAGCTTTTTGGGTGTCTTCTGTGTTTCCCAGAAGAACTTCTCCCAGTTTTTCATTTGTTGTGGGACTAATAAGGTCAAAATATTCTGTTCCCTGAGGTGTTACAAATTCTCCGTTAATGTAAATTTTGTCTATCGTTTTCATATTGTGTTGTTATGAATTATTATTAGGCAAATTTCGAAATTAACATCATTGCAGACTTTGTTGTAAAGCTCAAACTGACTTTGTTCTAAGGTTCATTTTTTCAGGTAGATTATTAACGAATAGTGTTGGTAAAAAAATCAATTAGAGAAGCCTTATAAATAATATATCGTTTAAATTTTTACGTTTTTAAAGTAATAACAGGTCTAACCGCATGGTTCACTAAACCTTCGCTTATGCTTCCGTTAAAAAAATGGGCAAATCCGGTTCTTCCGTGCGTGCACATTCCTATTAGGTCTGCATTTATTTTATTCGAAAAATTAATAATTCCCTTTTCGATATTCGTGTCGTTGTAAATTTGAGTTGTATAATTGGAGATGTTAAAATGAGAAATAAAATCGGTCATCGCTTTTTCGCTTACATGTGTTGGTTTGAAGCTGTTTGGCGTACATATAGTGACTAAGTGTAGTTTTGAATCAAATAATTTTATAAAATTTAAAAGTTTTTCAAAAGGTTTTTCTGCTTCGTCTGAGAAATCAGATGCGAAAACAATGTTGGATGCATTAAAATCAGTTATGTTGTTTTTGATAACCAGAACAGGAATTTCTGAGTTGCGTACCACTTTTTCAGTATTAGAACCTATTAATAGTTCTTCGATACCTGTTGATCCGTGAGATCCCATTACAATTAAATCGACGTCATAATCCTTACTGATTTGCGTGATGCCGTGTATGGGTTTGTCCATTTTAACGACTTCAGTAACGGCGATCCCGTCAAGATAAGGTTTTGAAGCAACTTCATCAAGAGTTTCGTTTGCTTTTTTCATGAAAAGCATGGTTTCAGGAATGCTGATTCCGCCTAAAATAGCATCATTGGATTGATGTGGTAATTCAAGCATGTGGAGAAGAATAATTTCAGAATCGTTCTTTTTTGCTATTTGAGCGGCAACTTTTAAAGCATCTTCTGCATGTTCTGAGAAGTCGGTAGGTACTAGAATTCTTTTCATGATTTTGAGGTTATAATTGTGAATAATTCTATGTTTTTGCGCTATTATAAAGGTAAGAAATATTTTTAGAGCAATCAATTTATTTGATTTACAAAAAAATCACTATATTTGCACTGTTATTTATTAAAATCTAAATAATGAGGGGACTAAGTGTCCCCTCTTTTTATAAAATTATGACATTTAAAGAAAAAGTAAACGGATTAATTACGGAAGCACTTCTGGAAAAACCATCAGTCTTTTTGATTGATTTGGCCATCTCAGATTCTTTTAAAATTAGTGTTGGTTTAGACGGAGATAACGGAGTGGCGCTTCAGGACTGCATCGATATTAGTCGGGCAATCGAGAACAATCTGGATCGTGAAGAGCAGGATTTTTCGCTTGAAGTAGCATCAGTTGGAGTAGGATCGCCTTTAAAAATGACAAGACAATATAAGAAAAATATTGGTAGAACGTTGATTGTTACTACAAATACAGAAAAAATTGAAGCAGAATTAGTGGAAGCTAACGATGTTTTTATAATTTTGTCTTGGAAATCAAGAGAACCGAAAAAAATAGGAAAAGGAAAAGAAACAGTTCAAAAAGAGCAACAAATACCTTATACAGAAATTAAAGAGGCAATTGTTACAGTAACATTTTAATTTAAAGAATTCGCATGGAAAATTTAGCATTAATCGATTCATTCTCAGAGTTTAAAGATAATAAACTTATTGATCGTGTAACGCTTATGGCAATTTTAGAGGACGTGTTTAGAAATGCATTGAAGAAAAAATACGGTTCTGATGATAACTTCGATATTATCATTAATCCTGATAAAGGAGATATGGAGATATGGAGAAGAAGAGTAATTGTTGCTGACGAAGATCTTGATTTTGAAAATGAGGAAATTACGCTTACAGAAGCAAGAATGATTGAAGCGGATTTTGAAATTGGTGAAGAGGTTTCTGAAGAAGTAAAATTGATTGATTTAGGAAGAAGAGCTATTTTAGCACTTCGTCAAAATTTAATATCTAAAATTCACGAACACGATAATACAAATCTTTACAAACAATTTAAAGATATTATCGGTGATATATATACAGCTGAAGTACATCACGTGCGTCCAAGAGTTGTTATTCTGGTTGATGATGAAGGAAATGAAATCGTTCTTCCAAAAGAAAAACAAATTCCGTCAGATTTTTTCCGTAAAGGAGATAATGTACGCGGAATTATTGAAAGCGTAGAATTAAAAGGGAATAAACCTCAGATTATTATGTCAAGAACTTCTGAGAAGTTTTTAGAAAAATTATTTGAGCAGGAAATTCCAGAGGTTTTTGACGGTTTAATTACGGTTAAAAATGTAGTTCGTATTCCTGGTGAAAAAGCAAAAGTAGCGGTAGATTCTTATGATGACAGAATTGATCCGGTTGGAGCTTGTGTGGGAATGAAAGGTTCCCGTATTCACGGAATTGTACGCGAACTTGGTAATGAAAATATTGATGTCATTAATTATACAAGCAATATTCAATTATTTATAACAAGAGCCTTAAGCCCTGCAAAAGTTTCTTCTATCAAAATTGATGAAGAAAGTAAAAGAGCTGAAGTTTTCTTGAAATTAGAAGAAGTTTCTAAAGCAATTGGTAGAGGCGGTCACAACATTAAGTTAGCAGGTCAGTTGACAGGTTATGAATTAGATGTTATCCGTGAAGGAGACGTTGCCGGTGCTGTTGCAGATGAAGACGATGTAGAGTTGACAGAGTTTTCAGATGAAATTGAAGAATGGGTAATTGAAGAGTTTGCAAAAATAGGTTTGGATACTGCAAAAAGTATCTTAAAACACGACGTAGAAGATTTAGTTAGAAGAACAGATCTGGAAGAGGAAACGATTCTGGATGTTATGAAAATACTAAAAGAAGAGTTTGATAGTTAAGCAATAGCTGAATGTCTGCTCTAACAACACAACGAAAAAGGTAATAATAAAAAGGTTATATGTCTGAAGAGAGAGTAATAAGAATAAACAAGGTTTTAAGGGAATTAAATATTTCGTTAGAAAGAGCTGTGGATTATCTAAAGGATAAGGGAATTGCTATTGATGCAAATCCAAATGCTAAAATTTCTGATAGCGAATTTAATATCCTTCAAAGCCAATTTGCGGGCGATAAGGGGAATAAGGAGGCTTCCAAAGAAGTTGGAGAAGAGAAAAGAAAAGAAAAAGAAGCTTTACGTGTAGAACGTGAAAAAGAAATTGAAGACAAGCGCAGACAAGATGAAGAGCGTCAGAGACAACAAGAAATAATAAAAGCGAGAGCTGTTGTTTCGGGTCCTGTACAAGTTGGTAAAATTGACTTAAATCCAAAGAAACCTGCTGTTACTCCTGCTGAAGAAACTTCAAAAGTAGAAAAACCACAAACGGTTACGCCGGTTGAGGCAGAAAAACCAGTTCAAAATGAAACGGTAAAAGCTGAACCTGCAGTAACGCCAGTGGCAGAAACGAAAAAAGAAGAACCTATTATTACTGAGAAAAAAGAAGTTAAAACAGAATCTTCTAAAGTTGCTCAGGAGCCAATCGTGTCTACTGATCCGGCAACTTCTGAAGAAACGATTACTACTCAATATCAAAAGCTTTCTGGAACAACTCTTACGGGGCAAACCATTGACTTATCTCAATTTAATAAGCCAAAGAAAAAGAAAGAAGATCCTAAAGCGGTTCAAAATAAACCTGGAGCTCCGGGGACAGGGAACAATAATAACGCAAATAAAAATAAGCGTAAAAGAATTGCTCCAAAACCAGGTACTCCTGGTGCGCCAAAACCTGCGACAGGAAATGCGCCGGGAACGCCAAATCCAAATAAAATTACACCAAATACTGGTGGTGGAGGTTTTAATGCTAACAGAAGTGCAAGACCAGGTTTTGTAAAAGGAAACCGTCCTGCAATTGTGGCTAAAGTTGAGCCTACAGAAGAAGAAGTAAAAAACCAAATTAGAGAAACTCTTGAAAAACTTCAGGGTAAAGGAGGAAAATCTAAAGCGGCAAAATATAGAAGAGATAAAAGAGAAACGCACCGTCAGAAATCTGATGATGAGCAAAGAGCTCTTGACGAAGGAAGTAAAACAATTAAAGTTACTGAATTTGTCACTGTAGGTGAAATTGCAATCATGATGGATGTACCGATTACTAAGGTAATTGGAACTTGTATGTCTTTAGGTATCATGGTTACAATGAACCAGCGTCTTGATGCTGAAACTTTAACTATCGTTGCAGATGAGTTTGGTTATGATGTAGAGTTTATTACAGTAGATATTGAAGAAGCAATTGAAGTTGTAGAAGACAGAGAAGAAGACTTAGTAACAAGAGCGCCAATTGTAACCGTAATGGGTCACGTTGACCACGGTAAAACATCTTTACTGGATTATATTCGTAAAGAAAATGTTATCGCCGGTGAGTCTGGAGGAATCACACAGCACATTGGAGCTTATGGGGTAACTCTTGATAATGGTCAGAAAATTGCGTTTTTAGATACTCCGGGTCACGAGGCGTTTACCGCGATGCGTGCACGTGGAGCTCAGGTTACAGATATCGCAATTATTGTGGTAGCTGCCGATGATGATATCATGCCGCAGACGAAAGAGGCAATCTCACACGCACAGGCTGCAGGAGTACCGATTATATTCGCCATAAACAAAATTGATAAACCAAACGCGAATGTTGAGAAAATCAAAGAACGTTTGGCTGGTATGAATTTACTTGTTGAAGACTGGGGTGGAAAAATTCAGTCACATGATATTTCTGCGAAAGTAGGAACAGGTGTAAAAGAATTACTTGAAAAAGTTTTACTGGAGGCAGAAATTCTTGATTTAAAATCAAATCCAAATAAAGCTGCACAAGGAACTGTTGTTGAAGCATTCTTAGATAAAGGAAAAGGATATGTGTCTACAATTTTAGTTCAGCAGGGAACTTTGAAAATTGGAGATTATATGCTGGCTGGTAAACACCACGGAAAAGTAAAAGCAATGCATGACGAGAGAGGGCATACTGTTCTTGAGGCTGGTCCTTCGACTCCGGTATCTGTTTTAGGTCTTGATGGAGCTGCTACTGCGGGTGATAAATTTAATGTATTTGAAGATGAGAAAGAAGCGAAACAAATTGCTTCTAAACGTTCTCAGTTAATGCGTGAGCAGTCAGTTCGTACACAAAGACATATTACACTTGATGAGATTGGACGTCGTATTGCTCTTGGTCAGTTTAAAGAATTGAATGTAATCCTTAAAGGGGACGTGGATGGTTCTGTTGAAGCATTGTCTGATTCATTCTCTAAACTTTCTACAGAAGAAGTTCAGATCAATATTATTCATAAAGGAGTTGGAGCAATTACAGAAACAGATGTTAACCTGGCTTCTGCATCAGATGCGATTATTATCGGATTTAATGTTCGTCCGGCCGGAAATGCCAGACAGCTTGCAGATAAAGAAGAAATTGATATCCGTTACTACTCTATTATCTACGCAGCTATCGATGACTTAAAAGATGCTATGGAAGGTATGTTGGCGCCAGAGATGAAAGAAGAAATTTTAGGAACTGCTGAAATCCGTGAGATATTCAAAATTTCTAAAGTAGGTTCAATTGCTGGTTGTATGGTGACAGACGGTAAGATATTAAGAGCAGCTAAAATAAGAGTTATCAGAGATGGTGTTGTTGTTCATACCGGAGAGTTAGTTGCTTTAAAACGATTCAAAGATGATGTTAAAGAGGTTTCTAAAGGTTATGATTGCGGTATCCAGATCAAAGGATATAATGATATCGAAATTAATGATGCTATAGAAGCTTACCATGAAGTAGCTATTAAAAAGAAATTAAAATAATATTTCGTAATTATAAAAAAAAAGTCTCAATGAAAATTGGGACTTTTTTTATATGCTAATTTTTGGAGCATATTATTCGGGTTTTAGTATTATTTTTGATTCAACTAAATTTAGTAATTATGAAAATAAGAATATATACCGCTGTGTTATTTTTAAGTCTTTCCTCGATTTGCTTTGCGCAAGAAGCAGTAGAAAAGCCTGCGCCACCTGCGGGAAATGCCATAATTGGAGATTTTTATGGGAATGATATTTCTAAGCCTTCAATAAATACTGCGATGCCTGTTGAACAATTAGAAAGCAAATTACGCGTCGATAATAAATTAGAAAACATTGCTGTAAAAGGGGAGGTTACCGGAGTTTGTCCAAAAAGAGGATGCTGGATTACGTTAAAAACGGAAAGTGGTGCATCATTCTTTGTCAAAATGAAAGATTATGCATTCTTTGTCCCTGTTGCACTAAAAGGCAAAAATGTAGTATTGGAAGGAAATGCAGAAAGTAAAATCACTTCTCTTGATGAGCTTAAGCACTATGCGAAAGACGCAAAGAAATCAAAATCTGAGATAGATGCTATTACCGCACCCAAAGAAGAAATCCGTTTTTTGGCCAGCGGTATTAAAGTAGTGAATTAAAAATCTGTTATAAGATTTTTTTGTAGAGCATGAAAAGCTTAGTTACAGGACTAAGCTAAATTACTTTGTATTAGACATAATAGAATAAAAAAACAAAGGCGAGATGGGTATCTCGCCTTTGTTTTTTAAAATTATCTTCCGGGTTTTAATAGAAAAACACTCTTATATCGTTTTTTAATTTCCGCCAGATTTCTTTCTGCTTCAATTCTGGTTTTGAAGTTTCCTACTATGACCTTATAGTTAGGAGTACTGAAAATTATTGTTCCGTCTATATCAGAATTTTCTCTTTTAAAATCGGATAATGTCTTTTTTGCCTCGTCGCTTTTGCCGCTAAAGATTTGGATTCTGTAGGTATCGTTTGTGCTTATTGACGTGTTAATTTTACGTTTCTCGTTAAGTAACTGCTCAAATTTAGGGTCTTGGTTCACTGTTAAATTTTGATCTTGAGCGTTAATGTTATGTGCGAAAGCAATCGTTATAATTGTTAGTAAAAGGCTTTTAGAAGGGCTTAAAATTCTCATAATGTGATGGTTTTTATGCAAAAATACTATTTAAAGTCTGAGTGTAAAATTTTAATATTATTTAGAATTGATATAAATTGATATTTAAGACTATTTTAAGGTTTTGAGAATAGTTCATAAGTCGTATTTTTGTGCAAGTTTTAAAAGAGGGTATAGATTTTTCCTGATATAACATAGAAAAAATCATACCAAAAATTAGTAGACAATTATTTATACTATATGAAAAAGGTGGGTAACCATAATTCGATCTCAAGAAAATTGCTGTTTGGCTTATCGCTGACGTTAATTTTCTCCCTAACTTCATTTGCTCAAGATGCTGCTGCTCCGGCGGCGACTGAAGCTGCTGCTGCTGCTCCGGCTGCAGGAGACGGTGATCCGGTAAAAGGGAAGGAACTTTTTAATGCAAATTGCGCTGCATGTCACAAATTAGATGCTAAATCAACTGGTCCTGCTTTAAGAGGAGTAGCTGCTAAACATGATAAAGCTTGGCTTTACAAGTGGGTGCATAACAGTTCTGACATGATTAAGTCAGGTGATCCTGTTGCAGTTAAACTTTTTGAGGAAAACAATAAAGCAGTAATGACTCCTTTTCCTCAATTGTCTGAAGGGGATATTGATAATATTATAGCATATACTTCTGAAGTAAAAGCTGAACCTGCTGCAGGTGCTAATGCACAATTGCCAACCGGGCCTCAGCCTGAAGCAAGTGGAATTTCAAACAATATTATTTTAGGAGCTCTTGCTCTTGTAATGGCTATTTTAGTAGTAATGCTGTTCATGGTGAACAAAGTGTTAACTAAGGTGGCAAATAAAAATGGTATTGTAGTAGCTCCAAAAGAAGCAAGAACTCCAATCTGGAAAGCATTCGCAAGAAATCAGTTTTTAGTATTGGTTACTGCTATATTTTTACTTTTGGCTAGTGGTTATTTTGTTTACGGTTACTTAATGCAGGTAGGTGTAGATCAAAATTATGAGCCAATTCAGCCAATCCATTATTCGCACAAAATTCACGCTGGTGATAATGAGATCAATTGTAAATATTGTCACTCTGCTTCACGTGTAAGTAAAACTGCTGGTATTCCTTCTTTAAATGTTTGTATGAACTGTCATAAAAATATTTCAGAAGTTGCTGAAACTACAGCTACTGCTGAGTATAGCAAAGCGTTTTACGATGGTGAAATTCAAAAATTATATGATGCTGTTGGATGGGATAAGACTAAACAGGCTTATACTGGAAAAACAAAACCTGTTAAATGGGTTCGTATTCATAATCTGCCTGATTTTGTTTACTTTAATCACTCACAACACGTTTCAGTTGCGGGCATTGAATGTCAAACTTGTCACGGTCCAGTGCAGGAATTTGAAATCATGAAGCAATATTCTAAATTAACAATGGGATGGTGTATTGATTGCCATAGAAAAACTGATGTTAAGATGGAAGGTAATGCTTACTATGATAAAATTCATGCTGAACTTTCTAAAAAATACGGTGTAGAGAAATTAACTGCAGCGCAAATGGGAGGTTTAGAATGCGGTAAATGCCACTATTAATCGAATTATTAAGATTTTAATATTTATATACAATGTCATCAAACAAAAAATACTGGAAAAGTGTTGAAGAGCTAGAAAATAGCTCTATTGTTGAGGCGCTTAGAAATAACGAATTCGTTGAAGAAATTCCTACCGATGAGTTTTTGGGTAACGCTGATGCTTTATCTACATCTGGAACTTCACGTCGTGACTTTTTAAAGTACGTAGGGTTTAGTACTGCAGCTGTTACATTAGCTGCCTGCGAAGGTCCTGTTCACAAGTCTATCCCTTATGTGTTACAACCAGAACAAATCATTCCTGGGGTTGCAGATTATTATGCAACGACTGTATTTGATGGTTTTGATTTTGCAAATCTTTTGGTGAAAACTCGTGAGGGTCGTCCAATTAAAATTGAAAACAATACAATTGCTGGAGCTAAATTTTCAGCGAATGCTAGAATTCATGCTTCTATTTTAGGATTGTATGACAGTAGTCGTTTGAGAGAACCAAAAGTAGACGGAAAAGATTCTACATGGTCGGCTGTTGATTTAAAAATTAAATCAAGTTTAGCTGAGGCAAAAGCAAAAGGAGGTCAGGTAGTGTTATTAACAAACACATTAGCTAGTCCTTCAACTGAAAAATTAATAGCAGAGTTTATTGCTAAGAATCCAAACGCTAAACATGTTGTTTATGATGCGGTTTCTTCGTCAGAAGCACTGGATGCTTTTCAGGCTGTATATGGTGAAAGAGCTTTAGTGGATTATGATTTTTCTAAATCTTCTTTAATTGTATCTGTTGGTGCTGATTTCTTAGGAGACTGGCAAGGTGGCGGATATGATGCTGGATATGCACAAGGACGTATTCCTCAAAACGGAAAAATGTCCCGTCATTTTCAGTTTGAATCAAATATGACATTATCTGGAGCGGCTGCTGATAAGCGTGTTCCAATGACTACAGCTGACCAAAAACAAGCTTTAGTTCAAATTTATAATATTATTGTAGGTGCTTCTGTTCCTGTTACTTTGGATGGTAAGTTTAAAAATGAAGTAGTGAAAGCTGCTCAGCAACTTAAAGCTGCCGGATCAAAAGGAGTTTTAGTATCTGGAATTGAAGATAAAAATGCTCAACTATTAGTCTTAGCTATCAACCAGGCGTTAGCTAGTGAGGCTTTTAGTACTGTTGGAACAAGACAAATTAGAAAAGGTTCTAATGCGGCTGTTTCACAATTAATTAAAGACTTAAACGCTGGAAGTGTTCATACTTTAATTATGAGTGGAGTTAATCCGGTTTATACTTTAGCTGATTCAGCTGCTTTTGCATCTGGATTGAAAAAAGTTAAAACTTCTGTTGCTTTTGCATTAAAAGAAGATGAAACTGCTTCTGTTTCTACAATTGCTGCTCCGGTTCCTCATTACTTAGAGTCATGGGGTGATCTTGAAATTACAAAAGGAACTTACAGTTTAACACAGCCAACTATTCGTCCTATATTTAATACTAAACAATTTCAGGATGTTTTATTATCATTAAATGGTACTGGCGGTACTTTTTATGATTATTTAAAAGCAAATTCTGCTAGTTTAACTGCGGGATCTTCGTGGAATAAAGTATTACATGATGGAGTTTTTGTAGGTATTGGTAGTGCGCTTTCTGGAGGTGCTGTTGATGCTGCAGCTGCGGCAAATGCACTTTCTAGATCTAAATCTGCCGGAGACTTTGAATTAGTATTGTATACTAAAACAGGTATGGGAGATGGTCAACAAGCAAATAACCCTTGGTTACAAGAGTTTCCGGATCCAATTACAAGAGTTTCCTGGGATAACTATGTAACAGTTTCTAACACTGATGCTAAAAAATTAGGTCTATCTAATGAAATCGTTGCAAACGGTGGTTTAAATGGTAGTTATGCTACTATAACAACTGCAGATGGCGTTAAATTAGAAAATGTACCGGTTATCGTTCAGCCAGGTCAGGCAGTTGGTACTGTAGGTTTAGCTGTCGGATACGGACGTAAAGCGTCTTTAAAAGAAGAAATGCAGGTAGGTTTAAATGCTTACGCTTTATATAAAGGTTTCAATGGTGTTCAATCTGTTTCTATAGCGAAAGCTGGAGGAGAGCATGAGTTTGCTTGTGTTCAAGGTCAAAAAACGTTAATGGGTAGAGGGGATATTATTAAAGAAACCACATTAGAGGTATTTAATACTAAGGATGCAGAACACTGGAATGAAAAACCAATGGTATCTTTAGATCACCAGGAGGTTGAGGCTACTACTGTCGATTTATGGGAATCATTTGATCGTTCAACAGGGCACCACTTCAATCTTTCAATCGACTTAAATGCTTGTACAGGATGCGGAGCATGTGTTATCGCATGTCATGCAGAAAATAACGTTCCTGTTGTAGGTAAAGCAGAAGTAAGAAGAAGCCGTGATATGCATTGGTTGCGTATTGACAGATACTATTCTTCTGAAAGTACTTTTGAAGGTGATAACGAAAGAAAAGAAGGAATTGCGGGATTATCTAGTTCATTATCTACCTTTAATGAAATGGAAAAACCTGGAGACAATCCACAAGTAGCTTTCCAGCCGGTAATGTGTCAACACTGTAACCATGCACCATGTGAAACAGTTTGTCCTGTTGCTGCAACATCTCACGGTCGTGAAGGTCAAAACCACATGGCATACAACAGATGTGTTGGTACTCGTTATTGTGCGAATAACTGTCCATATAAAGTACGTCGTTTTAACTGGTTCTTGTATAACAAAAACAGTGAATTCGATTATCACATGAATGATGATTTAGGTCGTATGGTATTAAACCCAGACGTAAATGTTCGTTCTCGTGGAGTTATGGAGAAATGTTCTATGTGTATTCAAATGACACAAGCTACAAAATTGAAAGCGAAAAATGAAGGACGTGCAGTTGTTGATGGAGAATTCCAGACAGCTTGTTCTAGCGCTTGTTCTTCTGGAGCGATGATATTTGGAGATGTTAATGATAAAGATAGTAAAGTAGCTAAATTGGCTGCCGATGAAAGATCATACCATTTATTGGAGCATGTTGGAACAAAACCTAATGTGGTTTACCATGTTAAAGTTAGAAATACGTAGTACAAAAAATTATTAATTAAGAAACAATATAAAGGATTATGTCGTCTCATTACGAAGCACCCATTAGAAAACCTTTAGTTATAGGTGATAAATCTTATCACGATGTAACAGTAGATGTAGCTGCGCCTGTTGAAGGTCCTGCAAATAAGCAATGGTGGATTGTATTTTCTATTGCATTAATAGCCTTCCTTTGGGGACTAGGTTGTATTATTTACACTGTGTCTACCGGTATTGGAACATGGGGATTAAATAAAACAGTTGGTTGGGCATGGGATATCACGAACTTCGTTTGGTGGGTTGGTATCGGTCACGCAGGAACTTTAATTTCTGCAGTACTTTTGCTTTTCCGTCAACGTTGGAGAATGGCGATTAACCGTTCTGCAGAAGCGATGACCATTTTCTCAGTAGTACAAGCAGGTTTATTCCCAATTATCCACATGGGTCGTCCATGGCTGGCATACTGGGTATTGCCTATACCAAACCAATTTGGATCACTATGGGTTAACTTTAACTCACCATTACTTTGGGACGTATTCGCGATTTCAACTTATCTTTCAGTATCATTAGTTTTCTGGTGGACTGGTTTATTACCGGATTTCGCTATGCTTCGTGATAGAGCTATAACTCCGTTTAATAAAAGAGTTTATTCTATCTTAAGTTTTGGATGGAGTGGTAGAGCAAAAGATTGGCAGCGTTTTGAAGAAGTATCTTTAGTACTTGCTGGTTTAGCTACTCCTCTTGTACTTTCTGTGCACACAATTGTATCTATGGACTTTGCTACTTCGGTAATTCCTGGATGGCATACAACAATCTTCCCTCCGTACTTCGTTGCAGGAGCGGTTTTCTCAGGATTTGCGATGGTAAATACATTGTTGATCGTAATGAGAAAAGTTTCTAACCTTGAAGCATACATTACATTACAACATATTGAATTAATGAATATCATTATCATGATTACTGGTTCTATTGTTGGTGTTGCGTATATCACTGAGTTATTTGTAGCTTGGTATTCAGGTGTAGAATACGAACAATATGCATTCTTAAACAGAGCGACAGGACCTTACTGGTGGGCTTACTGGTCTATGATGACTTGTAACGTGTTCTCACCTCAGTTTATGTGGTTCAAAAAATTAAGAACTAGTATCATGTTCTCATTTATCATTTCGATTGTAGTAAACATCGGGATGTGGTTCGAAAGATTCGTAATTATTGTTACTTCTTTACATAGAGATTACCTTCCATCTTCTTGGACAATGTTCTCACCAACATTTGTTGATATTGGAATTTTCATTGGAACAATTGGTTTCTTCTTCGTATTGTTTTTATTGTACTCAAGAACTTTCCCTGTAATTGCTCAGGCAGAGGTTAAAACAATTTTGAAAGGAACTGGAGATAATTACATTAGAGAAAGAGCAAATAGTAAAGATTCACATCATGAGTAATAAAGTAATATACGCCATTTATAATGACGATGACATTTTGATGAATGCAGTAAAGAAGACCAGAGCTGCACATCATCATATTGAAGAGGTTTTTACTCCATTCCCAGTTCACGGATTGGATAAAGCCATGGGATTAGCGCCAACTAGATTAGCAATATGTGCTTTCTTATACGGATGTGTTGGTATCTCTGTTGCTACAACAATGATGAGTTATATCATGATTCATGACTGGCCACAGGATATCGGTGGTAAACCAAGTTTCAGTTTTATCCAGAATATGCCATCTTTTGTGCCGATTATGTTTGAGATGACTGTATTTTTTGCAGCTCACTTAATGGTAATTACTTTTTATATGAGAAGTAGATTATGGCCATTTAAGCAAGCTGAAAACCCGGATGTAAGAACAACTGATGACCACTTCTTAATGGAAGTTGCAGTAAATGATAACGAAGCAGAATTAGTTTCTTTCTTTGAAGGAACCGGAGCTGTTGAAGTTAAAGTAATTGAAAAGAATTAATTGTAGCTATGAAAAGGATATATAAAATAACACTTTTAGTTGGTATAACTATTTTAGTTTCATCTTGCCACAATAATTCGGCACCGAACTATCAGTATTTTCCAAATATGTATGAATCTGTTGCTTACGAGCCTTACACAGAAGCAAAAGTATTTAAGGGAGGAAAAGAAGGACAGCTTCCTGTTGAAGGAACTATCAACAGAGGTTTTGAACCTTACGAATATGAAAATTCAACTGCAGGTTATGAGTTGGCAAAAGCTAATTTAAAGTCTCCATTGGATTCAATTGAAAAAAATTCTGGAAAAGGTAAAGAGCTTTTCGAGATTTATTGTATCAGCTGCCATGGAGCTACTGGTAACGGTAAAGGTAAATTGGTTGAAAGAGAAAAATTTCTTGGAGTACCTAGCTATAAAGACAGAGAAATCACAGAGGGAAGTATCTTTCATGTTGAGACTTATGGTTTAAATGCAATGGGTTCACATGCAAATCAATTAAGTGCTCACGAACGTTGGTTAGTTGCTGACTATGTTCTGAAACTAAAAAGCCAATTATAATTGTTGAACAAACTGATCGTAATAGATATGTATACATTTTCAAGTAAATTAAAAACTTTTTCTATCATCCTAATGGCCGTTGGTATATTAGGAATTGGGTATGGTTTTTTAAGCGCACCAAAAGATATTCAAGAAGTTGAAAAAATACTAGCTGCAGATGAACATGGTTCTCATGGTACTGCACATGAAGAAAAAGCGGAGGCATCTCACAAAGAGGCAGCAGGACATCATGAAGCTGCCGAAGTTTCACATGATACGCATAAAGTAGCAGAGCATGAAGAAGTTGCTGGTGCTAATGAGCATGAAAAGCATTTAGAGCATGTGTTGCACCAATTGCAAAATAAGCCATGGTCTGCATTATATGTAGCTTGTATTTTCTTTTTACTGCTTTCAATGGGAGTTCTTGCATTTTATGCTATTCAGCAAGTTGCTCAGGCAGGTTGGTCTCCAGTTTTATTTAGAGTTATGCAGGGAATTACAGCTTATTTACCAGCTGGTTCTATAATATTCTTTATAATTTTAGTATTATGTGGACTACATTTTAATCATATTTTTGTGTGGTTAGGAGAAGGTGTTACAGATCCTAAACATGCCAATTATGATGCTATCATTGCCGGAAAATCAGGTTATTTAAATTTTCCTTTCTGGATCATCCGTGCGGCGATCTTTTTAGCAGGATGGAACTTATACCGTCATATCTCCAGAAAAAATTGTTTAGCTCAGGACGAAGCTAATGACGATCTTTACTACAAAAAGAACTTTAAAGCTTCTGCAGGATTCCTTGTATTCTTCATTGTTTCTGAGTCTATTATGTCTTGGGACTGGATTATGTCATTTGATCCGCATTGGTTTAGTACTTTATTTGGATGGTACGTATTTGCTTCATTCTTTGTAAGTGGTATCACTGCTATTGCTTTGGTAACAGTATATTTAAAATCTAAAGGATATTTAGAGTTTGTAAATACAAGTCATATCCATGATTTAGCAAAATTTATGTTTGGTATTAGTGTATTCTGGACTTACTTATGGTTTTCTCAGTTTATGTTGATCTGGTATGCAAACATTCCTGAAGAGGTTACCTATTTTGTAACAAGAATTCAATTATATAATTTGCCATTCTTTGGAGCGGTTGTTATGAATTTTGTTTTCCCATTATTAATATTAATCAATACCGATTTCAAACGTCTTAGCTGGGTTATTGTTATGGCTGGTGTTGTAATATTATTAGGTCACTATATTGATTTCTTTAATATGATTATGCCTGGCACAGTTGGAGACAGATGGTTTATTGGAGTTCCTGAAATTGCATCTGTTCTTTTCTTCTTAGGGTTATTTATATTTGTTGTCTTTACAGCATTAACAAAATCTCCTTTGCTTGCTAAAAGAAATCCTTTCATTGAAGAAAGTAAACATTTTCATTATTAATATTTAAAGAAGTAAACAGATGACAAGTTTGTTGGTAATTATAGTTTTAGTTTTATTAGCGATTGCATTATGGCAATTGACGAAGATATTTGATCTTACACAAGTGGGAGCATCTTCGGACGATTCGCAGGTTGCATCAGATAATGATAATAATGTTCAGGGGTATGTTATGTTCGGCTTCTTAGCTTTTATATACATATTTACGATTTACGGTTTACTAAAATGGGGAAGTTTAGCACTTCATACTCCTGCTTCTGAGCATGGACTTTTAGTGGATAACTTAATGAATATTACCTGGGTTTTAATTTTTGTTGTTCAATTCATTACACAAGGATTATTATATTGGTTTTCTTTTAAAAACAGAGGTAATAAAGATAGAAAAGCATTATTCTTTGCTGATAGTAATAAATTAGAAGCAATCTGGAGTATCATTCCATCTGTAGTTTTGGCATGTTTAATTCTTTATGGATTATACGCATGGAACAACATTATGTTTGTGGATAAAGATGAAGATGTAATTGAGATCGAATTATATGCTCAGCAATTTAAATGGACTGCAAGATATGCAGGTCAGGATAATGTTTTAGGTAAAGCTAACGTTCGTTTAATTGAAGGTGTTAATACTTTAGGTGTTGATATGTCTGATAAAAACTCGCAGGATGATATCGTAGTTTCTGAATTACATATCCCTAAGGGTAAAAAAGTGCACTTCAAAATGCGATCTCAGGATGTATTGCACTCTGCTTACTTTCCTCACTTTAGAGCACAAATGAACTGTGTTCCCGGTATGGTAACTGAATTTGCTTTTGTTCCTACATATACAACTACTGAATATAGAGAGTTGGATTTTATGAAAGAAAAAGTAGCACACATTAATAAACTTAGAGCTGAAAAAAGTGTTGATTTAGTTGCAAAAGGCGGAACAGCTTTAGATCCTTATACTTTTGACTATTTGTTATTATGTAATAAAATCTGTGGAGCTTCTCACTATAATATGCAAATGAAAGTTGTAGTAGATACTCCTGAAGATTATAAAAAATGGTTAAGCGAGAAAACGACTTTGGCTCAGGATATTAAAGCGGCTGCGGCTGCTGAAAAGCCAGCTGAAGGAGCTGCACCAACAGACACTACTGCTAAAATAATTGATACTGTTAAAACAGTTGTTGATACAGTTAAAGCAGCTGTAGCTAAAGTTGCGATGAAATAAAATTATTAAGAAAATTTAAAGTACACATATATGTCAGCAGAAGCGCACGATCACGATCACGGACACGATCACGAGCACGAACATCATCATAAAGACACGTTTATTACTAAATATATTTTTAGTATAGACCATAAAATGATTGCTAAGCAATATTTGATTACCGGTATTATTATGGGTATTATAGGTATTGCAATGTCCTTGCTTTTTAGAATGCAGTTAGCATGGCCTGAAGAGTCTTTCAAGATATTCAATGTTTTATTAGGAGATAAATTTGCACCAGATGGTGTGATGGCAAATGATATTTATTTGGCATTAGTTACAATTCATGGTACCATCATGGTATTCTTTGTTCTAACTGCTGGTTTGAGTGGAACTTTTAGTAATTTACTTATTCCTCTTCAGATTGGAGCTAGAGATATGGCTTCCGGATTTATGAATATGATTTCATACTGGTTGTTCTTTTTATCTGCTGTTATTATGTTATGTTCGTTATTTGTTGAAGCTGGACCGGCTTCCGCAGGTTGGACTATCTACCCTCCATTAAGTGCCTTGCCACAAGCTATTCCTGGATCTGGAACGGGTATGACTTTATGGTTGGTTTCGATGGCTATTTTCATCGCGTCTTCTTTGATGGGATCTTTAAATTACATCGTTACGGTTATTAATTTAAGAACTAAAGGAATGTCTATGACAAGACTTCCACTTACAATCTGGACATTTTTCGTAACAGCTATTATTGGTGTTATCTCATTTCCAGTATTATTATCAGCTGCATTATTATTAATTTTTGACAGAAGCTTCGGTACTTCATTCTTCTTGTCTGATATTTATATTGCAGGAGAGGTTTTACATTACCAAGGTGGTTCTCCAGTATTGTTTGAACACTTATTCTGGTTCTTAGGTCACCCTGAGGTATATATTGTAATCTTACCGGCAATGGGTCTTGTTTCTGAAATTATGGCTACGAACTCTCGTAAACCAATTTTCGGATACAGAGCAATGATTATGTCAGTTCTTGCAATTGCATTTTTATCAACTATCGTTTGGGGTCACCACATGTTTATTTCGGGTATGAATCCGTTCTTAGGTTCTGTATTTACATTTACAACTCTATTAATTGCGATTCCATCTGCTGTAAAAGCGTTTAACTGGATTACAACTTTATGGAAAGGTAACTTACAATTTAATCCAGCAATGTTGTTCTCTATCGGAATGGTTTCTACTTTCATTACTGGAGGTTTAACTGGAATCATCTTAGGAGATAGTACTTTAGATATTAACGTTCACGATACATACTTCGTAATTGCACACTTTCACTTAGTAATGGGTATCTCTGCTCTTTATGGAATGTTTGCTGGTATTTACCACTGGTTCCCTAAGATGTATGGTAGAATGTTAAACAAAAACCTGGGTTATATTCACTTCTGGATTACTGCAGTTTGTGCTTATGGAGTTTTCTTCCCAATGCACTTTATCGGATTAGCTGGTTTACCAAGACGTTATTATACAAACACAAACTTCCCATTATTTGATGATTTACAAAATGTGAATGTTTTAATTACAACATTTGCTCTTGTGGGAGGTGCGTTCCAATTAGTATTCTTATACAACTTCTTTAGTAGTATATTCTACGGTAAGAAAGCTGTTCAGAATCCATGGAGATCTACAACTTTGGAGTGGACTACTCCTGTTGAACATATCCACGGTAACTGGCCAGGAGAAATTCCTCACGTATACCGTTGGCCGTATGACTATAGTAACCCAAATCACGATGTAGATTTTGTTCCTCAAAATGTACCAATGAAAGAAGGTGAAGAAGTTTTACACCACTAGAAATAATAGGAAAGACTGTCAGAAATGGCAGTCTTTTTTGTTTAGTTAAAGTTTTAATCGTTCTGTTTTACTGTTTTACATACTGATTAGTTTATATATCTTTGCAGTATGAATGAGAATCTAGATCCTACTACTAATGGATATAACTCTGAAGAGTTAGATCTTGAGAAAAGATTACGTCCGCTATCGTTTGATGATTTTGCGGGGCAAGATCAAGTTTTGGAAAATTTGAAAGTCTTTGTTGCTGCTGCAAATCAGCGCGGTGAAGCACTGGATCATGCATTATTCCATGGACCTCCGGGATTGGGTAAAACAACACTTGCTAATATTCTGGCAAATGAACTGGAGGTGGGAATTAAAATTACCTCAGGTCCTGTGTTGGATAAACCAGGTGATTTGGCCGGACTGTTAACCAACTTAGATGAACGGGATGTTTTATTTATTGATGAAATCCATCGTCTAAGCCCTGTCGTTGAAGAATATTTGTATTCGGCAATGGAGGATTTTAAGATCGATATAATGATTGAATCTGGTCCGAATGCCAGAACTGTGCAAATTAATTTAAATCCTTTTACTTTAATTGGTGCAACTACAAGATCGGGGCTGCTAACTGCGCCGATGCGTGCACGTTTTGGGATTTCATCTC
Source organism: Flavobacterium olei (assembly GCF_039749035.1). NCBI lineage: Bacteria > Pseudomonadati > Bacteroidota > Flavobacteriia > Flavobacteriales > Flavobacteriaceae > Flavobacterium > Flavobacterium olei. Next base: position 480,469 of record NZ_JBDKWC010000002.1, read on the forward strand.
GCTTGCAATACTACACAACCGAACTTTTAACAACAATCGTAGAAAGAAGTTCTTCAATTTTAAAAATGCCTATTGACCTGGCGGCAGCGATTGAGATTGCCGGCAGAAGCCGCGGAACACCTCGTATTGCAAATGCTTTATTGAGAAGAGTTCGTGATTTTGCCCAAATAAAGGGAAATGGTACAATAGATCTTGAGATTGCAAGATATGCTCTAAAAGCATTAAATGTAGATGCACACGGTCTTGATGAAATGGATAATAAAATCTTACTGACTATTATAAACAAATTCAAGGGGGGACCGGTTGGACTTTCAACCCTGGCAACAGCGGTTAGTGAAAGCAGTGAAACTATTGAAGAGGTTTATGAACCATTTTTGATTCAGGAAGGATTTATTATGAGAACTCCCAGAGGAAGAGAAGTTACAGACAAGGCATACAAACATCTTGGAAAAATAAATTTAAATATTCAGGGAGGGTTGTTTTAATCTCGAATCGAAATGTCTGTAAGTAAAAAATATAAGTATCCACCTCAGCTTTCAGTTTTAAAATTTCTTTTGAATGCGGAAGGGGTGCGTCGAAATCCAATTCCGTACCATACAAAATACTTTGAAGATTTCGGCGATTCGTTTTCTATTAAAATCGGAAGATCCCGCTATATTATTTTGTCAAGAGATAATGAAGTAGCACAATATATTCTACAGAAAAACCAAAAGAATTATCATAAATCTAAATTCCAGTCGGTTTACCTTTCTAAATATTTAGGAAAAGGACTTTTGACCGTTGATGGGGAATTTTGGTTAAAACAAAGAAGACTGATTCAACCCGCTTTTCATAAACAGAAAATGAATCAGCTGGTAGAAAACATGCAATTGACTATTATTTCAGAATTAAAAGAATTGCAGACTGATAAAAAAATCGATCTTTTTCCGGTAATGAGTGAGCTGGCTTTTAATGTTGTGGCAAAATCATTGTTTCAATTTTCGATAGCCGAGAAAAAGTTAGAACGCATTAAATATATTATTGAAGCTGTTCAAAATTTTCTCATTAAAGAAATTAGGCTTCCGCATAAAGCATGGTGGTTTTCTATGAGCGGTCAGGTAAAAAAGCATCTGCAATTAGCGGAAGAAAACAATTCGATAATTAGGGAAATTATTGAGCAAAGAATCACTTCAGAAAGTAAAGTGAATGATTTGCTTAATATGCTTTTGGAAACGCGCTATGAAGACAGCGGCGAGCCAATGTCTATAGAGCAATTAATAGATGAAATTAAAATTCTTTTTATAGCCGGGCACGAAACTACAGCCAATGCTCTGACTTTTACAGTTCACTTATTAGGGAACCATCCCGATATTCAGCAAAAAGTATTTGATGAAATAACTAAAATTGAGTCAGAAACTAGCGACATTGTCGAGCAGCTTCAAAAAATGACTTACACCAATGCTGTATTAAATGAGTCTATGCGTTTGTATCCTCCCGCGTGGATTACGGACCGTCAAAATGTTGAAGATGATGTTTTAAGTGGTTATAATATAAAAAAAGGAACCTTAATTGGCGTTTCGTTCTACGAATTGCATCGCAATCCAAAGTATTGGGAAAGTCCGGATGATTTTAATCCAGATCGATTTTTAGGAGAACAGAAAAAAAAGTCAATGCAATATTTCTATCCTTTTGGAGCAGGACCAAGGATGTGTATTGGAGCTGGTTTTGCTATTTACGAGATGTGTTTGGCAATTTCTCACATTGTAAAAAAATATAAAATTACTTCGACAGAAACTACTGCCCGATTTAATCCCTTAATTACCTTAAAACCAGTCGGTATAGAAGTTACTTTTTCTGAAAGAGAATGATTAATTCTAAAGAAAAATATTCGAAATTTATTAAAGAGGAAGCTAAAAGACTTGGTTTTCTATCTTGTGGTATCTCTAAAGCAGGCTTTTTGGAGCAGGAAGCGCCGAGGCTTGAGAGTTGGTTAAAAAATAACCACAATGGTCAAATGGCTTATATGGAGAACCATTTTGACAAACGTCTGAATCCGACTTTATTGGTTGATGACGGCAAAAGCGTCGTCTCTCTTCTACTTAATTATTATCCGGAATCTTTTCAAAACGATGAAACTTTTAAAATTTCAAAGTATGCATACGGACAGGATTACCACTTTATAATTAAGGATAAACTAAAAGAATTTTTGCATTCCATTCAGGAAAATATAGGAGACGTGTCAGGACGCGCTTTTGTAGATTCTGCGCCAGTTCTGGATAAAGCCTGGGCCGCTAAGAGCGGTTTGGGATGGATTGGAAAAAACAGCAATTTAATCACTCAGAAAGTAGGTTCATTTTATTTTATAGCAGAATTAATAATAGATTTAGAATTAGAATACGATCATGCTGTTACAGATCATTGTGGCACCTGCACAGCCTGTCTGGATGCTTGTCCTACACAGGCAATTGTCGCACCTTATATTGTGGATGGTAGTAAATGCATTTCGTATTATACCATCGAATTAAAAGAAAATCTTCCTTACGAAATGAAAGGAAAATTCGACGAATGGATGTTTGGCTGTGATACCTGCCAGGATGTTTGTCCGTGGAATCGATTTTCTAAACCCCATTCAGAACCTCTCTTTAATCCAAACCCGGAATTGCTTTCTTTTACAAAAAAAGACTGGCTTGAAATTACTGAAGAAACCTTCAAACTTGTTTTCAAAAATTCACCTGTCAAGAGAACAAAATTTGACGGGTTAAAACGTAATATTAAGTTTTTGCAATGATTACATTAACTTAAAGTTTTTATTTTTTAAACACTTGATTGTTAACTACTTGTAATTTATGTATAAGTAAATACTTATTTTAATTTCTTACAATTTATTGTCATTTCGTCAATATTTAAGGTAAGAAATGCTTCTTTTAATAATTCTTCAGGTAAATTCGGACTAATTGTTATCAAATCCCTAACATTTCTTTAAATTAAATGGCTTCGATATATGTTAAATACTGTCGTTTGACGAGTTTCTTTGCACTTTGTCGACTAATGTAGTTAGTAATTAGCACTTTACATACTTTCGCCGCTCCAAAAATTACTTTTAACTAAAAAACACATTTGTGTATTGAACCTATCATGACTATGGTCCAAACGCTGCAATGCTTATTCGTAAGCCTATTGAAGATTTTTACTTCCTGTAGAAAATCCGCAATCCAATTTTTATCGTATTTCACCTATATGCTAAAAACTATCATCGGTTTTTTAGTATTAGATATCACTGTTCCACAAACTCAAGTTGTCTATGCGTAACTTTACATTTAACCGGTCTGGATTTTTCAGACTAATTTTACTGATCGTTTTTTTATTACTAAATGCGTATAAAGCCTCGGCACAATTTTATACAAAGCACTATATTGCTCCGGCCCCTTGGCAGTACTTTAGTAAAGCTAATGAAATTGTAATTGCTACTAATTCCACCACTACAGTTACGGTTACTGTGTCTAAAAGTGATGGAACAAATGTAACAACTCTTACGTGTGTTAAAGGAGCACCGGCTATCTATAGATTTGCAGGCAAACCAAGTGCTGCACCAGCTCTTGCATTAGATACAGTTTTAAATGCAGCCGGTTTAATTGTAAGCGCTACTTCGCCAGTTTCGATAAACTTAAGAAACGTTGCGTCTGATGCTTTAGGCGGTGACGGAACAGATAAGGATATTAAAGGGAATGCTGCCTTAACAAGTTTTGGTGATGCAGGTATTGGTGTGAGGTTTAGAGTGGGATATTATCGAGATGGTTCTTTAGGAAACTTTGGTGGTTATGGCGATCAACGTCCTATCTACAGTATGTTGGCAATTAACAATGGCACCTCCATTAAATTGAATGGTAATGTAATCGCAACGTTAAACGCAGGAGAGAGTTATTTGTTTAAAGCTCCGATGGGGTCATTGGTTGAGTCTTCTAATCCTATTGTAATGAATACTTCGGCCGCTATTGATACTCCAAACGGAGGTTGTGGTGACGCAGCATACAATCAAATTCCGCCCGAAGCTGTTTTAGGATCTGAATATTTTATCGAAAGAGGAAAAGGGGTAGATGCAGCAGAACAAACTACTGTAATAGCTACAAAACCGAACACAACACTTACAATTAATTCATTTTCTGCGACAGGTGCTTTAATCACAACTGTTACAAAGACATTAGTAAACGCAGGGGATTTTTATACGTTTCTTAACGGGATCTCAAATACTAACTTTTCCGCTTCAAGGGTTTTAGCAACAAATAATGTAGTTGTATACTCTGGCACAGCACAATCTTGTGAAGTGGATGTTTCAACTATTGCACCAGTGTCGGAATGTGGAGGATCGAATTTTGTTGAAACGGCAAAATTCAGAAACTACGGTACAGGTTCACTTCCTTATTTTGGATATATACTTTTAAAAGATGCCTCGTCACAAGTAATGGTAAACGGAGCTAACATAGAAACTATTGCCGGCATTGGGGCTAGACACCAACTTGGAAGTACTGGTTGGTATTTGATTAATTTTGAAGATACTCAGATAGGTAGTCCAAATGTTTTGTCCATTTCCAGTACAGCCAAACTTACTGTATCTATTGTACAGCAAGGTGGAGGATTTTCTATGGCAGGTTTTTTCTCTAATTTCGCTGCCCGACCAGAAGACCCTACAATGAATTATATTTCAGCGGGAGGCTGTACGAATAGCTCAGCAACGTTAACTACTCCTGCTAATTTTTCTCCGTACCAATGGTTTTATAACGGAGTAGCCATTTCGGGAGCTAACTCAAATTCATATGTAGCAGCTAAATCTGGATCTTACTCTGTATCGTCAACTTTAGCCTGCGGTTCAGTTGCACAATCAAAACCAGTTAGTGTAACCTTGTGTACAGATTTAGGAATAACAAAAACGGTTAATATAGCTAGTCCATGTGTAAATTCTAATATTGAATTTACAGTAACAGCCAGTAATTTAGGACTTAATAATGCGACGGGTGTTTCTGTAAATGATTTGTTGCCTTCGGGTTATACTTTTGTTAGTTCAACGGCTTCTGTCGGAATTTATAATTCAACCTCAGGTGTTTGGAGTATTGGAGACTTAGATCCCTCTATGTCAGCAACTTTAAAAGTTATTGCTACTGTAAAATCAAATGGAATTTACAATAATACAGCTGCTTTTTCTGCTTCAGTGATTGATAGTAATGCAGCAAATAATTCAGCTAGTGTATCCATAACTCCAAAAGCATTACCAATTGCCCTTTCTTTATCAGGAAGTACAATATGTACACCTTCAGCAGGGGGTACAATTACATCTACAACTTCCGTTATTGGAGTTAGTTATCAATTATACAATTCAGGGAATGTTGCCGTTCAGACAGCAAAAAGCGGGAATGGATCAGGACTTAGCTGGTCAAATATTGGAGCAGGAACCGGATATTATGTAGTTGGAACTAATAGCGAATCTTGTTCCAGCACAAGTAATGTAGTTTCGGTTATAAATGATACTCAAAAACCTACCATTACCTGCCCGGCAAGTGTCACGAAAACCACAGATGCAAATTCCTGTACAGCAACAGGTGTGGTTTTGGGAACTCCGGTAACAGCTGATAACTGTGGAGTTGCTTCTGTAACTAACAATGCGCCATCTGCATATCCAATTGGGGTTACAACTGTAACGTGGACGGTGAAGGATAATTCAGGAAATACTCAAACGTGTACGCAGACTGTAACAATTAGTGATAATCAGAAGCCCACTATTACATGTCCTGCGAATGTTACCAAAACAACAGATACCAATTCATGTACAGCAACAGGTGTGGTTTTGGGAACTCCCGTAACAGCTGATAATTGTGGAATTGCTTCTGTAACTAACGATGCGCCATCTACATATCCAATTGGAGTTACCACTGTGACATGGACAGCAAAGGATAATTCTGGAAATATTCAAACGTGTACGCAGACTGTAACAATTAATGATAATCAGAAGCCAACTATTACATGTCCTGCGAATGTCACGAAAACAACAGATGCAAATTCATGTACAGCAACAGGTGTGGTTTTGGGAACTCCGGTGACAGCTGATAACTGTGGAATAGCTTCTGTAACTAACGATGCGCCACATACATATCCAATTGGAGTTACCACTGTGACATGGACAGCAAAGGATAATTCTGGAAATACTCAAACGTGTACGCAGACTGTAACAATTACTGATAATCAGAAGCCAACCATTACCTGTCCGGCAAACATCACAGTTTCATCAGATGTAAATTCTTGTACAGCAACGGGTCTAGTTTTAGGAACTCCGGTAACAGCTGATAATTGTTCAGTTGCTTCTGTAATTAATAATGCACCTGCTTCTTATCCTGTGGGAAATACAACTGTTGTCTGGACAGTAACTGACGCTGCAGGAAATACAGAAACTTGCAATCAAATTGTAAAAGTGGTCGGTCCTATTAAAGCACAAAATGATATTGCTTCTTCATTTAATGGTTTAGTTGGAGGGACAGCAATTACGAATGTTTTGGGTAATGATTTTCTAAATTGTAACAATGTGATTCTAAGTGATGTCAGTCTTTCTCTTTCAGGAACATTGCCTTCAGTTTTAACTTTTGACATAACAACCGGAGCTGTTTCGGTAAATGCAAATACTCCGACTGGAACTTATTCTTTCGATTATAAAATTTGTGAAAAAGCGAATACCAATAATTGTAGTGCAGCAACGGCAACAGTTGAAGTGGTAAACGGACTTGTAGCCAATGCAGATTCATACAGCAACCAAACATCGGGAACAACAGCTGTAAATGTTGGAAATGTAACTTCGAATGACAAACTGAACGGAACAGCGGTAACTTCAACAAATACAGCATTAACTCCAAAAACAGAAGGTCCTTTAAGTGTAGATGCTGAAGGGGAACTTACGCTGGAGGCAAACACGGCGTCGGGAACTTACACACTTACTTATAACATCTGCGAAAGCGGAGCAAACCCTTCAAACTGTAAAACGGCAACGGCAACAGTTGAAGTGGTAAACGGACTTGTAGCCAATACAGATTCGTACACCAACCAAACATCGGGAACAACAGCATTAAATGTTGGAAATGTTACGTCTAATGACAAGCTTAACGGAACAGCGGTAACTTCAGTAAATACAGCTGTGACGCCGAAAACAGAAGGTCCTTTAAGTGTGGATGCTGACGGGAAACTTATGTTAGAAGCAAACACGGCATCGGGAACTTACACGCTTACTTATAACATCTGCGAAAGCGGAGCAAACCCTTCAAACTGTAAAACGGCAACGGCAACAGTTGAAGTGGTAAACGGACTTGTAGCTAATACAGATTCATACACCAACCAAACATCGGGAACAACAGCTGTAAATGTTGGAAATGTTACGTCTAATGACAAACTTAACGGAACAGCGGTAACTTCAGTAAATACAGCTGTGACGCCAAAAACCGAAGGTCCTTTAAGTGTTAATGCTGAAGGGGAACTTACTTTAGAAGCAAACACGGCATCGGGAACTTACACGCTTACTTATAACATCTGCGAAAGCGGAGCAAACCCTTCAAACTGTAAAACGGCAACGGCAACAGTAGAAGTGGTAAACGGACTTGTAGCCAATACAGATTCATACAGCAATCAGGTATCGGGAACAGCAACGTTAAATGTTGGAAATGTTACGTCTAATGACAAACTGAACGGAACAGCGGTAACTTCAGAAAATACAGATGTGACATCGAAAACAGAAGGTCCTTTAAAAGTGGATGCTGACGGAGAATTGACTTTAGCAGCAAAAACACCATCGGGAACTTATACAATTGAGTACACAATCTGCGAAAGCGGAGCAAACCCTTCAAACTGTAAAACGGCAACGGCAACAGTTGAAGTGGTAAACGGACTTGTAGCCAATACAGATTCGTACACCAACCAAACATCGGGAACAACAGCTGTAAATGTTGGAAATGTAACTTCGAATGACAAACTGAACGGAACAGCGGTAACTTCAACAAATACAGCAGTAACTCCAAAAACAGAAGGTCCTTTAAGTGTTGAGGCGAACGGGGAACTTATGTTAGAAGCAAACACGGCATCGGGAACTTACACGCTTACTTATAACATCTGCGAAAGCGGAGCAAACCCTTCAAACTGTAAAACGGCAACGGCAACAGTTGAAGTGGTAAACGGACTTGTAGCCAATACAGATTCATACACCAACCAAACATCGGGAACAACAGCATTAAATGTTGGAAATGTTACGTCGAACGATAAGCTTAACGGAACAGCGGTAACTTCAGCAAATACAGCTGTGACGCCGAAAACAGAAGGTCCTTTAAGTGTTGATGCGAACGGGGAACTTACGCTGGAGGCAAACACGGCATCGGGAACTTATACAATTGAGTACACAATCTGCGAAAGCGGAGCAAACCCTTCAAACTGTAAAACGGCAACAGCAACAGTTGAAGTGATTAACGGACTTGTAGCCAATACAGATTCATACAACAATCAGGTATCGGGAACAACAGTAGTCAATGTTGGAAATGTAACTTCGAATGACAAACTTAACGGAACAGCGGTAACTTCAGCGAATACAGCTGTGACGCCGAAAACAGAAGGTCCTTTAAGTGTTGATGCGAACGGGGAACTTACGCTGGAGGCAAACACGGCATCGGGAACTTACACACTTACTTATAACATCTGTGAAAGCGGAGCAACCCCTTCGAACTGTAAAACGGCAACAGCAACAGTTGAAGTAAAAAATGAAATAAAAGCATTAATTGATAATATTTCTCCAATCAATGGAAATATTGGAGGGACAACGACAATTTCATTAATTGATAACGATACTTTAAATGGAAAGAATGCTATAATTGGAGTAAATCCAGGAAACGTAACGATTGCTATTATTGGAACACTTCCAACAGGGTTAACATTAAATGCAAACGGAACGATAACAGTTGCACCAAATACACCTGCAGCTAATTATAATGTACAATATACAATCTGCGAACTTGGAAGCAATCCATCAAACTGCGATACGGTTACATCAATTGTTCCGGTTACAGCAGCCAACCTTGTGGCCAATGCAGATGCAATTCCATCGGTTACAGGATCAAATACAGCACAGGATCTAGGTGGGAATGTTTTGGATAATGATACGAAAGATGGTCAGAAACTAAATCCTTCAGATGTAAAACTGACTGTTGAAAAAGCATATCCAAAAGGTTATTTGGTATTGAATGCGGATGGAACTTTAACTCTTGGAGCTAATGCACCTGCAGGAAAATATGAACTTACGTACACCATTTGCGAGAAATTGAATTCAGGAAACTGCAGTTCAAATACGGTAAGTGTTACTGTTACAGCGCCGGTTATCGACGCCATCGCAGATACGATCACTCCGATAAATGGAAATGTAGGCGACAATACAATTTCGTTGGTTGCAAATGATACCTTAAACGGAAGTCCGGTTGTGATCGGTACAAATGCCGGAGAAGTGACTTTCACCTTAGTGGGAACACTTCCGACAGGATTAACATTAAATGCAGATTATTCAGTTACAGTTGCGCCGAACACGCCAGCTGCAAATTATGAGGTAAAATATACCATCTGCGATAACAACAATTCCGGAAACTGTGATACGGTAACATCCATTGTCCCGGTTACAGCAGCAAACCTTGTGGCCAATGCAGATGCAGTTCCACCGGTTACAGGATCAAATACAGCACAGGATTTAGGTGTGAATGTTTTGGATAATGATACGAAAGATGGTCAGAAACTAAATCCTTCAGATATAAAACTGACTGTTGAAAAAGCAGATCCAAAAGGTTATTTAATATTGAATGCGGATGGAACTTTAACTCTTGGAGCTAATGCACCTGCAGGAAATTATGAACTAACGTACACCATCTGCGAGAAATTGAATTCAGGAAACTGCAGTTCAAATACAGTAAGTGTTACCGTTACAGCGCCGGTTATCGACGCCATCGCAGATACGGTCACTCCAATAAATGGAAATATAGGCGACAATACAATTTCGTTGGTCGCAAATGATACCTTAAACGGAAGTCCGGTTGTGATCGGTACAAATGCCGGAGAAGTGACTTTCACTTTAGTGGGAACACTTCCGACAGGATTAACATTAAACGCAGATTATTCAATTACAGTTGCGCCGAACACAGCAGCTGGAAATTACGAGGTAAAATACACGATCTGCGATAACAATAATTCCGGAAACTGCGATACGGTTACATCAATTGTTCCGGTTACAGCAGCGAACCTTGTGGCCAATGCAGATGCAGTTCAACCGGTTACAGGTTCAAATAAAGCACAGGATTTAGGTGTGAACGTTTTGGATAATGATACGAAAGAGGGTCAGAAACTAAATCCTTCAGATGTAAAACTGACTGTTGAAAAAGAAGATCCAAAAGGTTATTTGGTATTGAATGCGGATGGAACTTTAACTCTTGGAGCTAATGCGCCTGCCGGAAATTATGAGCTTACGTACACCATCTGCGAGAAATTGAATTCAGGAAACTGCAGTTCAAATACAGTAAGTGTTACCGTTACAGCGCCGGTTATCGACGCCATCGCAGATACAATCACTCCAATTAACGGAAACATAGGCGACAATACAATTTCGTTGGTTGCAAATGATACCTTAAACGGAAGTCCGGTTGTGATCGGCACCAATGCGGGAGAAGTGACTTTCACTTTAGTGGGAACACTTCCGACAGGATTAACATTAAACGCAGATTACACAATCACAGTTGCGCCAAACACAGCAGCTGGAAATTACGAGGTAAAATATACGATCTGCGATAACAATAATTCCGGAAACTGCGATACGGTTACATCAATTGTCCCGGTTACAGCAGCAAACCTTGTGGCTAATTCAGATGAAGTTCCACCGGTAACAGGTTCAAATAAAGCACAGGGTTTAGGTGTGAATGTTTTGGATAATGATACGAAAGATGGTCAGAAACTAAATCCTTTAGATGTAAAACTGACTGTTGAAAAAGCAGATCCAAAAGGTTATTTGGTGTTAAATGCGGACGGAACTTTAACTCTTGGAGCTAATGCACCTGCAGGAAATTATGAACTAACGTACACCATCTGCGAGAAATTGAATTCAGGAAACTGCAGTTCAAATACAGTAAGTGTTACTGTTACAGCGCCGGTAGCTTCTCAAATTATTGCAAATAATGACGTGGCGGGACCCGTAGATTCGAAAAAAGGACTAGATGCTTCACTTAATATTTTTGCAAATGATATTTTAAACGGAGTAAAACCAAATCCTTCAGATGTTATTTTGAAAACAGTTGTTGCAAATCCAAATCTGGTATTGAATTCAGACGGATCAGTCAACATAGCAGCCAATACACCAAGCGGAATTTATCAATTGACCTATCAAATTTGTGAGGCAGCAAATACATCAAATTGCAGTCAGGCGATAGTTAAGATTACAGTTCAAAACAGCGCAGATCCGGTTACTCCAAATGCAGGTCAGCTTAATTTAGTAAACGATACTAATATCAGCGTCGACGGAATTAACGGTTCTTTAGAATTTGTGAATGTTTTAGATAATGACCTAATTGACGGACAGCCAATTAATCCGGCAAATGTTATCATTAAGCCATTAACAACAAGTACTTATTTTGAGTGGAATACAGACGGAACAGTAAATGTTAAACCAAATACACCGGGAGCAACGTATACATTAAATTATCAGGTTTGCGAAAAAGCAAATCCTGCAAATTGTTCAACAGCTGTATTAACTGTTTTTGTTGAAGTTCCTTCTATATCTGTTATTAAAACAGCAGTTTTCAATGACGAGAACAAAAGTGGTTTTGCAAATGCAGGCGAGACAATTTCATACAGGTTTACCGTAACCAATACAGGAAATGTACCTCTTGTTGGTATTACATTAAATGATCCGTTGCCGGGAGTTATAGTTTCAGGACAGGCAATTAATCTGGCGGTAAATGAATCTAACGAAACGAACTTTACGGCAGTGTACAAAATCACTCAGCAAGATATTAACAGAGGCAGTGTAAGTAACCAGGCAAGTGTAAAAGGAAGAAGTGCAAGAGGAGTTGAAGTAGAAGATCAGTCAGATGATATGAGTAACAGCGGAGACAGTCCAACTGTTTTGGATCTAAGCGGGTGTTCTATACAAGTTATGAATGCATTTTCTCCAAACGGAGATGATAAGAATGCAAGATTCTATATCAGAGGTATCGAATGTTATCCGGATAATACGGTTGAAATCTACAATCGTTGGGGAGTTTTGGTTTTTGCTATAGATCAATACAACAATTCAGATCGTGTTTTTGTCGGATATTCAAACGGACGTTCGACTATCAAACAGACAGAAGGTCTGCCGGTAGGAACTTATTTCTACATCCTGAAATACAAAGACAGTGCTAACCATCCAAACGAGAAATCGGGTTACTTATACATCAATAAATAAAATGGATTACGGCTTAGTTCACCCTAAGCCGTTTTAAACCTAAATAAATGAAAAAATATTTACTTTTTATGTTTTTTTCGATTGTGGCAAATGCACAACAGGATGCACAGTTTACACAATACATGTACAACACAATCGAAGTTAATCCCGCTTATGCTGGTTCACGAGGTGCGTTAAGCGTTTTTGGACTGTATCGTACGCAATGGGTAGGACTAGACGGTGCGCCGGAAACAAGCACGTTTTCTGTTAATACCCCTTTAAACAATAGTGATCTTGGACTTGGTGTTTCATTAGTAAACGATAAAATCGGACCAACGACAGAAAACACTTTATCTGCAGATTTATCTTATACAATACCAACTTCTCCGGATTGGAAATTGTCTTTCGGAATAAAAGCAACAGCAAATCTTTTCAATCTCGGTATTAATAAACTGAGTATGGAAGATCAGAACGATCAGCAGTTTCAAAACCTGAAAAACAGAATCACACCAAATGTAGGAGCGGGGATTTACTATCACTCAGATCGTGCCTATATCGGGTTATCTGTTCCGAATTTTATCGAGACAGATCGTTATAATTCAGACGATACTGCGATTTTCAAAGACAAAATCAATTATTATTTAATTGCGGGTTATGTATTTAATCTGGATCGTCTCGAATATGTAAAATTCAAACCGGCTTTAATGGCAAAAATGGTAGAAGGAGCGCCGTTGCAGGTAGATGTTTCAGGTAATTTTATGTTTAATGATAAATTCGTTCTGGGACTTGCGTATCGCTGGAGTGCTTCAGTTAGTGCAATGGCTGGATTTCAGGTTTCCAAAGGAATGTATATAGGTTATGGCTACGATCACGAAACGACACAACTGAGAAAATACAATTCAGGATCACATGAAATTTTCTTAAGATTCGAATTCTTCAATAATTACAGTAAAATGATTTCTCCAAGATTCTTTTAATTAGGCCTATGAAAGTTAAAAATTTAATCCTGATTTTTTTACTGACCTGCTTTTTTTTAAATGCGAATGCGCAAAGTCCATTCACGACGGTGAATACCAAATATGCAGATCAAAAATACGATGAATACGCTTACGCGGATGCTATAAAAGTCTACGAAAAAATAGCCGGTGAAAACAGTTCCAACGAAAAAATTGTACAGCGTCTGGCCAATTCCTATTATTTTAACGGAGAACTTACCAGTGCGCTAAAGTGGTACGAACAATTGTTTAAGATAAATCCTGAACAGGAATCTGAATATCTGTACCGTTACGGACAATCTTTAAAATCTGCAGGTAATTACCGTAAATCGGATGAAATTTTACAGAAATTCAATCAAAAAGCGGTTTTAGAAAAAAGAGCCGATTTAATTCGCAATGATAAAAATTATCTACAGATCATAAAAGAAAACTCAGGCCGATTCGAAATTGGTGATGCCGGAGTCAATTCGGGTTCTTCAGATTACGGAAGTACTGTTTACAATGATAAAATAATTTTTACTTCTGCACGCGATACAGGCGGAGTGGTAAGAGCCAATTTTCAGTGGACCAATCATTCTTTTTCAAGATTGTATGCGGCCACTTTAATGCCAGACGGAAGCGTAGGAAAACCGGAAATATTAGTAAAGAGAAAGAAACACAAATTCAACGAGTCAACTCCGATTTTTACCAAAGACGGACGCACAATGTATTTTACCCGAAATAATTTTACCAACGGCAGAAGAGGAAATAACGATAAAGATGTTACGCTTTTAAAATTATACAAAGCAGAATTGGTTGATAATGTATGGAAAAACGAAAAAGAACTTCCTTTTAATAGTGACCAGTACAGTACGGCACATCCTGCTCTTAGCGTAGACGAAAAAGTTCTGTATTTTGCATCAGATATGCCGGGAACGTTAGGGCAGTCGGATATTTTTAAAGTTTCGATTAATGATGACGGAACTTTTGGAACTCCGCAAAATTTAGGTCCTGCAATCAATACAGAAGGGAGGGAAACTTTTCCGTTTATTTCAGGCGACAACGAACTTTATTTTGCCACAGACGGTCGTCCGGGATTAGGCGGACTGGATATTTTTGTTTCCAGAATAAAACCAAACGGAAATTTTGATGACGTATTAAATGTGGGGGAACCGGTAAATAGTAAACAGGATGATTTTGCTTTTAGTATTGACAGTAAAAACAGAAATGGATATTTTTCCTCTAACAGAGAAATGGGCCATGGATTAGATGATGTTTATCGATTTACAGAAACCAAAAGGTTAATTTGCGAACAAAACTTGTCCGGAACGGTAACCGATGCAGCATCTAACGAAGTTCTGGCGAATACCTCATTGACCATTTTTAATGATAATTTCGATTCAGCAGGAACAGTTGTTACAGATGAAAAAGGAAATTATGTTTTTCCGGATTTAAAATGTGGAAAAAAATATACTATCAGAACTTCAAAAAGCGATTACAATGCTAAAGAAATTCCGGTAACTATTCTGAAAGATGCAGGACAAACCACACAAACGATTTCTTTAAATAAAGTCTTTGTCCCGCTTGCAGCAAAAAAAATAGAGATTAAAAAAGTAGCTATAAATCAGGTAAAATTGGGTACTGTGAAGGTGGGTGCAGATCTGACAAAATTGTTAAATCTTCCAATGAACTTTTTTGATTTAGGAAAAGCGACAATCAAAAAAACATCAGAACCACAATTATTAAAAGTAGTCAGTCTTTTAAATCAGTATCCGAATATGAAGCTGGATATTCGGTCTCATACCGATAGTCGTTCTTCAGCAGAAAGCAATATGATTCTTTCAGATAAAAGAGCAGAATCAACAAGAAACTGGCTGGTACAAAAAGGAATTAACTCAGACAGGTTAACGGCAAAAGGTTTTGGCGAAACGCAATTGGTTAATAAATGTGCTGACGGAGTGAAGTGTTCAGAAAAACAACACATGAAAAACAGACGAAGCGAATTTATTATCCTCTCAATTTAATGAATGACTAACCAATGAAAACCCTTTTCTAAATTTTAGAAAAGGGTTTTTTCTTTATTCCTTAATAAGAGCAGCATCTAAAACAAACCTTTCATTAAACTGACTTAAAAATTCCAGTTCATCCAACGGGATCATTTGCAAAACAGTTTCTAAAATTAAACTCACATCAATCGCATTTTTGTTGGTTTTATTTAAGTCTCAGAGGGACGAAATATTTATAGAAACATATTAAGCCACCAATACCCAAAGCCCCAGCGGGATGAAATGTCGCTCCGCTGTAGCTTTTTTTATATTGTTGTTTATGCTATAAATATTTTGCTCTGCTGGAGCCTTATTTTTAAATGTTATAAAAGTAAAGATGCTTTGATTTTTTAATTCTATTTATCAAAAGTTAAAAAAGCACTTTTTTCGCAAAAAACGCTTTCAAAAGTTTTCTTCTTTTAGCAGATGTTTTTAGAAAATCAAAATATGATGTATTTTGTTTAAAATGAATAAGTTGGGTTTTTAAAAAATCGATTTCGCTGTAGATTGTGTTGGTTTTTGTTTTAACTTTATTGATCTAAAAATTTTTCATTATGACTGTAGATCAAATACTTAAAGCAAAAGGAAGAAATGTGTATTCCATTCTTTCCAATACAACGGTTTATGAAGCCTTAAAAGTAATGGGAGACAAAAATATCGGCGCAATTTTGATTATCGACAATAACCAACTGAAAGGAATATTGTCTGAAAGAGATTATGCCCGAAAAATTGTTTTAAAGGATAAATCTTCTAAAGAAACTTTTGTTCATGAGATTATGGAAAGTAATGTTTTTACAGTAAAACTTTCAAATAATATTGAAGACTGCATGGAACTTATGAGCGAAAAAAGAATACGACATCTCCCTGTTGTAGAAGATGGGACAGTGATTGGAATCATTTCGATCAGCGATGTAGTGAAGGCAATTATAGAAATTCAGAAAGATACCATTCAGCATCTGAATTCCTATATTTCTCAATAAACAGGAGCTAAAAAACATAAAAATTTAAAATGAGTCCAGTTTCTATTGGACTTTTTTTATTTCTCAAAATACAATTTAAGAAAAGAAAACCTCAAAAATACGCCTTTTTAAAACAAGACTTATATCTTTGTAAGCTAGAATAAAAGCTAAAAATAATGAACAAAGAGAGTAAAAGAAGAGAAGCGTTACTGTATCACTCAGAACCGACTCCAGGAAAAATTCAGGTAGTTCCAACAAAAAAATATGCAACCCAGAGAGACTTATCATTGGCTTATTCGCCGGGAGTTGCAGAGCCATGTTTAGAAATTGCAAAAAACGTTGAAGACGTTTACAAATATACCGCAAAAGGAAATTTAGTTGCCGTAATATCAAATGGTACAGCGGTTTTAGGTCTTGGAGACATTGGTCCTGAGGCTGGAAAACCGGTAATGGAAGGAAAAGGATTATTATTCAAAATATTCTCTGATATTGATGTTTTTGATATCGAAATTGACACCAAAAACGTTGAAGAATTTATTCAGACAGTAAAAAATATTTCGCCAACTTTTGGAGGAATCAATCTGGAAGATATTGCAGCGCCTGAATCTTTCGAAATAGAAAGACGTCTGGTAGAAGAACTGAATATTCCGGTTATGCACGATGATCAGCACGGTACGGCTATCATCTCTTCTGCAGCTTTGATCAATGCTCTGGAATTAGCAGGAAAAAAAGCAGAAGATATTAAAATGGTAGTTTCTGGCGCAGGTTCGGCTGCAATTGCATGTACCGATTTATATGTTTCTCTTGGAGTAAAAGTCGAAAATATTTTAATGTATAACAGTAAAGGACTTTTAACAAAAGACAATCCTGCACTTTCAAGTCTACAATTAAAATATGCTATAGACGGTCCTAAAATCGAATTAGCAGAAGCAGTAAAAGGAGCAGATGTTTTCATCGGATTATCTTCGGGAGATATTTTGTCTGCTGAAATGTTATTGACAATGGCCGATAACCCTATCGTTTTTGCCATGGCCAATCCGAACCCGGAAATCGATTATAATTTAGCTGTAGAAACTCGTAAAGATGTTATTATGGCGACAGGACGTTCAGATTTTCCTAATCAGGTAAACAACGTTTTAGGATTCCCTTATATTTTTAGAGGAGCTTTAGACGTAAGAGCGACCAAAATTAATGAAGCTATGAAAATGGCGGCTGTAAAAGCATTGGCCATTTTAGCAAAAGAACCAGTTCCGGAGCAGGTAAACGTCGCATACGGAGCAACAAAACTAGGTTTCGGTCAGGAATATATTATTCCAAAACCATTCGATCCAAGATTAATTACAGTTGTAGCGCCGGCAGTTGCAAAAGCAGCAATGGAATCCGGAGTTGCCAAAAATCCTATTACAGACTGGGCAGCGTATGAAGATGTGCTTCGCGAACGTATGGGTAATGATAATAAAATGGTGCGTTTGATTACAAATCGTGCTAAATTAGATCCTAAACGAATTGTTTTTGCAGAAGCAGATCAATTAAATGTATTAAAAGCAGCTCAGATTGTTTACGAAGACGGAATCGGATTTCCAATCTTATTAGGAAACAAAGAAGTAATTTTAGAGCTAAAAACGGAGTTAGGTTTTGATGCAGATCTTGAAATTATCGATCCTAAAACAGATGAAGAAGAAACAAGACGTGATCGATTTGCAAATTCATTCTGGGAAACAAGAGGACGCAGAGGAGTATCTAAACTAGATGCAGAAAAATTTATGCGCGAAAGAAATTATTTCGCTGCAATGATGGTCAATGAAGGTGAAGCAGATGCTGTCGTTACAGGATATTCCAGAAGTTATCCCTCGGTTGTAAAACCAATGATGCAGTTAATTCCAAAAGCACAAAATGCTTCCTTAATTGCCACTGCAAATATGATGCTGACTTCTCGTGGACCTATGTTTTTGTCAGATACAGCAATCAATATTAATCCATCATCTCAGGATTTGATTAATATTGCCATTATGACTGCTAAAACAGCAAAAATGTTTGGCATTGAGCCGGTTATTGCAATGGTTTCGTTCTCAAACTTTGGTTCGTCAAGCAGCGAAAGTGCATCAAAAGTTAGAGAAGCTGTAGCGTATTTACATAAAAATCACCCGGAATTAATTGTTGACGGAGAGATTCAGGCCGATTTTGCTTTAAATCCTGAGATGCTTCAGGAGAAATTCCCTTTCTCAAAATTAGCAGGTAAAAAAGTAAACACCCTTATTTTTCCTAATCTTGAATCGGCAAACATCACTTATAAATTATTAAAAGAATTGTATAAAGTGAATTCTATCGGTCCTATCATGATGGGTATGGGCAAGCCTGTTCACATTTTCCAGCTGGGCGCAAGCGTAGAAGAAATGGTAAATATGGCTGCAATTGCTGTGATTGATGCGCAGGAAAAAGAAATTAAAAAGAACAAAATAGCACAATAAACCTTCTATTAGGGATTGGATAAATTTGTCGTATTTTTGTGGCAATTTTATTATATTTGATACTAGTAAATTATATTTATGATAGCACATTTGCAGGGAAGATTAGTAGAAAAGAATCCTACAGAAGTTGTAATTGATTGTGGAGGAGTTGGTTATCAGGTAAATATATCTTTACATACCTATTCTTTAATTCCTAATTCTGAAAATATAAAATTGTATACGCATCTTCAAATTAAAGAAGATGCGCATACTTTATATGGTTTTGCCGAAAAATCGGAGCGTGAAATTTTTAGAATGCTTTTGTCTGTTTCGGGAATTGGAGCAGGAATAGCACGAACCATGCTTTCTTCGATAGAGCCAAGACAAATTATTAATGCTATTGCATCGGGAGATGTGGGCATAATACAGTCTATCAAAGGGATAGGGAATAAAACAGCACAAAGGGTTATACTTGATTTAAAGGATAAAGTTGTTAAATTATACGATTTAGACGAAGTTTTAGTCGTACAGAACAATAGAAATCGAGATGAAGCGTTATCTGCTCTAGAAGTATTAGGTTTTGTCCGAAAAGCTTCTGAAAAAGTGGTAGAAAAGATTGTTAATGAAGATCCGGAAGCTACTGTAGAAACAATCATCAAAAAAGCTTTAAAAAGCTTATAAATTCATTTTATATAAAAGAATTCTATGCGTAAAATTTGTATTTTGTTGCTGGTCTTACTCTGCGGTAATGTTTTACGGGCGCAGGTTACCCCGGCGACACAAGATACAACTAAAACTCAGTTTTCAACAGGTAAAATTGAGCTTGAAGACCCCCCAAGTGTATTGTCAGCCTATAGATATGATCCCATTACAGATCGTTATATCTACACCAATTCTGTTGATGGTTTTTCCATTAATTATCCTTTAATTCTTACTCCTAAAGAATACGAAGATCTGGTGCTTAAAGAATCCAGACGAAATTATTTCAGAAAAAAATCAGATGCCATAGATGGCAAAAAAGCGGGAGCTGAAGCTGCCAAAAAAGATTTATTACCGCGTTATTACATAAATTCAAGTCTTTTTGAAAGCATTTTTGGAAGTAATACTATTGATGTAAAACCCACAGGATCAGTTGAAATGGATCTTGGTTTGAGGTATACTAAACAAGATAATCCTTCGTTTTCTCCGAGAAACAGATCAAGTCTGACATTTGATTTCGATCAAAGGATCAGTATGAGCTTAATGGGGAAAATAGGTACGCGTTTAGAAGTAAATGCAAATTACGACACACAATCCACATTTGCTTTCCAGAATTTATTTAAACTGGCTTATACACCTTCAGAAGATGATATTATTCAAAAGGTTGAGGTTGGTAATGTAAGCATGCCGCTGAATAGTACTTTGATTCGGGGAGCCCAAAGTTTGTTTGGGGTAAAGGCGCAATTGCAATTTGGTAAAACAACTGTAACGGGAGTTTTCTCCGAGCAAAAGTCACAGACCAAAAGTATAGTCGCAGAAGGTGGAGGGACGGTTCAGAACTTTGATTTGTTTGCCTTAGATTATGATAATGACCGACATTTCTTTTTATCGCAATATTTCAGGGATAAATATGATGCTTCATTAGTGGGTTATCCTTTAATTCGAAGCCGTGCCCAAATTACAAGATTGGAGGTTTGGGTAACCAATAAGCAAAACAGGGTAACAACCAATAATAACAACTTAAGAAATGTTATTGCGCTTCAGGATTTGGGAGAAGGTCAGCTTTCCGGTACGCCCGATAATGAGGTGGTGGTTATAACATCTACAGCAGGATTTTTTAATAAAGCGATAGATTCTCCGACAGATAACTCAAACAATAAATACAATCCGGAAACAATAGGACAGGCAGGATCCTTTTTAAACTCTAATATTAGAGAAATTGTAACAGCAAAATCAGGATTCAACAATGCAAATACAAGTGAAGGAACAGATTATTCTATTTTAGAAAATGCCAGAAAATTAACGTCGAGTGAATATACCTTTAATCCGCAATTAGGATATATCTCCTTACAACAGCGTCTGGCAAATGATGAAATCTTAGCTGTGGCCTTTGAATATACGCTGGGAGGCGAGGTTTATCAGGTTGGAGAATTTGGAAGTGATGGTGTTGATGCGACAGTAGTAACAGGAAATAACAATGCCAACCAGGCGATTGTAACACAAAGTTTAGTCTTAAAAATGCTGAAAAGCAGTTTGACAAACGTAAATAATCCGGTTTGGAATTTGATGATGAAAAACGTTTATCAGATTCCACAGGCGTATCAGATTAAACAGGAAGATTTCAGGCTGAATATTCTTTACACAGATCCTTCGCCAATCAATTATATTTCTCCAGTTCAGGGAACGTCATTTCCGACCAACCCTGCGCCAGACATGATGGTTGAAAATACACCGCTTTTAAATGTTTTTGATTTAGACCGATTAAATTATAATAACGATCCGCAAACCGGAGGAGATGGTTTTTTTGATTATGTTCCAGGAGTAACAGTAGATGTTCAGAATGCGCGAATCATCTTTACCAGAAAAGAGCCATTTGGATCACGTCTTTTCGAAAAATTAAGAACAAGTCCGGGTGAAATATATGATGATCCTACTACATATAATGCGAATCAGCGTAAATATGTATTCAGGAATATGTATGAGAATACGCAGGCCGGTGCCTTACAGGACAGTGATAAAAACAAATTCTTATTAAGAGGAAAATATAAATCTTCAGGAAGCAGTGGTATTCCAATTGGTGCCTTTAATGTTCCGCAAGGATCGGTAGTTGTAATGGCAGCAGGCCGAAGACTTGTTGAGGGAATAGATTATAGTGTCGATTATCAGCTGGGGCGGGTTCAGATTCTGGATCCTTCACTACAGGCATCAAATACACCTATCGAAGTATCCTTAGAAAATAATTCTATTTTCGGACAACAGACAAGAAGGTTTATGGGATTAAATGTTGAACATAAAATTTCTGATAAGTTTGTAGTTGGGGGAACGTTCTTAAAAATGACCGAGCGTCCTTTTACTCAAAAATCAAGTTACGGACAGGAATCGGTAAACAATACAATTTTTGGGTTTAACGGAAATTATTCAACAGAAGTTCCATTTTTAACCCGATTGGCCAACAAACTTCCGAATGTTGATACAGATGTTCCTTCTAATCTTTCTATTCGTGGAGAAGTAGCTTTCTTAAAACCGGATGCTCCAAAAGCAAGTGATTTTGAAGGTGAAGCGACAATTTACATTGATGATTTCGAAGGGTCGCAGACCACTATAGATATGAGGTCGGCGTACGCGTGGAGTTTGGCCTCTACGCCTTTTATTACTTCGGCAAATGACAATACTTTTAATGCCGCTTCTAACACATTAGAATACGGCTACAAACGCGCAAAGCTGTCATGGTATACAATCGATCCGGTTTTTTACGCCTCTAAGCCATCTGGGATTTCCAATGATGATTTATCATTTAATTCTACCAGAAGGATTTATAGCAGAGAACTTTATCCCAATACAGATATTGCACAGGGACAAATTCAGGTTATTAACACACTGGATTTATCCTATTATCCATCTGAAAGAGGACCTTATAATAACAATCCTGATTTTGGAACGAGTAATCCTGCCACAAATTTTGGAGGAATTATGCGTGCTTTAAACTCCACAAATTTCGAGCAGGGAAATGTGGAATATATTCAATTCTGGGTTCTTGATCCTTATGTAGGAAATGGCGAAGCGCAGCCCTCTAACAGTGGTAAAATTTATTTCAATTTAGGAGAAGTATCTGAAGACGTTTTAAAAGACGGAAGAAAACAATATGAAAATGGTTTAGGACCCGATCAGATTAAGGTTAATCCACCTCCGATTTGGGGAGATGTGCCGGCTTCTCAATCCCTAATTTATGCCTTTGATACAAATGCAGATAACCGTAAGAATCAGGATATTGGTTTAGATGGTTTGTCAGATGTAAATGAAGGTTCTGTCTATAACAACTATGCCGGTGAACCTGACCCGGCAGCAGATAATTATACGTATTATTTAAATACGGATGGAGGAGTTCTGGATCGTTATAAAAAATATAACGGAACTGAAGGAAACTCAGCTGTAAGTGTTGATGATCCGAACCGTGGCTCAACAACGCTTCCCGATGTTGAAGATATCAACCGTGATAATACTATGAGTACAATCAATGCGTATTATGAATACAGTATTGATTTAAGGCCGGGAATGCAGATTGGTGAAAATTATATTACAGATATTCGTGAACCCGAAGATGTTGGAGATGTTGAATTACCAAACGGATCAACTACCCGCGCAAGATGGATTCAGTTTAAAATCCCGGTGGCAAATCCTCAAAATACAATTGGTAATATTACCGATTTCAGATCCATTCGTTTTATGCGTATGTTTATGACAGGTTTTAATGACCAGATGACCGTTCGTTTTGGAGCCCTGGATTTGGTACGTGGAGAATGGAGAAGATATACAGGAACCCTTGATGCAAATGATACCGATCCTTCTAATGACGGAACGGAGTTTGATGTTGCAGCTGTTAATATTCAGGAAAACGGTACAAAATGTCCGGTAAACTACGTAATTCCGCCGGGAGTTCAGAGAGAGCAATTCTACAACAATAACACCATTATCAATCAAAACGAGCAGTCTTTAGCGGTGCGTATCGGAGGTTCAGGACTGGAATATGAGGATTCAAGAGCGGTTTTCAAAAATGTAAGTGTTGATATGCGTCAGTACAAAAAATTGAAAATGTTCCTGCATGCAGAATCTCTTCCTAGTGAAAGTCCGCTTCTTGACGATGAAATGATTGCTTTTATTCGTTTTGGTAACGATTTTACACAAAACTTTTATCAGATTGAAATTCCATTAAAAGTAACAAACAGTGGAGCAGATTGTAGAATAAGTCCGGATCAGGTCTGGCTCGAACAAAATAATATTGATGTTGCTCTGTCTTTGCTGACAAGAATGAAAATATTGGCAATGAATATTGACATAAATTCGGCAAAAAGGGATATAAATGGTATTTACTATCCTGACCGTGATCCCGAGGTAGAGGGTGGTGACCAGGATGGAAAATTGACTTTAGGTATTAAAGGAAATCCCAATTTTGGTTTAGTCCGAAACTTAATGGTCGGAGTAAAAAGTGCTACCGATCATAAAGGTATTAAAGGAGAAGTGTGGTTTAACGAACTTCGTATGTCTGATTTGGAGAACAAAGGAGGTATGGCGGCTTTGTTAAATGTCGATACTAACATGGCCGATTTGATGACCATGTCTGCTTCGGGTAAAAAGAGCACAATTGGTTTTGGTTCTCTTGAGCAAGGTGCAAATGAGAGAGATCGTGAAGACATACAGCAATATAATATCGTGACGAATTTAAATCTGGGAAAATTACTTCCTCAAAAATGGGGTATAAATCTTCCGTTCAATTATGCAATTGGGGAAGAGGTTATTACGCCAGAATATGATCCGTTTAATCAGGATATTAAATTAAAACAATTGCTTGCTGAAACTACTGATCCAGATCAAAAGGATAATATCAGAACGCGTGCGGTTGATTATACTAAACGTAAGAGTATCAACTTTATCGGAGTTAGAAAAGACAGAGCAGCTGAGCAAAAACCTCATGTGTATGATGTTGAGAATTTTACATTTTCCCAATCGTACAATCAGGTGGAAAGACATGATTATGAAGTAGAAGATTATCAGGATGAACAATCGAGTACGGCGGTAAATTATGCATATACTTTTCAGCCCAAAGAAATTACACCTTTCAAGAAAACCAAATTCATGAAGAAAAGTGAATATTGGAAATTGTTAAGTGATTTCAATTTAAATTATCTTCCTTCGAACATCTCTTTTAATTCGAATATTTTAAGACAAAGTAACCGTCAGCAATACAGACAAGTAGAGGGTGTTCAGGGAATTGAAATAGATCCGCTGTACAGAAGAAATTTTGCGTTTAATTATCAATATGGATTTGGATTTAATTTAACTAAGTCATTAAAATTGAATTATACCGCAGCTTCAAATAACATTGTGCGAAACTTTTTGAATGACGATAATACACCAAAAGAAGATTTTAATATTTGGGATGATTATCTGGATATCGGAACGCCGAACAATCATACACAGCAATTGGTTTTAAATTATGATATTCCAATTAATAAAATTCCAATTTTTGGTTTTGTTAAAGCAACGTATTCCTATACGGCAGATTATAACTGGCTGAGGTCTTCGACAGCATTTTCTCAATTTCAACAGGAAAATGAAGATGGAACCACAACGATGTACGATTTAGGAAATACCATCCAGAACGCTAATTCGAATACTCTGACTACTACTTTAAATATGAATACATTGTATAAATATTTAGGGCTGACTCCGGGAGGAAAACCGGCTGCAAAAGCTAAACCGACAGCCCCACCAAAACCTGGAGAGAAAATAACGAATACTGCAAAATCGGCCACGAGCAGCAGTCCGTTCCGTGATGGTTTAATAGGGGTTCTGACAAGTGTTAAAAATATTCAGATCAATTATACAAAAAATAGCGGAACAGTTCTTCCTGGTTATTTACCTGGAGTTGGTTTCTTTGGAACATCTAAACCGTCATTAGGATTTGTATTTGGAAGTCAGGATGATATTCGTTACGAATCTGCGAAAAATGGCTGGCTGACAAACTATCCGGAATTTAATCAAAACTTTACGCAGGTAAGTAATAAGCTTTTGAAAATTATGGCAAATGTGGATTTATTTCCCGATCTGAAAATTGATTTGGCAATGGACCGCGCGTACTCTGAAAATTCATCGGAACAATATAATATTGATGAAACGCGTGAAAATCCGTATGTACAGTTATCACCTTACAGTTATGGAATGTTTTCTATTTCGACAGTTTTGATTAAAACAGCATTTTCAACAAGTAATGAAACACAGTCAGCAGCTTTTGATGATTTTAGAAATAACCGTTTAATTGTAGCAAATCGTTTGGCTGCAGACCATTATGGAGGAGGAGAGATTCCGAGATATGGAGATGCAAATAATCCGATTCCTGCAGAAACAGATCCTAATTATAAGGTTTATGTTGCTAATGAGGGATATCCAATTGGTTTCTCAAAAAGTAATCAGGCTGTTTTGCTGCCTTCGTTTATGGCTGCCTACACAGGAGCTGATGCAGAAAAAAGCTCGACGGGTATTTTTAAAAGTTTCCCGATTCCAAACTGGACGGTTAAGTATAATGGATTAATGCGTTATAAGTATTTTAAAGACCATTTTAAACGTTTTTCTTTGCAGCATAATTACAGGGCTTCTTATACAATTAGTCAGTTTAGATCAAACTTTGATTATCTGGAAAATCCAAACGGACAGGATATTAATACCAATTTCTACAATAAAACGATTATGTCGAATGCCAATTTAGTAGAGCAGTTTAGTCCGCTTATCCGGGTTGATTTTGAGCTGAAAAGTTCATTGCGTCTGTTAACAGAAATTAAGAAAGACCGTGCTTTATCGATGAGTTTTGACAATAATTTATTGACAGAGGTTAAAGGAATTGAATATGTTGTAGGATTAGGCTATCGTTTTAAAGATGTTATTTTCTCCTCCAGACTGGCAGATAATCCAACAGGCATCATTAAAAGTGATATCAATTTGAAAGCCGATTTTTCATTTAGAAATAATGAAACTTTAGTCAGGTATTTAGATTATGATAACAATCAGCTGGCAGCGGGGCAGAATATCTGGACATTAAAATTGACGGCAGACTATGCTTTCAGTAAGAATTTAACAGCAATATTTTATTATGATCATTCGTTCTCAAAAGCAGTTATTTCAACTTCTTTTCCATTAACGAATATCAGGTCAGGTTTTACACTACGTTATAATTTCGGAAATTAATTTTAAGATTCTAAACAGGATTTTATTAGAAGATTATTACATTTGTGGCTTAAATTTTAAATTATCAATTTCAAACATACAATTATGAGCATACCAGCAAATTTAAAGTACACAAAAGATCACGAATGGGTTAGCATCGAAGGAGATGTTGCAACTGTAGGAATTACTCATTTTGCACAAAAAGAGTTAGGGGATATTGTGTATGTTGAGGTAGAAACTTTAGATCAGACACTTTCAAAAGACGAAGTTTTTGGAACTGTTGAGGCTGTAAAAACAGTTTCTGATTTATTTTTACCATTAACAGGTGAAATCATTGCTTTTAATGAAGACTTAGAAAGTGCTCCTGAAACTGTAAACTCTGATCCTTACGGAGCAGGATGGATGATTAAAATTAAAATTGCTGACGCATCAGAAATCGATTCTTTGTTGTCTGATGAAGCTTATAAAGAGTTAATAGGTGCCTAAACAACTTCTTTTACTTTGGGCGATTGTCTGCACCGGAATAATTGGTTATTTTTGTCTTACAGACTCAGGTAATCTTCCTGCGGTTAATATTCCAAGTCTGGATAAAATTGTACATTTCTGTTTTCATTTTGGATTTACGATCTCCTGGATTTTGTTTTTCAAAAAGGAATTGAAAGGAAGAGAAGCAGATGATTATAAGGCTTATTTAATTTCATTTATCTTTTCTGTCTTTTTTGGAATCACAATCGAAATTCTTCAAGGAGCTCTTACGTTAACGAGAGCAGCAGATGTTACAGATGTTCTGGCAAATGCACTTGGAGCGTTTACAGCAGTTTTTTCTGCTATAGCATTTAAAAAGCAAATCAATAAGATATAATAACAGAAACCCACTTCGGTGGGTTTTTTTCTACAACAAAATCCAGTATTAAAAGCTATGTTTTTTCATAATAAAATGTACTTTTGTGCTGGTTTTGTGCAACTTCCGTAAAGAAATGAATGTAAAGCAATATTTAGACTCGACGTATTTAAAAACTGCCTCGCAAGCCGGTCTTTCGGAAGCAGAAAACACTGTGGTCGTTAAAAATGCGATTACCGAGGCCATTCAGGAAGGATTTAAACTAATCATGATTCGGCCGGAATATGTTTCTATGGCCAAAAAAATGATTGTAGACGCGAACTCTGTGTTACTGGTTGGAACCGTGATTGATTTTCCTGAGGGGAAATCAAGTCTTGAAAATAAGATTAAGGAAGCAAATGAAGCAATTGCAAACGGAGCAGATGATCTGGATTTTGTCTGCAATTATGAAGCTTTCAAAAATGGTGAAATCGATTTGGTAAAAAAAGAAATCTTAATTGGAACCCAAATCGGATTAGCAAGTGATAAAACAGTAAAGTGGATTATTGAAGTTGCGGCTTTAACAGATAAAGAAATTATTCAATTGTCTGCACTCATAAAAAATGTTGTAGTAACCAATTTTAGCGAAGACGATTTTGATTCTGTATTTGTTAAATCTTCAACAGGATTTTATAAAGCGGAAGGTGGTCTTCCTAATGGAGCTACAATTCCGACAATAATTATTATGCTCGAAAACGCTTCTCCACTTTCTGTAAAAGCTGCCGGAGGTGTTCGCTCATTTGAAGAAGCTTCAGAAATGATTGGTTTAGGAGTGAAGCGAATTGGAACTTCAGCTGCAAAAGCAATCGTGAACGGAGAAATTTCCCCAAATCAATATTAAATAAATACCTCTACCTAAGTGAATAAGTTTTTTTTGTCCCTTGTTTTAATTTTTTCATCCTTTATTGTTTCATCGCAGCAGAACAGAAATTCCGCTGTTCAGCCGGGTTTTACTGCAGAGATGTTTCCTGTTTTTCCGAACTGTGAAAATCTGGAAGGTAAAAAATTAGAAAATTGTTTCTATAAAGAAGTTCAGGACTTTGTTTTTAATAATTTTCAAATTCCGGAAAATTTAAAACAAAACGATTACAAGGGAGCTGTAAAAGTGCTTTTTGAAGTGAATGCAGAAGGTGAATTTAAAATAATTTATGTTTCGGCTGCGAGCGAAGAATTATCTGAAGAGGCAA
The DNA here is from genome assembly GCF_039749035.1 of Flavobacterium olei. Lineage (NCBI taxonomy): Bacteria > Pseudomonadati > Bacteroidota > Flavobacteriia > Flavobacteriales > Flavobacteriaceae > Flavobacterium > Flavobacterium olei. The sequence continues at coordinate 509,320 of NZ_JBDKWC010000002.1, forward strand.
AACGTGTTTTCGGAAAATTTCCCAAAATAAGACCGGCCACTTACAATGGAAATGCAACTTATTCAAAATATACTATCAATATAGATTTGCCTTTAAAAAGTTCTGAACAACTTGCCGCAGAAGCGCGGGCAGCAGCAGAAATTTTAAAACCACTTGAAAAACCAATGACAGAACTGGATAGTATTGTATATAAAAAATACAATAATCCGGAATTTGAAAGTCATCTGAATATTCCATTTTCACATAGTTATTATGCGCAATTTGATGCAGCGATGAATCAGGTTGGGAGTAATAATCATACCGCTTCAAAACCGTATACGTATACCGAAGTTTCGAAATATTATAATTTAAAAGCCGTAAATCAATCTTTGCAAAAAAATGTTTCTACCTGGCTCGGAAGAAAATGGTGGAACGAAAATATGGTGCAGATTCAGGGAGAAGATTACTGGTTTTCTCTAAATCCAATTGTCGATTTGCAATTAGGAAAAGCGTCAGACAGCGATGCTTCTTACACCTACGTTAATACACGAGCACTTAATTTTAGAGGAGGTTTGGGAAAACAAATTAATTTTACTACTACCTTTTTCGAAAGTCAGGGGCGATTTGCAGGTTATTTTAATGATTATGCAGAATCTATAAAGCCTTCCGGAGGAAATCCCGCGATTATTCCGGGAGTCGGAATTGCAAAACGATTTAAGACCGATGCTTACGATTTTCCTTTAGCGGAAGCGAATATTACTTTCGCGCCAAGCAAAATATTTGATTTGCAATTAGGTTACGGAAGAAATTTTATTGGTGATGGTTATCGTTCCTTGCTTGAAAGTGATGGAGCAAGTCCGTACCCTTATTTTAAAATAAACACTAATTTTTGGAAAATAAAGTATACAAATACCTATATGTGGCTTAAGGATGTACGTCCCGAAGTTACCGCAGAGAAGACCTATGCAACAAAGTTTATGGCAAACCATTATTTGAGCTGGAACGTTTCGAACAGATTGAATTTAGGTTTTTTCGAATCTGTTGTCTGGACAGACACCAATAACAGAGGTTTTGATATTAATTTTGTTAATCCGATTATATTTTATCGTGCCGTAGAATTTGGTTCTTCTTCTCGAAGCGGAAATGCACTTCTTGGAATTACAGGGAAATACAAATGGAATAACAGTATCAATTTATACTCACAATTTTTAATTGACGAATTTTCTGTTTCAGATGTGGGAGCAGGAAATAAAAGCTGGAAAAACAAGTTTGGGTTTCAGCTTGGAGCAAAATATTTTAATGCGTTTAATGTAAAAGATTTGCTGCTTCAGGTAGAATTGAATCGTGTGCGTCCGTATGTGTATTCGCATAGCGCAGCCATTACCAATTACGGTCACAATAACCAGAGTGTTGGCCACCAATGGGGAGGTAATTTTAAAGAATTGATCGTAATCGGGCGTTACCATAAAGGACGTTTGTTTGCAGATGCAAAATTTACAATAGGAACCAGAGGTTTAGATTTTGATACCGCTGAAGATTCCTATAATTACGGAGGAAATATCTATAAAAGTTATGATGAAAACCGTCCGTATGACAGCGGTGTAAAAATTGGACAGGGAAATAGAACAAATGTTTTTATTGCCGACATTCAGAGTGGTTATCTCATTAATCCAATGACGAATTTAAAATTATTTGGAAGTCTTATTTACAGAAATTTTGATCCGACTCAGGAAACTGCGACCACATTTAAGCAAAATACTACCTGGTTTAGTATTGGTTTACGTTCGGATATTTTTAACTGGTATTTTGATTACTAGTTATTTAATAAGATTTTTCGAAATAATAGTGTTAAAGTATGATGAGATCTGAATTTGTAAAGGTTTTATTGAAAAAAATCTAATTTTATAGGTTTAGATTCTACAATCTAATTTGTACATTTGCACCACTCAAAAAAATACACAAACAACAACGGTATTGAACGCTGCAAAAAAAACATTATCACTCAAATCAATATTTCTGGACTTTAAAGAGATTACTAAGGCTGGTTTGGCTATTAGTGTTTTGTTTTCTTCTATTGCCGGATATTTATTAGGTGTAGACAGCGATCACCCTTTTCAATGGAGTGTTCTGGTTGTTTTGTCAATTGGAGGTTACTGTATGGTGGGGGCGTCTAATGCTTTTAATCAGGTTATTGAGAGAGACATCGATTCTCTTATGGACCGTACCAAAAATCGTCCTGTTCCTTCCGGGCGCATGTCTCCAAAAGCAGCTTTGTTTGTAGCAAGTTTGTTAACCATTATTGGTATTGCACTTCTTTATACGATAAATGCTAAGTCGGCAATGTTTGCTGCAATTTCAATATTTTTATATACAAGTGTTTACACGCCATTAAAAACAGTGACTTCCTTGTCTGTTTTTGTTGGAGCTTTTCCGGGCGCAATTCCGTTTATGTTGGGCTGGGTAGCGGCAACGGGAGAATTTGGAATTGAAGCGGGAACTTTATTTTTAATTCAGTTTTTCTGGCAATTTCCTCATTTTTGGGCCATTGGATGGTTTCTGTATGAAGATTATGAAAAAGCAGGGATTTTTATGCTTCCTACAGGCAAAAAAGACAAAGGAACAGCATTACAGATTATTTTATACACAATTTGGCTTATTATAGCGTCGTTGTTACCTGTATTGGGTTTTACAGGGCAATTATTTATTTCTCCAATTGCAGCAGTTTTAGTTTTTCTTTTGGGGATCTGGATGCTTTTTTACGCAGTTCGATTGTATAAAATAAGAACTGCAAAAGCAGCAAGAACTTTAATGCTGGTAAGTGTTTCGTATATTTCACTTTTACAAATTGTATATATAGTAGATAAATTTTTAAGATAGTTATGGAAATGACATTGAAAACAAATGAAGAACAAGCACAAAAGTCAAAATCGGCAAAACTGATTCTGCTTTTTGCAATGGTTAGTATGACCATGATGTTCGCCGGATTAACAAGTGCGTTTGTAGTAAGTAAGTCACGCGCAGACTGGTTGAAGAATTTCGAACTACCTTCGGCTTTTTATTGGAGTACCGCTGTAATTATCGGGTGTAGTATCACTTTTCATCTGGCGAAAAAAGCCATTCAGAAAGATAATAGAAGCGCAGTTACCAGTTTGTTGCTGGGAACTTTGGCGTTAGGAATTTTGTTCGTAGTTTTACAATTCCAGGGATTTGGACAAATCGTTGAACAGGGCTATTATTTCACAGGAGAAGGTAGTTCAATTACTACAACTTTTTTATATGTTGTAACGGTTACACACTTGTTGCACCTTGCAGGCGGAATAATTTCACTTTTAATTATAATTTATAATCATTTTAAACAAAAATACAATTCGACTCAAACTCTTGGCATAGAGCTAGGTGCGATGTATTGGCACTTTTTGGATTTATTGTGGGTGTATTTATTTTTATTTTTATTTTTCTTTAAATAAGAAAAAAACGTAAATTTGGGAACTTTTTAACGAATATCTTTTATGGGAGCGACAGTTACTACTGCAAACAACGACGAAAAAACTTGGGGAGGCGGTCATGAGATCCAGCCACTAGGATCAAGTTATGGTAAAATGATGATGTGGTTTTTTATCGTATCAGATGCCTTAACATTTTCTGGATTTCTAGGAGCATATGGTTTTTCTAGATTTAAATTTATCGAAACGTGGCCTTTGGCTGATGAAGTGTTTACTCACTTTCCATTTATGCATGGTGTTCCGGCTCCAATGTATTATGTAGCTTTAATGACTTTTATTTTGATCTTTTCATCTGTAACAATGGTTTTGGCTGTTGATGCAGGGCATCAGTTGAAAAAGACAAAAGTTGCAATTTATATGTTCTTAACAATTATTGGAGGTTTCATTTTCGTTGGTTCTCAGGCCTGGGAGTGGAAAAACTTCATTAAAGGAGAATATGGAGCAGTTGAAACAGTTGGAGGAAGTTTACTTCAGTTCGTTGATAAAGATGGAAAAAGAGTAGCTTTAGCTGATTTTGCTGTTAAATTGCCGGAACAAAGAGAGGCTTTAACAAGAAACAAAACTAGCTGGTTTATGGAAGATGCAGAGTCATTGCCATCGTACTCAGTTGCTGAAGTACAGGCTGGTTTCAAAGCTCATCCTGAAATCCTGGTCAGAACTGAAAAACTTACAGCTCAAAAGAAAAAAACTGTTTTGTCAAGAGCAGAATCTGAAGCTCATTTGGCTAATGCTAAATATGTAGTAGAAGGCGCTAACCTGATTAGAAACGAATACGGAAATAAATTATTTGCTGATTTCTTCTTCTTTATTACCGGATTCCACGGATTCCACGTATTTTCAGGAGTTATCATTAATATCATCATTTTCTTCAATGTATTATTAGGTACATACGAGAAAAGAAGAAGTTACGAAATGGTTGAGAAAGTTGGTTTATACTGGCACTTCGTAGATTTAGTTTGGGTATTTGTATTTACAGTATTCTACTTAGTTTAATTTTTAGAATTTAATTATTATGTCACACGAGCACGTATCAAATACAAAAAGAATCTGGTTAGTTTTTGGTTACTTATCACTAATTACTACAGTAGAAGTTATTTTAGGTATTATTAAACCAGCCTCATTAGAATTCACTCACTTTATAGGTTTGAATTTGTTAAACTGGATATTTTATATCTTAACATTGGTTAAAGCATATTTTATTGTATGGGCATTTATGCACATGGAAGGAGAAAAAAGCAGCCTTAGATGGTCTGTTGTTTCTTCTGTAGTTTTCCTGGTATTATATTTATTGTTTATTCTGTTGACAGAAGGACATTATATTTATGGGGTTTTTAAAGATTCTACTATTAAATGGAATTTTTAACATGATATTAATTCGAAAAGAAGCTCCGATTTACGGAGCTTTTTTTATTTTTGTACTTCAATTTCTTCCATTTATATAATGAAAAAAAATATAGTTCTCTTTGTACTTTTTGTTCTGCCAATTGTAGCGTATTTGTTTTTCGCTTCGGGTGTAAATAGTTTTACAACTCTTCCTGTAATAACACCAAAAGTGGCCGATTTTGGAAATTGGAAATCTCTCAGCGGAAAAAAAATCTCTCTGGATAAAAAGATTACAGTATTGGGATTTGCAGGTACTGATATTCTGAAGAATCGTGGGAATTACTTTAATCTAAACGAAAAAATATACAAACGATATAATGGTTTTGAAGATCTGCAGTTTGTAGTATTGTGTCCCGAAGGAACTGAAAGCGAAGCTCAGAAAATTGTCGATGCATTGTCGCCTTTTACAGATGTTAAAAACTGGCATTTTGTTTTTGCTCCGAAAGCCGAAATCCAAAAATTTTATGACGGATTGCATTTGAAAGGAAAATTAAATGAAAACCTGGGAACTTCGAATGTTTATATTGTTGATAAGGAAAGAAATTTAAGAGGCAGAAAAGAGCAAAAAGAGTATAAGGAAGGCTACGATACTTTTCACCCTTCTGAATTAAGCAATGAGATGCTTGATGATTTTAAAATCATTTTATACGAATACCGCGCAGCTTTAAAGAAAAATCATAATGCCACAAAGCAACTTTAAAATCATTTATAATGTTTAAAAACAAATCATATATCGGAATTTCCTTTATCATTTTGATTTTTGGAATTTATGCCATTCCTAAAATTGTTGACCGTGTCAAAAACGGCGATGTTGTAAAAGGAAACCGTCTGGATAATGTTAATGCAAAATCTTCAAAAGACGCCAAACTATTAACTATTGGTCCGGCTCCAAAATTTGAATTGACGAATCAGAATAATGTAAAAATCTCTAATGAAACGTACAAAGGAAAGGTGTATGTTTTAGAATTCTTTTTTACAACCTGTCCTTCAATTTGCCCGAAGATGAATATGAGCATGTTGGAAATCGAAAAGACCTTCTTCGGAAATCCGAATTTCGGAATTGTGTCCATCACTATAGATCCAAAGCATGACACGCCGCAGGTTTTAAAAGATCATGCCAAATTATTAGGTGTGAAATCTTCAACCTGGAATTTTTTAACCGGGGACAGAGAGGTAATTATGGATTTATCTAATAAAGGGTTTAATCTGTATGCAGGTGAAAATAGTAAAGTAAGCGGCGGTTTCGAGCATTCAGGCTTATTTGCACTGATAGATAAAGACGGAAATATTCGCTGCCGAAAAGACGACTTCGGGAATCCAAATATCTACTATGATGGTTTAGATAAAAAAGGAGTTCGCGATATTCAGGAAGACATTAAAATTTTATTAGAAGAATAACAATGGAAGATCATTCATTAGAAAAAAAATATAACAAACTTATTATTGCGGTTTCCATTGTGATTCCTGTTGTTGTAGCAATTTTATTTGCGGTTAAACTTAAAGATTTTGGTTTTGATGTTGAACCTTTGTCTTTTTTGCCTCCTATTTATGCAACAACAAATGGTATTACGGCTGTTGTTTTAGTTCTGGCGGTTTTAGCCATAAAAAATGGGAAACAGAAACTACATGAAAGATTGATGACTTTTGCTATTGCTTTGTCTCTGGCTTTTTTAGTAATGTATGTTGCTTATCACATGACGTCGGATTCAACAAAGTTTGGAGATTTAAATCACGATGGTATTCTGGATGCAGCAGAAAGTGCAAAAGTTGGTTCATTGAGATTAGTTTATTTTATTATTCTGATAACGCATATATTACTGTCAATAGCTATTATTCCGTTGGTCCTGATTACGTATGTCAGAGCACTGGCACAAAGATTTGACCGACATAGAAAGATTGCGAAAATCACTTTTCCGATTTGGTTATATGTTGCCGTGACTGGAGTTATAGTGTTTTTAATGATTTCTCCTTATTATGCAAACTAAGAAAAATAATATTCAAAATATATCCGGACGCTTGAGAAACCAAATGCAAACTTTGTTTTTTTGCATTTGTTTTTTTCTCATTGGCATTTCAGCCAATGCTCAGTGTGCGATGTGCCGGGCAGCATTATCGGGCGATTCCAATACAAAAAAAGCTGAGGCAGTAAATGATGGAATCGTTTATTTAATGGTAATTCCGTACTTACTGGTAGGAATAATTGGTTATTTGATTTACCGAATGTATACTAATAAAAAAAAGCAGTCTAATTAGACTGCTTTTTTTATTTAAGACCGTTAACAGAAACGTTTACGGTTCCGTTTATTTTGATGAACGCTATAATTGCCTGATTGGTAAGTTGAATTTTGTCAAATTGTATGTCTTCCATTTTTCCGTTTACAAATACACCGGGCATCGGAGAATAATTCTTTAAATAAGCTGCCATGCTTTTTTTACCTTCTTCCAGATTTGGTTGTATCGAATAACGACAGCTTTCCTCCATTTTTCTTAAAACATAACCCTGGGCGAGCCAGTTTGCAGTTCGCATCAATTTACTTTTAGTATCTAAAACATAATCCAGCTTATCAAAGTAAATTTCTTTTTTTTGTGGGTTATATTGTGGAAATCCGTTTAAATAAAGTGTTCCGTTTATTGATCCCAAAACATCTAAGGCAATTACCATTTTCCCATCTTTGTGCCAGATTGAAACATTTTTCACGGTTACCTTTTTGCTTCCTTCTCCAAATTCCTGACCGGCAAAATTTTTGGTCATGATTTTAGATGCATCCACATAACTTGAAATAGCAGCAATATTGGCAGAAATCTGATTTGGAATTTTAGCAACTGGTTTTAAAACAATTTTGCTGGCATTAAATTTTGATTCAGGTTGTTTTCCTACAATAGTTTCCATATTGCATTTCATCCCCATTTCCAGCAAGAAAGAATCATTTTTAAGTTTTGCATTTGTTGAATATATTTCGACAGGAACTATACGAAGCCAGCTTTCATACGTATCACTCATTTGAAATGGTGTGCAGATTTTTTCAACCGCTTGTAAAACATTTGGTTTGAAATCCATAGATTTTTCTATTGCTTCGTCGATTTTCTTTTCCAGTTTACCTTTAAAAATAGAAATAGCCGGATTAATCAAATATGTTATCGGCATGTTTTTTCCAAAGACGGTCATGGTAGGAGCTTCTGCCCAGTCTAACGATTTAAATTCCGTTTTGGTATTTAGTTTCCAGTTTGTCAGAGTGGTTTCACTTGACAAAGTAATTGTTCCGTTCAGATTAAATTCCCGGATATCATACAATTCAACTCCTAATTTTTTTGTTCCGATGCGGTATTTGATATTCGCTTTAAGCGGCAAAATTGTTTTGATTTTCCTGTCCGGATTAGACGGGTCATTTTGAATTTTGATTGGCGCCTGTTTCCAGATTTTCATTTCGATATCATCATCCTCGATAGTGTTATCTTCATAAATTAATCCATTTAACAGCGAATTCGTCTGATTTTCGATATCACTTAATTTTATCGTAATCGGAAGATTGACAAAAGAAGGATTGCTGTCATAAACTAACGGACTGGCATCATCCGGTTCTGGTTTTAAAGTTTCTAATTTTTGAGTAGTAGAAGAACAACCTGCCAGCACGGCAAGTATTGAAAACATTGAAATTATAGAAGTAAGCTTCATGTAAGATGAATTTTAAATGCGAAGTAAAATTACAAAAACAATCATATTTTATTGTAAATGTGTAACAAATACAAAATACTAAAGTCTAATACAAAAGAGATAACCCAATTATTAACTTTTTATTATCATAAATTACTTAATAAAAATGTTATTATTGTCTAAAAAAATTAACAATACCATGATTGAAATAAAAGATCTGCATAAATCCTATAAAATGGGAAGTTCTGAACTTCACGTGTTAAAAGGTATTAATTTTAATATTGAAGAAGGTGAATTAGTAGCAATCATGGGATCATCTGGTTCGGGAAAGTCTACACTTCTAAATATTTTAGGAATCTTAGACGAAGCAGATTCGGGAAGTTATATTTTAGATAAAACACCAATTAAAAATCTTAATGAAACCATAGCCTCACGGTATAGAAATAAGTTTCTGGGTTTCGTTTTTCAGTCTTTTAACCTGATTAATTATAAAACTGCGCTGGATAATGTTGCTATGCCTTTATATTATCAGGGAGTAAATAGAAAAGAGCGTTATGAGATCGCAATGAAATATTTAGAGAAAGTGGGACTTGGTTCCCATTCTCATCATTTACCAAGCGAGCTTTCCGGCGGTCAGAAACAACGTGTAGCTATTGCAAGAGCGTTGGCTTCAAATCCTAAAGTTTTATTGGCCGATGAGCCAACAGGAGCTTTGGATACTAAAACTTCTTACGAGGTTATGGAACTTATACAGGGTATTAATGATGAAGGCAAAACCATTTTAATTGTGACACACGAACCTGATATTGCCGCAATGTGCAAAAGAAATGTAGTCCTGAAAGACGGATTGATTATCGATGATAAAAAAGTAGAACAAGTTAGAGCTTCGTCTTATGTTTAATATTGAACGCTGGCAGGAAATATTTGAAGCCATTTCTAAAAACCGTCTTAGAACTTTTTTGACAGGGATTTCGGTTGCTTCAGGTATTTTTATTTTGGTGATTTTACTTGGCGCAGGTAAGGGCCTTCAAAATGGAATCGAAAAACAATTTGAGCGTGATGCCGCCGGAATTGTCGAAGTTTGGGCAGGAACAACAACTAAAGAATATAAAGGTCTCAACCCAGGAAGACAGGTGCAGTTTCGCAATAGCGATTATAATCAGTCTGTCCAGAAATTTGAGGATAAATTAGACCTTCGTGCTTCAACAAATAATTATTGGGGACAACCTTTTGCTTATGGAAAAGAATCCGGCAGTTATCAGTTTAGGGGTGTTGACCCTGATTATGGCGGAATCGAAAATCTTACCATTATACAAGGTCGTTATATAAATGCCAAAGACATGCAAAGCAATGCGAAAGTAGCGGTTATTGGTTTGAAATTAAAGAACGATTTGTTAAAAGAGAAGGAGGCGATTGGCGAGGAAATCCTAATAAACAATATTAGCTTTACGGTCGTCGGAGTATTTACCGATCCCGGAGGAGAAAGAGAAGAGACACGTGCTTATTTACCGTTGACGACTGTGCAAAAAACTTTTGGCGGAGGAGATAAAATCAGTAATTTGTTTTTTACACTAAAAAAGACAGCAGATTATGATGAAGCACTGGCACAATCAGAAAAATTTACACAAGATTTAAAAGACTTGTTAAAGAGCAAAAATATGGTTGCTCCGGATGATGATAGTGGTGTAGGGGTATATAATTCTGTTAAGGATGCAAAGCAGTTTTATGATCTTAATTTGTATATAAGACTGTTTTTCTGGTGGGTCGGAATTTGTACTATTATTGCCGGCGTAGTTGGTGTTAGTAATATTATGCTAATTATTGTAAAAGAAAGAACAAAAGAAATCGGAATTAGGAAAGCCCTTGGTGCATCACCTTTTTCGATTATTTCGATGATTCTTCATGAATCTATTTTTATTACGACAATTGCAGGTTTTACAGGCTTGTTAGGAAGTTTGTTGTTGTTGGAATTTGTGGGTCCGATGGTGGAGAGTGAGTTTTTTAGAAATCCTGAAGTAGATTTTAGTGTCGCTCTGACTACTTTAATTCTTCTTGTATTTGCTGGAGCTATGGCCGGATTTTTTCCTGCTTACAGAGCGGCTAAAATTAAACCTATTGTAGCACTTAGAGACGAATAATCATGTTTAGTAAAGATAATTGGGACGAAATATTACAGGCGTTAACGGCAAATGTCTTTAGAACAGTTTTGACTGCTTTTGGAGTTTTTTGGGGAATATTCATTTTAGTGATATTACTTGCAGCCGGTAAAGGCCTTGAAAACGGCGTTAAAAAAGGCTTTGACGGTATTGCGACCAATACCATGTTTATGTGGAGTCAAACAACTTCTAAAGCTTACAAAGGGCTGCCAAAAACCCGTCGTTATGATTTTAGAAATAGTGACGTTGCAGCTTTAAGACAGGCTGTTCCGAATTTATTATATGTTTCGCCCAGAAATCAGCTGGGAGATTTTAACGGCACAAATAATGTGGTGCGCGGCACTAAAACTTCTTCTTTTACGATTTACGGAGATTATCCCGAACTGATTAAGCAGCAGCCAATGGATATTATAAAAGGCCGTTTTGTAAATCATCAGGATATTGAGGGAAAAAGAAAAGTTTGCGTTATTGGTAAAGGTGTTATAAGCGAACTTTACGGCAAAGCAGAAGAATGTATTGGAACTTACATAAAAATTAACGGAATCAATTTTATGGTGGTTGGGGTTTATTCATCCAAACAACAGGGTGGAAATGCCGAACAGGAACAAAAAAATATTTTTATTCCTTTTACTACTTTCTCTCAGGCATTTAATTACGGAGACAAAGTAGGCTGGATGGCCATTACCGCAACAGATGATTCGTCGATTACCGAATTAAAACCAAAAATTTTAGAAACTATAAAAGCACTTCACTCTGTAAATCCTACAGATGAAAGGGCTGTGGGAAATTTTGACCTGTACGAGCAATTTAATAAAGTGCAAAGTTTGTTTGATATCTTAAAAATCATCGCTTATTTTGTAGGAACATTAGTCTTGATTTCGGGCGTTATCGGAATTTCCAATATCATGCTTATTGTAGTTAAAGAACGTACTAAAGAAATAGGAATCCGAAGAGCTTTGGGAGCAACGCCGGCAGCTATTCGCGGACAGATTTTATCTGAATCTATATTTTTAACCATTATTTCCGGGATGTTAGGAATTGCGGTAGCAACCGGAATTATTGCCCTTTTAAATATGGCTCTGGATGCTATGCCTCCTGGCGGAGATACCATGTTTGCTAATCCAAGTGTAGACCTGGGAGTTGTATTTGTAGCGTTGCTAATATTAGTAGGATCCGGTTTGCTGGCAGGATTTATTCCGGCGCAGACCGCTATAAATGTCAAACCGGTAGACGCATTAAGAACAGAATAAATTATCAATCACTATAAAATCGATTAAACCAAAAACAAATGAAAAAAGGAGTAACCGTAACCATTTTAATATTTATTGCGATCATTTTCTTTGGCGCACTGTATTACTTGTACGCTAAAAATCAGGAATCACCGATTATATTTAAAACGGAGAAAGCAGAAATTAAAACAATCGTCAAAAATACGATTGCAACCGGTAACATTCAGCCTGATGAAGAGGTATTAATCAAACCTAATATTTCAGGTATTATTGAACAGGTATATATCAAAGCCGGAGAGAAAATCAAAGCCGGAGATATGATTGCCAAAATTAGAGTTGTGGCAAATGTTTCTAATGTAAGCAGTACACAGAACCAGGTACAAACAGCTAAAATTGCATTAGATAATCAGGAAAGACTGTATAAAAGACAAAAAACATTGTTTGATAAAGATGTAATTTCTGCGAATGATTTTGATGCTGCTCAAGTGGCTTACAATCAGGCAAAACAAACCTATCTTGCTGCAAAACAAAGTTTAGATATCGTAAAAACCGGAACAACCTCTTCTTTAGGAAGTTATGCCAATACATTAATTCGTTCTACGGTAAACGGAATGGTGTTAGACGTTCCTGTGAAAGTTGGAAATCAGGTAATTGAAAGTAATAACTTTAACGAAGGAACTACAATTGCAAGTGTTGCCGATGTGGGAAGAATGATTTTTATTGGTAAAATCGATGAATCGGAAGTGGGAAAAATCAAAGAAAAAATGGCGATCGAAATCACGGTTGGAGCAATTGAAAATAAAAAATTCGATGCTGTTTTAAATTATATTGCACCAAAAGGAATTACAGAAAATGGGGCAATTCAATTTGAGATTAAAGCGCAAATGGTAAACAGGGATGATACTTTTATCAGAGCCGGTTTAAGTGCTAATGCTTCCATTATTTTAGAAAAAGCAGATAAAGTTCTGGCAATTAAAGAATCACTGGTTCAATTTGACAAAAAAACACAAAAACCTTATGTTGAAGTAGAAACTGCTCCGCAAAAATTTCAGAGAAAAGATTTGGTGCTGGGTGTGAGTGACGGAATTTATGTTCAGGTTAAAAGCGGACTGAAAAATACGGATAAAATTAAAGTCTGGAATCAGGGGCTTATTGATGAAAAAGACAAAAAATAATTTGAACTTATAACAAGTTTTTTGGTTTTAAAATATGTTAAATTTGTACAGTATCTTTACTGTGCTTTCATTCAGAATATATGAAAATAAATAAATATAATAGTTTTGTTTTTGCGCTGTTATTTGGCTTAGGAATGTCTGGAAACGCGCAATCAAAAAAATGGACTTTGGAAGAATGTGTGCGATATGCACTTGAAAATAATATTTCGATAAAATTATCTGAACTGGATGTTAAAAATGCCGCTATCGATAAAAGAGGAGCTTTGGGAAGTTACCTACCATCGGTAAACGGAAACGCTTCTCACTCCTGGAATATTGGTTTGAACCAGGATGTTACGACGGGACTTTTACGTAATCAAACCACACAATACTCCTCTGTTGGTCTTAACGCAGGAGTTGATATTTACAAAGGACTTCAGAATCAAAATGCCTACCGCAGAGCTAAGTTGTCTATAGTGGCTTCCCAATATCAATTGTTGAAAATGCAGGAAGACATCTCTTTGAATGTTGCCAGCGCATTTTTACAGATTTTATCTAACAAAGAGGATTTAAAAGTAAAGAAAGAACAATTGGCAATCGATGAGAAAAGATTTGCCCGTTCTGAGGAAATGGTAAATGCAGGAACAATTCCCCGTGGCGATTTGTTTGACCTGAAAGCAACCGTTGCAACTGATAAACAAAACATAGCAGTTGCTGAAAATAACTTATTGATTTCGAAATTAAGTTTAGCACAGCTCTTACAATTAAAAGAATTTGCAGATTTTGATGTTGCAGATGATACAAAGGTCACAGACGAAAATAATATTCTGGCTCAGACTCCAACTGAAATCTACGAAAAAGCAAGAGAAACCAGAACGGAGTTAAAATTGGCACAAACTAATCTTGAAATTGCCGAAAAGAATGTAGCTATAGCTAAAGGTGCTTATCAGCCAACCCTTAGCGGATTTTATGGTTTTAATACCAGAGCAAGTTATAGTGATCAGATAAAGTTTGATGCAGCCAATCAGCCTTATACTGTTGGGCCAGATCCAATTTTTCAACAGTTTAGCGATAATAAAGGTCATAATTTTGGCTTTCAATTGAATGTTCCTGTTTTTAATGGATTTTCGGTTAAGAATAATGTAGAGCGTAATAAAGTAACTTTAGAAAAATCTAAAATAGATTTAGAGCAAAAAAGTTTAGATTTGCAACGTAACGTTTACACTGCTTTTACAGATGCCAGAGCTGCTTTAAATACGTATGAAGCGTCTACAGTAACCTTAGAGGCAAGACAACAAGCTTATAATTACGCAAAAGAAAAATATGATGTTGGGTTGATGAATTCATTTGATTTTACACAAGCTCAAACTTTACTCACTAATGCGCAGTCTGATGTTATCAGAACAAAGTATGATTACATGTTTAAAATAAAGATATTAGAATTTTATTTCGATATTCCAATTGTTCCAATTATTACAAAATAATTTATTATGTCAAAAAAAACAGTTTATTTCTTAGTAGGTGGCGCAATTGTGATTATTGCAGCTTTAATCGGTCTTTCAAAGGCCGGTGTAATAGGAAATAAAGATGAGGGAAAAGAAGTAGAAATTGCAAAAGTTAACGCTTCAACAATTGTTGAAACTGTTTCTGCAACCGGTAAGATCCAACCAGAAATAGAGGTAAAAATTTCACCTGAAGTTTCAGGAGAAATAATTTTACTGAATGTTAAAGAAGGTCAGGTCGTGAAAAAAGGAGATTTATTGGTTAAAATAAATCCTGATTTATATACTTCCAGTTACAATCGTTCGGTATCCAATCTGTCCGGATCAAAAGCGGGTTTAACGCAGTCTGAAGCAAGTTTTAAAGAAGCCAAGGCCAATTACGAACGTAATAAAACATTGTACGATAAAGGTGTAATTTCAAGATCTGACTGGGATAAGGCAATTGCCTCTTTTGAAGTAGCAAAAGCAACCAAACAAAATTCGTATTACAGTGTACAAAGTGCATCTGCATCAGTGAGTGAAGCGCGCGACAATTTAGGCCGCACCACTATCTATTCGCCGGCAGACGGAACCATTTCTGTTTTGAATGTCGAGTTAGGAGAAAGAGTTTTAGGAACGCAGCAAATGGCCGGAACAGAACTTTTACGTGTTGCTAACCTTAATAATATGGAGGTTGAAGTTGATGTCAATGAAAATGATATCGTTAAAATCAAAATTGGTGACGAAGCAAATGTTGAAGTTGATGCTTATCTTAAAAAGAAATTTAAAGGAATCGTTACCAGTATTTCAAATTCAGCCAGCACAACCTTAACTTCAGATCAGGTTACCAATTTTAAAGTTAAAGTTCGTATTCTTAAAGAATCATATCAGGATTTGTTAGAAGGAAAACCAAGCACGTATTCGCCTTTCCGACCTGGGATGACTGCTACGGTTGACATTATTACCACTACGAAAACAAATGTTCTGGCAGTGCCTATTAGTTCTGTCGTTGTAAAGTCGGATACTACTGCTGTGAAAGATTTTAAGGTTGAAGATCCGAATGAAGATAAAAAAGCAGCTCCGAAAAATGATAAAAAATTCGAATGTGTTTTTGTAAAAGTCGGTGACAAAGCCAAAATCAGAGTAATTAAAACCGGAATTCAGGACGACACCAATATCGAAGTTATGTCGGGATTAAAACCGGGTGATGTTGTCATTACAGGTCCTTATACTACGGTTTCAAAAGATCTTAATTCTGGTGATAAAGTAAAGCTGAAGAAAGCTGAAGCTCCAAAGAAATAATACAATAATTTAAAATAATAATACCTTGTCTTTTATCCTAAACATCGAAACTGCTACAAAAAATTGTTCTGTATCTGTTGCAAAAGATGGCCGGACCATTGCTTGTAATGAACTTGCCGATGAAGGTTATTCTCATGCAGAAAAGCTTCATGTTTTTATAGAAGAAGTAATTGCAAAAGCGGGAATTTCAGTTCAGGATATTAACGCAATTGCAGTAAGTCAGGGACCTGGATCTTATACAGGTTTGAGAATTGGAGTTTCTGCAGCAAAAGGACTGTGCTACGCTTTAAATATTCCCTTAATTGCTGTTGACACACTTCAAACGCTGGCCTCTCAGGCAGAAGTTTCAGATGGCAGAATAGTTCCTATGTTAGACGCCCGTCGTATGGAGGTTTACAGCGCTGTTTTTAATTCAGATTTATCTATAGAAAGATCGATTAAAGCCGAAGTTATTGACGAAAATTCATTCCAGGAATATAAAGAGAAGATTTACTTTGTTGGCGATTGTGCCGATAAATGCAAACCTGTTTTAACAGCAGAAAATTTTGTATTTTTAGAACAGGTAAAATATCCTTCGGCAAAGGCAATGAGTAAAATCAGTTTTGAGAAGTACCAAAAAAGCGACACTGTTGATGTCGCTTATTTTGAACCTTATTATTTAAAAGATTTTATGATTACTGCTCCTTCAAAAAAAGAGTAATCTTTTTTATTTCTGAACTGTAAAAGGCTGTACGGAAATTCCGGCTTCATCCAGAGCAATTTTACAATTCTCTAAAGTATCGGCAACTACAGATCCGAAATTTTCTTTTTTTGCCCAGGGACGAACAGCAAAATCAACAGAACTGGCAGATAAATTTTTTACAAATACTTCTGGTGCGGGATGGTCAAGAACTTTTGGGTTCTGCAATAAAACATTCAAAAGAAGATCTTTTGCTTTTTTAATATCAGAATCGTAAGAAACAGAAAAAGTCAAGTCTGCTTTTCTCTCAGGCTGCATTGAGTAGTTAATTATGGTTCCGTTAGATAAAGCGCCATTCGGTACAAAAACAATCTGATTGTTTCCGGTAACCATTTTAGTCACAAAAATCTGAATTTCTTCGACAGTTGCAATTATTCCCTGAGCTTCAATTGTGTCTCCTACTTTAAAAGGCTTGAAAACAATAATCAGCATTCCGCCGGCAAAATTAGATAGTGAACCCTGAAGTGATAATCCAACTGCAAGTCCCATTGCACCTAAAATAGCTACAAAAGAAGACGTTTCAATTCCTAACTTCGAAATAAAAGTAACAAAAAGCAGGATTCGTAAAGCCCACAATAAAATATCTGCCAAAAATTTAGTCAGAGTCGGATCAAGATTTCTCTTTACCATTACCTTTCTAATGATTCTGTTAATAAGCCTGATGGCATACAAACCAACAAAAAGAATTAAAAAAGCAGAAATTAGTTTTGGGGAATAATCCAGTAAGACGTTTAAAAATCGGGTGGCGTAATTGCCAAGCTGATTGGGATCGAGATTCATATTTATTTGAATAAAAAAAACCTTCTCATAAAGAGAAGGTGTATATTAATGATGCAAATATAGATATATTATTTAATCACAAAAGCCATTGAAAAGGCATTTTTCTTTTTAAGCATTCACCGCTTCTACATTAATAGCTTCATCATTCAACATACTTTTCAGCATATTTTCGATACCGCTTTTTAAAGTAAAAGTAGAGGAAGGACATCCGCTGCAGGCACCTTGTAAAAGTACTTTTACAGTTTTACTTTCTTCATTGAAAGATTCAAAAGCAATGTTTCCTCCATCAGCAGCTACAGCGGGTTTTACATATTCTTCTAAAATATTAATAATTTGTTGTGAAGTAACATCCAGTTTGTCAAAAGCTTCATCTTTTGTAACGTCATTTTTTGTTGTAACCTGAATCAGATTTTCGTCTAAAACAGTTCCTCCGTTTTCAATAAATTGTTTAATGAAAGTTCTTAATTCCAGCGTAATTTCAGACCAGTCGTTAATTTCATATTTGGTTACCGAAATGTAATTTTCGTCAATAAAAACTTCTTTCACGTAAGGAAATTTAAACAATTCCTGAGCTAGTGGAGAAGAAGCAGTCTGGTCAATATTTTTGTACTCTACTGCAGTGCGCGTCAACATTCTGCTAACCACAAATTTCAATGCAGAAGGATTTGGAGTTGTTTCGCCGTAAACTGTAATAGGTTGTTTTTTTGCTTTTGTTTCATCAACTTTAATAATCACGCCGCCTTTTTCAATAAAAGCGCTAATTTGTTCTGCTACAGCATCTTTTACATCGTCCCAGTCCACAATACTGTATCTTTCGATAGCGATAAAATTCCCTGAGATATAAACAGTTTTAACAAATGGTAAATAAAATAATTGTTGTGCTAAAGGAGAATCCTGAGCTTCATCAATGTTTTTAAATTCAAAATTTTGGTTCTGAGTGATGAAGTCTTCAAATTCGAACTTTAAAATAGTTGGATTTTGAGTCTCTTTTATAGTGATTTTTGTCATGGTAGTATATTTTTTGCAAATTTAATAAAGTTATTTTCTACTAATACCTATATTTGATTTTTTAATGAAATAATTAAGACTCTTCTCAAAGAAATCGTGTTAAATTGCAGGAGTAAAAATTATATGTACACAAAATTACCTTTATGAAATTTAAAATCAGGGTTTTATTAATTTTTCTCATTGTCTCTGCTTATACTTATTCTCAGGAAGGAATACCGGTATATTCAGATTACTTGTCCGATAATTACTATCTAATTCATCCTTCGATGGCGGGTGCTGCGAACTGTGCTAAAGTTAGATTAACGGCGAGAAAACAATGGTTTGGACAAGATGATGCTCCTTCTTTACAGACTCTAAGTTTTAACGGCAGAGTAGGGGAACGTTCGGGAGCGGGGATTATTATTTTTAATGATAAAAATGGATATCATTCTCAAAAAGGTGTGAAACTTACCTACGCCCATCATATCATGTTTTCAAGAGATGAACTGGATTTGAATCAGTTGTCCTTTGGTATTAGTGGGGGTTTAATACAGAATCAATTGGATGAAACGAAATTTGGAGGTACTTTTGATCCAATCGTTTTCGGCTCTATTCAGAAAGATTCTTATTTTAATATAGATGTTGGAGCTTCGTATAATTTTCTGGATTTTTATGCACACGCTACCGTTCAGGGGCTATTAGAAACAAGAAGAGAATTGTACACTGATTATGAAAGTGATAATCTTAGAAAATTTTTATTAAGTGCCGGTTATGTCTTTGGAAAAAACGAAAACTGGACCTGGGAACCTTCTATTCTTTTTCAGTTTTTTGATCAGACCAAAGAAAAAACACTTGATGTAAATATAAAAACCTATAAAAGCATGGATTTTGGAAGTCTTTGGGCTGCTTTATCTTACAGAAGAGGTTTTGATGGTGCTCAATATCTTTCAGGAAGTGGAATAGCTTCTCAAAAATTAGAATTCTTTACGCCGATTATCGGAGTTAATTTTAATAATTTCATGTTTGCTTATACCTATTCTCATGTCATGGGAGATGTGAAGTTTGATACAGGCGGTTACCATCAGATTACTTTGGGAATTAATTTATTCTGTAAAAAGGAACGTTACGATTGTAAATGTCCGGCAATTAACTAAACTTTATTTTTATGCTGATTAAATCTGTAAACGGAAAATCACCTCTTATTCCAGAGGATTGCTATGTAGCCGAAAATGCCACTATTGTAGGAGATGTTTCTTTTGGTGCATCCTGCAGCGTTTGGTTTAATGCTGTTGTTAGAGGAGATGTTCATTTTATAAAAATTGGAAATAAAGTAAACATACAGGACGGCGCAATTATTCACTGCACCTACCAGAAACATCCAACTATTATTGGTAATAATGTTTCAATAGGACACAATGCGATTGTGCATGGCTGTACCATTCATGACAATGTTTTAATCGGAATGGGAGCTATAGTAATGGATAACTGTGTTATCGAAAGTAATTCTATTGTGGCCGCCGGAGCGGTACTAACACAAAATACAGTGGTAACTTCGGGAAGTATTTATGCAGGGGTTCCGGCGAAAAAAGTAAAAGACATTGATCAGTCAGATTTTGCAGGTGAAATCGAACGTATTTCTAATAATTACGTAATGTATTCTGGCTGGTTTAAAAACGAGGAATAGCTTTTGAATAATTAGAGATTAATCTTTTCGAAAAAAGTGTTTTTATAGCTTTCGCTGATAGGGATTCTTTTGTCACTGATCAGAACTTTATTTTTCTGAATCGATTTTACATGTTTGATGTTGATAATATAAGACCTGTGAATCCTAGAAAAACCTTTACTGGAAAGCAAATTTTCCAATTTAATCAAACTAATTAATGTCAATGTATATTTATGGTCCGTGGTGTAGATTTTGACATAATCTTTAAGTCCTTCTATAAAAAGAATATCGGCAAAATTTAATTTTACATTTTCATATTCGGCCCGTACAAACATAAAATCCTGATCGACTTCAGGCGTATTACTATTTTCAGGAATTAACGCATTTGAAGCTGTTGGCTGCAAAACCTGTTGAGCTCTTACAACTGCTTTTAGAAATCGGTGAAAAGGAATCGGTTTAACCAAATAATCAACTGCGCCGAGATTAAATCCTTCTACCGCATAATCTGAATAAGCGGTGGTAAAAATTACTAAAGGTTTTTTTTCAATCGTATTTAAAAAATCAATTCCTGAAAAATGAGGCATCTGGATATCCAGAAAAACCAAATCAACATTATTCTGATTGATGAATGAAACGGCATCAATGGCATTGTTAAAAGAATTAATCAATTCTAATGACTCTACTTTCTGGACAAAATCCTGCAATAATTCTACTGCTAAAGGCTCGTCGTCAATAATTACACATTTCATTTTTTCAGGATTAAGTTAGTACAATTTGTTTTGGCATTCAAAAGTAATTTTAAACCCATATATTAAGTTTAAAATTATCATAAATTGCAGTTGTCAAATAAATTAGATGCTGAACGTTTTTGTCGTTATGTAGTTCGTTATATCTGTTTAATTTACTGCAGTTTTTATCTCATCTAGTTTTAATTTCAAATGAACCCGGTAGTAACTATTATCCTGAGAAATGCTTAATTCGTGAGCGTTAGGATAAAGTAAATCCAGACGGTTTTGGATATTGATCAATCCGATTCCCGAGTTCTCAGGATCCTTTACATAATTTTCAATTGTATTTTCAATCCAGAAGTCAAGATTATTTTGGGTAATCAGAATTTTAATTTTTACGTGAGCAGCTCCTTTGTAGTCAGTTCCATACTTGAAGGCATTTTCGACAAAGGATATTAATAGTAAAGGCTCAATAAATTTGTTTTTAGTATCGCCATGTACATTAATTACAATGTCTTCTATATTGTTTAATCGCAGTTTTTGTAACTCAATATAATTTTGAATGTAGTTTACTTCTTTTTCTAAAGCCACCGTTTTATTATCTGTTTCATACAACATATATCGCATAAGTTCAGACAATGTCACGATGGCATCAGGGACCAAATCAGATTTTTTATGTGCCAGAGAATAAATACTGTTTAGTGAATTAAACAGAAAATGCGGGTTGGTTTGCTTTCGCAAATAGATTAATTCCGTATTGGTCCGGTGTGTTTCGGCAATCAGTTTATTTTGCTGATTATTATAAAATTCAGTCAGTGTTCTGATAATTGCAGAGATTGTAATAATCAGAATATAGAAAAACGACGGTCCAATTTTGAAGAAAATCGGCTGTCTCATTTCAATTCGTTCAGAAAATTTTCTTCCGGGAAAAAAGTGCTGATCATAAGGAACGTTGGGACTAGTAGGCAGCATATTGGCTGGTACCACATTTTCGGGTCTGAGATGTCTAAATTCAGGAATAAAATAATTAATCCGGATAACCATAAAAATGGCAATCAGAACAAAAACAAAGGTAAAATAAAGCCAGTATTTTTTTTGCAGTAAATAATAAGGGACCAAATAAAAATAATTCAGATAAAACAATACAATTCCGGTAAACCATTGCACGTAGAAGTCATTATTCATTTTAAACGGACTTTCGTAAAACTGAATTAAAGATGTCAGAATAAAGAAAACCCATATCGCACAATGGAATAAAATTTTGTTGTAGCCTGTATTTTTAATGGTATCGATCTGCATTTACAATTTTATTTTTAATAAAATTAATTCATTTTTGGTTACCGTTGGCGATAAGTTGTTTTCGAGTTTCTGTTTTACAAGATTTGCAACCTGAAGAGCTTCGGTTTCTGTCTCAAAACTTTTAAAAGCACTTATCACCGGGATAATCGACTGTTTTATTACAATTTTTTTCTTATAAGAAATGGTGTATCCCCATCCTGAATTGGTTTTAAAAGCAGCAGATGTTAAAGCTTCTTTTTTGGTACAAGCGGTACAAAATATAAGAAGCACAAATAGTACATTCTTACGGATTGTGATCCGCAAAAGTTGTTTGGTATTAATTATCGTCGTCATTTTGTTCTTCTAAAGGTCTAAATTCCCAGGCATCATCAAAGTAAGTAGAACCAATTCTGCCCAACATGTAAAATCCACGGTTATTGATGGCAAAACCAACAGCATCAGTTCTTGTAGCGCCTTCCATTGGTGTTCTTTCTGTCCATAAATCTGTAGAGGGATTGTATTCCCAGATTGTTTTTACGTTTTCACCACCAACAACATATCCCAATCCGTTCATAGAGAAACCTGAAGCATTCGAACGTATGATTGCGTAGTCGTCATTATAGCTATAATCGTCATCAGTATCTTTGTCAATATCTCTTTTTCTGGTCCAGACATCAGTCGATGGATCAAATTCCCAGAAATCTTCCTGATAAACACCATTGTTGACACCAGTTGCTAAATAAGCCTTATCTGAAATTACAAAAACAGTTGCATTACGTCTCTTGTTTCCGCTAAAGCCGTTTACAAGAGTCCAGGTGTTTGCTTGGTCATCATATTGATAGAAATCTTTCAGGTAATTTCCATCATAACCAGTTCCAAAATACGCTTTTCCACCAGCCTGAAAGCCTACGGCAGAATAACGTGCCGTGCCTGCAAAATCAGTTTTTTGCGTCCAGATGTTTGCAGAAGGATCGTATTGGTAGAAGTCTTTTAGTTTATTTGTTCCGTCGTAACCAAGGCCAACATACCCTTTTTCGTTTAATGCAAAAGCAGAAGCAGCACTTCTTCCTACACCGCCAAAATCAGCTTTTTGTTCCCAGTAATCACCTGTTGAGTTGTAAGCCCATAAATCTTTTAGATAGACATCGCCGGTATAACCTCCAACCACGTAAGCAAAATCTCCAATAACAAAACTTGTGGCACTAGACCTTGCAGGACCATCAAAAGCTGATTTTTTGATCCAGTTTCCCATTAAATCATCATCGTCATCGTCATTGCTGCAACTTATAAAAAAGAGGCTCGAAAAAAGCGCGGTAAATAAAATTCCTTTTTTTAGATTAATCATAGTGTGTTTTAATATTAATGTTTGTATTTGATCCCTATTCCCAAAACGTAACCATTGCCCGTATTATAATCGTATACTATATGGTTACTGCTATCTGATAAATTGTACTTTTTATTAAAATTGTAACCTGCCTTAAAATTTAGAAACCAACTTCCTTCTACATTTCGTTCATATTCCAAAGCCGATGTCATTTGGGATAAAACCGCTTTTTCAGCGTTGTAATCCATATTTATGTTACGGTCTAAATGATAAAAATTTCCGTTAAAAATATTTGTCAGACTAAATTGATTTCGTTCATTGTTAGAATAAGAAATTTTCGAATCCGGGAAACCAATTTTAAAATTGATTTTTTCATTCATTTTATAATCAACAGCAACAATCGGGGTAATTTTGGGTGTTCCAAAAATGGTTGTACGACCAGCCCCAATGGTTAGGTTTGTTTTTGAATTTAGCTTTTGACTAATTGATAAATTTCCCATAACAGTGATATCCGAAAAATCCAATTGGTTTTGAAAATTTGCTGTTGGAATAATCGAAACCTTAAATTTTGTTTTTTCTGATATCTCACATAAATATTCAAAATTGTTCTGCATCTGGTTGAATTGATCGGGTTTAGTGTGAAAATTATACGGTAAGGTTTCATAATTCACTTTTAAACCGGAGTATTCCAAAGTATTAGCTATTTTACTTTTGCCGCCAATTTTTTTTTGATAAAAGACAGCAATATTAGTTGCATTGAAATCTGTATTATTGGTTGACTCCGTTTTCAAATCCGCACTTATGCTAAAATTTTCCTGTGCTTTTACTTCACAAACTGAAATGATAAAAAGAGAACAAATCAAAAATCTTATTTTCATATATAATTTATTGATCCAAAATTAGTCGTATGGCCTCCTTAAAAAAAAGAAGATATATGTATGACGTGTTTTAATAGACAAAATCGTCATTTTTAATGTCGAATTGAGTTTGCAATATAAAAATGCCATTGTAGATCATTTTGGACATTTTGTAGCGTAAAACAGCTGGATAGTATATGTTATAGTGTGCTGCCAGAGAGTGCCATTTATATTTGTCCAAAAATTAAATTATGCACAAGTACATATGGATTCTGTTTTTTGTATTAACCATATTTTCATGCGGTACAGATACAGATACGGGTGAGTTTACGGTTGGGTCAGATTATTTGGCTTTAAGTAATAAAGTAATCTTGATAGATACTTTAACGGTAGATATGTCAACTATAAATTTCGACTCCCTCGCTACGTCAAACCGTAGTCGGATTCTGGTAGGGAATTATGATGATCCGATTTTTGGGAAGGTAAAATCAAACAGCTATTTTCAGCTTTCAGCCAGTACATACGCTTTGTCGAGTGTTGGTTCAGATACGGAATCTGTCAATTATGTTTTCGATTCAATTTCTATGATTCTTAAATATGACCGCTATTTTTACGGAGATACCACAAAAGTGCAGACATTTAATATTCATCGCTTAACTCAGAAGGTCAAGCCTAATACAGAAGATTCTAATTTTTACAATAACTCTACTTTAAGTTATGATTCTGAAAGTCTTGGAACAATTTCCTATACGCCAGGACCAGTTCAGAAAGATTCTGTTAATGTCAAAATGAGCAGTGAATTTGGAGATGCTCTTTTTCAAAAAATCAAAAAAAGAGAAATTACAGATTTTGACAGTTTTACAGAATATTTAAAAGGATTGGTTTTAGTGCCGGAAACTTCTAATTCTTCCAGTGCAATAGGATTTAGTGTTACAGCGAGTAAATTGCGAATGTATTATTCAAAGTACCAGGCAGATACAGATGAGAATTCCTATATAATTGATTTTCAGATTTTGGATGCAACTAAACAGTTTAATTCAATATCTTCAGATAAAACAGGGACTATCCTTCAAAGTCTCCCCAATTCTACGGGCAAATTATCGAGTGCACTCACCAATAATCAGGGATTTATACAATCGGGAACGGGCGTTGCCTGTCGGGTCGATTTTCCCAATATAAAGCAGTTTAAGAATATTGCGGCCAACGGTGCAATTGTCGATGCAGAATTAATTTTGAAACCGGTTAATAATTCCTATTCCGAAAAATATCCTTTGGCAGATTCCCTGACGGTGTATGTTGGAGATAATTTAAACAGAATTAGCACGACGCTGGTCAATTCTGCAGGCACTACAGTTTATGGAAAACTAAATAAAAAAACCGACGAATTCAATGAAAATGTGGGTTATTCTATTTCAATCGGTGCATTCCTTCAAAAGGAAATGCTCAAACAATCCGATTCCAGGTCATCTCTTATTCTAACCTTGCCGGGAATTGCCCAGTCCGTAAACCGAATAGTTTTGGGCAATCAAAAGCATTTGAATAATAAAATTCAGCTGAAAATTTATTACATCTCTTATTAAATGAAAAGTAAAATTGTTTTATGGAGCTGCTTCCTTTTAGTGTCGCTGACTTCGTTTTCGCAGAGTATTTCAAGTTCACCATATTCACTGTATGGTGTTGGAAGTCTATATGATTCAGATTTTGGCTATCTGCCTTCCATCGGTTCATCGGGAATTGCTTTGCCTTCAGACACTTTTATTAATAATTTAAATCCGGCATCGCTGGGATTTATGTATCAAAACCATTTTCTTTTTGATATAGGAGGAAAAGCGATTGCGACAACGTATCAGAGTAGTAGCCGTACAGAAAAGAGAAATAATTTTCAGTTTTCTCATTTGGCTTTTGCTTTTCCTGTCACAAAAAAATCCGGATTTAGTTTGTCACTGCGGCCCTATTCGAGTTCAGTATTTAAAATTGCAAATTTAAAACTGCCAATTGCTGACAGTCAGGAATTTTATTATGTTTCTGCAGAAGGATCGGGAGGTTTAAATAATTTAGATTTCTCTTATGGATATAACTTTGGCAAAAAATTAAGTCTCGGTTTAACAGCCACTACTTTGTTTGGAAATACAATTGATGATCGGGCTTTTCTGATTTCGAACACAATCACGACAATACACAAACAAACAGATTATAGCGGTATTCGCGCAACGTTGGGAGCACAGGTTAAAATAGATTCTACATTTACGATCGGGACAACATTTAAAGCTCCGACCAGGATTAAAGCTTCAAAAGTTCAGTCTGTTACCACTATTGCAGATGAAGTAGAATCTGCTATCGAAACAAATGTGGCATCTGATACCGATGATTATTTTATGCCTGTGGAAATTGGTTTTGGAGTCAGTAAAAGATTCAAAAACAATTTGAATCTGACTGCAGATTATGAAAAAAGTTTTTGGGAAAATACTAAACAATCTGAACTTTACGGAGCCTTTGTAAATCAGGATCGTTTTGCACTTGGATTTACGTATAGTGCCAAAAAAAACGTCCGAAAATATTGGGATAGAGTCGGGTATGCGGTGGGAGCAAACTATGACACGGGATATCTTGAAGTTGATGGGCATCGCGTGAATAATGCATCGATTTCTATTGGACTAACTCTTCCAATTGAAAATACATTTTCATCGCTAAATGTATCTTATTCTTATGGACAGAAAGCAAGAATCGCAAACGATCTGATCAAAGAAAATTATCATAAAATATCACTCAGTTTATCACTGGACGGAATTTGGTTCGTCAAGCGAAAATTTGAATAATCTCTAAAAGTCTTTTTGGATTACCGGATATTTATATTCTAAAATTGATTCTAAAACAGCAGGATTAGAATTAACATAAAACAACGGATTATTATCTGTACTTTCTGAGAAACCAACCTTATCGCGAAGCAGATTTTTAGTCTGACGGGCAACAGCTTCTCCTGAATCTATTATTTTAATATGGTCTGGGAGAATTTTTTGTATCTGAGGAATCAGGTAAGGGTAGTGGCTGCAGCCTAAAACCAGATAATCAATATTGGCATCAATCATTGGTTGAAGATAAGACTCTAACAATTGTGTCATTTCAGGAGAATACAGGTTTCCGTCTTCAATTAGCTGTACCAGTCCGTAGCCAACTTGCTCAATTATGGTGGTGTTCTGAAACATCTCAGCGGTTTTATTAAATAACTCACTGTTCAAAGTGCCCTTGGTTGCCAAAATTCCAATTACCTGAGTTTGGGAATTATTTGCAGCAGGTTTAATTGCAGGTTCAATTCCGACAAAAGGAATATCATAATCTGCACGAAGTTCTACGATAGCATTTGTGGTTGCCGTGTTGCAGGCGACAACAATTATTTTGCAATTATTTTCAAGTAAAAATTCTACATTTTTTTTACTCAGAGCAACAATCTCATCTTTGCTTTTTTGACCATAAGGTGCATTTTTGCTGTCAGCCAGATAAATGGTTTTTTCATTGGGAAGAAGGTCATGAATGGCACTCCAGATGGAAGTTCCGCCGATACCAGAATCAAAAACGCCTATAGGATTGTTGTTTATCATAAAGCAAATTTAGTATTTTTTGAATAAATTCGGTGCTCAAAATTAATTCAAATCCGGCAATAATTGTACAGATTAGTTTTAATTTTTTGTAAAAAAAAACTGCTCAAATTATACAAATTGAGCAGTTTAATTATAACGATTAAATTTCTTAGAAACCTAAATCTTTTTTAACATCAGCAGTAATGTTTGGACCATCAGCTAATAATAAAGTAGAACCGTCTAAAACGTATTGGAAACCTTTAGCTTTACCAACTTTTTGGATAGAAGCTCTAACTTTTTCCATTAAAGGTTTTACGATATCAGTTTCTTTTTGTTGAAGTTCTTTTTGTGCATTGTCTCTGTAATCAACAATTCTTTTTTGCATATCCTGAGCTTCTTTTGAACGGTCATTATTCACCGCTTCTGTTACAGTTGCAACTTCCGCTTCGTACTTTTTCATTTTAGTTTGATATTCTTCAACCATTTTTTTGTATTCAGCATCGTATGTCCCACTTAATTTTTGCAGTTGATTTTGAGCATCTAACATAGCTGGCATTTTCGACATGATCTCGCTTACATCAACATGGGCTACCTTCGCTTGCGCATTCATTGTGTTACTTGCTCCTAAAATTAAAATCGCAGCAATTAGTAAAGTTTTGATTTGTTTCATCATTTTTAAAAATATTAATTAATTATTGGTCGTATTTGTTTTTTGTGTTTCGGCTTCTTTTGCTTTTTTAGCCGCTTCTCGTTCTTCTAAAATTTTCTTTCTCTTTTCTTCTAATTCTTTTTTGCGCTGCTCATACAATAGTTGTCTTTCTTCAGCTTTTGTCATTGTTGGCTCAGCAGTAGGTGTTTCTGTACCTGTTGTGGCCGGTTTAGCACTAGAATTCACATTTGCCGGATTTGCTGCAGCCGGATTTTCTGTTGTTTTAGCTGTTCCAGAAACCGTGCCATTTTTTTTAGCTTCTCTCTCAGCAGCTATGGCATTTCTTCTGTCTTCGTATTCCTTTCTCTTGGCGTCCTGCTCTAATTTTCTGTCCTGAATCAGTTTTTCCCTTGCTGCTTTTTTCTCGTCAAGTGCTTTTTGACGATCTTGCATAGCTGGATTTTCATCAATTGCGTTTTCAAGATTTTCTTTTACTTCCTGATCTTTTAATTGTTTCTTCGTTAATTGTTCGCGTTTTTCTGAACGATTTAGAACTCTTAAAACCTGATCGCTTATATCAAATCTTTTATTGCTGAAAAGCATTGTAAGATCAGATGATTTATCAAAAATAAAATCATAATTTTTTGCTTCTGCAATATCCTGAACAGCTGTAAAAACCTGATCCTGAATTGGCTTTGCTAAAGCTGCTTTCTGTCGCATCAAATTACCGTCAGATCCAAATTGTTTCTGTTGATAATCCATCATTTCCTGCTCCTGAAACTTTATTTCAGTTTCTCTCTCTTCAATTAATTCCTTGGTTAGTAAAGCCTTTTCAGTCTTTAAACTTTCTTTCAGGGTATTAATATTTATTTTTTTAGACTCAACTTCCTGCTTCCACTTTTGAGCTTTTAACTCCAACTGTGATGTAGCTTCTTTATAATCAGAAACATTTTCAAGGATATATTCCATGTCGATGTAGCCAATTCTAGTCGTTTTACCTTGTGCCTGACTTGTAATTGCTACAATCAAGGCTAAAAATATAAATAAATATTGTTTTCTCATAACATAACTTTATTTGATGATTTTTAACCTAACGTTATTTCTTTAAAATTGTTGTCCAATGATAAAGTGAGTTTCCCATCCATTCGCTTTTGTCTGTCCGGGAAGAGCGTCAAATCCATAACCAAAGTCAATACCTAATAATCCAAATGCAGGCATGAATACACGTAAACCGGCACCGGCAGAACGATTTAAATCAAACGGGTTGTAATCTTTAAATGTTGGATAAGAAGAACCTGCTTCAAGGAATGTCAATGCATAAATAGAAGCCGATGCTTTCAATGTAATAGGATAACGCAATTCCATAGAGAATTTGTTATAGATAGTGGCTCCAATTGGATCTCCTGCCGTATTAACCGGCGTTAAAGAGTTGTTTGGATAACCTCTTAACTGTATCGTCTCTCTACCATCCATAGAGTAATTTGCCATACCATCTCCACCTAAATAAAAACGCTCAAACGGAATTACACCTCGTTCCTGATTATACGCTCCTAAGAAACCAAATTCTGTTAGGGTTCTTAATACTAGTTTTCCATAAACTTTAGTATACCAGTCTCCTTTAAATTTAACTTTATAGTACTCTAACCAATTGTATTTCTTCTGATCGACTTTCGCAATATCTGTATCTGCACTTGAATAATCTGAACCTACACTTACATAACCAGATGTTCCGTTAACTGTTTCTGTTTTTACGTAATCTCCTGTATTAAGAGGTTTTCCGTCTACACCACTTCCTGATGTTCCTGTATACTGTGTTTTGTATTCTTTCTGATTTTGTAAATCCCCATAATCAATTCCATTCAATAATGAATAAGGTGGGGTAACTTTAGCAGAGATACTAAATTCAGAACCATAAGTTGGGAATATCGGATTCACCCCTTTATTGCTTCTTGAAAGTCCAATAGTATATGCTAAGTTTCTTGATGCTCCATTACCAAATGTAAACAAACCTGTATTATAATTATTCAAATCATAATGCTGATAACTTACAGATTGTGATAGTACAAAGTAATCATCTGGCACAGTAAGTCTTTTTGCTAAACCAACCTGCACTGTAAAAATATTAAAACTTTTGTTTCTATCAACAGTTCTGGTGATATAATTGTTAAGAAATTGCTTACTATATGAAATAGATGAACTAAATTGTACTGGTTTCTTTCCTCCAAACCAAGGTTCTGAGAAGGATAAACTATAAGTTTGGAAATATGTACTTCCTTGTAATCGAAGCGCAACTTTTTGTCCGTCACCCATCGGTAAAGGTTTGTACGCTTCCTTATCAAATAGTTTTCGTGCAGAGAAGTTGTTAAAAGAAAGTCCTAATGTTCCGATGAAACCTCCACCGCCATAACCTCCCTGAAGCTCGACCTGACTGGATCCTTTTTCTACAACATTGTATTCGATGTCAACAGTTCCTGCTCCGGCATCTACATTTTTAAATTTAGGATCAATTGCTTCCGGATCAAAGAAACCCAATTGACCGATTTCACGAATAGTTCTGACTAATTGTTCTTTACTATATTTCTCTCCAGGTTTAGTTCTTAATTCACGATAAATAACATGATCATTTGTTTTGTCGTTTCCAACAACTGTAATTTTGTTGAAGTAGGCGATAGGGCCTTCTGTAACTCTGATTTCAAAATCGATTGTATCATTTACCGTTTTTACCTCTACAGCATTAATATTTGAGAATAAATAACCATTGTTCTGGTATAAATTCGTAATATCTTCTGCATCAGGTTTTGTTTTATCTGCAATTCTTTTTTCCAATAAAACTCCGTTATAAGTTTCTCCTTTTTTGATTCCTAAATAACGGTTTAAAAGCTGATCAGAGTAAACGGTGTTACCTAAGAATTTAATGTTTCCAAAGTAGTATTTGTTTCCTTCTTCAACATTAATCTTAATTGCTAACGTGTTTTTTTGTTTGTTGTATTGAACGGAATCGTAGATGATACGTGCATCACGGTACCCTTTTTCTTTGTAAGTAGCAATTACTTTTTCTAAATCAGTTTTGTATTTTTCCGGTATAAATTTAGAAGCTTTAAATACACGAATGAAGTTTTTCTGTTTCGTGTCTTTCATGGCAGCACGTAACTGTGTGTCTGTAAGTTGCTTGTTGCCGGTAAAATCAATACTGCTTATTTTTACCTTATCACCTTTATCTATCCTGACAAGCATGTTAACCTGATGGCCGTTGATAGTGTCGGGAGTATTTGTTATAGTAACTTTAGTGTTATAAAAACCCTCTTTTTTGTATTTGTTTTCTATATAATTTTTTGTGGTGGTAATTAAGTTTTCGTTGACAATCTTGTTTTTGGTCAGATTGTTGTCCTTAATTAAAGCTTCTACTTTACTTTTCTTAACGCCGACGATTTTAACTTCGTTTAATTTAGGAAGCTCAACAATATCTAAATCTAAATAGATACTGTCATTTTCTACTTTATTTACGTAGAAAGCGATTTCATCAAAAAGTCCCAGTTTACCTAATTTTTTGATTGCGCTGCTTATTTCTTCTCCGGGAACGGTGATTTCCTGACCTTTTTGAAGACCGGAAAAAGTCACCACAGTTTGCTCATTGAAGCTTATTTTACCAACAACAGAAACTTTGGCCAGAATGTATTTTTTCCCTTGATCAAAAGGAACTCTTTCTTGTGCTTTAATTTGTGAAAAACTACCCAAAAGTATTAGGGTAAAGACTATTTGTATTTTTTTTTGCAACACTAAAAAATTATTTAATTTGTTCACTGGTTTTTCCAAATCTGCGTTCTCTTTTTTGATAACTAATAATAGCCTCATATAAATCTTGGTCTTTAAAGTCTGGCCACAAGACATTAGTAAAATACAATTCTGCGTAAGCGATCTGCCATAGCAAAAAATTACTTATTCTATGTTCTCCACTGGTTCGTATTAATAAATCTACGTCTGGTAAATTTTGCGTGTAAAGATGCTCATTTATAATTGAATCGTCAATAGTGTCTATTGAAATTATATTATTTTTAACTTTATCACTAATTGACTTTACGGCATTTACTAATTCTTCTCTGGATCCGTAGCTTAACGCAAGAGTTAGAGTCAGTCTGGTATTGTTTTTGGTTTTTTCTATAACATCCAACAGTTCTTTCTGAGCCGTTTTGGGCAATTTGTCAAGATTTCCAATAGCATTTAAGCGAATATTGTTTTCCTGCAAAGTGGTAAGTTCTTTTTTCAGGGAATTAATCAATATCTTCATCAATGCCTGAACTTCAATTTTTGGACGATTCCAGTTTTCTGTCGAAAAAGCATAAAGGGTTAAATATTCAATACCCAGTTTTGCAGAGGTTTTGATTATTTCTTTTACCGATTTTGTTCCATTTTCGTGACCAAAAGCACGTAAAAAGCCCTGTTGTTTTGCCCAACGCCCGTTTCCGTCCATAATAATGGCCAGGTGTTTAGGTAAATTCGTGTGATCTATTGATTCTAGTAAATTCATTTTTTTTATTCTGCGCAATAGCAAGGTTTTTTTCCAAAGGTGTACGTTAGAGTAGCACCTGAAAAAACATACCAGTCATTATTATTTAAATTTCCAAATTTTAAAATATTTGTACTACTTGTATCAGGATTGCTTCCATCAATGTTGTCCGTAAAACTATAACGAACACCAGCTTCAAGTCCTAAAACTAAGCGTGGAGTTATGTTCGATTTTATACCTAATATAATAGGTATAGAAAGAGAGTTAGAATTTTGCGAATAAATCACATTCGGACTTGTAGTATATCGGTACAGATTATCGTAGATAAAAAAACTTAATCCGGAATAAACGTATGGAGTTATTTTTTGATGGTAATCATGCAGATTAAAATCAAAAAAATTAAATTCTAATCCTGCAGAAAGTTCTTTTACAGTATTGTCGAAACGGTAACCTCTTTGATTTCGTCCTGTTTCATTTGATTTAAAATCATTTCCAGTAACTTCTGATTGTGTATAAGAAAATCTCCATGAATGTCTTGGACTTCTGTTCCATTTGTAAAGAACGCCAAAAGCTAGTTTTTCAGGGGCGATGTAAGTTGTTTTCCCCACGTCGCCTACAAAGTTGCTTCCGCCAAGAAAAACACCAATCTCATTGATTTGAGCATGAAGTGTAATAAAGGGGAAAAAACATAACAATAAATTAAAAATTTTCTTCATTTAATTAAAAATTGCGTGCAAATATAATAATTATCAATACGAATCAAAGTTCCTGTGGTTAAATGTGCTTTTTTTTCAATTTACAATATGATTTTGAGCCATTTAATGATGATTCACTACATGCAGAACGAGAAAATGTGGTATTATCGTATAGTTGGGAATCAGAAAAGAGTTTAATTTCTTTTATCTTCTCCCCAGAGCAATTTATTTCTTAGGGTTTTTAGGAAAGTCTCTCCAGGTATTTCTACCATTTTTATTTTATAATCTGTTTTTTTAATTTTTAAAACAGATTCATTTTTTACCGACGAAATCCTGGAATCTAACGAAACCAGATACTGGTCTTCTCTGCCTGTTACGCGCAAAGTAATTTCTGTATCATCTGGAATAACAAGCGGTCTGGCGGTTAAATTATGTGGCGCAATAGGTGTTATTACTAAACTTTTGACGTCTGGCGTTAAAATCGGACCTCCGCAGCTAAGGGAATATCCCGTAGAACCGGTTGGCGTCGAGATGATTAAACCGTCTGCCCAATAAGAATTTAAATATTCATTGTTGAGATAGGTTTCTACAGTAATCATAGAAGTTGTGTCCTTTCTGCTTACCGTAACTTCATTCATGGCAAAATTAAGCTCTTCAAAAGCTTCATTTTTAGGTTCGGATGTTAAGCCTAGTAATGTTCTTTCAGAAGTAGTATAGTTTTGATCGATAACATATTGCAATAGAATGTCAATGTTCTCTTTTTGAACTTTAGCAAGAAAACCTAATCTTCCTGCGTTAATTCCTAATAACGGAACACCGGAATTTCGAACGAATGCGGCTGCCCTTAAAATGGTTCCGTCACCACCAATACTTATAAGCATTTCGAAACTATTATCCAGAGCACTGTTTGAAGAAAATGTTTTGTATTCCTTTTTAATCAATTGCTTTTCGTAAAGCATATTAAGGAAATTATCTTCAATTACCATTTCGACATTATTCGAATTGAAAAATGAAAATATGTCTTTTATAATAGGTTCTGTGCTGTTCTGATAATATTGTCCGTAAATGGCTATTTTCATCTTTTTAATTAGATAATTAGAAAATTTGATAATGTCTCAATTGGAAAATTAAAAAATGCGAAAATTATCTAATTGACCCATTACTTAATTATCTCAATTTTATATGTTAAGGTATTTGTCTAAATAATCTGATCGCTCTTTAAGGCTGTTGATATAATTGTCTTCCTGATGCTCTGAAATAATTTCATATCCATATCTTCTGTAGGTCTGAATAATTTCATTTACGGCACCCAAACCTATTTTTACTGTAATCTGAACATTTTCTGAATCGGCTTCAGACATAAAACACCCTAACACTTTACCGTTATTGCTCTCTACAATCTGTGTAACTTCGCTCATAGAATAATCTAAGAGTCCTTTTTGAACAATAATAATGGCTCCCGGCTCTTTTAAAAACGGAGTTTCCTGAAAGAACTTCATAATATCCTGCATTTCATAATAACCTAAATAGTTATTGTTTTCATCAAGAATCGGAAGAATGTTGGTGTGATTTTTAGCGAAGACTTCAAGAACATCAAGCCAGATCATAGAGTTTCTGGCAAAAAAACGTTCTAAAGTATATTTATAATCGATTGCTTTTTTGTCTGTGTCAAATGTTTCAACATCATCAGAAGAGATACTTCCTATAAAAATACCATCTTCTAAAATCGGGAAATGAGAAAAATTGACATCGATAAAAAAGTCCTGGATCGAAGCTATCGTTTCCTGACTATCAATCGCTCTGAAATCGTTGGTGATATAGTTTGTAATTTCTGTCATAAATCAATTGAAGATATTTGATGCAAAATAATCAAAAAATACCGAAAACCGCTCTGTTTTACTTTGTATTTTTGTCGTAACAAATATAGTCTTACTAGAATTAATTATCTATTTATATGACAAAGTTAAGTGTAAATATCAATAAAATTGCAACGCTTCGAAATGCGAGAGGCGGAAATGTTCCGGATTTATTAAAAGTAGCGGCAGATATCGAACGTTTTGGAGGGCAGGGAATCACTATTCACCCACGTCCGGACGAGCGTCATATCCGTTATCAGGATGCACGCGATTTAAAAACAATTGTTACCACAGAATTTAATATTGAAGGAAATCCGCAGCATAATTTTATTGATTTAGTTTTGGAATGCAAACCAGATCAGGTTACTTTGGTTCCCGATGCAATTGGTGCCATTACATCTTCTGCAGGTTGGGATACGATTAAAAATCAGGAATACTTGTCTGAAGTTATTCAGGAATTTCAAAGAAACGGAATCAGAACTTCGATTTTTGTGGATCCGATTTCTGAAATGATTGAAGGAGCAAAAAAAACAGGAACAGACCGAATTGAATTATACACAGAAGCTTTTGCACATCAGTATAGTTTAGGAAACGAAAAAGGAATTGAACCTTATACGAAAGCGGCAATTCTGGCAAACGAATTAGATTTAGGAATTAATGCCGGCCATGATTTGAGTCTGGATAATATTCAGTTTTTCAAACAAAATATTCCGGGATTGTTAGAAGTTTCTATCGGACATGCGCTAATTGCAGAAGCACTTTATCTTGGTTTGGATAATGTTGTGAATATGTATTTGAATAAATTGAAATAAGATTAAAATTAACAATTATAACCTGATGTAATTGGGTTATAATTGTTTACTTTCGCACTTTTCTTATTAAAATTCAGTGTCAAAATCTTTAATTATTATTTTTTTATTCTGTTTTTCTAACATTTTTGGGCAGACCAATGTGAGAATAACAGGGAACATAAAATCTTCTGAAAACTACAATATTGCTGATGTAGTTGTTTCCCTGGAAATAAATCACAAACAATTTCGTGCCGTAACCAATTCTTCAGGAGATTTTTCGAAAAATATTCCTTCGGGAAATTTGACAATCAAAATTAATCATCTCAATTTTGCACCCCAAACAATAACTTTTGATATTATAAAAGATACTGCAATTTCAATTGTTTTAGAAAAAGATATTTCAGAATTAAAAGAAGTCGTTATCGCTAATGATAAGAAAAGCGGTATAAAAACATTACCTGCCGGGAAATTGACTTTCAATTTAAAAGAGTTAAATAACGTCCCGACACTTTTAGGAACGACGGATATTATTAAGCTTTTGCAGTTAACCCCGGGAGTACAGAACTCAGGAGATGCAAATGGATACCTATATGTTCGGGGTGGTGATCCTGGACATAATGCTATTTTGTATAATGAAACACCTATATATGGAATGTCTCATTTACTGGGAATCTTTCCTTTTTATAACACAGATCATATTAAGGATGTAGAATTTGATAAATCAAGTTCCAATCCTAAATACGGAGGACGTTTAAGTTCTACAACACTTTTAAATAGTAATAAGAAAATACCTTCCAAGTTTTCAATGCAGGGAAATGCTGGGATTTTAGCTTCACAGTTAACACTCGGAGTGCCTTTAACAAGCAAAACCGGATTCTATATCTCCGGAAGAAAAACTTATATTGATGAAGTCGTGGGTCCTTTATTGAAATCAGGCTCTAATAATGATGTTCAGAATATGAAATATGGATTCTCTGATGCCAATCTAACTTTTTTATCTCAAATTTCTAAAAATAATTTACTCTCGTTAAATGCGTTTGTAAGCGGAGATGAGCTTAAAGTAAAAGATGGAAATTTAGCGTTGAAAACCAATTTGGAGTGGAGCAATTTTACGGTTTCGCCCTCTGTAAATACGATATTCTCTGATAAAGTCAGTATGTTTAATGCTGTTTATTTTAGTCAATACTCTAATGAGTTGAATATGGAGCAAGCGACAATTCAGTTTGGTGTTTCTTCGTATGTAAAAGATTTTGGTTTTACAAATGCTGTAAAATTTTCAATTGGATCTGTTCCTTTTGAATCAGGTTTGCAATATGTATATCATGATCTGCAGCCTCAAAAAGTAAATGTAGAAAACCTGACAACAGTCGATAATTATTCGCAAAGAACAATCAAAGCAAAAGAAGCAGCAGTCTTTTTGAGCGCCAATCCTAAATTATTTACAAATGTAACCGCAGATTTAGGACTTAGAATTAATCATTACTCATCTGGAAAAGATTCCTATTTGCACTTTCAGCCTCGGGCGGTGCTGAATTATTTTGCGAATGAAAATTATTCTTTCTATGCTTCTTACAACAGACAATATCAGTATTTAAGTTTGATCACTACATCAAGTGTCGGTATTCCTACGGATTTTTGGATTGCAAGTTCAGACGGAATAAAGCCACAGTCGTCTAATGAATTTGCTTTTGGTTCTAATCAAAATATTACCCGTAATTTTTCTTCTTCTTTTGGAGGTTTTTATCGTTCGATGAAAAATCTGCTGGAATATCCATACGGAATTACTCAGTTTAATGAAATTACAACGTTGAAAAATGATTTGTATGTGGGTGAAGGAAAGGCGTACGGATTTGAAATGATGCTCAAAAAAAGCAATGGGAAATTTACTGGCTGGCTGAGTTACACTTTAAGCTGGTCTGACCGTAATTTTGATCAATTAAATAACGGAAATACTTACTTTGCCAAATACGACAGACGTCATAATCTTTCTGTGGTGGGAATGTATGATTTGAATGCAAAATGGAACTTTGGACTAACACAAATATTTAGCTCGGGAAACCGATTTACAATGCCAACATCCTGGTATTTCATTAATAATAATCCCGTTAAGGAGTATTCAGAATATAATAATGCTCAGATGCCCAATTATATAAGAACCGATCTATCTGTCAATTATTATTTTATAAAAACCGCTAAGAAAGAGAGCGCTTTAAATTTTTCTATTTACAACACGTTTAATATTTCCAACCCAATCTATGTAGTCTTGGACGTAGAAGTAAACGAAAGTAAGGATAAAGTGGTGGTAAAACAGGAAAAGAAAGTATTGTACAGAATTCTTCCTTCGGTTAGCTGGAGATTTAAATTTTAAGAATATGAAAAAGTATTTATTGTTTCTTTTTAGCTTATTGATTATGGGTTGTTCCAATGATAATTTTAGTGGACAAAAAAGCGCAGAATCAAAAATAGTTGTGGAAGGCTGGATTGAAGATGGTGATTATGCAAATGTTCTGCTCTCAAGCAGCATTCCTGTATCAGATGTTGTTGATTCCACAAATGTATTAAACCATGTGATCAGATCTGCAAAAATTACAGTTTCCGACGGAGAGCGTTCAGAAATCTTAAGAGTCAAAAATGATAAAAACCGTATTCCTCCTTTCGTATATTTTGGTTCGGTATTAAAAGGTGAATCAGGAAAGGAATATTCGATTAAAATTGAATATTTAGACCGTGTTGTAGAAGCGAAAACCACCATTCCGAAATCGGTACAGTTAAATAGTGCAGAGTACGTAAAGAAAAGTCCGGCAGATACAACAGGATATATTTTTGTGCAATTTGATGATCCCGTTTCAGAAAAAAACTATTATCAAATAGCTACAAAAATTGATGGTGAAGAACCCATTTTTGTACCGTCTTTTTATGGCAATCTGGACGATAAAAATTTCGAAAATTCTTCTGTTTCTGTACAGATAAACAGGGGAGTTATATTGTTTCCCAAAACAAAATTTACACCATATTTTGCTGATGGAGACTTAATTCATGTTAAATTGAGAACTCAGACTAAAGAATCTTTAGATTTTTGGAACAGCTGGCAAAACGAAATTGTAAATGCTAAAAATCCAATTTATCCGTCAAATGCAAGTTTGAAATCAAATATAAAAGGAGGAATAGGAATCTGGTCGGGATATGGGCAAAGCACTATTATAATTAAGACACCTCCAAAAAAATAAAGCCGATTTGAAATCTTCAAATCGGCTTTAAGGCTGCTTTTTTAAAACTATTCTTTTTCGAAAGCTTTGATGAAATCTTCAAACTTAGATTCAAAAGTGCTGAATCCAGCTGAGAAATAAGTTTCCATAGAAACTTCAGTTTTATCATTAAATTTTAAATATAAAACCTCGTCAAGATATGGTCTTGCAAATACCTCACCAGTTTGATTCCAGTTATTCCAGTACTCATATTCAGCATTCCAAATTGGCAAATTGAAAGTAAAATCACTTCCAACTTTTTCAGAATGTTTGATAATTTCGGCTATTTTAGTTCCGTCTTTTTTAGACACTAAAATTAACTTTATGTTTTTGTTGAAATTCGCAGCTTCTCCTTGTGATTTTTTTAATTCGTAAGCATTAAGAGCAGTATAGTATGCTTTGTAATTATTAGCAGGATTTTTGTAATCTAACGATTCCGGATAAACCAGGCTTTTTTCCAATGAAATTTTATCAGCTGCTTCTGTAGCTAAATCCATTTCAGCAACAATTACGAAGTTATCCATTAATTTAAACAAACCATTTGCTTTTCCTCTGTATTGAACTAGTTCATCATTGTCAATTAAAGCATCAATACTTGCAGTACTTCCGGCATTAAAGTCAATCAACGTTTTAGTGTTATAAACAAGAGATGCTTTTGCAGTGTTCTGCGTTCCTTTTTTAGAACTCATTTCCCAGGTGTAACCGTCATTTAATGTTACTTTGTATGTAAAATCATCAGGAGTTTGCTTTCCATTAGAGTATTTTGCAGTTTGATTCAACGTTGCTGCCTGAGCATTATCAATTGTTAAAATTGCATCTACAGATGTTGGAAGGTAAAGCCAATCGAAAACATCGGGAGTGCTTTGTGTATATCCTGTTTCCTGATTATAAGTCCAAGTTCCGTATGTATCAATATTTTTGAACTTTACATCCGATGAAGTACTTTTAGATGATACCGAAGCGTTATTTGTAGTTTGGCTTCTTTTAGCCGGGAAAACAAATTTTAATTCAGTAGTAGAAGCTGTTTTAACCCAGATTTTTTTAGCATTATCCCATGTGTAGACTCCGTAAACTCCAGAGATACTAAGTATTTCTTCTACACCATTTCTGGTTTTTCCATCAAAGATCTCAATATGATTTTGATCTAATAAACGACTCAGGTTTTCTAAAGCTTCGATTGCTCCCGAATTTTTTGTTTTATCAAGTTGCTTAAGCATTTCATTTGCTTCGGCTTCTAATTTTACTTTTTGTTGCTCCGGAGTTAGTTCAGAATATGATTTTTTTACCAGTTCAGCAATTTGCTCTTCCATGGTTAATTCTGTTTCTGGTTTTGTTTCGTCGTTATTCTCATCACTGGAGCACGAAATTGCCAATTGAGAAAGAACTAATGACATTAAAATAACTTTTTTGATCATGTGTAATTTTTTAATTTGTTAACTAATTTTTGTAAGAATATAATTATTTATTTATGATGCGAATTTATAATTTAATATTTAAAATTGTTTACGGTTTCCCGTATTTGTAGATAAAATAGTTGATTATAAATCACATTAAAATGTAAATGATTAAAAGTCAGGACCTATCTATTAGGTCTTTTTTTTTTATCTTTGAGTTTTATTTAAATTCAACATAAATGCTTTACTCAAAAATAGAAGGCGAAGGAAAACCATTTATCATCATGCACGGTTTTCTGGGGATGTCTGATAACTGGAAAACACTTGCAGGACAATATGTAGAAGCCGGATTTCAGGTTCATATTTTGGATTTAAGAAATCACGGCCGCAGTTTTCATTCAGA
Organism: Flavobacterium olei; assembly: GCF_039749035.1. Lineage (NCBI taxonomy): Bacteria > Pseudomonadati > Bacteroidota > Flavobacteriia > Flavobacteriales > Flavobacteriaceae > Flavobacterium > Flavobacterium olei. The sequence continues at coordinate 550,627 of NZ_JBDKWC010000002.1, forward strand.
CGAATGGAGTTATGAAGCAATGGTTCAGGATGTTTTTGAATATTGTCAGGGTAATAATTTAACGCAAATTGACATGCTCGGACATTCGATGGGAGGAAAAGTGGCGATGCTTTTTGCGACAACACATCCGGAAATGGTAGACAAATTAATCGTGGCAGATATTGGTCCTAAAATGTACAAACAACATCATCAGGATATTTTGGCAGGATTAAATGCAGTTGACTTTTCGGTTAAACCGAGTAGAAATGATGTAGAAGAAATTGTATCCCAATATGTTTCAGATTTTGGAACGCGTCAGTTTTTGCTGAAAAATTTATATTGGAAAGAACCGGGACAATTGGCATTCAGATTCAATCTTGAAGTTTTTAATAATAATCTGGACGCCATAGGAAAGCCTTTGGCAGACGGACTAACTTTTGATAAACCAACTTTGTTTATTCGGGGTGGAAATTCGGGTTACGTTCCGGATGCAGATATTGATGAAATTCGTAAGCACTTTCCGGATTTAAAAGTAGAAACCATTCCAAATGCCGGACATTGGCTGCATGCTGAAAACCCAAAAATGTTTTTCGAATTGACAACGGCGTTTTTAAAATAATAATTATTTTGATGAAATTTTATTACTTTTAAATAAAATTTAAACCCAAGAACTATGAAAATTTTACTTAGACTCCTTGTAACCGCTGCCCTGGTTTTATTATTGTCCAATCTCTTAACCGGAGTGCACGTTGCCAGTTTTGGTACGGCAGTAATTGTTGCAGTAGTTTTAGGATTGCTCAATCTCTTTATAAAACCAATCTTAGTTGTTTTAACCTTGCCTGTTACCGTTGTAACGCTGGGATTATTTTTATTGGTGATAAATGCCATCATAATATTGCTGTGCACAAATATTGTGGGCGGCTTTGCAATAGATTCGTTCTGGACAGCATTGATTTTTAGTGTTATTTTGTCTGTTTTACAATCAATCACCTATAAAATATTAGGAGACGATAAATAAAATGAATTAAATTCCAAAGCAGATTAAAACTGCTTCAAATACAATAAATTAAAAACTTGGTTGGGTTGCAAAAATTTCATAATTTTGCGACCCAATTTTATTATGTAAATTAAAGAAGAAGATGGATATTAAAAGAGTAGCAAAAGACGCTGTGAATGAAACTATCGTAATGACAGTTGTTCACATGGATTATAAAGGCCAGGTAGCAAAAAGAATTAACGAAAAAATGCCTTTGGCAACCGTTAAAGGTTTTAGAAAAGGACAAGTTCCTAAAGATCTTGTTGAAAAACAATACGGAAAAGCGATTAAGCAGGAAGAAGTTAAAAAAGTAGTTGATTTGGCTTTAGAGCGTTTTATTCAGTCTGAAAGATTAAATCTTTTAGGAACTCCTCTTGCTAAAGAAAATGAAAACTTTGATTGGGATGCAGAAGAGTTAACTTTTGAATATGAAATTGGTTTAGTACCAAACTTCGAAATTGATCTTGAAGCTAAAAATGATATCGTAAAATACATTGTAACTGCTGACGATAAATTAATCGACGGACAAGTAGCGCGTATCCAAAAACAATTCGGAAAAGCAATTCCACAAGAAGTATCTGATGCAGATTCTGACTTGACAGGAACCTTCTCAAACGAAGCAAACGGAATCGACAACACAACTACAATAGCTGTTGGTGCATTTAGTAAAGCTGCTGCAGAGCAATTCATCGGTAAAAAAGTTGGAGATGTTGTTAAAGTAAGTACTAAAGGATTATTTGATGATGATCACCAATTAATGGATTACCTAAAAGTAAGCCACGAAGGTGTTCACGGTTTAGATGTTGAAGTTGATTTTACTATCAGCGCAATCAACGGATCTGAGCCTGCAGAATTAAACCAGGAATTGTTTGATAAACTTTTTGGAGAAGGAAAAGTAGCTTCTTTAGAAGATTTAAAAGCAAAAATTAAAGAAGATGCTGAAGCACAATTCGCACAGCAGGCTGACCAAAAATTATTGTTAGACGTTCAGGATTTCCTTATCGAAAATACAAAATTTGATTTACCTGCAGAATTCCTTAAAAAATGGTTGCAGACTGTTGGAGAAAAACAACTTACTCCGGAAGAAGCAGAAGTGGAATACGCAAGATCTGAGAAAGGTTTACGTTTCCAGCTAATTGAAGGAAAAGCAATGGCTCAAAGTAATATTCAGATTACTTTCGAAGACTTAAAATCATTTACTTCAGGAGCAATCAGACAACAAATGGCTCAGTTTGGACAAACAAATCCAACTGACGAAGAAGTAGAAGGAATTGTGGCAAGAGTTTTATCTAACCAGGAAGAAGTGAAAAGACTTTCTGAGCAGGTTGTAGCCGCTAAATTGTTAGATTTATTTAAAGAAAAAGCAAATCCAACAACAAAAGAAGTTACTTATGAAGAATTTATTGCTGCGTCTTACGGAGAATAATTTCTGAAAAATAATTATATTAGCGTCGATGGAAGTTATTTCTATCGACGTTTTTTTTTTATTTCAGTTTTTTTCGTTTTAGTTTTCAGGTTTTAGAACTTCAATAAACTTGAAACTTTAAACCTGAAACAATTTTAAAAAAAAGAAGACAAATTGACATTCTTTAGAAAGAGGTACAACCTTTGATAAGAGAATTATATCATTATAAACATAAACTTAGAACAGACACATATGAACTACGGTAAAGAATTTAAAAAATTTGCTACAAAGCACCAGGGAGTAAATGCGATGTATTACGATAAAATCGTTGCAGCTATGAACCCGACAAACATGACACCTTATATTATAGAGGAGCGCCAGCTGAATGTTTCTCAATTGGATGTTTTTTCCAGATTAATGATGGACAGAATTATCTTTTTAGGAACAGGTATAGATGATCAGATCGCTAATATTGTTCAGGCACAGTTATTGTTTTTAGAAAGTGCTGATGCTTCAAAAGATATTCAGATTTACTTAAACTCTCCGGGAGGAAGCGTTTATGCAGGTTTAGGAATCTATGACACTATGCAGTACATCAAACCAGATGTGGCTACAATTTGTACAGGAATGGCAGCTTCTATGGGAGCAGTGCTTTTATGTGCAGGAGCAGAAGGAAAACGTTCTGCATTGCCACATTCAAGAGTAATGATTCACCAGCCATCGGGAGGAGCACAAGGTGTTGCAACAGATATGGAAATCAATTTACGAGAAATGTTGAAATTAAAAGATGAATTGTACCATATCATCTCACAACATACAGGACAAACTTTTGATAAAGTGCACAAAGACAGTGAGCGTGATTACTGGATGAAAGCAGACGAAGCAAAAGAATACGGAATGATTGATGAAGTTTTGAGGAGAGGATAAAAATAGTTTCAAGTCTCAGGTTTCAGGTTTTCAGGCGTTTGCTTTTAACCTGAAACCTGAAACATTTAAACCTGAAACAAAAATAAAAAAGTTAATAGGTTGCTAACTTTTTAAGCTTAAAACTATAAAAGCTCAGAAACTTAGTATCTTTGCAGCTTAATAACTTAAATAAAGAATGGCAAAAGTAGTATTAGAATGTTCGTTTTGTGGAAGAAAAAAGCCAGAAACTAATTTATTAATAGCTGGAATCAATGCGCACATCTGTGATAAATGCATTGAGCAGGCACATGGAATTGTATTAGAAGAATTAAAATCTAGCGGAAGCGCAAAATTAGTTGGCGACTTAATTTTAAAGAAACCAAAAGAAATCAGAGCTTTCTTAGATCAATATGTTATTGGTCAGGATCAGACAAAAAAAGTAATGTCGGTTGCGGTTTACAATCACTACAAACGTTTAATGCAACAGCAATTAGATGACGAAGTAGAGATTGAAAAAAGTAACATTATTATGGTTGGTCAAACCGGAACAGGAAAAACATTGGTAGCAAAAACAATTGCTAAAATGTTAGACGTTCCTTTGGCAATTGTTGATGCAACTGTATTAACAGAAGCCGGTTATGTTGGAGAAGACGTAGAAAGTATTTTGACACGTTTGCTTCAGGCAGCCGATTATGATGTGGCTAAAGCCGAAAGAGGAATTGTATTTATTGACGAAATTGATAAAATTGCCCGTAAGAGCGACAACCCGTCAATTACCCGTGACGTTTCCGGAGAAGGTGTACAACAGGCATTATTAAAATTATTGGAAGGAACAGTTGTAAATGTACCGCCGAAGGGAGGACGTAAACATCCGGACCAGAAATTTGTTGAGGTAAATACTCAAAATATCCTGTTTATTGCAGGAGGAGCTTTTGATGGTGTAGAGCGTATTATTTCTAAACGTTTAAACCGTCAGGCAGTTGGATATTCTACTTCAAAAAATGCAGATAATATTGATAAAGACAATTTACTGCAATATATTATTCCAAAAGATATTAAAGATTTTGGTTTAATTCCTGAAATTATTGGTCGTCTGCCAGTTCTTACGCACATGGATCCCTTAGATAAAGAAACATTGCGTGCAATTTTGACACAACCTAAAAATGCACTGATTAAACAATATCAGAAATTGTTTTTAATGGATGAAGTAGAATTTACCATTACAGACGAAGCATTAGATTTTATTGTTGACAAAGCGTTAGAATACAAATTAGGGGCTCGCGGATTACGTTCGTTATGTGAAGCAATCTTAACAGATGCGATGTACGAATTGCCAACTTCTAATGATACCACTTTGACAATCGACAGAGAATATGCAGAACATACACTAAGTAAAAACTTATTGAAGCGTATGGAAATTGCTTCTTAAATATTGAAATTATATTTTTAAAAACCTGTTCAGTTTTGAGCAGGTTTTTTTATATCCATAACATAAAGTATTTCCTGTGTTTTAACTGCTAAAATGAAATTATGAATAAGTTAATCTATCGTTTTGAAGTGAGTGTTTTTTGGTGACCAACTCTAACATTCAGCCCAATAAATTCTGTTTTGTCTATTTTGTTTTTATTTAGGAAAAGCCTCAGAAACAAGAAATTTAGCTAAGACAAAAAGCGAGTTTAATGTGCACGAATACATATCATCGTTTCTTTTGAAAAATAAAACTTCTACTTTAGCCCTGATCGAAGCGGCATCCTTTTGCTCTCGGGTTGAGAGCAAAAGATATAGCGTAGAGCAGGAATGGTGGTCTTTTGAAAACTAAATTTCTGCTTCTAAAAATTATTGAACCCTAAATTTCTCCCTGTATTCAATAGGTTTCATACCAACCATTTTGTAAAAAACTTTCCGGAAAGCCTTTGGGTCATTATAACCTGTTTTTTCTATAATTTCAGAAATGGAAAGTTGTGTCTGTTCCAGATATTTTTTTGAACTTTCTACTCTGATATTTTGAAGATATTCAATTGGAGGAATTCCCGTAACCTGTTTAAAACGACGTGTCATGTTTCGGGCACTGGTCGGAATATCTTTTGTGATTTCTTCGAGTTTTTCGATAGAATGATATTGACTTTCGATCTTTTGCTGCAATTGGGCGACTAAGGCGTCATTGTGTAAATGATTGGGTCTGAAAGTGCTGAAATAACTTTGTTTGTAGCGATTTAAATCGATGGAAAATATTTTGGCGATTTTTACAGCCATTTCGTTTCCACAGAATTTCTGAACCAAAAGAATTAATAAATGAAAAGTGGAAGTAGATCCGCCGCTGGTGTATAGACTTCCGTCGGCGGTCAGGGTTTCTTCGGCTTTGAGTTTAACCATCGGAAATGCTTTTGTAAAAGCACTGCAGGCATCGACATGAGTAGTAGCTAATTTTTCATTTAATAAACCTGACGCCGCAAATAAAAATGCACCTGTACAAAAACTGGCCAACTCTGCGCCGCTGCGATGTTGTTTTTGTAACCACGGTATAAAATTTTTATTCTTCTTAATCATTTCACCCATATTGTCTGTTGTAAAGGCTGGAATCAAAATCAGATCCGGAACAATATCCGAAGTTTCAATTACGTTGCTTTTATAGCCAAATAAATTGCCGTGATCGATTTGATCCTGTGACTGGAAAATTATAATTTCAAATGGTTTTTCTTTTCCGGATGTCAGTTTATTTGCTGTTTCAAATACTTCTAAAATGGCAGCAATACTTAGTAATTTATAATCGTGAGGTATGATTAAACCTAGTTTCGTACTCATAATTTTGTGATTTTTGAAATTCTGCTTCCATGCAAAAATAGTCAATTTGTCTTAAATGACCCTAAAAATGACTTTTAATGGCATTTTATACTAATCTTAATATTTTAAATTTGTTTTAATAAATTCGTAATTTTATAAAGATGCAAACAAAAATTTTCTTAAATATTGCCGTAAAAGATTTAAACCGTTCCATAGCTTTCTTTACTGAGCTGGGTTTTTCGTTTAACGAAAAGTTTACTAACGACAAGGGAACTTGTATGATTGTGGGAGAAAATATAAACGTAATGCTTTTGGTGGAAGAGTTTTATCAAACGTTTACCAAAAAACAAATTTGTGACACCAAAACTACCAGCGAAGTTCTTATTGCGATTTCTGTAGATTCCCGGGAACAAGTAGATGAAATAATGCAAAAAGCGGTAAAAGCCGGTGGAACCGATTATAATCAGGCAAATGATTATGGGTGGATGTACCAAAAAACTTTTCTTGATATAGACGGACATCACTGGGAAGTGTTTTATATGGATGAAAACAACATTCCGAGTAATTCATAATGATTTCGGTACAAACCATTATAAACGCATCGATTGAAAAAGTCTGGGAATTATGGACTTTGCCACAGCACATTATTAAGTGGAATTATCCTTCGCAGGAATGGCATACTACTTTTGCAGAGAATGATCTAAGTATCAATGGTAAGTTTAAATATACCATGCAGGCTAAAGACCAAAGTACAGGGTTTGATTTTGAAGGAATATATACCAATTTAAAAGATTTTTCCTTAATTGAATATCAACTTTTTGATAACCGTAAGGGGAGTATCCATTTTGAAGAGAACAATGGTCTTGTCACAATCTCTGAAATATTTGAGCCGAATATTCATGATTCGGAAAATATGCAGAAAGAATGGTGTCAGGCTGTAATTGACAATTTCAAAAAATATGCAGAACTACATTAAAAGATAGTAATATAATTCTTAAAAACTAAAAATGATAACAATACAAACAACCGTAAACGCATCGCCTGAAAAAGTCTGGAAATTTTGGAACCAGCCTGAACATGTAATGCAATGGGCTTTTGCTTCGCCGGAATGGCACGCACCAAAAGCTGAAAATGATTTGAGGGAAGGTGGTAAATTTTCAACAACTATGGCGGCCAAAGACGGCAGCATGAGTTTTGATTTTTGGGGAGAATATACTTTGGTCAGAGATAACGAGGCCATAAATTATACAATGGGCGACGGCAGGAAAGTAGAAATAACCTTCGCCGAAACTCCGGACGGAGTAGTAATAACGGAACGTTTTGAACCCGAAAGTGAAAACTCAGAAGAGATGCAAAAAGGCGGCTGGCAGGCAATTTTAAATAATTTTAAAACTTATGTGGAGTCAAATTAGATTCAACGTGCACAATAGGGCAACCGAGATTAAAGCATAAAATTAATTGCAAAAAGTATATATCTTACAAAATATCTAACACAAAAAATAAAAAAAAATGACAAAACAAATATGGTTGAATCTTCCTGTAAAGGATGTAGCAAAAGCAAAAGATTTTTTCTGGAAAATTGGTTTTTCGTTTAATGAACAGCACGATACACCAAGTTCTACTTGTATGGTTGTGGGTGAAGGACATTTTGTGGTAATGCTTTTTGAAGAAATGCTTTTCTCCAGTTTTTCGCAAAACAGTCTGACAGATACCCAAACAAGTTCGGAAATCTTGATTTCTATTGATGCAGAAAGTAAAGAAGAAGTTGATGAACTGGCAAGAAAAGTAGAGGATGCCGGGGGAACTGTTTTTGCTCCTCCTGCCGAGAGTCAGGGTTGGATGTACGGCTTCGGATTTGCCGATTTGGATGGTCATCGCTGGAATGTTTTATTCATGGACTTTAATAAATTACCCAATTAAGATGGAAAAATTAGTATTTAATATCAGTATCAAGTCTACCAGAGAAAAAGTCTGGAAAGTTTTATGGGATGACGAAACTTACAGAAAATGGACAAGCGCGTTCTGTGAAGGAAGTTACGTTGAAACGAACTGGAACGAAGGTGATAAAATTTATTTTTTAGGACCTACCGGAGAAGGAATGAATAGTATTATAGAAACTAAAATTCCGAACGAATACATGGCATTTAAGCATATGGGAGAAATTAAAGATTTTAAAGAAGTGCCGCCAAACGAAGAAACCCAAAAGTGGGTTGGTGCCATGGAAACCTACCGACTCACTCAAAAGGGAGATATGGTCGATCTTCAGTCTGAAGTGGATGTAATAGAAAAACATATAGATTATTTTAAAGAAGCTTTTCCTAAAGGCTTACAAGTTATAAAAGAACTGGCTGAAAAATAGTCTTGTACTTAGTCCCTGGTCCTTAGTTTTTTAGTCTTTAGATTAGAACACTAATTAATACTAGGAACTAAATACTAAAAAACAGACCCTATGGGTTAAGGACTAAAAAACTAAGGACTAAAAAAAAACAAAAAACAATGGCAACAGTAAACCCTTATTTATTATTTAACGGAACATGCGAAGAAGCATTTCTATTTTACAAATCCGTTTTTGGCGGTGAATTTCCACATGTTGGAAGGTATAAAGATGCTCCTTTACAAGATGGAGAAGCACCTTTATCTGAAGCAGATTCAAATCAGATCATGCATATTTCCCTTTCAATTGGAAATACCATCTTAATGGGAAGCGACAGTCATCCCCGATATGGAGATGTTGTTTTTGGAGATAATATCTCTGTAACAGTAAACCCCGACAGCAGAGAAGAAACAGAAAAAATTTTTAACGGATTATCTGCCGGAGGAAAAGTTGAAATGCCTCTAAATGATACTTTCTGGGGAGCTTATTTTGGAATGTTTAAAGACAAGTTCGGAATAAATTGGATGGTTAATTTTGATAAGAATGTTCCAAATAAATAACTTAAAAGTTACGTTATTTTAATAGCGGAACATAATTGTTAAATTACTCGAAAAAGCACATGAAAATGTGCTTTTTCTTTTCAAAAAAACAAAGATTATTCTTTTTTATCAACGGGAGATTGTCGATTTTTGTCGCTTCAAATTCACAGGAAAAAATGACAGCAGAAGATAAAGAGATAATTTTATTAAAAGTTTCAGGACATGATAAAATTGGAGTAACGGCAGGTTTAACAGCTGTATTGGCAGCCTATAACGCTAATATTCTGGACATCGGCCAGGCTGATATTCATGACACACTTTCTTTAGGTATTTTATTCGAAATCGAAGCGGGATCTTCTTCTGCACCGGTTTTAAAAGATCTTTTGTTTAAAGCTTATGAACTTGAAATAAAAGTAAAATTTATTCCGATTTCCATCGAAGATTACGAAACCTGGGTAAAATCGCAATCCAAACAACGTTACATAATTAATATTTTAGGAGAAAAACTGGCCGCTTCCCAATTGGCAGCAGTAACCAAAATAATGTCAGATCAGAACCTGAATATCGATTCGATAATCAGATTAACTGGAAGAACATCGATTGTCGAAAAGGAGCAATATCCGCGTTCCTGCATTCAATTGTCTGTAACGGGCGAAATTGTCAACAAGATTATCATGACAGCAAGTTTCATGGAAATTTCCAGAACATTAAATGTCGATATTTCATTTCAGGAAGATAATATTTACAGAAGAAACCGCCGTTTGGTTTGCTTCGATATGGATTCTACTTTAATCCAGACCGAAGTAATAGATGAATTGGCCGAACTAAACGGAGTAGGCGAGCAGGTGCGTGCCATTACAGAATCGGCTATGAATGGAGAAATTGATTTCAACGAAAGTTTCAAACAGCGTATGGCATTGCTCGAAGGTTTGAGCGAAGAAGTTTTGCAAAACGTTGCCATCAATCTGCCTATCACACAAGGCGCGCATCGTTTAATGAAAGCTTTAAAATATTACGGCTACAAAACGGCCATTCTTTCCGGAGGATTTACTTATTTTGGAGAATACCTTCAAAAAGAACTGGGAATAGATTACGTTCATGCCAATCAATTAGAAATTAAAGACGGAAAACTAACCGGAAAATATATCGGCGATATTGTCGACGGTCAGAAGAAAGCCGAACACTTAAAAGCAATAGCAGATAAAGAAGGTATTCACATTAACCAAACCATTGCAGTAGGTGACGGAGCAAACGACTTACCAATGCTTAATCTCGCAGGTTTAGGAATTGCTTTCCATGCCAAACCGAAAGTAAAAGAAAGTGCCTCAACGTCAATCTCCAGTTTAGGTCTTGACGGAGTTTTATATCTTTTAGGTTATCATGACAGGTATATTGATATGATGTAGATCTATTAATAAAATAGTCACGATAGTTTTGTCATCCTGATCGATCCCGAGGCTTCGGGAGAAGGAACGCAAGTAGCTCAACAACAAAATAAAAAAACAAAACCTCAGTTCTTAGTAAGAGATCTGAGGTTTTTTATTTGGGCATGACCCGCCATATCCGCTCCCAATCTTTTTTGTCTCGTTAAAAAACGAGACAAAAAAGGATTTCCACTTCTATCCCTCATGCGGGTTTAGTGGAATTATGGTTTTTCATTGAAATATAATTTTAAAAGTAAAAAAAACTATGAATTGCCTTCAGCTTTAGCTGGAGGTTTGGAAAATACAAAAAAAAGGCTTTAGCCAAATAGTTTAAATTTGGCTAAAGCCCCTAATGAGACTTTTTTACAAACCACTAGCTAAAGCTAGTGGCAATTCAAAAAAGTTAGAAGTGAAAGTTAAAATAGCTTTTTATTCTCGCGATTCCAATTCCCTTTTAATCTCCTTCAAATTATTAATATTCAAAAAAAGAATTGGCAACAAAGCAACAGGAACGACATTCATAGCACTAAAACCTTTTCTCAAAACGATATATACGTTAAGAGCAAATAACATCAACAACACAACTGCAAAAATACTATTGACCGTTTTCAAAGTCTTCTGATTTTTAATCAGTTCTTCTGTGGTCATTTCGCTGAATTTTGTATTTTTCATCATGTTATTAAATAAAATAGTTTTAGAATATCAATGCGTTTGTCAATTTTTAATTCGTGAATTCGTGGCGAAAAAATTAACACATCTCCTTCAGCTGCTCCAAATAATCTCTCTGATTCGAAAGTCTCGGAATTTTATGCTGACCGCCCAATTTATCTCTTTCTTTTAGCCAGTCATAAAAAAGGTTTTCTCTGGCAACATTTACTACCAAAGGATTTAATGTCATATTGTTGTAACGTTTTGCTTCGTAATCAGAATTTAACGTCTGCAGCGTTTCATCCAGCACTTTTTGAAAAAGGCCAACATCGGCGGGATGTTTTTTAAATTCAATCATCCATTCGTGTGCCCCTTTTTCCTTGTCCTGCATAAAAATAGGAGCTACAGTATAATCGATTACTTCTGTTTTTGTAACCTCGCAGGCTTTAGCAATAGCCTGATCAGTGTTTTCTACCATCAATTCTTCGCCAAAAACATTAATATGATGTTTGGTTCTTCCGGTAACTCTGATTCGATACGGATTTAAAGAAGTAAAGCGAACCGTGTCACCTATTAAGTAGCGCCACAAACCGGAATTTGTCGTAATTACAATCGCATAGTTTTTATTCAGTTCTACCTCGGCAAGACGAACTACTTTTTGCTCCGGAGTTCCAAAAGTTTCCATTGGAATAAATTCATAAAAAATCCCGTAATCAAGCATTAACAGTAAATCGCTGGAATTATTCAAATCCTGAATGGCAAAAAAGCCTTCAGAAGCATTATAGATTTCATAGTATTTAAAATCTTTACTTGGAAGTATATTTTTATATTGTTCTTTGTACGGAGAAAAGCTCACGCCACCGTGAAAATAAACTTCCAGATTTGGCCAAAGTTCCAGTAAGCTTTGCTTTCCGGTATTTTCCAGAACCTTATTCATCAAAACCAGCATCCACGAAGGTACACCTGCAAAACTGGTCACATTTTCATTTTTCGTTTCGTTGATTATTGCCTCAATTTTCGTTTCCCATTCGCTCATCAGCGAAGTTTTACTGCTTGGCGTACTGCTGAATTCTGCCCAGATTGGCATATTTTCAATTAAAATTGCAGATAAATCTCCAAAATAAGTATTGTTATTTTCGTAAATCTGAGAACTTCCTCCCAGACGGAGACTTTTTCCTAAAAATAATTCTGAGTCCTCATTGTTATTCAGATAAAGGCACAATAAATCTTTACTGCCTTTATAATGACAGTCTTCCAAAGCTTCATTACTTACCGGAATAAATTTGCTTTTAGCGTTAGTAGTTCCACTTGATTTGGCAAACCATTTAATTGGGGTTTCCCAAAAAACATTTTGTTCTCCCAGTCGAGTGCGCTCAATCAAAGGCTGCAGTTCTTCATAAGTTGCAATTGGTACTCTTTCTGCAAATGTCTGGTAAGATTTAATACTGGAAAATTCATATTGCTTGCCAATAACCGTATTTTCAGATGCCGTTAATAAGTTGTGCAGTAATTCTTCCTGAACTTCATTTGGATATTTTAAGAATAGTTCAATTTGATGAATTCTTTGTTTCAGAACCCAGGATGCAAACGAATTAATTATAGATAAAGGCATGAATTTGTTTTTTAGATTACTTTTGTTTTTAATCTTACAATTGTGTAAAACAAAAAACTTAAAATTTGAATATAGCCAGACAAACAGTAACTTTGTCACCATATCAAAAATAATGTTTTTTTGTAAAAAACCATGAGATTTCGGATAAAGATTCTATACATTAAGTCGAATTTTAACACTAAAATCTTTAATTCTTTTGATAATTATAAATCAGCAACATAAATAAAATACGAATGCAATATCAAGGTGTCCTGACAAAAATGCAAACAGAACTTGGAAGTCCAATTCAATATTACCTGGTTTTTGAAGATAGTTTTCTGAATGTTAACCAATTGCTGGACAAAGAAATTGAAATTAATTTTGTTGGTTTTCAATGTTTAAATTGCAGTAAAAAGAAAAAAATATACAGACAGGGTTTTTGTTACGACTGCTTTTATTCCAGTCCTGCGGTGGGAGACTGGATTATGAGACCCGAATTAAGTACGGCACATCTAGGAATTGCCGACCGCGATCTGGATTACGAAACAAAAGTGCAGTTACAGCCTCATATTGTGTATCTGGCATCGGCATGCGAAATCAAAGTTGGCGTAACACGCAAAACGCAGGTTCCTACCCGCTGGATCGATCAGGGCGCTTCTCAGGCTATAGCTGTTATTGAGGTTCCAAATCGATACCTTGCGGGAATTACAGAGGTTGCTTTAAAAGAATATTATACAGATAAAACCAATTGGAGAAAAATGCTTCAAAATTCGGTTGAAACATTCGATTTAATAGCAGAGAAAGCAAAATTAGAAAACTTAATTCCCGCAGAAGCGCGAGAATATTTTTATACTCAAAAAGATGATTTGTACGAGTTACAATATCCCGTTTTAAGTTACCCTGCAAAAGTAAATAGTCTAAATCTGGACAAAACGCCTTCTTTTACCGGAAGATTAACTGGAATTAAAGGACAGTACTTACTATTTGAAAACGGAACTGTTTTTAATATTCGCGGTTCAGAAGGTTATGTCGTAACAATTAACGTGTAATATTTTATTACTAAATTGTTTCCCTTTTTTAGGTTTAAGTTATTTTAATTTAAAATTTGCAATTTTATTTGCCTTTTTGTGTTAATTACTTGATGAATAATTATAGCTTTGAAGTAAAGAAGCTAATTTAATCTTTCAAAAACAAGTACCACATGAGTAACAAAAATAAAGTAAATGCTTTTAGACGTTCGCTAATGCAGAGTTTAACCAAGAATGTTGGTAATTCAGGCAGTGGCAATGTTGGACCAATTGATAAGAGTAAAATAAAAAAAGTTTTAATCTCCAGACCAAATGGTCGATTAGGTAATATGCTTTTAATTACGCCGTTGGTACAGGAAGTATCTAAAACTTTTCCCGGATGCAAAATTGATGTTTTTGTAAAGGGTTTTGTCGCGCCAATTGTTTTTGAAGAATACGAGAACGTAGATAAAATTATTCCCCTTCCTAAAAAGCCTTTTAAAGAATTAATAAAATATTTTAAAGTCTGGACCTTAATTCGAAAACAAAACTATGATATCGCTATAAACGTCGATCAGAACTCTTCTTCCGGAAGATTAGCTGTTAAATTTTCAAGCGCTAAATATAAATTTTTCGGAAATCTTCCTGAAGGTGTAACTCTCGACAATGAAGATTACGATCATATTGCAAAATATCCTGTATATAATTTCAGGTATTTTTTAAATCAGGTTGGAATTGAAAATAAAAATGAACCTGTTGCGCTTTTAGATTTAAAATTATCAGAAAAAGAAATTGCCAACGGAAAAGCTATTCTGAACGCGATTATTGATCCTGCTAAAAAGACAATTGCCATTTTTACCTTTGCAACAGGAGAAAAATGTTATAGCGTAGAATGGTGGAATGAATTTTACACAGCCCTAAAAAAAGAATACAGCGCATGTAATATTATAGAAGTTCTCCCAGTCGAAAATGTTTCCCAAATCAATTTTGAAGCACCAACTTTTTACAGTAAGGATGTTCGCGAAATTGGTTCTGTTCTCGCAAATGTTGATGTATTTGTAGGAGCAGACAGTGGAATTATGCATTTGGCAAGTGCTGCAAAAGCACCAACTTTAGGTTTGTTTTCAAGTACCAACATGAAAAAATATGAACCGTACGGAAATGGAAGCAGAGGCTTAGATACACAAGTTTTAGGAATTCCCGATTTCATTAAAGCAATTGATAAAGTTCTGAATAAGTAAAAAAGAAAATCCTGTTCATCTGAACAGGATTTTCTTTTTATAATAAAAGCTTAGTTCCTCACTAACTAAGTATCTGGTAACGTCTTTATTTTTTCTTAAAAAGACCATTTAATAAATCACTTGCTTTTTTAGTCACTTCCTGAGTTTTTTGCTCTTTTTCTGTCTTTGCAGCTTGTGTTGTGTCTTTTGCTTTAGTGTTTTTATTAATCAGATCTGTTAAGGCCGAAGTTCCTTTTTGTGTAAGTTTCTCTTTCTGCTGATTTACCAATTGTGTAGTCAGGTTGCTCACAGCAGCTTTCATATCGGTACTAATTTTAGGATTGGAAAAGTTTCCTGTCAAAGCAGCATTAATCGGAATATTGTCCAGTTTTGCAGCATCTGCAGATGAGAGCTTATTAATCAGATTATTAGCTTCTGTTCCTAAGTATTTAGCCGGTACATCAAATTTGATATTGTAATTCATGGTTTGGTCAAAACCGTGAGTTCCTCCAATGGTTGCTTTAATATCCTGATATTTAATATCGAAAGGTTTTACGTTGACCTTTCCGTTATCAAAAGTCAAAGCCATTTTTAAATCGTTTAGGTTTAATTTGTTTAAGTCCAGAAATTTAACGTTTGAACTCAACGAATTTAAAAGGGTAGAATTTTTAGAATTTACAGTAGTAGAAAGTAATTGCCCTAATAAATCTCCCGATAGAGATTTTAAATCAGGAGTCAGTTCTTTTGCATCCAGATTTCCGTTTAGCTTAATAGTAGAATTTAATTTTCCATTGATAATTCCGGCAATAGGAGCGATTTTTTTCATCATGTCCAACTGCGTAAAAGTCTGCGCAATATCTACTTGGTTAAAGCCTAAGTTCATATCAAAAGTCGGTACTTTTTCTTTTGTAGAAACTGTCCCGGTCAAACCAATCGAACCGCCAAAAATTGAGGTTTTAAAGTTCTCTAAAATTGCTTTTTCATCTTTGATAATCAGTTTTCCGGATACATCTTTTAGTTTTAGATTGTCATATAAAACAGTTGTAGCTTTTGCATTTAAGGTACAATTCAGAAAAGCCGGAATTTTCATTGCCTCAGCAGGTTTCGCCGGTGTTTTGCTTTCTGTTTTCGCCGGTTCTCCCGATGTCATAAAATCATCAACAGCCAACTGGTTAGAACTCATATTGAAGTTACCTTTCAGTTCTTGTTTTTTAAACATAAAACCGTAGAAGTTTTCCAAAACTCCGTTTATGCTCAAATCACTTTTTCCGGTTGTTGCCTCAAATTGCTTCAGGTTGATTGTACTTGTATTAAACTGCACTAATGCTGTACTAATGTTCATTGATTTGTTGTTTTCATCAGTATATTTAAATCCTGACAAACTCATAGTACCTGCATTTTTGATGTTTTGATATTGACTTTTTTCTACAGAGGCCATATCAAAATTGGTAGTCACGTCTGCTTTTAAAATACCTGCTAAAGGTTTTTCCATTTTAATTGGATAAGCTTTTGAAAGGTTAGCCAAATTAATTGTTCCTTTTAAAGCCGCATCGACAATTGGATTTACGGTAATATTTTTAATATTCGCTTTAGCGCTAAAAACATCCTGATCAATTCTGAACGACAGCTTATCTAAATTGACATAGGTATCATTCAAAATACCGGTTTCGTTGATGATTTTCGTGTCAATTACAATATTCTGAACAGATTTTGGCAGATTTGGATATTGGAATGAAGCATTGTTGGATGCAATCTCAATATTGAATTTAGGAACTGTCGTTTCTGTTAATTCTCCTTTTGCAAAACCATTAACTGTAAAATCTCCCGTCGTTTTCACGCCATCAAGCCCTGAAGAATAAGCTGAAGGAATTAAGCCTAAAAAGTTGGTAAAGGATGAGGTAGGAGTTTTAAATTTTAAGTCGTAGATCTGAGCTTTTTCAGCCATTTGAATAAATCCGTCAAACTCCAATGGCAATTGGTTAATTAAAGCCTTATTTTCTTTAAAAGTATATTTGCTTTTGTCCAGATCAATCCCAAGAACTGCATCCAGAGTCAGCTTTACATTTTTCATGTAATTCATTTTATCCATATCCAGAGACACTTTAGCGGTAGTCTTGGTGTTCAGGTCTAATTTGGAATTGGTAAAGTCTCCTGTTCCTTCGTGATTCAGACTGTCAATTACCATTTTAATTTTAGAACCCTGATCGATGTATCTGAAAGTGAAATTTTCGATTTTATAGTTCTGAATTTTCAATGAAAGCGGTTTTCCTGCTTCCTCTTTTTTATCGTCCTTTTTATCCTTTAAAGCAATATCAAAGTTTCCGACACCGTCTTTATTAAAAATAATATTAACTAATCCGTTAGAAGAACTAACGCCTTCAATGTTTAAAGGCTCTTCTTTTCCTTTGAAAAGTTCTTTAATACTCATTTTTAAATTCAATTCGCCTAGAGAAACCAATGTATCGCCTTCAAAAGGAGCTTTGTTGATAATTACAAGCTTTTCAATTCCCACGGTAGCATTGGGAAAGTTCCTGAATAAGCTTAAATCGGCATCTGCAAAACTTACTTTAGCATCGACACTTTCGTTAATGGCATCGACAATTTTGGCTTTAATTTGATCTTTAAATAAATACGGTATGGCAAATAATGCCGCAATAATTACCACCAGAACAATGGCACTTATTTTTAAAACTTTTTTTAGCATATTAATAGATTTGAGGGTTTTAGAATTGACTTCACAAAAATAGTTTTTTTTAGGAGAGCCCAAAGATAAATTTTTCTTAAAATGTAAGAATAATATGTAATTTTTTAAAAAAAAAATCCGCTTTGATATAATTCAAAACGGATTTTTAAGTGTCTTTATTTTATTTATTTATGTATAAATGAGACTATTTTGTCGATCAGGGTTTCTGAGACCGGAAGTGTTTCATTACTATAGCTTGCCATATTAGCCTGAATGTCACCTTCAACAATTTTCATGATGTGATTCATTTTGTCTACAACTAGAAGTTCTGCGTTTTTGTTTGCCTGAGATAAATTTTCGGCATCCTTAACCGAAACCTGTATGTCATTGTTTCCCTGTAAAATTAAGACCGGTATGGTCAGCTTTTTAATTTCTGTCTGAGGATTGTATTTGAACCACGAGATTAAATAGGGCTGAACACTTGGCCTGAAAAGAGAATTCAGCATTGGATCGACTTTCTTTACCGTAAAACCGTTTTTTAAACTGTCGATAATGGGAAAAGTCATATTTTCAATTTGTTTGACCGACTTAGAACCAATTTGCTTTTTTAAAAGCAGATCGGCAGATTCTCCGGCTCCTGCAATCGAAATAAATTTATCAGCTTTTAAGCCGCCCAACATTCCTATTAAGGAACCTTCACTATGACCAATTACGATAATTTTAGAAAAGCGTTTGTCTTGTTTTAGATAATTTATCCAGCTTTTAACGTCTTCTACATAATTTTCAAAAACCAAATGGCTTTCAGAAACTCCTCCCGCGGTTTTACTTTCGGCAATTCCTCTCTTGTCAAATCGTAATGAAGCAATTCCGTTTTTGGCTAGCGCTTCGGCCAGCATTTTTAACGAGTTGTTCTTCATCATCGGATTATTTCCGTCTCTGTCCGTTGGCCCGGATCCGGCAATAATTAAAGCAACAGGATATTTTTTTGTCAGATCCGGAGTTGTCAGTGTACCAAAAATCTGATCTTTATTTATTTTAAGAACTGCGGGAGTTTCCTTAAAAGTGATTTCTTTTTTATTTTGTGCATTTATAAAACTCCAAAATAAAACTGTTAAAAAAAGAATTACTTTATTCATCTTTCAATTAATAAATATTGATTCCGTAAGGCAATATCGCCTGCACTCCTTTTTGTTTTTGTAATTTTTTTACCTGCTCCAGCAGAAGATAATTTTCTTCTCCGATTTCTTCCTTAATAAAGGCTTCTTTTGATTTTGCAAAAGGAAGACCAGAAAGTAAGTCATTTAGAGTTTTTTCATATTCAGGATAATTCTGAGTGCTGTATTTTTTTATTTTAGCAATTCGTGCTGCTTCCGCAACAGCGTCATTCAATCCGCCGATTTTATCTACTAAGCCAATTTTAATAGCCTCACTTCCAGACCATACTCTGCCTTGTGCAATCGCATCAACTTGTTCGAAAGTCATTTTACGGCCTTCTGCAACATGAGTAACAAAAGTATTGTAGATTTTTTCTACTCCTTCTAACGTAAAAGCTTTAAAGTTCTCATCAACAGGACGAAACGGACTGTAATTGGCTGCGTTTTCGTGAGTTTTAACTTGTTCAGAATTAATCCCTAATTTATTCGCAAGCGGACTGAAATTGGGTAAAATTCCAAAAACTCCGATAGATCCCGTAATAGTGTTGCTTTCGGCAAATATTTTATTAGCGTTGCAGGCAATATAATATCCTCCCGATGCGGCATAATTTCCCATAGAAACCACTACCGGTTTTACTTTTTTAGTGATTTCAATCTCTCTCCAGATTAAATCTGAAGTTAAGGCGCTTCCGCCGGGACTGTCAATTCTAAGAACGATAGCTTTTACATCATCGTTTTTTCTCGCTTCCTGCAGGGAGCGACGCATAGAACCTTCCCCAATTGTGTTTACATCGCCTTCGCCACCCATAATTTCGCCCTGAGCGTAAATAATAGCGATTTGATCAGTAGCTGTATTGGCTAAAGCTGTTGTAATGTTATTTTGAGTATAATCTAAGATGGAAATTTTATTGTAATCTTCCTCTTTGTCTACTTTTAGCGCTTTTCTGATGGCATCATGATAAACATCTTCATAAGCAACAATATCTACCAGACGCTGCTGTTTTGCCATTTCGGGAGTTCGGGCTAAAAGTCCGTTTGCAATTTCATTTAGTTTCGGAAGCGAAATATTTCTGCTTTTAGAAATATCTGTAGAAATAGTAGACCAAACCGAATTTAAAAGCGCCGTAATCTGCTCTCTGTTGGCGTCGCTCATTTTATTTTCTAAGAAAGGTTCAACAGCACTTTTGTATTTTCCGTGACGGATAACTTCCATGTGAATTCCCGATTTATCCTGAAAATCTTTGAAAAACATAATTTCAGAAGAAAGTCCTTTAAAATCTAAATCTCCCGCCGGATTAATATAAACGGTATTGGCTACAGAGTTTAAATAATATTCTTTCTGGGAATAAGTATTGGCATAAGCCCAGACAAATTTTCCTGATTTTTTAAAACTTTCAAGAGCATTTCTTAAATCTTTATATTGTGCCAGACCAAGAGAAGATTCATCGTTTAGAATCGAAATTCCTTTGATATTATCATCGGTTTTAGCGGCTTCAATGGCATTAATTACATCGGTTAACCCAATGCCTTTTTTGTCTGAAAAGACAGTAACCCACGGATCTTTATATTTCCCCGCGTAGTCATTATTAATTTCTTTTAAATTTAGTTCGATAACCGAGTCAGATTTAACAGAAACGGCGTCGTCTCCGCCAAAAATGGCTCCAAGAAAGATTACTCCGAAAAAAAAGAGCATCATAAAAACAAAAATACCAATTACCGTGGCAAGTACATTTCCTAAAAACTTCATAAGTATATTTTTTTAATAAGTAGCGAAAAGGGGCAAAATGTTACAAATTAGACATGTAAATTATTGCTAAGTTTTACAACGTCGTTTCACAAATATATTGGTTAATTCTAAAATAGTTTTAGTTAATTTGCATTAATTATGAAATTACAGCATCAGGTCGTTTTATCGATAGGCAGCAACCAGGGCAACAGACTGGAAAACATTCAAAATTGTATTGATTTAATACATCAGAATGTTGGGACTGTTATTCAGGTTTCCAAACTTTATGAGACTCCGGCATGGGGTTTTGAAAGCGATGCGTTTTATAATTGTGCTCTTCTTTTGCATACCAATTGTTCTGCTTATAAAATACTTAGTCAGGTTTTAAAAGTAGAAAAAGAACTGGGAAGAATTCGTTTGAATCAGGAAGGGTATCAGTCAAGGATTATTGATGTGGATGTGATTGCTTTTGATGATGAGATAATTGATTCTGAAAAACTTCAGATTCCGCATCCGCTTATGCAAAACAGAAATTTTGTACTTCTTCCGATGCAGGATTTAAAGCTAAACTGGAAACATCCTGTTTTGCAGAAAACAATTTCGGAACTTATCGCAGTGAGCCCGGACGAAAGTGTCTGCAGCGTGGTAAGCGATTTGAAAAATCCGCTGAGTGAAATTCGGCTCAATCAGTTTAATTATATTGCTTTTGAAGGAAATATTGGTGCGGGAAAAACAACATTGGCAAAAAAAATTGCCGAGGATTTTAATGCTAAAACCGTTTTAGAGCGCTTCGCAGATAATCCGTTTTTGCCTAAGTTCTATAAAGATCAAAACCGCTATGCTTTTCCTTTAGAAATGTCTTTTTTAGCCGATCGTTATCAGCAATTATCAGATGATCTGGCTCAGTTTGATTTATTTAAAGATTTCATTGTAGCTGATTATCATATTTTTAAATCCCTGATATTTGCCAAAATAACCCTTGCAGAAGATGAATATCGTTTGTACAGAAATCTTTTTGATATCATTTACAAAGAAATGCCAAAACCCGATCTCTATATTTATTTGTATCAGAATACAGAACGGCTGCTGCAAAATATTAAAAAACGAGGACGCAATTACGAACAAAATATCGAAGCTGATTATTTAGAAAAAATCAATAACGGTTACTTAGAATATATCAAATCGCAAACAGATTTGAATGTTTTGATTATTGACGTTTCTGATCGTGATTTTGTAAAGAAACACGAAGATTATAGTTATATTCTTGAAGAAATTCAGAAGAAAATTTCTAATTGAGTTTGAGATGAGACAATTAGAAAATTAATTAATTTGAAGCGCGCAGCAGAAATTATCTAATTATCAAATTGACGAATTTTCTAGTTGAGTTTGAGATGAGACAATTAGAAAATTAATTAATTTGAAGTGTGCAGTATAAATTATCTAATTATCAAATTGACGAATTTTCTAATTGAGTTTGAGATGAGACAATTAGAAAATTAATTAATTTGGAGCGCGCAGCAGAAATTATCTAATTATCAAATTAACGAATTTTCTAATTAAATTATCTTTTCAAAGTAAAATGGCCTCTTAAAATGGGCATCGAATCATCTACTTTTAAAGCGTACCAGTAATCAGAAGCGGGAAGCGGACTTTGTTTTAAAGTGCCGTCCCAGCTCATTTTGGATCTGCTTAGGTGGGCAATTAATTTTCCATATCGGTCAAAGATAGTAATAACAGCCTGAGGATAATTTTCCATTCCGGTAACTTCCCAGACATCATTATACGTATCATTGTTCGGAGTAAAAAAAGGAGGAAAAACCAGTACAACAAATTGTTTTACAGCATCATTTCCACATCCGCTTTTTTCTCTGATGTAAGCTGTCTGAAGTCCGCCGGGAACGTCAAAGAAAATATTGGAGTCCTGATAATTAACGCCATCTACAGAATATTCAAAGTAATCTTCGGTTTTGACAGGATATACAATTGCTCGTGTTCCTTCAACATCAACGCGATCAATTTGTGGAATTTTTCTTTCTTCAACCAAAATGCTTTTTCTACTCGTACAGTTCTCTGGCGAAGGGCTTGTAACGTCAACTGTATATGTGCCTCCGGTATTAATTGCAATAGAATGAGTAGTCGCTCCATTTGACCACAGGTAATTCATTCCGGGAATTCCGGCATCTAAAGTTATAGTTTCAGACTGACATATAGTAAGGGTTTCGTTGGTAACAACCGGTGGAGTATAAATGGTTATATTTATCGGAGTACGGTCAGGATTGATACAACCATTATTGGAAGCTTCGGCATAATAAGTGGTATTGGACGAAACTGTGGGTGTTGTAAAATTTGTTCCGGTAAATAAACTAGTGCCTCCCGTTGATGAAGCATACCAGTTTATACTTCCAATATTTGAGGTGGCTTTTATAATTACAGATCCCGCACCGCAATTCGAATACTCATTTTGTTCGGCAAGTGGTGGTGGTGGAGTTGTGTTTACAGTTGCAGTCACCGATTTACGGTTTATTTCACAGCCTGCATCAACATAATAAACAGCAGTTGTATTAATTATTGGTGTAGTGTAAGTCGTTCCTGTAGCGAGTAAATTTCCTCCTGTTGCAGCATCATACCAATTGATAGTTCCAATATTTGCTGTGGCATTAAATGTAAAACTTCCCGAATCACAAACGGCCGCCGGGGTGCCTCCCGGCGTAACTGCGGGAATGGTGATTTTTGTGCTTGCAGCAATTTCTAACGGACTTTCACCAGGCATTCCGCCATATTCGACAACGTATCCTTTTGGTTGATAATTATCACCATTGTTTAATGATCCGGTATTGGACAAATCATTCCATGAACCTCTAATTCCAACTCCCGGCTGGGTAATATGAGCATAATCCTCATCGCCTTGCTGATTTGGTTCGTTAGAATTCCAAAAGGCAAAATTAGGGGTTGATCCATTTGCATTTCCATTCCAGAAAACAGTTCCGGCTTCTGGACCTGTAACCCATTTCCAGATGTCTTCAGTTTCTGCATCACTTCCTCCGATCCATCCGGTTCCGGAAGCCTGTTCGCCGATTAATTTAGCTTCATCGGCAGATAAAACGGTTGCCAGATATCCTTGAAGTCCGTAATAAGTGCTGGCTGCGGCCAAATCGCGGGCATTTGTCCAGGTAACGCCAATATTGGGTATAAACAAATAATAATGTCCTGTTGAAGGCAGGTAGTTGGCCTGACCAATCGTAATAGAAAATGTTCTTGTCCCTGAAGCTGTTGCTGAGGAATTGGTAAATTCAATATCTTTTACTGCAGAAACAAAATCGGTATAAGGGATTTCTGTAGTAGGATTCGTTCCGGATAATCGTAACTTTCCTGAGGCAGCGTCCCAACTTGTTATAATATTAGGATGCAATGTCGGATTTGTTAGTTCCAGTCGGTCCAGACCATTCGAATATCCTGAAGAAATCTGAATGTAGAGAACCTGAGTTCCATTTTCAGCAGGATCATGCGTAATATTAAAATCGGTAACTATTTTGACCGAAGTCTGCGGGCAATAAAGCTGGTCTCCCTGCGCGATAAGTTTTGGCGGATCAATTACAAATCCGGCTTGGATTAATTTCTTTATATGAAGTTTTATAGTTTGTTTTGAAGAAATTGCATTCTTTTTGTTAAATGATTTAGTATTTCCATTTGCATTGGAAAAATTAAAACTTAAAACGGAAAATAAAAAAGGAATGATTAATAATTTGATATTTTTCATTCGCTAAAAATATCAATTAATTAATAATAAAAAAATAAATTTCTATCTAACCCAGTTTATTTTTTGAAATAAGTCCCAAACTACGATTCCTGCACTTACCGCAATATTTAACGAGTGTTTCGTACCAAGCTGAGGAATTTCGATGCAGCCATCGCATAAAGCAACAGCTTCCTGTGCTACACCATACACTTCATTTCCAAAAACAAGAGCATATTTCTGATTTTTTTCAGTTTTAAAATCCTGAAGAAAAATCGCACTTTCAACCTGTTCGATTGCCAGTGTCAGTACATTTTCACTTTTTAGTTTTTCAATAACTTCCAGCACATTTTCATGATGTTCCCAGGCAACAGTTTCGGTTGCGCCAAGAGCGGTTTTATGAATTTCCTTATTTGGAGGGGTTGCGGTAATACCGCATAAAATTATTTTTTCAATCAAAAACGCATCTGCAGTTCTAAAAACAGAACCAATATTGTGCAGACTTCGAATGTCATCTAAAACTAATATTAAAGGTGTTTTTTCAGATTTTTTAAAATCTTCAATCGATTTACGTTCCAGTTCGCTGTTTTCGAGTTTTCTCATTGTTTTGATTTCAAGTCATAAAAAAAGCTTCCAAAGATAAGGAAGCTTTTTGATTATTTAAATGTTTTTCAGATTAGCTTTTTACCGGATCTGGTAAAACTGTACCTTTAATTGTAAGGATTTTTGTTGGCTGACCTTCTGCATTAGAAGTCACTGTCACCGTTTTTGTAAAAGCACCAACTCTGTCAGTAGCATATTTTACACCAATAACACCTTTAGCACCTGGTGCAATCGGCTCTTTTGGAGTAGTTGGAACAGTACATCCGCAAGATCCCTGAGTATTTGTAATGATTAATGGTTTAGTACCATTATTTACAAAAACAAACTCACGTTTACCATCAGCATTGTGAGCAACAGTTCCGTAATCGATAGTTTCAGTTTCGAAAAGCATTCCTGCTCCTTCAACTTTTGCAACCTTAGCAGCCTTAGCTTTTTTAGTTGTTTGTGCATTCGTAGCCGTGATACCAGCAACAGCTAACATAGCGAATAAAATTATTTTTTTCATCTTTTAGGGTCTTTTTTAATGATGAACAAAGCTATGTAAAATTCTTAAATCAGAACCTAAAAATATCTTAAAATATTTTAATTTTTGAAGCTTTCGATATGCCGCTAAAAAATCATAAATTCGCTGTCTTAATTTTCATTTAAAAACATACTAATTTGGCAGCTAAAGATAAAGTGGTAAAGGAAACGCCTTTAATGAAACAGTACAACGAAATCAAGAGTAAATATCCTGATGCCTGTCTGCTTTTCAGAGTAGGGGATTTTTATGAAACCTTTGGAGAAGACGCCATCAGAGCTTCTAAAATTTTAGGTATAACCCTGACAAAAAGAGGCGCGGGATCTGATACTGAGACTGCTTTGGCGGGATTTCCGCATCATTCTGTCAACACCTATCTGCCTAAATTAGTAAAAGCGGGACTTCGTGTAGCGATCTGTGATCAGCTGGAAGATCCTAAAATGACAAAAACAATTGTAAAAAGAGGCGTGACGGAGCTGGTGACTCCCGGCGTTTCCTTAAATGACGAGGTATTACATTCAAAATCAAATAATTTCTTAGCATCGGTTTATTTTGCTAATAAAAATATCGGAGTTTCTTTTCTTGATGTTTCGACAGGTGAGTTCTTAACCGCGCAAGGAAATGCGGAATATATTGATAAGTTGCTCCAGAATTTTAATCCAAGTGAGGTTTTAGTTCCCAAAACATGCAAAACTGATTTTAAGAATGCTTTTGGAGAAGATTTTCATTGTTTTTATCTGGAAGACTGGATGTACAAAGAAGATTATGCTGTTGAAACACTGACCAAACATTTTCAAACCGTTTCATTAAAAGGATTTGGGGTTGAAGAACTGAAAGAAGGTATTATTGCTTCAGGAGCGATTCTGTATTACTTATCCGAAACGCAGCATAACAGGGTACAGCATATAACGGCGATTCAGCGTATTGCAGAAGATGCTTATATATGGATGGATCGTTTTACCATTCGAAATCTGGAGCTATATCATAGTTATAATCCAAATGCAGTAACGCTTTTGGATGTGATTGATAAAACGCTTTCGCCGATGGGGGGACGTCTGCTAAAACGCTGGCTGGCTTTACCTTTAAAGGACATTAATAAAGTAAAAGGCCGACATGAAGTTGTAGCCTATTTAAAATCAAATCCAGAAATTCTCCATAACATCCAACATCAGATTAAACAGGTTTCAGATTTGGAGCGTTTAATTTCTAAAATTGCAGCAGGGAAAGTTTCTCCAAGGGAAATTGTTTATTTAAAAGAATCTCTGGATGCCATTATCCCGATAAAAACCCTGGCGCTCGAAAGTCCGCAGGAAGCTGTAAAAGTAATTGGTGATAGTCTTCATGCATGTGAACTGCTTAGGGAAAAGATTAGAACAACATTGAATCAGGATGCCCCTGTTGCAATCGCAAAAGGAAACGCCATTGCTGCGGGTATTAATGAAGAACTGGACGAATTGCGTGCTATTTCAACTTCGGGCAAGGAATTTTTGGAAGGAATTGAAAGGAGAGAATCAGAAAGAACCGGGATTTCTTCGTTAAAAATTTCTTTTAATAATGTTTTTGGATATTATATTGAAGTAAGAAATACGCATAAAGATAAAGTTCCGGAAGAATGGATTCGTAAACAAACTTTAGTAAATGCAGAGCGTTATATAACAGAAGAGTTAAAGGAATACGAAACCAAAATTTTAGGCGCAGAAGAGAAAATTTATAAAATTGAAGGTGAGCTTTTTGATCAATTGGTAGCATGGATTGGGACATATATCAAACCGGTTCAAATGAATGCCTATCTGGTAGCGCAGTTGGATTGTTTGTGTTCGTTTACGCAAATGGCTGTTGAAAACCAATATGTATGTCCGGAAATTGATGATACATTTGAATTGGAAATTAAAAATGGCCGTCATCCCGTAATCGAAAAACAATTGCCTGTTGGAACCCCTTATATTGCAAATGATGTTTTTCTGGATCGCGAGACACAGCAGATTATTATGATTACCGGACCCAACATGTCGGGTAAATCAGCGATTTTAAGACAAACAGCGCTTATTGTACTTCTGGCACAAATGGGGAGTTTTGTTCCTGCTGACAGTGTGAGAATGGGAATTGTCGATAAAATTTTTACCAGAGTTGGGGCTTCAGATAATATTTCGATGGGAGAGTCCACCTTTATGGTGGAGATGAATGAGACAGCTTCTATTTTGAATAACATTTCAGACAGAAGTTTGGTTCTGCTGGATGAAATTGGAAGAGGAACCAGTACGTATGACGGTATCTCGATCGCCTGGGCAATTGCCGAATTTCTTCATGAGCATCCTTCAAAAGCCAAAACACTTTTTGCTACGCATTACCATGAATTGAACGAAATGACAGAATCATTACCGAGGATTCAGAATTTTAATGTGGCTGTAAAAGAATTAAAAGATACGGTACTTTTTGTGCGTAAGCTTGTAAAAGGAGGAAGTGCTCATAGTTTTGGAATTCACGTAGCAAAGATGGCCGGAATGCCGCAGCTGGTTATTTCCAAAGCGCAAAAGCTTTTAAAGAAATTAGAAAAGAACCACTCAAATGATGCTTTAAATGGTATAAAAGCACCAAATGATGAAATTCAAATGAGTTTCTTCAATCTGGATGATCCTTTACTGGAAGAAATAAAAGAAGAAATTTTGAGTCTTGATATCAACGCCATTACGCCGGTTGAGGCATTAATGAAATTGAATGAGATCAAAAGAATGCTGGTGAAAAAATAAATTTCCTATTTTTTTAAATTTAAACTTTAGGTTATCAGAAAGTTATAAAATAAGCTTAATTTTTTTTGTAAAAAGGCTTGTATAATTGAATAAATGTCCTAAATTTGCACTCGCAATACGAAACAAATCAAGTGTTGTGGTTCTTTATAAAATTTGAAATGCGAAAATAGCTCAGTTGGTAGAGCGCGACCTTGCCAAGGTCGAGGTCGCGGGTTCGAGCCCCGTTTTTCGCTCAAAACCATACAATGCTCGGATGGTGAAATTGGTAGACACGCTGGACTTAAAATCCAGTGAACAGCAATGTTCGTGCGGGTTCAAGTCCCGCTCTGAGTACTAAAGCCTCTTCTTTTGAAGAGGCTTTTTTTATTGTCTAAACTTGCTTAAAATAAATTTACAAAGTAAATTTATTTTAAGAATCTAAGAATCTAAGAATCTAAGAATCTAAGAATCTAAGAATCTAAGAATCTAAGAATCTAAGAATCTAAGAATCTAAGA
>NZ_JBDKWC010000002.1:579297-620155 GCF_039749035.1 Flavobacterium olei
ATCTAAAATCAACAATCTAAAATCAACAATCAAAATGGGTGCGTTTGTAATTAGTAGGCGTTTTAACGATGAATATAAATTTGTTTTTACTTCCAGAAGAGGTAAAGTGATTTTTACAAGTTTAAGTTATGAGTTGCGGTTTGAGTGTGAGGAAGATATTGAAAGATTTAAAAGAACAATTGAGCTTTCGAAGTTTTTGAAATTTAAAGGCTCCGGAGGAAAGTATTTTTTTAAACTGATGTTGGATGGTGTTCATTTTGCCACAAGTCGAAAATATACTACAGAGTTACTTCTTCAAAAAGGAATTAAAGAAATTGTTACTTACGGCGCTAAAGCGGAGATTTTGGATTTCTCTTCAAATGAAGTGATATTTGAAGATGAGGAAACAGAAGATGAAGTGACTCAACAAGAGTTGGAAGAAGTTGCAGAATAAAAAAAAGCGTCCACAATTGTGAACGCTTTTTTTTATTGAAGCGGATCAATTAAAATTGATCATAAAAAAAACCATCTTCTAAAGATGGTTTTAAAATCGTTAGAACTTAGGTTCTAATTATTTTTTTACTTCTTCTACTTTAGCAGCAGCAGAATCAACTTTAGCAGCAGCAGAATCAACAGTTGCAGCAGCAGAATCAACTACAGCAGCAGCTGAATCAACAGTTACAGCGCTAGAATCTACAGCAGTTTCTGAAGCAGCAGCGTCAGCTTTTTTACAAGATACAACAGTTAATACAGCAACAACAGCTAAACTTAAAAATACTTTTTTCATCTTACTTTATTATAAAAGGTTAATTATTAATTCGTGGCAAAGATATAAATTTTTTAATATGTAAAATATTTTTTCACTTTTTTTTTAAAATATTTTCCTTACTCACGATTATGTTATTTATCAAATAATATGCCAAATTAACAAAAAGAAATGATATTATTGTATGTTTTGTGTAATTTATTTTTTATTGAAAATTCTATCGCTTTTTTGGCTCTTTTGATTCTGTTTATTGTAGTTTATTTTGTTTTTTATTAAATATGAAATTTGGTTTCAAAGATCAAAAGGGAATTTTAATCAGTTTAAATTGTATAAAAAGTTCGTATTTAACTCAAAAATTACTTTTTAAAGAGTTAGGAAACTACTTTCATGATAGTTTCTGTAGCTCCTTTATTGTTTTGAATAAATGATCTGCAGATTTCACTCTTTTCTTTATAAAACAATTTATCAGTTAAAAGCTGATCGAATGCTGTTTTAAGTTCCTGAAAATCAGAAATAACCACGCATCCCTTTAGTTCTACAAGAGAAACAGCTTCGGCAAAATTAGAGTAATTGGGGCCAATTACAATTGGAATTCCAAAAGTAGCAGGTTCTAAAATATTGTGTATTCCGGGATTTCCAAATCCGCCCCCCACATATGCAATAGTTCCGTAACTGTAAATTTTGGTTAATAACCCAATTGTATCTATTATGAATACATTATACTGTGATAGGTTTTTGTTGTCTTTTTCAGAAAATAAAACACTTGATTTTGTGATTTTTGATTGTAAATCCGAAATCTGATCCGGTTTAATATTGTGAGGTGCAATTATAAATTTTACATTTTCATCTGCCTGATTAATAAACTCTGTAATCAAAGCTTCGTCTTTTGGCCATGAGCTTCCAAAAACAATAACAGGTTGGTTGTTTTTAAAAATTTCAATATAATCTAATGAGTTGTCTCTCTCTAATATTGCATTGACGCGGTCAAATCTGGTGTCTCCTGAAACGATTACGTTTTGAAAACCCAGGCTTTCTACTTTTTCTTTTGATTTTTCGTTTTGAACAAAAAAGTAAGTAAAGGCAGTGAGTGCCTTTCTGTAAAATCCGCCGTACCATTTAAAAAACACCTGATTGTCTCTAAAAATGCCTGAAATTAAATAAGTTGGAATTTTATTCTTTTCTAATTCGTTTAGATAATTAAGCCAAAATTCATACTTTATAAAAAAGGCTAGCTCTGGATGCACGGCTTTTAAAAATCTCTTTGCGTTGTTTTTAGTATCAAGTGGCAAATAAATAGTAACATCTGCTACTGTGTTATTTTTACGCACTTCGTATCCCGAGGGAGAAAAAAAGGTCACAATAATTTTATGTGAAGGATATTTTTCCTTTATTTTTTCGATAACCGGTAAGCCTTGCTCGTATTCACCAAGAGAAGCAGAATGAAACCATATGGTTTTGTCTTCCGGTTTTATTTTTTCCTCTAAAATTGAGAAAACATTTTTTCTGCCTTCAACAAAAAGCTTGATTTTTGGGCTAAACAATGCGACAATCCTGAGGAAAAATCCGGCGAATAAAACTATTAAATTATATAGAAAAAGCATGTGTAAATTTTTGTGGCTAAATTACATTTCTTTCGACTATTTTCATTGGTTTGAAGCTATTAATAACTATTTTTGTTCCTCCATTTAGAGATTTCAAATTTAAACGGGGTCTTTAATTTAAATATTATTTAGAAATGAAAAAAATTCAGATGGTTGACTTAAAAAGTCAATATGAGAAAATAAAATCTACTGTAGACGCTTCTATTCAGGAAGTTTTAGATACAAATACATATATTAACGGACCTTTAGTTCATCAGTTTCAAAAAAATCTTGAAGATTATTTAGGCGCAAAACATGTAATTCCTTGTGCAAATGGAACTGATGCTTTGCAAATCGCTATGATGGGGCTAGGTCTTCAGCCGGGAGACGAAGTTATTACTGCCGATTTTACTTTTGCGGCCACTGTTGAGGTTATTGCTTTACTACAATTGACGCCGGTTTTGGTTGATGTGGATATGGTAAATATGAATATTGATATTGAAGCGGTTAAGAAAGCAATAACTCCAAAAACAAAAGCAATTGTTCCGGTACATTTATTTGGACGTGCTGCTAATATGGATGCTATTATGGAAATTGCAGCGCAACATAATTTATATATAATTGAAGATAATGCACAGGCGATTGGAGCAGATTATGTTTCTAAATCGGGTGCTAAAACTAAAGTTGGAGTAATTGGTCATGTGGCGGCTACTTCTTTCTTTCCTTCTAAGAATTTAGGTTGTTACGGAGACGGAGGAGCGATTTTTACAAATGATGATAATCTGGCACACATTATCCGCGGAATTGTAAATCACGGAATGTACGAGCGTTACCACCATGATGTCGTGGGAGTTAATTCACGTTTAGACAGTATCCAGGCCGGGGTTTTAAATGCAAAATTACCTTTGTTAGATGAATACAACGCAGCACGTCGTTTGGCGGCGACAAAATATAATGCAGCATTTGAAGGAAATAAACATATCATTACTCCAGATTTTGATGCAAATCAGAATGATCACGTTTTTCATCAATATGTTTTAAGAATTGTTGATGCAGATCGTAATGCGTTAATGCAGCATTTGTTGGATAAAGGAATTCCTTGTGCTATTTATTATCCTATTCCATTGCACTCTCAAAAAGCATATGTAGATCCGCGTTATAAAGAAGAGCAATTTCCGGTAACGAATCAGTTGGTAAAAGAAGTAATTGCTTTGCCAATGCATACAGAACTTGATGATGAGCAAATTAAATTTATTACAGATAGTGTAATCGAATTTTTAAAATAATAAAAAGCTATAGCTAAATACAACCATAAAAACCACAAAATGAAAATATTAGTAACAGGAGGATTAGGATTTATCGGTTCGCATACCGTAGTCGAATTGCAAAATGAAGGCTTCGAAGTTGTTGTCATTGATAATCTTTCTAATTCTTCAGAAGATGTTTTGAAAGGAATTACAGCCATTACCGGTAAAACCCCGTTATTTGAAAAACTGGATTTGCGGGAAAAAGCTTCAGTTCGGGATTTCTTTAAAAAGCATAGCGATGTTACAGGTGTTATTCATTTTGCAGCTTCAAAAGCAGTGGGAGAGAGTGTGGAACAGCCTTTATTGTATTATGAAAACAATATCAGCAGTTTAATTTATCTTCTGCAGGAGTTACAGCAAAAACCAGAAGCCAGTTTTATATTTAGTTCTTCCTGTACGGTTTATGGTCAGGCCGAAAAAATGCCGATTACAGAAGACGCGCCGGTTCAGACAGCAATGTCTCCGTATGGAAACACAAAGCAAATTGGCGAAGAAATAATTACCGATACAGCAAAAGTGACTAATATCAGTGCTATTTTACTGCGTTATTTTAATCCGGTTGGAGCTCATTCTTCTACAGAAATTGGCGAATTACCATTGGGAGTTCCTCAAAATTTAGTTCCGTTTATTACACAAACCGGAGCAGGATTGCGCCAGGAATTATCTGTTTTTGGAAATGATTATCCAACCCCGGATGGAACTGCAGTTCGCGATTATATTCACGTTGTAGATTTAGCAAAGGCACATGTAATTGCTTTACAGCGTTTATTAAATAAAAAGAATTTAGAGAAGGTTGAAACTTTTAATTTAGGAACTGGAAAAGGAAGCTCTGTGCTTGAAGTCATTCACAGTTTTGAAAAAGTAAGCGATAAAAGATTGCCATATAAGATTATGCCTCGCCGCGAAGGTGATATTACAGAAGCTTATGCAAATACAGATAAGGCGAACAATGTCTTAGGGTGGAAAGCTGAACTAAGTTTAGATGAAGCAATGGCAAGCGCATGGAAATGGGAACAAAAAGTGAGGAGTATATAAATTCTTCTCAGTTAAAATTATAAAAATTTTAAAGTCCCAAATTATCCAGTATAGTTTGGGACTTTTTTTAAGACACTTTTAGATCATGAAACAAAGTTTTGATTATAAATTAATTTTTGCATTAACAGCAGTCGGAATAATCTGGGGGACCACATTTCTGGGAATTAGAGTAGCGGTAGAAACGATTCCGCCGTGGTTTGTAACTTCTATTCGTCAGGGACTGGCGGGATTTATTATGATGATTATTTTGCTGTTTAGAAAGGAATTGAAATGGATTGGCTGGGAAAATTTAAGACATCAGCTTGTTCCATCTGTTTTAATGCTGGTAATTGCTAATGGTTTTACTACCATTGCAGAGCAAACCTTGCCTAGCGGATTGGCGTCTGTGATTAGTGCTCTTTCTCCCATAGTCATTTTTCTCGGAAGTATTTTATTTGGATTGCAGAAAATGAGTTTGAAAGGTTTTGTTGGTGTTATTATCGGTTTCTGTGGAGTTGTCCTGATTTTTAAAGACGGATTGGAATCATTTCTGGATGAAGACTACAGAAACGGAATTATATTTATGGGATTTGCTATCATAGCGTGGGCTGCAGGGACAATTTACACCAAATTTCACGGAAGTAAATCAAGAAATATAGTGCTGAATCTGTTTTATCAATTTACAATGGCATCTTGTATACAGCTGGTTTTGGCTTCAATTTTTTCTCCCAATCCGGATATAAGTACATGGAGTGCAACCAGTATATTTGCCGCCCTATATCTTTCAGTCTTCGGATCTGTAATTGCTTTCTTTAGTTATAACTATGCATTGAAACATGTTACAGCTGTGCAGGTTTCTATCTTATCTTACATCAATACGATTATAGCGGTATTTTTGGGCTGGTTGCTTTTGAAGGAGAAAATTACAATGGATTTTATTATCGCAACCGTACTTATTATTTTGGGAGTTTTTATAATTAATTATAAAAAGAAAGAAAAATCTGTAATTTAAATTTATTCAAACATTTCTCGTAAATTTGCTCTATAAAGAAAGTGATTATGGATTCGAAGAATGGAAATGAAAAAATCAACAAAGTCGAAGAACCTGCCGTTGAATATCAAGCTCTAAAACCGAAATTTGAGGGAATAGATCACGAGAATTTCGATTTTGATGCTGAGTTTGCCAAAGGCTTGACTTTAGAAGAAGCTAAAGCAGAATCTATTAAGAGAATAAGAGAGTGGTGGGGAAAATAGAAATTAATTCTACACCAGATGTTATTCGATTTTTAGATGATTTGGTTGTTAAATTATACAAGGAAGAATATTTCGGATTTATAGAATCTGCTGAAAAATATGTGTCTGATATTTATGACGCAATTCCTGAAAGAATAAAGAAAACGACACATAAAAAAACTCCGAATCCACTTAGATACTTAGGAGCTAATTACGTGTTTTACAAAACAAATTCAAGAACAACATGGTATATCTTTTTTGAAAAAAGAAATGATAATTATTTAATTACAAGAATTATAAATAATAATTCTGTAGAAGCACAAGGGCTTTAACAAAAATGCCTCATAATATTTATGAGGCATTTTCTATTTATTGAAAGCTAAAGTTACAAACTCAAAAATTAAGCATTAGCAGTAACCGCTTCTTTATCAATTTTATTAATCAAACCAGCTAAAACTTTTCCTGGACCAACTTCTGTAAACAAAGTAGCCCCGTCAGCGATCATTTGTTGTACAGATTGCGTCCATTTTACAGGAGCAGTCAATTGGATGATTAAGTTCTTTTTAATTTCGTTTGCATCTGAAACCGCATTTGCGGTTACGTTTTGGTACACTGGGCAAATTGGATTAGAGAAAGTTGTCGCTTCAATTGCAGCAGCCAATTCTTCTCTTGCCGGTTCCATCATTGGAGAGTGAAAAGCACCTCCAACGGGTAAAATCAAAGCACGTTTTGCACCCGCAGCTTTCATCGCTTCACAAGC
Organism: Flavobacterium olei; assembly: GCF_039749035.1. NCBI lineage: Bacteria > Pseudomonadati > Bacteroidota > Flavobacteriia > Flavobacteriales > Flavobacteriaceae > Flavobacterium > Flavobacterium olei. The sequence goes on from NZ_JBDKWC010000002.1 coordinate 585,937, forward strand.
TTTTTCAACAGCAGTAGTTTCTCCCGAAATTACCAATTGTCCTGGGCAGTTATAGTTTGCAGCAACCACAACACCGTCGATAGAAGCGCAAACTTCTTCAACAACATTATCCGCTAAACCTAAAACCGCAGCCATTGTAGAGGGCGTAATTTCGCAGGCTTTTTGCATGGCTAAAGCACGTTGAGAAACCAATTTAAGTCCGTCTTCAAAAGACAAAGTTCCGTTGGCAACCAATGCAGAAAATTCGCCTAAAGAATGTCCGGCAACCATTTCTGGTTTAAAATCTTCTAAAGTTTTAGCCAAAATAACCGAATGTAAAAATACAGCAGGCTGTGTTACCTTAGTTTCTTTCAGTTCTTCGGCAGTACCTTCAAACATGATGTCTGTGATTCTGAAACCTAAAATTTCATTCGCTTTTTCGAATAATTCTTTGGCTAAAGCCGAACTTTCATAAAGGTCTTTACCCATTCCTGTGAATTGCGCGCCCTGACCCGGAAATACGTATGCTTTCATTTGTCTAATTTAATTTTTACTTTTTTTTGGAATTGAAAAGTAGTTTCAATTGGACGGCAAAAATAACACTTTTTTAGCTTGTATAACCTTTAAACATATAAATCCATGCTAATCGCGAAAATCGGAGGTTGAAAGGTGTCAATAAAGTGATCACTACAGCAATGATTGGAATGATTCGCAAATCGAAATTTTTTTCAAAAAAGAATTGTGCTATACAATAAGTTGCAATTCCCTGAGCTACTGTTAATCCGTAGTTTACATACATTGCACCAAAGAAATAGCCAGGCTCTTTTTGGAATTTATAATGACAATGACTGCAATATTCGTTCATTTTTGGAAAACTAAAATTCAGAAAAATGTTTTTGTCTGTAAAAACTTTACCTTTGTGACAAACAGGACATTCGTTTTTTAAAATATGAGTTAATGCGCTTGACATGATTTTGTTGTTTTTTGTTTATACAAAGGTAATTACACAAGTATTAAAAGCCTTTTGTTTATCTTCGCTGATTATAGCATAATAAAGACATTTTGTTTTGATTTTTATCCTGCAAGGTTTTCAAAACCTTGTAGGTCTAAATAGCATCAAAGAATTCACCTACAATACCTACAAGGTTTTAAAAACCTTGCAGGAACTCTATAAACGATTGAAATGTGCTTATGAAGAAATACCCAATCTATAGTGTGCAAAATTTTAACTGTAACGATATTCATCGTGAGTTTTATGTAAATACTTTTAAAGAGCATTTAAAAAGCCACAGTTTTGTCGAAGAACCACATCGTCACGATTCTTATTTAATGGTTTTTTTTACAAATGGTTCCGGAATGCACGAAGTAGATTTTGACAGTTTCGAAATAAAAAAAGGAAGTCTGTTTGTTCTACAGCCCGGCCAAATGCATCATTGGAGTTTGTCTGAAGACATAGAGGGTTTTGTAATTATCTTTTCTCAGGAATTGTATAATTTGTATTTCGGACACAAAAAAATTAACGATTATAATTTTTACAATTCGATTTTAAATCGTCCAGAAGTAGATTTTAAAACACCAGAAATAGCTAAAATCCTGCCTTACTTTGAATTATTAATTCAGGAAAATAGTGAGGACAATAAATTGCAATTGGATAAAATGCTAAATCTGTTAGATTGCATTCATATCGAAATTGCCCGTAAGTATGGTGAAACTTTTTCACATCAAACGCATTCGTACAATATCAAAATAAGTGCGTTTGAAGTTCTTTTAGAAGAACATTTCAGAACGCAGAAATTCCCATCATTTTATGCGGAAAAATTAAATATCACACTAAAACATTTAAACAGAATCTGCAACGAAATTCTCCAAAAAACCGCCACCGAAGTCATCATGGATCGTGTTATTCTGGAAATCAAAAGAATGCTGATCGACAAACAGCTGGCAGTAAACGAAGTCGCGTATGCGGTTGGCTATGAAGATTATTCGTATTTCTCCCGCGTCTTCAAAAAACAAACCGGAATTTCCCCAACCGAATTTAGAAATAAACGTTAAAAAGCCTTCGGCTCCGCTCAGGATGACAATCATGTATTAATTAAACTTACGAATGTCAGGCTGAGCGAAGTCGAAGTCCGCGTTCCTTAAAAACAAAAACCCTGCACTTCCTAAAAAGTACAGGGTTTTTAACCAACCAAATTAAAACCTAATTTTTATGAGATTAAGCCTGTTTTACCAATTGAATTTCGATGTTCAGTTTTACTTCTTCTCCAACCAAAACTCCTCCGGTTTCAAGAGCAGAATTCCAGTTTAATCCCCAATCTTTACGATTGATTTTTCCTTCTATGTTTAAACCAACTTTAGTATTTCCCCAAGGATCAGTCATGATACCGCTAAATTCAACTGGGAATTTTACAGATTTTGAAACCTCTTTAATGCTTAAATCTCCAGTTAATTCATAATCCCCGTCATCAACTTTTGTGAATGAAGTAGATTTGAAAGTTAATTTTGGATTGTTTTCCACGTCAAAGAAATCGCCACTTCTTAAGTGACCATCTCTGTCAGCATTTGCTGTGTCGATAGAAGCAATGTCAGCAGAAAACTGAATGTCAGCATTTTCGAAATTTTCTCCCTCTGTGGTAACGGTAGCATCATAAGTTCCGAATTTTCCTGAAACATTTGTAAACATCATGTGTTTAACTTTAAAACCAATTTCTGAGTGAGTTGGGTCAATTGACCATTTTGTAGTTGCCATAATTTTATTTTTTAAATAATTAATTTCATTTTGATAAGACAAAGTTACGCTAGTAGTAATCGAAAGGCACTTAACCTAGATTAAGAAATAAAAACTTTGTTTTTTTTCTTATTAGACCTAACAGTTTTCTAAAACCTGTTAGATCTGCTCATGACTTTATATTATTCATATAAAAGGTCAAAGCTCCCGATGGGCATTTTTGTACCGTTTGTATAATTTTTTCTGAAGTTGATTGCTCAGCAGTGATCCACGGTTTTTCTTTCGGCCGAAAGACATCAGGATTGTTTTTTACACACTGCGCGGCATGAATGCATTTTCCGGATTGCCACACAATAGTAACTTCTCCGTTTGTATATTCTTTAGTAAGGTTCTCCGGGTTCATATTTGGGAATTTAATAGTTTGAAAAGAAAATCAATTTTTCTCTAATTTAATCTTTCTTTTTGGTTTTTGAAAATTTTGGGATAAAAAATAAAAGGTAATAAATTGAAATTCAAAATATTACCTTTTAGTAAGTTGTTGTTTTGAATTAGTAGTTCATCGGAATTTCCATTAAAAGAAATTCAGCATCTGTATTTGATTTTATATTTAAAGTTTCAAAATCTGAAATTCCAAGCGCGTCACGAGTGTTTAATTCCTGTCCGTTGATCGTAACATTTCCTTTTAAGATAAAAGCATAAACACCATTTCCTTCTTTTTTCAATTGATATTCAGTTGCAATTCCTGCATCAAAATTGGCCATATGAAACCAGGCATCCTGATGAATCCAAACTCCGGCATCGTCTGCATTTGGAGATAAGATTTGTTGTAATTTGTTGTGTCTGTCGGCAACATCCAACGAAATTTGCTGATAACGCGGTTCTACATTTCTTTTGTTCGGAAACAACCAGATCTGTAATAATTTAGTCTGCTGGTCTGCATTTGGGTTAAACTCACTATGCTGTACACCAGTTCCGGCACTCATAACCTGAATATCGCCATTTTTGATGATTTCAGTATTTCCCATACTGTCTTTGTGTGCCAAATCTCCTTCCAGCGGAATTGTAATAATTTCCATATTATCGTGAGGATGCGTTCCGAAACCCATTCCGCCTGCAATTGTATCATCGTTCAAAACACGTAACGCCCCAAACTGAATTCTATCGGGATTGTACCAGCTCGCAAAACTAAAACTATGGTAAGCATTAAGCCATCCATGATTTGCATTTCCTCTTGTTTCTGCTTTATGTAATACTATATTTTCCATGATTTGTATGTTTAATTTAATAGTACAAATTTACGACAGTAGTTATAAAAGGCACTTAATCTAGGTTAAGAAAAGATTCTGAGATGCGAAGGTGTTAAATTTTTAAGCTTTTTTTAACCGGTGAAAAAACCAATGAAGGCTTCTTCTACGTGAAAAACGGAATCGACCAGGGAATTGCAAGAGATTTAAGCTATGATCCATATACCGATTTGATCTGGATGGAAACCAGTAATCGTGATTTGGTGTATGCAAAAAGTTTGCAGACGCCATGAAAAAAGAATTTCCGGATAAGCTACTTGCTTACAATTGTTCGCCCTCTTCAATTGGGCAGCAAAATTATCGGTTGCCGAAATGGAAACGTTTAGAGAAGATTTGGCTGTAATGGGATATAAATTTCAGTTTATTACACTGGCTGGTTTTCATGCTTTGAATACAAGTAGGTTCGAATTGTCTAAAGCCTACAAAGAACGCGGAATGGCTGGATATTCTGAATTGCAGGAAAGAAATTCGCGTTACAAAAAAACGGATTCAGAGCTGTAAAATATCAGGCTTTTGTGGGAACTTCTTATTTCGATGCCGTTCAAAACACGGTTATGATAGGAAAATCAACAATTACAGCAATGAAACATTCTACAGAGGTTGAGCAATTTTAATTTTTTCCGCCACGACCCGAGCGATAGCGAATCGACGAAGTAATTCACGAATTATTTTTTTACAATCGTTGAGAATAAAATTCGTAAATCGTGGCGGAAATTTCTATTTTTTTAAAAGACGGGCTTTCATTTTGCTAAAGAATTCTGGCGTAACTCCAATAAAAGAAGCGATCTGTTTTTGAGGAACTTTGTGTATTAATGTTCCATATTTTTTACTGAATTTTTCAAAACGTTCTTCGGCGGGTAAACTTAAGTTGTCCATTAAACGCTGTTGATTCGCCACTAAAGAGTTTTCAATCAAAATTCTGAAAAAGCGTTCTAGTTTAGGAATTTCTAAATACAATTGTTCCTGATTTTCTTTGGATAAAGAAACTACTTCAGCTTCTTCTAAAACTTCAATGAAAAGCTGTCCCGGTTTTTGCGAAAAAAAACTGTACATGTCGCTCATCCACCAGCCTTCGCAGGCAAAAGAAAGCACATGCTCGACAATATTGTCATTGATATTAAAGCTTCTCAAAATTCCGGAATTTACAAAATACGAATGTTTGCAAACTTCGCCGGCATTTAATAAAATGGTTTTGGCTTTGTAGGTGTTAGTTTCTAATTTAGATAAAAAAAGTGCCTGTTCTTCTGGAGTCAGAGTAACATGTTTGGCAATGTTTTCAAGAATCAATGCCATATTATTTTTTTTCGTCTATTAATGCAAATGAAGTTGCTGCAAAGCGATTTCCTTTTATTTCTCCGGTAACAGAAGCTTTTCTAATTGCGTTGCAAAATCCTGTGTCAGAATGTGCATCGCCATGATCGTGAATGGTTGTCCCGTCAACAAAATAGCTTTTTCCATCAATACGAACGGCTAAGTCACAGCTTTTACCTTTCATTCCGAATTGGCATTCTCCGCAGGAAGCTTCAACGATTGTCGGTTTTTCAAATTTCTTTTTGTCTTGTGCTTGCGCTGCAATTCCGATAAATAGGAATGCCGCTAGTAGTATATTTTTCATGTTTACGAATTTACGGTTATTAATTTTGCAGTTCCTTTGGCGCGTTCTACAATTTCTTCAATTGGAGTCAGTAAAGAATCAGAACTTAAAACAACTCCCATTCTGCGATACGGCCTTGAAGTTGGTTTCCCAAAAATCCTGAAATCGGTTTTGGGTAACGCAGCTACTTTTTCAATTCCGGTAAAAGTTGGATTAACAGAATCTGCTGATGCTAAAATTACGGCACTTGCTCCGGCTTTTTCTAAAGTAATTTCGAAAATAGGAAGACTTAAAATCGCCCTTAAATGCAATTCAAATTCGTTGAAATTCTGCGTTCCTGCTAAAGTTACCATTCCAGTATCGTGCGGACGCGGCGAAAGTTCGGAGAAATAAACACCTTCATTAGTCAGGAAAAACTCCACACCAAAAAGTCCGGCACCACCAAGTGCTTCGGTAATTTTTTCTGCCATATCCTGAGCTTCATATAAGTCTTTTTCGGATACCAAAGCCGGCTGCCAGCTTTCCTGATAATCGCCTCGTTCTTGTCGGTGCCCGATTGGCGCACAAAATAAAGTTGGATTGTTATTTTGAGTAATCGTTAAAAGTGTAATTTCCGAATGAAAATCTACAAAAGCTTCTACAATCACTTCGATAACATCGCCGCGCGAACCTGCGACAGCATATTCCCAGGCTTTTAAAATATCTTCCTCAGTTTTGATTGTTGATTGCCCTTTTCCAGAAGAAGACATCAAAGGTTTCACCACACACGGAATTCCAACTTCCTGAACGGCTTTTTGTAATTCTTCGGCTGAAGTTGCGTATTGATATTTGGCAGTTTTTAATCCTAATTCTTTGGATGCTAAATCACGAATGGCTTTACGGTTCATGGTAAAGTTGGCCGCTTTCGCTGAGGGGACAACAGTAATTCCCTGTTTTTCGTAATCGTAAAAACGTTCAGTGCGAATGGCTTCTATTTCGGGAACTATAAAGTCTGGATTGTGCTTGGCTACGATTCTGTCTAAAGCGTCGCCGTCGAGCATATTGATGACTTCAAAACCGTGTGCAACTTGCATTGCCGGTGCATTTTCGTAACTGTCAACTGCGATTATGGTTTGTCCGATTCGTTGTGCGGCGATAGTGAATTCTTTGCCTAATTCGCCTGAACCCAGAAGTAGTATTTTCATTTTGGAGTGTTGTATTGTTGGAGAAGTAAAAGTAGCAAAAAAGCTTTTTTTAACCGCAAAGTTGGCAAAGATTTACGCAAGGTTCGCTAAGTTTTGTTTTAAGTCAAAGGAAAGTTAGCAAAGGGTTTCACGCAGATTTTGCAGATTCAGCAGATTTTAGTTGATTGCTAATTTGATTGTCACATTACATAACCATACAGTTTGTCATTTCGACCGAAGGCAGAAATCACACTAGAAACTCGACAAAGATTGATTTATTGAAACGGAGTTACTTGCGGAGATTTCTCCTTCGTCGAAATGACAAGATTATAGAAATATCAAAATAAAAAAAGTTCGCAAAGCTTTAAAAAAAAACTTTGCGAACCTTGCGTAAATCTTTGCGCTCTTTGCGGTTAAGAACTTTTAATGATATTGATCTTCTTCAATCTCAAATTCAGCATCTTTTTCCCAGATTTCCATTTCGCAGGGTTTGCAGTTGAATTTTAGTTTGTATTCCAATTCGCCCTGTTTTAAAACCAAAGGTTCTTTAACCTTAACACCAACAATATCTTTTTGGTGAATTGGGCATTTTTTTAATTCGTATTTAATGCAATATTTTGTTGTCATAACACGAGATTTTCCCGGATCCCATTGTAATTCAAATGCTTTTTCGATTTCGGTAACACCGTGGCGTTCGTAGAATTTACGAGCCGTTTTGTTGGAAACGTTGTACATGAAATCTAATTTCGTTTCCGGATACGGATGTGACGTTTTTACCAATTGGTGTTCTTCACGTTTGTAATTGGCCAATCGAATTTCTGATAACTGATCGAAAACATTTCTTCTCATTTCGTTGATTTTCGAAATTGGAAGGAACCAGTTTTGCGAAAATACAACGTCAATTTCATCAGCACTGTAAGGCGTAAAACCTGTTTTTGCCAATTGCACTTTGAAGTTTTCTGCGATTGATTCGCCGTTTTTCGTTTGTTCTTTTGGATGTTCTAATTTTACGGTGCTTATGTTTCCGTCTTCGTCGGTTGCGATTAATTCGAAACCATTTTCATTTTCGGTCAGCAACAAAGTAGTTCCAATTTTACGGATCGCACTATCTTCTCTTTCAACAATTTTGATGAAAGCGGTATCGTTGTTACGGTAAATAAAGGTACCGTCTTTAATTTCTTTTAAAACGTTAGGATACACTTTCCCGTTTTCGGCCTTGTTTACATAAATTCCATCGGCTTCGTTTTGTTCGTTGATGAAGCAAAGTCCGTCGCCGTTGTTTAGTAATTCGCCGTTTTCGATCTCGTAAGCGCCTCCGATAGTTCGGATTAATTTTCCAATATATTGTCCTTTTGATTTTGGACTTTCCCAGGAGCCAATGCTAGCGTGTCTTTCGTTTACGAAATAATCAGTGTAACCACGGTTGAAAGTTCTGTTTAAAGTAGAATCGAAAGTATAGGTACATTTTCCAGAAGAAGCTTTAGTGTATTTGTCGCTTCCTTCTAAATAACTGTCTAATTTCTGACGAAGGTACGACACGTTGTTTTTTACGTACGCCACATCCTTAAGACGTCCTTCGATTTTAAAAGAAACAATTCCCGCTTCAATCAAATTCGGAATCTGGTCTGAAACGTCTAAATCTTTTATAGAAAGTAAATGGCTGTTTTTGATTAAAGTTTCTCCGTTTCCGTCGATTAAGTTATACGGTAAACGACAGTTTTGAGCGCAAGAACCACGGTTGGCACTACGTTCTCCGTTTGCCACACTCATATAACAGTTTCCGCTGAAAGAAACACAAAGTGCTCCGGTAACGAAAAACTCTAATTCAACATCGGCTTCGTCGTAGATTGTTTTAATTTGATGCAAGTTCAATTCGCGTGCTAAAACCACACGTTTGATTCCGGCATCTTTAAGGAATTTAATTTTATCTGCATCACGATTATTGGCTTGTGTACTGGCGTGAAGTACGATAGGAGGTAAGTCCATTTCCATAATCGCCATATCCTGAATAATCAGCGCATCAACACCAATACCGTATAATTCCCAAATCATGGCACGACAGGTATCTAATTCGTTGTCGTATAAAATGGTATTCATTACCACAAAAACCTGAGCGTTAAATAAGTGCGCATATTTTACCAATGCCGCAACATCTTCAATAGAATTGTTGGCATTAGAACGTGCACCAAATTGCGGCGCACCAATATAAACAGCATCGGCACCGCTGTTTATGGCAGCCATTCCGCCAATTAAATCTCTGGCTGGTGCTAATATTTCAATCTTCTTCTTCATTTTTAAAACTTTAGGCTTTTGTGGTATTCACGAAAAAAAGTGTGCAAAGGTCTTATAAATTATTTGAGATTGCTAGAGTTGAGTTGATTTTTTTTGAAATTGTTAACTTATAACCTTATTCTTATTAGTATTCAAACAAAGTTATTGAGGACGAAACGCCATTTGCAAAGTTAGTCGTTGTAATATGTTTAATAAGATAATCCTGTTTATTATAAATATAATATTCTTTCATAGGTCTTTGAGAATACCAAAGCCAATCTGTTATATGAGTAGTAGGTGTAGGAAGAAAAGTGTTATTGTCTTCATTTTGAGTTTTCATATATGATAAAATAGGGTAAGCTGATATTTTGTACCAAGCTTCATTTGCATAAATTCCGGGTTTAGTAGGATCAATGTTGTATTCATCAGAATTAAGATTATAATGTTCCTGACCAGGTATAACATGCCCGGATTTATCATAAGTTTGCATCCAATAGACTGCGACTACCCTTACTTTATTTTCTCCAATTTCATCATATGCGAAATCTATAGTATATCTAAACCTGATACATCTGGCGAAAAAACATTGTTGTAAGAGACGTATTTTTCAACTTTTTTTATTCTATTTAAATCATCATATTCATATAGAACTGTACCTTCGTTTGTTTTTACTTCTTTTATATTTCCTTTGACATCGTACAAGTATTTATTTTCGGTTTTTGTACTAACTTTTCCGTTTACATACGTAAATGTGTCCATAAAACTTACTGTGGTACTTGCTTGATTACCATTGTAACCGGCTAGGTATTTTTTTGTAGATTTAAGTTGTTTCATTTGGTCATACTCATAATCCGTTCTACTTCCCCACCAACGCCTTAAAGTATCTCGAAAAGTGTTTAAAGAATCTTTTATAGCTGCTTCCTGAGTAAAGTTCGGCACATCTTTATAATAAATAACATGTTTTACTAATTTTAGCGAATCAGTTTCAAGACTTTTACCAGTTAAAGATTTTATATTATTTGTAATGGCCGGTTTAAGTACGACTTTAACAACAGGAGGTTGTTCTGGTATTTCCGGTTTAACTGGAGCTTCAACTTCTGTTTCCGGTTTAGTTGATGGTGAATCTTCTGATGAACAGCTGATTATGCTAAAAGCGGCTATGATTCCGATTATTAGTTTTTTCATTTTCAGGGTTTGGTTTTGAAATATAATTCGCGATAAAAATAGTATTTTAATTCATATGACAATATCCATCGTAAAAAGAATTTAAAAACAAAAAAACCACCCAACCCGAAGGTTAAAGTGGTTTTCAAAAAAAAAGCATGAATCGATCGATCGATTAATTCGCTCTCATTTTAATTTGTGATAAAGCATTCTGAATGCTGTTCAATTGTTTAGAAACGATTGAAGTCTGGCTTGATTCTAAATGATTATCTTCTAATGCCGCTTTATATTTTTCAATTGCAGCTTCTTCTCCTGTTACACAAGCATTGATAATAGCTTCTGTATCTCCACCTGTGAAAGATGATTTAATATCAATCCATGTTCTGTGTAAAGCTCCTAACGGACCACCACCAGAAGTATCTGTTGATTTTCCAAGTTTATTGATTTCGTCCTGCAACTCAACAATAAACAAAGCTCTTTCACGTGCATATTCAAGAAAATCAGTTTTCATTGCTGGATTTTCTACATGTTCGGCTGCATTTGTATATCCTAGTTTTCCATCTTCAAGAATTGAAATTAATCCTTCTAAAGTTTTAACTGCTTCTTTTGTGGTTTCATCTGTATGTATCATGACAAATAGTTTTTAAATTAATATATATTACAAAGTTGCTTCTTTATAAGTTATTATATCTTACAGGATTATAGCTTATGTTTTATAATATTGTGGAATGGAAATTTTATAACAACTTATATTAGAAGTAAGATAATTGATATTTATTATTTAAATTTTTACTTTAATGTCTTTTGAAATACCATAAATTTTCGAGTAAAACAATACATTGTTTGCGTATTGCATATCCTGTTCTATAGCATAGTAAAATCCGTTCTCTTTCATCTTTTGTAATCTTTCAACAGGCAAGATCTTTTTTAATTCTTCTTTGTTAATTTTTCTGTTGGATTTATAAATGTTATATAAATCTTTATAAATTGGATAACTAATTTTTGAGCCTAATTTGGTTTCACTTTTATCATTTATATCAATTGCAAAAAAATTAAAATGTTCAGATTTTTGTTTAAAATTGTTACTTTCGTTTAAAACATCAAACACAAAAATTTTGTTATAGATTTCAATTATTTTTATGTCTTTATTATTTATCGAAAATGAATTAATTAAATTTAATCGATCTAATTTTTGAATTTTATAGTCGGTTACTATTTTTACATTATAAATGGCGCTTCCTGCTGCTTTTTTGTCTGAAATATTAAGATTGTCCTGAATTTCAATCGTATGATATGTTATGCCTTTGCTGAGTAAGGTGCCCCAATTATTGTTGACAGAGTGAATACTGTCAATTGAAATTTTGTTTTTACCCATTGCATCAAAGGATTTCAATTTAATCTCCACAAAATTTATATCATTATTCTTTTTGAAAAAACCCGGAAAATGTGATTGGAACAAAAGCTGCTGTTTATTAAATTGAGTCAGTAAACTTAATTTTGAATTTTTTGAAAGAGAATCAATAGCGGAAATCATTTTTTCTGAGGGCAAATTATTTTTAAAGAAAATGTCTTCTTTGTCAAATTTCTTAACACTTACCTTATCTGTTGGAATAGTATTATAATTGGTAAACATGCTATAAATTACGTCATATATATCTGATGAATTTTTAGTGTTAATTTTATCACTTTCGCCTTTATAAAAAACCGAAATCATTATGTTTTCATTTTTCTGAGCTTTAACATTGATATACAATAGTAAAGTAAATAAGGCTAAAAAAGTTTGTCTCTTCATTTTTTGATTTGATTTTTATAAACGCTTTAAGGAACATTTATAATGGCTAAATTATAAAAAAGCCTCAGGAATTTCCTGAGGCTTTTTTTTATATAATTGGATCTTTAATTAAGCTGTTAAAGCTTCTTTGATTCTGCGTAATGCTTCTTTTAGAATATCATTGCTTGTCGCATAAGAGAAACGAATACAGTTTGGATTTCCAAACGCATCGCCTGTTACGGTTGCTACATTTGCCTCTGCCAAAAGATACATCGAAACATCGTTTGCATCTTTAATTTCTGTTCCTCTTAAAGTTTTTCCGAAGAAAGAAGAAACGTCTGGGAATACGTAAAATGCGCCTTCGGGTACGTTGATTTTTACTCCCGGAATTTCTTTTAGTAATCCAACTACTAAATCTCTACGACCGTGAAAAGCCTGAACCATTTCGTTTAGCACACTTGGATCAGCATCAACAGCGGTAATTGTTGCTCTTTGTGCTACAGAATTTGCTCCCGATGTTACTTGTCCCTGGATTTTTGTACATGCTTTTGCGATAAATTCCGGAGCTCCGATATAACCAATTCGGTAACCTGTCATAGCAAATGCTTTCGCTACTCCGTTTACTGTGATTGTTCTTTCTAACATTCCCGGAATAGAACCGATACTGCAGAATGTTCCTGAGAAATTGATGTGCTCATAAATTTCGTCTGCAACAACATATACATTTGGGTATTTTTCTAAAACTTTTGCCAATGCTGTTAATTCTTCTCTGCTATAAACAGATCCTGAAGGATTACAAGGAGAGGAGAACCACATCATTTTTGTTTTTGGCGTGATTGCCGCTTCCAATTGTTCTGGCGTTATTTTGAAGTCTGTTTCTACAGATGTTGGTACTTCTACAGGAACTCCTCCTGAAAGTTTTACAATTTCGAAATATGAAACCCAGTATGGTGCAGGTAAAATAACCTCATCACCATCGTTTAACATTACTTGCGCGATATTGTATAATGATTGTTTTGCTCCTGTAGAAACTACAATTTGAGATGGTTTGTATTCTAAATCATTGTCTCTTTTGAATTTTCTGCAGATTGCTTCTTTTAGATCCTGATATCCGTCAACTGGAGAATAAGTGCTATAGTTGTCGTCGATTGCTTTTTTAGCAGCTTCTTTAATGAAGTCTGGTGTATTAAAGTCCGGCTCGCCTAAACTTAAACTGATAATGTCTTTTCCTTGTGCTTTTAACTCGCGGGCTAAAGCAGCCATTGCTAATGTTTGCGAAGTGGCTAAGTTGTTGATTCTGTCCGAAAGAATATGATTCATTATAAAATTTTTGAATGTCCCTAATTGTTGCGCCAATTAAAGAAGGTTAATTATTAATAGATTTTTTTAGTTTTAGACTGATAATTCCGGTTTCATTCCAAGTTCACGTAAATGTTTGAAATGGGCGATAATGGCACTTCCCATTGTTTTGTATTCGTAATAGGGCAGGTCGCATTCTTTTGCAGTTTCTTTGACAATTTTTGCAATTTTGCCATAATGAATGTGACTGATATTTGGGAAAATATGATGCTCAATCTGATGGTTTAATCCGCCGGTGTACCAGTTTACAATTGCATTTTTTGGTGCAAAATTAGTGGTGGTAAACAATTGATGAATTGCCCAGGTATTGTCCATTTCTCCCAATTCGTTTGGAGAAGGATTTGTAGTTTCTTCAACAACATGCGCTAATTGAAATACAACACTCAGTATCAATCCGGCAGTATAATGCATTACAAAGAAACCAAGAAGAACCTTCCACCATGTAATTCCGATTACCATTGGTAAAACAATCCAGATAGAAACATAAATTACTTTTGTAATAATTAAAGTCGTCCAGAGAATTTTCGGATTTTTAGGTTCTCCATAAGACAGTTTTCTTTTAAGATAACTTCTCATTTGCTTAAAATCGGTTGTAATAGCCCAATTAAAAGTAAGTAAACCGTATAAGAAAACAGAATAGTAATGTTGAAAACGATGAAAACTATGCCATTTTGCATCTTTTGTAAAACGTATAATTCTTCCTGCATCCAGATCTTCGTCATGTCCGGGAATGTTGGTATAGGTATGATGCAGCACATTATGCTGAACTTGCCAGTTGTATACGTTTCCTGCTAGGACATAAATAGTACCGCCCATAAATTTATTGATCCAGGTTTTTGTTGAGTAAGAACCGTGATTACCGTCGTGCATTACGTTCATTCCCACGCCCGCCATTCCGATACCGATTACAATCGATAAAAGCAGCATTACCCAAAAAGGCATGTCAAGCGTAAGGATTAAAAAATATGGTGTTAAAAAAACAGCAAACAGAATAACAGCTTTTAAGTGTAGCTTCCAGTTTCCGGTTTTTTTAATATTATTTTCTTTGAAATAATTGTTTACCCGAGAGTTAAGCGTTCTGAAGAACTTCAGATTGTCTTGCCTTGCAAATGTAGGTGCGTTGTTATTCATAATTAATTTAAATAGTTTTCAAAGGTAATTATTATAAATTCTCAATTTGCAAAATTGAGTTAAATATTTCAATCGTAAAGTAGTACTTTTGTTAAAAATTTACAGCAATGGATGAGATATTGAAATATTTTCCCAATTTGACCGATCTTCAAATTGAACAGTTTCAAAAATTAGACTATTTATACCACGATTGGAATGAAAAAATCAATGTTATTTCTCGTAAGGATATTGATTCTTTATATACTAAACATATTTTGCATTCTTTGGGAATTGCCAAAATTATGAAATTTGAACCGGGAGCTACAGTGCTTGATGTTGGAACAGGGGGAGGATTTCCCGGAATTCCGTTAGCAATTCTTTTTCCGGAAACCCGTTTTTATCTAATTGACGTTATTGCAAAAAAGATAAAGGTGGTTCAGGGAGTTGTTGATGCATTGGAGTTAAAAAATGTCAAAGCAGAACAGAAGCGGGCCGAACTAGTAAAAGGCGATTTCGATTTTATTGTAAGCCGTGCTGTTACCAATATGCCGGATTTTGTTTCCTGGATTAATGATAAAATTAAGAAACAGCATAAACATACTTTAAAAAACGGGATTCTATATTTAAAAGGTGGAGATTTATCTGAAGAATTAAAAGATTTTCCCAAAGCGACCTTATATGATCTCTCTGAAATTTTCGAAGATGAATTTTTTGAAACTAAAAAAGTGGTTCATCTTCCATTAAAATTTAAAGTTTAATTTTTTAAAAGAATATAAAATAAAATAACCCAGCGGAATTTCTTCTACTGGGTTATTTTTTTGAATTAAAAATAAAACTTTTAAAACTACGAGGCTCTTTTAGAAAAATTTAAAAAAGAATTTGCCTTAAGATCTAAATTATCAATAAAATTATGAATCGCATTTTCTGATGCCTCGGGACTATATTCGAATGCAGCATCAAAGAAAAACTCACGGGACAATACCGGTTCATTTGAAGAATCGTAAACGGCTTCATCTGTTGGATCTAATTCAGTATTTCTATACGGATTAGAATGCGACTGAATTAATTTAGTAATTGTTTGGCCAAACCAGTTGTCGAATTTTTTCTTTTTTGGAGTAATATGACGCGCCAGTAAAACTAAACCTACCAGCTCATTTTGCAGAAAATACGAACCTTTTCGATATCGTACATCTATCATTCTTACATTCATCAAGGCAATCCATAAAGCGCCATTGACAGAACCCGCTGCAGGAACCTCAAAATCAGTATCAAATACCAATGGATTTGTTTGCTCTCTGTTTGCAACAGAACACCATAGTGCTTCAATACGTTTTTGAGTGTCATTTGTTGCCTGGGTATAACCTGTAAAACGCCAGTATACCCACTCTAATAAAGCTGCCGTTAAGGCAACAGAGGCTTTATGATTAATCTGCATCAGGGTGTTTTCCAATTCGTCATTCCCTTCAACAGGATCTAAGAAATCATTTATTTTGTTTTTAGTCCATTTATAGTTAATCGGATGACCAATACATTTTGACTCCATTATCACTTCCGGAACGTTGTTTAAGTTTCTCATATTTTGCTTTTTTATGTTTTTAGTGGAACGTTATATTAAAAGCAAATGTAGAGCGATGCATTCTTATGGATAGGAACTAAAAGTTTTTTAAATATCAAAATAAGACAAATGCAGATTTTAAATTGTTGATTATTAATTGTATAAGAAAAGTATTACAAATTTAGAATGTTTGATTTTGTAGGTATTGACAATACTTCCCGCTAATTTAAAACTATTGATTCACATAATGAAAAAGCCGATTCGGTTAGGAATCGGCTTTGCTATAAAGATAAGATTTGTATTAGAAATCTAAATAATTAACCTAAAAAAGGATATCTGTAATCTTCAGGAGTTACAAAAGTTTCTTTAATTGTTCTCGGAGAAGCCCAACGTAATAAATTTAATGCAGAACCTGCTTTATCGTTAGTTCCTGAAGCTCTTGCTCCGCCAAATGGCTGCATTCCTACCACAGCTCCAGTTGGTTTGTCGTTAATATAGAAATTACCTGCAGCATTTTGCAATTTAGTAGTTGCTACTTCTATTGCATAACGGTCCTGGCTGAAAACTGCTCCTGTTAAAGCATACTCAGATGTAGTATCTACTAATTCTAAAGTTTCTTCCCATTGCGCATCTTCGTAAACGTAAATTGTAATAACGGGTCCAAATAATTCGGTTTCCATTGTTGTATATTTCGGATTTGTAGTTACGATAACCGTTGGCTCAATAAAGTATCCTACAGATTTGTCATAATTTCCACCGATAATAATTTCTGCATCAGCATCTTTTTTTGCCTGATCAATATAACTTGCCAGTTTATCAAAAGAACCTTCGTGAATAACTGCAGTAATAAAGTTTCCAAAATCTTCAGGAGAACCCATTTTCATAGATTTTACATCTGCAATTAATTGCTCTTTTACGGCCGGCCATAAACTTTGCGGAATATAGGCTCTTGAAGCTGCAGAACATTTTTGTCCCTGGTATTCAAATGCTCCACGCGTAATTCCTGTTGACACTTGTTTTGCATTTGCGCTCGGGTGGGCAATAATAAAATCTTTACCACCTGTCTCACCAACAATTCTCGGATATGTTTTATAGTTGTGGATATTGGCGCCAATTTTAGCCCAAATATCTTTAAATACATGCGTTGAACCTGTAAAGTGAATTCCGGCAAAATCACGGCTTGCTAAAATAGTATCTGTAATCATTAAAGCATCTCCGAAAACTACATTAATAACTCCGTCCGGAACTCCCGCTTCTTTGAAAACTTCAAGAATAATTTTTGTAGAAAACACCTGGCTGTCGCTTGGTTTCCAAACCACAACGTTACCCATCATGGCAGCACTTGCAGGAAGATTGGCAGCAATCGCAGTAAAGTTAAAAGGTGTAATCGCATAGACAAAACCTTCAAGAGGTCGGTATTCTAAACGATTCCAAACTGTAGAATCAGATTTTGGCTGATCGTTATAGATCTGTGTCATGAATTCTACGTTATAACGTAAAAAGTCAATTAACTCGCATGAAGCATCAATTTCTGCCTGATGAATGTTTTTTGACTGACCAATCATGGTTGCAGCGTTAATGCGGGCTCTGTATGGTCCAGCAATAAGTTCTGCCGCTTTTAAGAAAATAGCAGCACGTTGTTCCCATGCCATATTTGCCCATGCTTCTTTAGATTCAAGAGCATTGGAAATTGCTTTTTCGATATGTTGTTTTTCTGCTAAATGGTATTTACCCACAACGTGTTTATGATCGTGCGGAGCTGTAATATTTCTGGTATTGCCCGTTCTGATTTCTTCGCTTCCAATATATAAGGGAACGTCAATCTGAGAATTCCACATGGTGGAATAAGCTGCCTGAACAGCTGCTCTTTCTGGGGAGTTTGGTGCGTAGCTTTTTACAGGCTCGTTTACCGCTTTTGGTACATGAAAAAATCCTTTAAGCATGTTATTTAAAATTTGTGAATTAGACTATTTTAAAGTCAGACCATTTGTTTTGTTACGAATAATCTAACGCTGCACAAAAGTACAAAGGATAAATTAATAAATTGATAATTTTATGATTAAGATAACGATAAAAGCAATAGTTAGAAACCAGGTCTTAATTTAATGCAAAAGGAGCGCACATTCTAAAAGTAGGAACGATAACCTTGAATGTTTTTGTAGTAGTAAAATTGATCATATTAAAATGACCTTTCATAGCGCCGTAGGGAGACGATAATAAACAACCCGAACTGTAAGTATGGTTTTCACCTGGTTTTAAAACCGGTTTTTTCCCAATAACACCTTCGCCGTCTACCACTTCCAAGTCATTCAATGAATCAAAAATTTCCCAGTGACGAGAAGTGAGCTGAACTGAATCTTTACTATGGTTTTCGATCGTAACTACATAACTAAAGGCAAAATGAATCTTGTAGTTTTTGAAGTAAGTACCTTCAAAACTAGTTAAAACAGATATTTTTATGCCTCTTGTAATCTGAGAAACCATACTAACGACGTATATATGTGAGTGTTATAGGGCAAAGCTACAAAAAAAAATCATTTAATCTAAAACCTTAACATTTGTTTTAGTTGACTATATTGATAGAGTTAGCATTTCCTTTTCCGATAACCCGCTCATAACGATCTGTTGCCTCTTTATAATAGACCAGAATTGTATAGTCGTTTTCGGTTTGATAGAAGTTTCCGTCGATAGCATTTTCATAATCTATAACCCCTTTTTTATCTGCGACCGTATATTGAAAATTGGTAAAACCCTGTTTGATCATAATGGCTTTTTCAAAAACACCTTTGTCGGTATTATAATCCATTTTATATTCGGGAGAAAGACTGTAGTTATTAAACATTCCGGTAATATAGATGTCTTTGTCCAGTCTGAAAGCAGGCGCAGAAAGACTAAAATAAACCCAGGCATAATCTGCTTCTATGTCATTGTTGGAACCGTTGATATTTTTTACCACAAAATTTCCATTTACATCTTCGTACAAGGTATAAATCTGATTTCCTCTTGCCGAATTTGTGTATAAAAAGGCATTATAAATATCATTATTTCCTCCCACCCGTGCAACATTATTATTCGCAGCACGAATGTCCTTATTTTCAAAATATAAAAATTCATTTCCGCCCCAAAACTGAGTTTCCTTGTTGTATTTATAAACGAGCTGGTTTCCAAGTGTGTATTGAGGAACAATATTTTTTATAGCATTCTTAAAATTCCCATTTTGCAATAAAAGAACTCTCACATTTTTTAAAGGTGTCTGAAAAACTATATCATTAGATAAAATAGCAAAATCTAAATTTTGCTTATAATCAATATTGCTTAAATCCCTGCTTCTTTTTACCTGAGCGGAGACTGTCGAATGATTTTCGTATAAAATAAATTTTCTGGAGAATACAACATCACGATCTTCGTTTAGAATTCTAAGCATATAATTACCGGAAAGTCGTATTTGTGTCGTAAACTGATTTGGAAAAGAAAGTCGGTAATGCGAGTAATTCTGAAGCGTATTAAAAGAATTAGAATAATTCATAATTCTCTGATTGTCCAGACCATATATATAATCGTTTTTCGGAATATTGGTAGGCATCCAGTTGTAATCGCAATGAATTACCTCAAAATAGTAATTGGCTTCATTACCAAATAAATCATCAAACTGAAAGTCGAAAGAAGAGCCTAATTCAAAAATAGGAATAACATTGTTTCCATTTTGGACAAATGATGCAGTTTTTATATTATATGGAGGATCAATTTCTTTTTCCTGTGCTGTCGATATTGTAAAAACAAAAAGAAAAATAAAGCTTGTAAATAAAAATTTTGGCATCTTGTTGTGTGTAAGATTGTAAATATAACAATTTTATATAACGAAAAATAAGCCAATCTATTGGATTTAATTATCAGAATCCAGAATATATTTTAAGTTGCTTTCTATTTCGTTGTTAATAAAATTTTCTTCTAAAAGCGAATCCGACAATAATTTTTTATTCTCCTGTAATTTTATAATTTTCTCTTCTACTGTATTTTTAGATATAAAACGAATCACATTTACTTTATTCATTTGTCCGATTCGATGTGCTCTTCCCACTCCTTGTTTCTCTGCGAAAGGATTCCACCAGGGATCTAAAAATAAAACATAGGAAGCTTTGGTAATATTCAAACCAACGCCCCCCGCTTTAAGCGAAATGAAAAATAATAAAGGCTCCTCTTTCTCCTGAAACTGTCTGACCTGCTGCTCTCTTTTTGCAGAAGGTGTTTCTCCGGTAATTTCACAAAACGCAATTTTATTTTGCCTGCACCAGTCGGTATAAAAATGCAAATTGGTAACAAACGAACTAAAAATAATCGCTTTTTGTTTTCCTTTTACTAAACTTTCCAGATAGTTTGTAACGGCCATATATTTTCCCGAATCAATCTCAGATTCCTGATCGATCATTTTAGGATGATTGCTCAGCTGTCTTAATTTCATTAAAGTATTTATAATACTTATTTTGTCTGGACCTGATCCGTCTGTTTTTAATAAAAAATTACGGGCTTTGGATTTTTCTTTCTCGTATAATTTTTCCTGCTCCGGATCCATGTCGCAGTAATAAATCTGCTCGGTTAATTCTGGCAAATCTTTTAAAACCTGTTCTTTGGTTCTTCTTAAAATATAAGGCTGGATGAGGTTTTTTAATTCCGTAAGAACTTCTTCATTCTGTTTTTTCTCAATCGGGTTTTTAAAATGCTCTGTAAAAAAAGCATAACTGCCCAGGATATCCGGATTTATAAACTCCATTTGCGACCATAAATCGTCAAGCGAATTTTCGATCGGAGTTCCGCTCAGCGCAATTTTATGACCTGTACTGATTTTATTAATCGCTTTGAAAATCTTAGAATTTTTATTTTTGATGTATTGACTTTCGTCTAAAATCAAATATCGGAAATCGTATTTTTCTAAAATCGAAATGTCACGATGAATGATGCTGTAACTCGTAAAAATCAAATCAGTCGAATTTAATCTGCTGACTAATTGTTTTCTGTCGTTGCCTACATATTGCATTTTCGAAAAATGAGGTGTAAACTTTCCCGCTTCATTGTACCAGTTAAAAACCAGTGAAGACGGCAGCACAATCAACGCCTTTAATGGTTCTCTTTCAATAGTCGTTTCGTTGGCAAATAAGTCAAAATTGGTGGTTTTGGTCGTAAAACCCAATTGTTCCTGTACGGCAATTAAAACGGCTAACGTCTGCAGTGTTTTTCCAAGTCCCATATCATCGGCAAGACATGCACCGAGATTAGAATTATAATGACTTAAAAGCCATTTTACGCCATCGAGCTGGTAGGGTCTTAACGTCGCTTTTAATAATTCGGAAGAAGTATATTCTGCTTTACTGATCACCTCATTTTGGATTTCGGGAATAGCATCTAAAGCTGTAAAATTAGTCTTCCGTAAAAGAATCGCTCCGTTTTCAGTCTTTGCTAATTTTGCCAGAGAACCGTATTTGCTAAACCATTCCAGCGGGATTAAAAAATAGTTCCCGTCCGGCAATTGGAAAAGTCTTTCCTTGCTTTTTAGATTGGGAATAATTTCGGTGAAATTGACAGTGTAATTTCCAATAGTAATGATTATCCGGATATCGAACCAGTCGCCAGTGGTCTCTTTGGAAGCAGAAACAGTATGGTTTTCGGTAATAATTTCTTTGCTTTCGAGTTTTAGATTTTCGATAGTAAAACCTAAACTTTCCAGTTTTTCCTTATAATCTATAACCAATTGAATATTGGCGAAAGGATCTTCAATTTCTGATTCTGATTTCCACCCAAATAATTCATTTTTTATTTTTATAAATCCAATTTCATTTAGTTTTTCAGCATATAAATTTTCGTCAGCACTTCTTTTAAACTGAATTATTTTGGGTTCATTAATTATGCTGAAATCAACAAAAGAATGTGTTTTCTTTGTTTTGCCCGAATCAAAAATATAGCCGTTATAATCAAAATAGAGATTAAGATAATAACAGTTTTTAAAGAAATCATAGACGGGCTGGATGCTGCACGAAATAATTTTGTCGCGAAGCTCAATTTCAAAACCATTTGCTTCGATATCAATTTTTTTTGCGATCTGCGGAATAAAGCTTTTGAAATAATCATCAACTAATTTGGCGGGGATTTCAATTGATTTTTTCTTTAGAAAAGGCATCAGTTTCTTAGAATTAAGCTCTTTTAAACGACCTAATTTCTTGTTGACAACCAGCCAGCCCGGCTCATCCAAAATAATTTCGATATTGCTATCCATTGGCAGAAAAGTAATTTCGTTTTCTTTTAAAGAAAGGGTATAGGTAATTCCCAGATCATGTTTGTCAAATTGAATCTGAGGTTCAAATTCAGTTGAAGTAACAGTGATTTTTGCACGATAAAAATCTTTTTCAGGTCCGATATTCAGGCATAACGGAAATTGTTCCTGCACAATTAAATTGTAAAAAGAACTTAAATGAAATTTTAAATGCTGACGAATCGCAAAGTCAATTTTGGAATCTTTCTGTAAATCGGCAATTGTTTTGGCAGATTTTATTTTTGAACTAAATTTTTTGAAAATAAATTCCGGTTTTAAAGATTCGCAAGACGTCAATATTTTTTTGGTATTGGAATCCAGATTTTCATAAACAATTCCAAAACTTTCGATTACATCTCTAGTCGCTTTTTTGTTTAAATATTTAATTTCATCGATTCCTTCAATAATATATGCCGTCGGAAGATAGACATTCAGGTTTTTATCAAAACTGATGTCAAAACAGAATTGAAATAAATTTTCCAAGATTTATGGTTTGGTTTAGTAGAATTTTGGGGAATTCTGTAGGTTTAAAAAATAAATACTAATCAGCAAACAGAAAAAATCTATTTATTGATTAGTATTTAAGAATGTATTTTTATTGCTTATTTGGTTTAAAAACTAATTTTCCGGTTTAAAGCAAAGGGGGATAATTTCGCCTTTAGCCAGACAATATTTTTCAACCAGTTCGGGAGCAATTTTATTGGTATAATCTTCTTCTATGACAATAAAACCTATACTTCTTAATTTGTCAAAATAATCACGTCCGTAAACACGTACATGATCATATTGTCCAAATATTTTGGCACGTTCTTTTTGGTCTGTAATAGAATCATCTGCAAAAGTTACCGCTCTGTTTAAATCCTGTGGAATTTGCAAAACAGCCATTCCGCCAGGTTTTAAAACTCGAAATAATTCCTGCATGGCTTTCGTATCGTCCGGAATATGTTCTAAAACGTGATTACACAATATAACATCGTACTCATTATCTTTAAAAGGAAGATTACAGATATCTGCTTTTACATCTGCCAAGGGCGAAAGTAAGTCTGTTGTGGTATAATCCAGATTTTTCTGCTTGCGGAATCTTTTGTAAAAAGCCTGTTCCGGAGCAAAATGCAATACTTTTTTCGGTGCTGTAAAAAAATCAGTCTGATCGTTTAAATACAGCCAGAGTAAACGGTGTCTCTCCAAAGAAAGCGTACTTGGCGAAAGCACATTGTTACGCTGTTTTCCGTATCCGTAAGGCAAAAATGATTTAAAACTTCTGCCATCAATAGGATCTGTAAATTTATCTCCTCTTAAAGAGAAAGCTAAAATCGGGCGGGCCACATAACTCATACGAATTAATAATGGTCTTGGAATGGTATTTAAAACTAATTTAAAAAGTTTTTTCATGTGGGGTTGTTTCGCAGAGTTACACAAAGTGAACACAGAGTTTCGCTAAGTGTTTATAAATCTTTTTATGTTATTTTTTAAAATTTTTGAATGAAAATTAATAAGCAAACCCAAAGGATATTCACCAAGTTTTAAATAAGTTAATATCTGTGCAAAATGTACATCTGTAAAAGTTTCGACAGTTTTTAGTTCGATTACAATTTTGTTTTCAATTAACAGATCAATTCTATAACCATGATCCAGTTTAATATCCTTGTAAATTATAGGTAAAATTTTCTGCCTTTCTACGGCTAATCCAGCATTTACAATTTCGTAATATAAACATTCTTGGTACGCAGATTCTAGTAAACCAGGCCCTAGTTGTTTGTGAACTTCAATTGCTAAACCTATAATTTTATATGAGATAGTATTTAGTTCGTCTTGCGATACTTCATTTTTCAAATACATTTTTCAAAAGGCGTATAAAATAATTTTTGTGTATCTCAGCGTATATCTTTGTGAATCTTCGTGGAATTCTTACAGTACTAATGGCACTTGTCTAAACTCATCTTCTTCATTGCTTACAATTCCTAAAGCTTTGTAGATATATTGGAAAGTCGATAACAATTCTGGTTTACCGTCTATCAAAGCAACGTCATGTTCGAAATGAGCACTTGGCTTTCCGTCTGCAGTCAGAATTGTCCAGCCGTCTTTAAGTTGTTTGATGTTTCTTGTTCCCATATTGATCATCGGCTCAATTGCGACAACCATTCCTTCTACAAAAAGTTTTCCGCGTCCGCGTTTTCCGTAGTTTGGCATTTCCGGTTCTTCGTGCATTTTCTGCCCAACGCCGTGTCCGACCAATTCACGAACAACGCCGTAACCGTGAGCTTCCGTATATTTCTGAATCGCATTTCCAACATCTTCCACACGATTTCCGGCTTTAAATTCTCTTATACCAACATAAAGAGATTCTTTTGTTACCTGGAGCAATTTTTTAACTTCAGGAGCAACTTCACCAATCTCAAAACTGTAAGCGTGATCTCCATGGTAACCATTTTTAAATGCACCACAATCTACTGAAATAACATCACCACTTTTAAGAGGGACATTATTAGGAATACCGTGAACAACCTGAGCATTAGGACTCATACAAAGCGAATTCGGAAAATCGTACAAACCAAGAAAACTTGGTACGGCACCATGATCGCGAATAAATTCTTCGGCTAATTTATCAAGATATAATGTAGTAACTCCCTCTTTAATTTCAGAAGCAATCATACCTAATGTTTTTGATACGATTAAAGCACTTTCGCGCATTAATTCGATTTCCTCTCTAGTTTTTTGGATAATCATATTTTTTCCATTTTCAGTTCGCAAAAGTACAATTTTTAATGATATTTTTTGGTGTTTTTTTGCCACGAATCGCACGAATTTTCACGAATAAATGAATTGAAATTCAAAATAAAATGAATTAGTCAAAATTCATATAATTCTTTGAAGCTTTTTTTAGATAATTATTTCATCAAAAAGCCTTAAATTAGTAGTAAAAACGTTTACGATCATGGAAACAATCACAGATCAGGATATAGTTAAAGTGAAAGCTTTACGTAAAATGAAGCAGAATGCTCTGGCACTTTTAGGAATTGCAGTTTTACTTTTTATCATTGCTATTTATTTTAAAATTCCAATACTTCAGGCTTTTAGTGAAGCCGCAATGGTAGGCGGGATCGCCGACTGGTTTGCTGTGGTCGCTTTATTTCGTCATCCTTTGGGAATTCCGATTTGGCATACCGCAATTATTCCGACCAAGAAAAATGAGATTGGTGAAAATCTGGGAAACTTTGTCTCAGAAGAATTTCTGAACAAGGAAAAACTGGAAATTAAATTAGACGAATTTAACTTTGCTTCTAAAGCTTCAGATTGGCTTTCGCAGGGGGAAAATGCCAATAAAGTGGCAGACGTTGTGGCTGTAAACATCATTCCCGGAATTTTGAAAGCAATTAAAGACGAAGATATAAAGCGCTTTATTCAGGTTCAGTTTAAAGAAAAAATGGAAGGTATCAATTTTGGTAACTGGGTTGCGGTTGCATTGGAGCCTTTGCAAAAAGGAGATCTCAAAAATCAAATGCTGACCAATCTTCTGGAAGTAATGAGCAGCGAACTCACAAATAATAAAGATTTAATTAGACAAAAGGTAAAATCATCAACTCCGTTTCTCAGTTTCGGCCTCGCGGATAAAAGTATAACAGAAGGTGTTTTTAATGGTTTGCAGGATTTTCTGGATGAAGCTAAAAATCCTGAAAGTGCAGTACGTTTAAAAATTGACGAATATATTTTTGACTTTTTAGAAAAAGTAAAAAACTCAGAAGAAATGAGAATTAAAATCAACGATGTGATTTTAGGTTTTGTCGGAAAAAAAGAAGTCCAGGATTATATTAACGGAATTTGGGACGAAATAAAACTTTCTATCACAACTGATTTAAATAAAGGTGATCATTCGGCCATTAAAAACAGTATCGCAGGATTAATTCAGACTTTTGGAAATGGCTTAAAAGAAGATCCCGTTATGTTTGAAAAAATAAACAGTTTCATCAAAAATGATCTGCTGGCTGTTCTTTTGAACAACAAAAAAGTAATTGGAGATTTGATTTCATCCACCGTAAAAAGCTGGGACGGAAAAGAGGTCTCAGAAAAACTGGAATTAGAAATCGGAAAAGATCTTCAGTACATCAGAATCAACGGAACTTTAGTTGGGGGTATTATTGGACTTATAATTTTTGGTGTGGAGCAATTGTATCATTTGTTATTGTAAATTGTCAGGCTGAGCAAAGTCGAAGCCTTTTTGCATCATAAGCCTTCGACTTCGCTCAAGGTGACAATCAGATAAATCATATAAAAATCACTTATAGGATTTATATAAAAAAAATAATCTCGCAAAGTCACAAAAACGCCAAGTTTATAATTCTTTGCGACTTCGCGACTTTGCGAGATTTTATTTAAGTGAACTTACATCACTCTTATAAGTTCGAAAACTACAACAACGAATGACAAGTCATTGCATTTGGCTGCTGAACGCCCATTAATTCTAAAATAGTAGGAGCAATATCACCTAACACACCATCCTGAATATTTTTTAAGTGTTTGTCAACTAAAATAATCGGCACTGGGTTTGTAGTGTGTGCTGTATTCGGACTTCCGTCAGGATTAATCATTGTCTCGCAATTTCCGTGATCGGCAATTACGATTGTAGTGTAATCATTCGCAAGCGCAGCTTCGATAACTTTCTTAACACAAACGTCTACAGCTTCACAAGCTTTAATTGCTGCGTCCATAATTCCGGTGTGTCCAACCATATCGCCGTTTGCGAAGTTTAAACATACAAAGTCAACTTCACCTTTGTTCAATTCAGGAACAAGGGCATCTGTAAGCTCATAAGCACTCATTTCCGGCTGTAAATCGTATGTTGCAACTTTTGGAGAATTTCTCAAAATACGAGATTCGCCTTCAAAAGGAACTTCACGTCCGCCAGAAAAGAAGAAAGTTACGTGCGGATATTTCTCCGTTTCTGCAATTCTGATTTGCTTTTTACCTGCTTGTTCTAAAACCTCACCAAGAGTTTCGGTAATATTATCTTTATTGTAAACTACTTTTACGTTCTGGTAAGTTTCGTCATAATTTGTAAGCGTTACATAGTAAAGGTTTAATTTGTGCATGTTCTGCTCATGGAAATCCTGTTGTGATAATGCTTCGGTAAGTTCGCGTCCGCGGTCTGTTCTAAAGTTGAAGAAAATTACCACATCACCTTCAATAATAGTAGCAAGAGGTTTTTGTTCTTCATCGACCATTACAACCGGTGCGATAAATTCGTCTGTGACATCGTGCTCATAGCTTTCAAGAACGCTTTTTACGGCATTTGTAGACGGAATCCCGATTCCGTTCACCACTAAATCGTAAGCCAATTTAACACGTTCCCAACGTCTGTCGCGATCCATTGCATAGTAGCGTCCAACGATTGAAGCAATTTTTACCGGAGTATCTTTAATATAATCTTCCAGATCGTGAATGTATTTTGCTCCCGATTTCGGGTCAACATCGCGTCCGTCTGTAAAAGCGTGAACATAAACCTGATCTAAACCATATTCCTGAGAAGCATCGATTAATCCGCGAAGGTGTGAAGTATGTGAGTGAACACCACCATCTGAAACTAATCCTAAAAAGTGTACTTTTTTATTGTTGTTTTTAGCATAAGTAAAAGCGTCAATTAAAACCTGCTCTTTTGCTAAAGTTTTATGTTCTACGGCTAAGTTTATTTTAGCTAAATCCTGATATACAATTCTTCCGGCGCCAAGATTCATGTGTCCAACCTCGCTGTTTCCCATTTGTCCTTCAGGCAAACCAACGTTTAAACCGTCAGTCCTTAGCTGGGCGCTTGGGTAATTTTTATAAAGACTGTTTATAAAAGGAACATTTGCATTGTCTATTGCAGATACTTTAGGGTCAGGAGATTTTCCCCAACCATCTAAAATCATAAGGATAACTTTTTTGTTCATTACTTTTTTGTTTTCTACAAAGATAAGTCATTTCTAAAATTGGCAAGAAAGCTTTGTTACATTTATATTTAATAAAATGAAGCCTCATAAAAAATAGTAATTTAATTATAGAAGTCTTTATTTTTTAAAATTAATTCACGCTAAGCTCTTTTTCTTACTTTATTTTTGACAGCATTATAGTCAATAAAATATTTTACACTTATCGAAAAGATGTGTTTTAATGCATCATTATTTAAAAGTCCCGAAACGTTATGTCTGAAATCTTTATCGATAATGCGTTCAAAATTAGAAGCGTTGTTTCGGTATAATGCAGAAAGCTGACTTCCGGGAGCAAACCACCACGAATAAGATAAATCTGCATTCCAGGAATAAAAACTTGAATTTTTATTGATCGTATATTGCGGGTAAGCAATAAAATCTCCATCTTGCTGCAAAGCCAAAATGTCTTTATTATCGGCATACGACCAGTATTGGCGAACAGAGAGATTAATAGTCATTGCGCTGTTTATCGCGTACTTACCTCCAAGAGTATTAGAGTAGGTAATTACATTTCGGTTTGCAAAAATGATCTCGTTTGGAGTATTTGAATTCTCATCATCATCGATTTGATCGATATAGCCTTTATTGTTATTCTTTCTCAAATAGCTAAAGAAATAAGTCAATAAAAGTTTGTCGCTAAAGCGGTATCTCGGACCAATATCAAAACCATAAGTTAGTCTTTCCGATTCATCAAAAATATTCAGAGTACCATTAAGATCAATCGCAAATTTATGATTGTAATTGGTCGAAATACTTCCCCAGGATTCTATTTTTCTGGGAATTACAACATATCGGTTTTCTGCACGCGGTTCGTAATAATCGTTGATTTCCAGTGGATAAAATGTAATTCCACCGCCGTAATAATTATTTTTTATTGTGGTAAGATTTAAATTTGCATTGATGCTGTTATCCTGTAGTTTTCCGGATTCCTTATTAAATTCGGTATACATATTATAGTTAATTCTAAAAGTATTAAAGCGTTTTGTTGGTTTTAGAATTCTGTAATTGGCATTTCCGTAAAAGTTATAATAATTAGTGTAAAAGTTGATTCCGAGATCATTAGGATCAAAATCTTTCGTTACAAAATCAGAACCCACACTGTATCTGTAATTCCCACTTGTTTCTGCCAGACTTACAGTGGAATAAAAACCATTTTTATCTTCAAAATCATTAATATGGCTGTATTTTACATTACCAAACAAACTGTATGTGTTGGCTTTAGTGTTGAGATCCCAAGCAAGGCCGGTAACATTTGCATCTCTAAAATGGCTGTTTCTTGTCACATTCGTATTGATAAAAGTTACCGATGAATTTTTTCTAAAACGCTGATCCAAAACCAAAACATTATAATTAGTTAAAGGCTCTACCACGACGCGTCTGGATTCTTCCGTTTCAGTATTTTTTATAACAGCAAAAGTTTTTTCTGTCACGGCATTCAAAACACCAATCCCTAATCCGTTTTTGGTTCTGCCGGATAATTTTAAGGCATTCACCAGATTAACGTTGGCGGGTAATTCTAAAATTTCTTCGTTCTCGTTTAACGAAGGATCTACAGAGGGCGCGCCTCCAATTCTTCTCGAATAAAACATATTTCCTTTACTGAATAAATCTGTTCCTTCTGTAAAGAATGCGCGGTTTTCGTTAAACTGCTGTTCAAACGGACCAAGATTTAGAATCTGATCGTCGTATTTTGTCTGCCCAAAATCGGGAATTAAAATAGCATCAATGGTAAACGCATCGTTTATACCATATTTAATATCCATTCCGCCTTTCATGGTTCCGTAAGTTTTTTGTCCGTCTGCAGCATTTAAGTAGTAGGAGGCATAAGGCATAAAAAACAATCTGGTGGGCGGTTTAATATTTTCAATTCCCTCCAGAATTCCGGTTTGTTGTGTAAAAGTTCCTATTTTGCTGTCGACAAAATTCCAGGTATATTTAAAACGTTCCCGTTTAATTTCTCTGAAAAAATTAATTCCCCATGTTTGTTTGTTTTCTGCAGAAAAACGTAAGGCTGAATATGGAATTTTCATTTCAACAATCCATCCGTTTTCTGTTACTGCAGCTTTACTGATCCAGACGGCGTCCCAGGAATAATCTTCGCCATTTGCATCGGTCATAATGCAGTCGCCCTGAACATCGGCAGCAGAAACGTAAAACATAAAATCCTGCTGGCCGTCGTTAAAGCCATTTATAAAGACGCCAAAAAGATCTGCAGTGCCGAAATTATCACGTTGTGAAATTTCTTTCAGAATCTTAGCCGGCTCATTATCGTACATCATTGCGCCTATATAAATCGCGTCATTATTATATAAGACTTTAATTTCGGTACGTTTTTCATACGGAATTGCTTTTCCGTTATCGGGCTCGAGCATTACAAAATCTGTAGCAATCGGAGCACTTTCCCACGCCTGCTCTTCTAATTTTCCATCAATGAAAATAGACTGCGAAGTAACCTTCGCCTGAATCGTTTTTTTTGAATTCTGACCATAACTAAATAATGCAGAAAAGACAAAGTAGAAGAAAATGATTTTTTTCATTGATTTTGGAACCGAATAATAGAAAAACAACATTAATGTAGCCATAATAGACATCAATTTGTTCTATTTGTTAGACAGAAAGTTTCAAGATTTCCACTTTTTTTATTTTTTTTTAAGAAAAATCGTAAAAATGTTAAGATTTTACCCATAAGAAGAAATCTTACATAAATCACGTTTTTATGTTAATTATGTTAAAATTTAGGCAAAAAACGCCTGAAAACCAGCATTATATTTTTCACGGGTCGATTTTTTTCTACTTTTGCCTTACCCAAATTTTTTGTTTAACCTAAAGAAGTTCAATGATTTACAAAATTTATCCACTATTTGTGTTTTTGCTGTTGTCTTTTGGAAAAGATACAAAAAACACTACTGATCTTAAAAATGCTACTGTAAAGACAATCGCTAAAGTTGAGAAAGTAACGGTTGATTCTAAAGTTGAAAGCGTTTACAATGCCTTAAATTCTAACAATTACAAAATGCCTGAGCTTAAAACTTTTTCGGAGGCTTTAAAGGGATTTTATTTGTTGAAAGAAAAGGGAGTTATCAAGAAAAATATTTTGACACTTATTGATTTTAGTATGTCATCAAATACCAAACGTCTTTGGGTAATTGATTTAACAACTAACACCATTTTGTTCAATTCTCTTGTAGCACACGGAAGAAATACTGGTGAAGAATTTGCTTCTGCATTTTCAAATCTTAATTCATCATTTAAAAGTAGTTTAGGTTTTTACTCCACTGGTGAAATATATCAGGGAAAACATGGTGCTTCTTTGCGTTTAGACGGATTAGAAAATGGCGTAAATGACAATGCACGCGAAAGAGGCGTTGTAATGCATGGTGCAGATTACGTATCCGAATCTTTCATCAGAAATCATAAAAGACTTGGCAGAAGTCAGGGTTGTCCTGCGCTTCCGGTAGAAATGACTAATGAAATCATTCAGTTAATAAAAGACAAATCGTGTTTATATATCTATCATCCATCGAGAACTTTTGCGATGGAAGAAAGATTAATTTCTTAATTTATCATATAAATCCGAATCTAAGTTATAAATATCAGCTCTAAATTGGAGCTGATTTTTTTTGCTCCATGCCGTCCAGTACCATTGATATAAAGCATATTTCTTTTTGATTTTAAAACTCATTGTTTTCTTGCTTGCAATAATGGTATCAATTCTGTCCTGAGGCCAGTTCCCTTCCACATCCAAAATATGCTGTGCCAGTTCCAGAGGGTTTTCAACACGTACACAGCCCGAACTCATAGAGCGGTTGTTTCTTCCAAAAATATTACGGTGGTTCGTGTCATGAAGGTAAACCGTGTGGTGATTTGGAAATAATATTTTTACCAGTCCCAACGAATTATTGTATCCCGGACTTTGTACATACCGATAATTGTTTGGCTTGTTTTCGTTCCAGGCCATTGGGTCAACAACATTTCCGGACGAGTTATAAATCGTGATGTTTTTCTTTGCCAGGTAATTTCTGTTGCGTTTCATAGCCGGAACTACGTCTTCTTTTAAGATAGTAGGAGGAACGGTCCATGTTGGGTTAAAAACAACTGTCTTAAGGAAAGAGGTGATAATGGGTGTTCTTCTTTTTGCAGTTCCCACTACGACATTTCGCACCAAAGTAGTGTCTTGATTTTCAACTACGTTTAAGCTGTAATCCGGAATATTTATTATAAAATAGTTTTCGGCCAGCTCAGCATTATACCATCTCCAGCGTTCTATATTCGCTATGATTTGCTTTTTTCTGCTTTCCTTAGAATGATTTAAAGCGCGAATAGTCCCCGCACCAATAACTCCGTCAGCAGCAAGGCCATGTCTTTCCTGAAACCTTTTAACGGATTCAAAAGTTTTTTCGTCGTATATTTTGGTAAGACTGTCCTTTCCGGTCATGTCGTTCCAGTACAAAAGCCTTTTCTTAATAGAAATCAGAGCAGCATTAGTATCGTTTAAAACAATTTTTTCAGCAGCTTCTATCGTTTTTATATCATCCTCCGGAAAAGTATTAATAATTTCTAAAGCTTTTAATAACTGCTTGTAAATTTGTGTTTTAGGTTGAATATGTTCTACTATACTGTCTAATTTATTTTTATTGAAAGCTTTAATAAGAATAGTATTGACGTCCAATTTTTTTTCGTCTAAATCCCAGTTGTTATAAAGTTTTTTAGGATCTAATTTACCTTTATGAATATGGTTTAGATACTTCTCAAAATTATACGTCAGTAAAATATCGTAAGTTCCCAGATCCTTATCGCTAAGGGATCCAATTTTAGTTTCAAATTTTTTAAGCTGGGCAGTTCTATAATCTTCAGGCTCTAAGCCAAGTAAATCAGATTTCTCTAATTGTGACAAAACGTATTGTCGCTTTTTAAGATTTCCCCAGACGGTCTGATTTTCAGATGCTATATAAAATTGTTTTAGAGTTTCACTCTTAAAAGTATTCAGTAATGCTGTATCTATTTCAACTTTTCTCTCATCGGTAAGAATAATTGCGGGGGTACTTTTTTTGACAATAGGAGTATCTTTTGGCGTGTCTTTTTTACAGCCAATAAAAATGCATATTACTACCAAATAGTAAAGTTTTTTCATATTATAACTTTTTAAACATCAAATAATGCTCGCCAACATCCTTAATATCAAATGATTCACCTTGGGGTTGGTAATTCAGTTTTTGATAAAAGCCAACAGCTGCTGTTCGGGCGTTAAACCAAATCAATTCCACTTTGTTAGCATTGCAGTAGGTTTCACAATGTTTGACCAAAGCTTCGCCAAATCCTTTTTTCTGATGCGTTTCTAAAACCGCCATCCCTCGAATCTGGGCCTGATTTTTTTGGGCAAATATAGTGTTGATTTTATTAAACAAGGAAATAATTCCTATTAAATTTTCATCATCAAATAATCCAAAATGATGTGTTGTTTCTAAATCGTCACCCTCAAAGATGCAACTCTCAATGGGTTTTCCTTTTCTTAAAACAGGTTGTCTAACGATATAAGTGTCTTTTGATGAAATTTCTTTGATTGTAATCATGATTTTTTGAAAAAATATTGCTTTTATAACTTTTTAATTTTAAATAAGTTATAAATAATTATTGATTTAAATTAATTTTTTTTGAGAAAAAGCTTGTTTTGAACTTAACTTTCTTTTTATATTTGCACAACCAATGCGAAAGTAGCTCAGTTGGTAGAGCTCCAGCCTTCCAAGCTGGTTGTCGCGAGTTCGAGCCTCGTCTTTCGCTCTAAAAAATAAAAACATTTTGTTTCTGTTTTTTTTGCAAAAAGTAAATATTTTTGATTTTTATTTTTTTAAAGATTAAATTTTTTTATATTTGCACCCTGTTAATGCGAAAGTAGCTCAGTTGGTAGAGCTCCAGCCTTCCAAGCTGGTTGTCGCGAGTTCGAGCCTCGTCTTTCGCTC
>NZ_JBDKWC010000002.1:620255-858319 GCF_039749035.1 Flavobacterium olei
TTCAAAAGCCTCAAACATTGTTTGAGGCTTTTTTGTTTTCTGTCGTTTTTTTTTACTGTATTAGTGATATAAGTTGACAAATTTTTGTGTGATTTTTTTATTAAATGAACTTATATAACTTATATGATTTAGAGAAAAAACTATTTCAAACTGCTCAAATCGCTTTCTGTTTCCAATTCTTCAGGATTTTGGTTTTGTCGGAACAAACGAGCGCTTAAATCTCCTTTTAAGGTAATTTTCTCATCCTTTACTTCCAGCCAGCTTCCTTCTCTTAAACCTAAAACCGGAACTGAATTGAAGGCATGAAACTCTTTAATTCTTGTTTCTCTGGTTTCTCCCATGTGTTTAGATTGTAGATCAGCATCGAGATAATGCGGATTTAAATTGAAAGGAATAAGTCCCAATGTCTGAAAACTCGGTGGATAAACAATCGGCATATCGTTTGTAGTTTGCATCGACAAACCGCAGATATTACTTCCTGCACTTGATCCTAAATAAGGGGTTCCGTTTTTTACAGTTTCAGAAATCAACTGCATAATATTGTTTTTGTAAAGCTGTGTCACCAGCAAAAAAGTATTTCCTCCGCCTGTAAATATTCCTTCAGCATTTTTTACGGCTTCCTGCGGATCTTCAAATTCATGAATTCCGGTTACTTTTATGTCAATAGCGGCAAACGCCTCAGTTGCTTTTTGTGTATATTCATCATGCGAGATACCTCCCGGTCTGGCGTATGGAATAAATAAAATAGTTTTGCAGTTCTTAAAATGAGATTTCAGAGTGGGTAAAAGATATTCCAGATATTTTCCACCATGTAGGGTAGAAGTGCTTGCAATAATAATGCTTTTCATAAATTTAAAACTCAAAATTTGGTGTGTTAAAGGTATTAAAAATCTGCGTTTTCACAGGACTTATTCTTGTTTTAATTAACATATTTTTACCATGTCATTAATACTAAATTTGGAGGATGTTAAGATATTTTTACAGTTTTAAGAATATCTTTAAACTATGTCATTTTGATTCAGAAAATTACTTGTTTTTTAATTGTGGTGCTTGGCCAGACTTGCTGGTCTCAAATTCAGGAACGTTCTGTTTTTAGTGGTAAAATAGTTTCAAATACGGCAGATCTGGAAGGGGTTTATGTTATCAATGCGAAAACAGAAGAAACAGTTACTACCGATACGTCCGGATCTTTTTCTATTTTGGCAAAAGCAGATGATTTACTGATTTTTTCCTCCATAAATTTTAAAGAAAAAAGAGTTTTATTGAAACCGGAAGACTTTTCAAATCTGAATTTTACTGTAAATCTAAATTTGGTTATGTATCAACTACAGGAAGTGGTCATAAAAAGATATGATAATATCAATGCTGAAAATTTAGGAATAATTCCGGCAGGACAGAAAAAATATACTGCGGCCGAAAGAAAATTGCAAACGGCCACTGCATTAAATGCTACAGCAAACGCAGGAACTATGGCGGGCGGATCCATCTCTGCAGATCCTTTATTAAATTTTTTCTCCGGAAGAACGGCGATGCTTAAAAAAGAAGCTGCTGTCGAGAAGAAAGAATTTTTCATGAAGATGTTAGAAAACATGTTTAGTGTAGAACATTTCGTGGAACGGTTAAAAATTCCTGCGGAATATGTAAAAGGTTTCGAATATTTTGCAATCGAAAATGAAAAGTTTACGGTAATTTTAAATTCCAGAAATAAAACTTCGACAGAATTTTTGTTGGGGGAACTGGCAGTAAAATATAAAGAAATTATTGCTGGTGAAAATAAGTAAAAACATATCGACTGCTTTTTTTCTGCTTTTAGCTCATAGTAATTATGGGCAGGGAGTTACAAAGCAATTGTATGGAACAATAAATAACTTATCTGCGCCAATTGAAGGAGTTAATATTGTCAATAACAATACACAGGAAACTACTATTTCAGACGCTGAAGGGAATTTTTCTATTGCTGTAAAAGAAGGTCAGATTTTGGTTTTCTCTGCAGTCAGTTTAAATCCGTTAAAACGCAGGGTTACAAGTGAAGATCTTTCCTTAGAAAAACTTATTGTCGAAATGACGACAAAAGAAGAGGTTTTAAAAGAGGTGATAGTAAATAAAAACACTGCTATTACAGCAGAAAATCTCGGTATTATTCCGCGTGATCAGAAGAAATATACGCAGGCAGAAAGACAATTAAAAACCGCAGGAGATTTTAAACCTATAATGTTGCTGGGATTATTAGGCGGCTCAATGCCAATTGATCCTTTGATTAATAAAATTAGCGGAAGGACCAGGAACTTAAAGAAAAATGTCGAAGTTGAGAAAAAAGAAAAGAATGTTACAAAATTAGGTTATATGTTTGATGAGGTTTATTTTATTGAACGATTGAAAATACCTAAGGAAAATATAAATGAATTTAAGTTTTTTGCAGTCGAAAACGAAAGTTTTTGTATGACGATGAACACTAAAAATAAAACTTCAACAGAATTTCTTTTAGGAGAATTAGCTGTCAGGTATAAAGAAATAATTGCTGGTGAAAATAAGTAAAAAGATAGCTCTACTAATGTTTTTGGTTTTTGTTCAGATTAGCTTCGGACAAAAAAATGATTCAAAACAATTAGTCGGTAAAGTAGTGGAACAGTCAACTCCAATTGAAGGGGTAAATATTATTAACAACACGACTCAGGTAGCGACTGTCTCAGATGCTGAGGGTAATTTTTCAATTGCCGTTAGGGAAGGGGAGGTTTTGGTTTTTTCTGCTGTAAATTTAGAACCGGTGAAAAGAAGGATTGTGTCAGAAGATATTTATCCAAACGTCATGATCGTCAGGATGACAGCTAAAGAAGTCGAATTAAAAGAGGTAGTTGTTAATGAAAACGCCAATATTACGGCAGAAAATTTAGGAATTATTCCGTATGGACAGAAAAAATATACTCCTGCCGAGCGTAAAGTGTACACGGCAACTTCAACTTCTGTCGATAAACTGCTAAATTCAATTTCAGGTCGCACTGCGATGTTGAAAAAAGAGGCAAATGTGGAGAAAAAAGAAGCGCTTTTTAGAAAGCTGGAATATCTTTTTGAAGAAAATTATTATACACAAAGATTAAGAATTCCGGTCGCTGATATAAAAGGATTTCAGTTATTTTGTGTGGAAGATGCCGATTTTGCTGTATCTTTGAATACTAAAAACAAAACAATGAGTATGTTTTTAATCACAGATCTCGCCAGAAAATATCTAACAATTCTCGAAAATGAAAAATAAATTAGGAATACTCGTTGTCTGCTTACTTTGTCAAATTGTGTTGGGACAAAATGGTCCTAGAAAGCCATTGCATGGACAGGTTGTAAATGATTTTTTAGCCATTGAAAGTGGTTATGTAATGAATATCAATGCCAATGTAAGAACATTTATTGGTTCGGGCGGTTTATTTGATATTATGGCAAGGCCTAAGGATACATTGCTGTTTTCGGGTTTGGCATTTCAATCTAAAAAAATTGTTTTAACAGAGCAAGACTGCGCAGAGATTTTGTTTAAAATAAAACTGGATTTGGTTAATAATCAGCTAAAAGAAGTTGTGGTTCATAAAGAATTGAAAGTAAAATCGCTTAGCGGAGGATCGCAGAAAATGGTGGATATGCAGTTTGAAGACGACAAACAGTCTACGGCCAAAAATACGGCTATGCTTTCGGATCAGACGATTAAATACGGAACCGATTTTGTCCGAATCTTTAAAGATGTTAAAAAGCTTCTGAGCAAGAAACAAGATGTAAAAGAGGAAGAGGTTACCGATATTGCTTTTGTAGAATATGCTAAGGATAATTTTACCAAAGATTTCTACACCAAAACTCTTAATCTTAAAGAAGATGAAATAGAATTGTTCCTGATGTATTGCTCAAATGATCCGCACACAAAGCAGATGGTAGATCCGGAGCAAAAATTTCAGCTTATGGATTTCATGGTAAATAAAAATAAGGAATTTAAAGCTGCTGCTGTTCATAAATGAAAAATAAATTAGCCTACTTTTTGCTTGCAATTTTGTTTGTATCGACTTCGGCATTTACTTTTCATAAATTTTATGTCGGGGTTTTTCAGGTAAATTATGCTGCAGAAAAAAAAATGCTGCAGATTACTTCCCGTATTTTTATTGATGATCTGAATAATGCGATGGAAAAAAAGTACCACCGAAAAATATTTGTCGGAACCAGCAAGGAAACACCCGAAGATGTTGAGTTGCTGAAAAAATATTTGTCTGAACATTTTTTAATTAAAGTAAACGGACAGTCAAAAGCGATAACTTTTTTGTCTAAAGAAGCAGAAGCAGATGATGTTTTAGTCTGTTATTCCAGAATTAAGGATGTTGACAAATTTAAAACGCTTGAAATTTCAAATACGATTTTAGTAGATTGGAATGCAGAACAGCAAAATATTACACATATTTCAGCATATGACACCAAAAAAAGTGTTCTTTTTACAGAATCTTCAAGGAAAGAAGTGTTAAAATATTAATGAATCTGTAAAAATATTTTTTAAATTACTATTTTCACAGCTTGAAATTACCATTACATTTTATGAAAAGACTTTCATTATTATTACTTTTTCCTGCAATGTTAGCAGCACAGGACAAAGCACCAGCCACTCCGGCAAAACAACAGGGAAAATACGATACAAATAAGTTCAGTCAGATGTACGATTTACTGGCGACGCCAAATATGTTTCGTACGGCTTCCGGAGCACCCGGCCCGGCGTATTATCAGCAACAGGCAGATTACAAAATTGATATTGAACTGGACGATAAAAATTCAAAATTAAGCGGATCTGAAACAATCACGTACACTAATAATTCACCGGACAGTCTGGAGTATTTATGGGTACAACTGGATCAGAATCAGGCGAAAGCAAATACACAGACTTCATTAGCAGAAAGCGATAAAATTAGTCAGGTGCTTCCACTTGATGGTTTTTCTTCAAAATATTTGAAAAAAGATTTAGAACGCGGTTTTAATATTGAACAAGTTAAAGACGCAAAAGGAAATGCAATGTCGTATACGATTAACGAAACGATGATGCGTATTAACCTTACCTCTCCTTTAAAACCGGGAGAAAAGATTTCTTTTTCAGTAAAATGGTGGTATAACATCAATAATTACAGAAAAGAAGGCGGTCGTTCCGGATATGAATTATTCGAAAAAGACGGCAATAAATTATATGTAATTGCGCAATTCTATCCAAGAATGGCAGTTTATAACGATGTTGAAGGCTGGCAGAATATGCAGTTTTGGGGAAGTGGAGAGTTTGCTCTTCCTTTCGGAAACTTCGATGTTAATATTACAGTTCCCGCCGATCACGTGATCGATGCAACAGGAGAATTGACAAACAGAAGCGAAGTTTTTACTGCAGAGCAGGTTAAACGTTATGAACAGGCACAAAAATCATTTGATAAGCCAGTTGTTATTGTAACACAGGCAGAAGCAGAAGCCGCTGAAAAAGGTTTTTCTGAAAAGAAAAAAACATGGAAATTCAGTGCTAAAAATGTACGTGATTTTGGAATCGCTTCCTCAAGAAAATTCATTTACGATGCGATGGCAGTAAAACTGAATAACAAAGTGGTTATGGCAGAATCGGTTTATCCGAAAGAATCAAATCCGCTTTGGGGAGAAACTTCAACAATGACAGTTGCCCATACTTTAAAAAGTTATTCTTCTCATACATTTGATTATCCTTATCCAAAAGCGGTTTCTGTTTCAGCAGAAGATCAGGGAATGGAATATCCAATGATTTGCTGGAATTATGGCCGTCCGGATGAAAACGGTGTGACCAGCAAAGAAGTTAAAAACGGAATGATCGGAGTTGTTGTTCACGAAGTGGGGCATAACTTTTTTCCTATGATTGTAAATTCAGACGAGCGTCAGTGGACCTGGATGGATGAAGGTCTGAATTCATTTCTGGAATATTTGGCCGAACAGGAGTTAGATCCTACTTTCCCATCCAGAAGAGGACCGGCAAAAAACATAGTTCCTTATATGAGCGGGGATCAAAAGTTTCTGGAGCCCATTATGTCAAACTCAGAAACCATTCACCAGTTTGGAAACAACGCTTACGGAAAACCCGCAACAGGTCTTAATATTTTGAGAGAAGTGGTTATGGGAAGAGAATTGTTTGACCATGCTTTTAAAACCTATGCCAACAGATGGAAATTTAAACACCCAACTCCTGAAGATTTCTTCAGAACAATGGAAGATGCTTCTGCAGTAGACTTAGACTGGTTCTTTAGAGGTTGGTTTTATTCTACTGATTTTGTTGATATCGGAATCAAAGATGTAAAACAATATTATGTGTCTGATACTCCAACCGCAGATCTTAAAGATGTCAAGGTAAGAAAAGGACGTTTTGGATATGAAAAAGGGCCTTTTGTTTATCTGGTTTCAGGTGATAACGCAGAAGTAAACTCTTCGAAGAAAAAAGCGTTAAAAGTAGAAGAATTTAAAACTCTGGCAGATTATATAGATCAGACTTATACTGCTGATGAAAAA
The DNA here is from genome assembly GCF_039749035.1 of Flavobacterium olei. NCBI lineage: Bacteria > Pseudomonadati > Bacteroidota > Flavobacteriia > Flavobacteriales > Flavobacteriaceae > Flavobacterium > Flavobacterium olei. Next base: position 626,775 of record NZ_JBDKWC010000002.1, read on the forward strand.
GCAAGTATCAAATCTCCTAAATATTTTTACGAAGTAGAATTTAATAAGCCGGGCGGAATGATTATGCCTATTTTAGTTGAAATCACGTACGAAGACGGTTCTAAAGATAATTACAAATATCCGGCACAAATATGGAGAAAAAGTAATGAAACAGCCAGAAAGGTTTACGCAACAACAAAGGCTATTAAAAGTATTCAGGTCGACCCTAAATTGCTGACAGCAGATATTGATGTAACCAACAATTCCTGGCCAAAAGCAGAAACAAAGTCAAAATTTGACTAACAAATAACAATTAATAAAAAAGTTCATTAGGATGTAAATAGCCCAATGAACTTTTTTCTTTTTTGTAAAATGTATTTTAAAGGACTTTTTAAGTTAATTTTAAAAGTCTACGCTACAAAATTTAATATCTTTGCATCAACAAAAATAAAAGTTATGTTTGGTATAGGAGGAGGAGAATTAGTTTTCATACTGTTTATCGTATTAATGCTTTTTGGTTCAGATAAAGTGCCTGAGATTGCCCGTACAATGGGTAAAGCCATGGCACAGTTAAAAAATGCGACTAATGATATTAAAAGTGAAATTCAGAAAGGAGCAGAGGCGAATGGTCTTGATTCTAAATCTCTGAGTGATATTACCGGTAATATCAATGCAGAAATTAGTAACGCAAAGTCGAACATACTGGGCGAAAACGGGAATCTTTTAGCAGAGACAACCAATGAAATCGAAAAAGTAAAAGAAGATATTGATGTACTTTCCGGACCTATTAAACGCCAAAGATAATGCTCGAAAAAATACAGCAATTAGACACTGATCTGCTTATTTATTTAAATGGATTAGGTTCTGAAACATACGATAAGCTCTGGCTGATTATAACAAACCAACTATATTGGACGCCTTTCTTTTTGTTCCTTTTTTTTCTTATCTATAAAAAAGTCGGCGGAAAACAAACTTTATACTTATTGCTTTTCATAGCAATTTTAATTGCATTTACAGATCAGACCTGTAATTTGTTCAAACATACTTTTCAACGCTTACGCCCTTGTAATAATCCGGATCTGGCCTCTATTATTCGAATTGTTCAGGTTCGTAAATCGTACAGTTTCTTTTCGGGACACGCAGCTAATACAATGGCGGTAGCCACTTTCCTTTTTTGGATTTTAAGACGTCACTTCAGATATTTCGGGTTTATATTTTTATGGCCTTTAATATTTGCTTACAGTCGAATATATCTCGGTTTGCATTATCCGGTAGATATACTCTCAGGGTATTTCTTTGGAGCACTTTTCGGATCACTGCTTTATTTGGTTTACCGAAAATTAAAACCACAGTATTTCCCGGGATGATTTATGAGCGTATAAGATGTTAAGTTTCTAATTTTGAAAGATAAATTGAATTTACCATAATATTGCCTCCTGTTTTAGCTGGAGGTTTTTTTACAATAACTGAAAAGGCTTTAATCAAACACATAATGTTTGGTTAAAGCCTTTTTTATTTAAAGTTTTAGTCTTAGTTGTTTTCTGAGACGGCTCAAATATTATGACAGTACAAAAAAACTTAGAATCTTAGCCGCTCAGAACCTTAGTACCTTTATTTATAATACTCTGGAAACAGTCAGTCCATCCCGAATTGGTAATAAAACTGTTTCTACTCTTGGGTCATTTTTTAAAAGTAAATTGTATTCCAGAAGTACTTTTGTACTTACATCATTTGGATGTACGGGATCCAAAATCTTTCCGCTCCACAAAACATTATCAGATAAAATAATGCCGCCTTTATTCATTTTTGGAACAATCATTTCCCAGTAATTCAGATAGTTTTCTTTATCAGCATCAATAAAGACCAAATCAAATTTTACGTCGAGATTAGGAATAATATCTATGGCTTCTCCCAAATGCTGAAAAATCTGTTTTCCCCACGGCGATGCATCAAAATATTTTCTTTGAAAATCTACTAATTCTTCTTTGATATCGATAGTATGCAACTGGCCGTTTTCCTGCATTCCTTCGCACAGACATAAAGCTGCATAGCCTGTATAAGTGCCAATTTCCAGAATATTGACGGGACGAATTAATTTTGATAACATACTTAAAACACGACCCTGAAAATGTCCGCTCAACATTCGGGGCAGAAGTATTTTCTGGTAAGTTTCTTTATTAAGTTTTGCCAACAATTCCGGTTCATTTTGAGAATGTTGTTCTATATAATCTTCTAGTTCCTGAGAGATAAAATGCATGTTGTTGTATCTTGTAGTAAAGTGCAAAAATACAAAAATATAAACTTGTAATAGCGCATAAAAAAACCATTCGTTTTGCGAATGGTTTTCTTCTGAGTTAAAAAAATGAGTTTATTTTTTTAAAGCTTCATTAACGTCTTTTGCTGTTTTTACGGTTCCGTCTTTTGCTGCTTTCGCTGCATTTTCAACTTTCTCTGCACCTTTTTTAGTAGCGTCTTTTACATTGGTAGCTGTTTTGTTCGCTGCATTCTCTACATCACTTGCTGCTTTTTTAGTAGCTTCTTTCACATCTGTTGCTGCATTTTGTGTAGCATCTTTGGCTTTCGCGGCAGCACTTTCAGCTTTACTTACCGCACTGTCTGTTACTTCCTCAATATCTGTGGTAAGAGAATCCACTTTGTTACCAAGTGTTAATTCGTCTTCAGCAGGTTTTGGTTCTTTCTTCTCGCAAGATTGAACTGCAAATGCTAATAAAGCAACAATAGCCAAACTTAAAATTTGTTTTTTCATAATGAAATGTCTTTTTTTAGGTATTAAAAATTTATAGGTTATATGTAGAATAATAAAAATACAAATTTTAAAATTATTGCGCACTTTGTAAGATTATTTTTCTTTTGATTGCAAGACAATTCTTATGCCAAATTTTTCAATTTTGAAAATGCAAGCCAAATTTATTTCTAGAATTGGGTCAGGAGCTTTCTGGGGTAATTTTTAGTTTTTATATAAACTGAAATTAATAACAATATCATCTTTTACTTTAATTAGTCCAGCCATTTTTACAGGAGCTTCTAAATCAATATCAGAAAATTTTAAATTTAAGGTTCCCTGGATTTTATCATCAGTATTGTATAAAATAAAATCTTTGTATTTAAGTGTTTTATCCGTAATGAGGAAATTTAGCCTGCATTTGTAATTTTTTCCGCATTGCTTTATATCGCTGATAGTCACTGTGCTGTTTGGGAATTTTTTTACTTTCACAGTTCCCTGTAAATCTTTGGTCATTATTTTATTGCCACAATCAAAATTCGACATTTTAATGTCGGTATTAAAAGTGTTTTTTTTAACCGAATTAACATATACTGTATCCTTTATAGAAAAAGTATTAGAGCAATTGTATTTGCCAACAGTAGACAGTCCTGTGATTTCTATTTTTATTTTATTTATTACCACAGGAGTATCTTCTGCAAAAAAAGTGGGTTTAGCACTTCCTAATAAAAAGAATAATACTAAACCCATCATTACTATTTGAATTCTATTTAACATTGTGTCAGAATGAAATTACTGCTTCGAACATTAGTCCTTCAAAGCTGCCACCAAAAAGGTCGTTTGGTGTAGCCCCGTTAAACTGAGAGAAGTTTTTATATTTTTGGTCTACATATTCAAGTTTTGCCAGAACATTTTTAGTCATAAACCATCCAGCTGCAGCTTCGAATCGGTTGATCTGTATGCTTTGAGTGTTAGCATTTGCTAATTTTCCATCCACTAAATTGTATTTTCCGCCTACATAAAATCTTTCATTCTCACCAAATCGATATACAAGATCTCCCACATACTGATTAACTTTACGAGTGGCATCAGTTCCTTTAAAATCTCCGCCGGAAGTAAATTCTAAGGTTCCAAAAAACTCAAGGCCTTTGTATTTAATAAATGGGTTAACCATATAAGATGTTGCCCAATTTCCATATCCCGGATTAAATCTTCCGGTATCTTTATTGGCTGTTGGATCAAAGTTATTGGCAACAGTACTTAAAACTGCGCCTGTTGCAGGATTTACTATGCTGTATTCTGAGTGACTCATTACTCCGTAAAAACGGCTTCCTGCTCTGTCAGAAGCATATAAATTTCCGCTTGAATTGGCTGTATGATAATAAGATCCTGTTAATCTAATTCTTAAATCGTCATTGATTTGTTTGTCCCAGCCTAACTTTGCCAAAATAGATGGACTTATAGTAGTATTATTGTCTGGTTTTGTAGCCGTAGGAGCCGAAGCTATAATTTCCTGAACATTTTGATTCAGTTTGGAGTTGGTAACACCAATCATACTCACAAATCCAGATCTGTTGTAATACACTTCAGCTCCCATTTCGGTAATAAAAGCGTCCATAATATTGTTGCCTACAAAAGGGTTCATAAATGCATTTCCGTTATCAGATCTTCTAAAATGCGCGTCACCATAATTATTTTCCATTTGACCGATTTTAATGGTTGTATACTGCATAAAATCTTTAAGGAAATCTTTTTTAATGAAGTCTAACTTGTCAATTTGTAAATAACCTCCTTTTACCCAGGTTTCGTTATGATGTCTGGATGCCAGATAAACATCTAAGTTTACGCGGACACCATCATACAATTGAGCACCAATTGTAAAGTTGGCATTTGGAAGGTTAAAGTTGTTTTCAAGATTGTTTAATCTGTACCCCGGAGCATTAGCCAAATCTTTCTGATCGTTAAACGAATTTAAAGCCTGAAACTGAAGTGCAAATGCCGCACCCATATCTACACTTAAACCTTTATACGCCACAGTGTCTTTTTTTACATCAAACTGATTGATTCCTTTCTGGCTTCTCGGAATTTGGTTCTGAATATGTCCAAAGCTTACTTGAGCCTGAACAGCGAATGTACTTATTACAGTAATAAATAGGATATAAATTTTCTTCATGGCGGTTATTAATTAAAGTTTAAATTAAATTTTATGGTTAGGTCCTGTCCTGTTTTTATCGTGCCCAGCATTGCGGTTGGAGATTTCATACCGAATTCTGTAAAGGTTATTTTATTAGATCCCTGAAGATTTATACCGTCTTTGGTTACCGTTGTTTTTACAGCCGTTTTGTATACTTTACTAACGCCGGCAATCGTGTAAGTTCCGGTTAATTCCCAAGTCGTTTCGTTTACCTTTTCAGCAGATTTCAGAACATATTTGATGTTTTTGTTTTTATCTGTTTTTAAAGTTTCGTACGCGACCTTGTCCATACTTTTCTTTTCGCTTTTGATGCTTTCAGCTGCCAGGGTAATGGACAGAGCATCAATATCTGTTAGTTTTCCGTTGACAATGCTTAACGATGCTGTTCCCGTCCCTAAAGCCGATTTCATTTCCCAATCGTGCAGAGTGGAAGTACCCGAAACAGAGAAAGTGGATTTAGTGTCTAAGGTGTATGCTTTTTGTGCCTTTACAAATGAAGTAATGCCGAAAATTGCAAGTACAATCAGTAATAATTGTGATTTATTGGTTTTCATTTTTGTCATGTTTATATTATTAAAAATAAGTTAATATATAGGCCGGTTTATATTTGATGTTTTAACTTGTATCAAAGATCAATCTATAAACCAGCTTAATACATGATAAAAATCATTGTTAAAATTTTATTAAATTGGTATTTATAACTACAACGTTTTCATTATTCGTAAAACCGACAGAAATGTGGAGTAGAAATATGCGATATTGTTAATTAGTTAAAAGTGCACAGGGAAGTATTGTGGATATAGATGGTATATATGAAAAGTCTGAAATTTTCGGGATGCCATTTAATAGAATGTGATTAAATAAATACATTTAGATTACCTGGGATTTTGTAAATTTTATAATCAATTCTATTAAGCTATTGCTTTTTAGCCAATTGTAATTTTGGAGATACCTCAAATTTGCTATGATTTTCTATTCTATGACTAAGAATACATTTAAAAAACAGAAAAAAAACGCTAAAAGTGCTTAACTTTGCAGCATGCAAATGGAGAAAAAAGACATACGAGCCTTATCAAAAGACCAGCTTCGCGATTTTTTTGTTGAAAACGGAGACAAAGCTTTTCGCGGAAATCAGGTTTATGAATGGTTGTGGAGCAAGGGCGCTCACAGTTTTGAAGACATGACAAATGTCGCAAAATCTACAAGAACAATGCTGGAAAACAATTTTGTAATCAATCATATTAAAGTTGATACGATGCAGAAAAGCAGCGACGGGACTGTAAAAAACGCCGTACGTCTTCACGATGGTTTAGTTGTCGAATCGGTTTTAATTCCGACCGATACCAGAACTACGGCCTGTGTTTCGAGTCAGGTAGGTTGTAGTCTCGACTGTAATTTTTGTGCTACTGCAAGATTAAAAAGAATGCGTAATCTGGAGCCGGGAGAAATCTACGATCAGGTGCTGGCAATTGATAAAGAAAGCCGTCTGTATTACAATCATCCGCTTTCCAATATCGTTTTTATGGGAATGGGCGAACCTTTAATGAATTACAATAATGTCATTAAAGCCATCGACATGATTACTTCAGAAGAAGGTTTGGGAATGTCTCCCAAGCGAATTATGGTTTCGACATCGGGAATTCCGAAAATTATCAAAAAAATGGCCGATGATGATGTAAAGTTTAAACTTGCCGTTTCCTTACATTCTGCTATTGACGAAACACGCGCCAGAATTATGCCTTTCAGTAAAAACTTTCCATTAAAAGATTTGCGGGAAGCATTAGAATATTGGTACAGAAAAACGAAAAGTAAAGTTTCTTACGAATATGTGGTCTGGAAGGGAATCAACGACGATAAAGCTTCAGTTGATGCATTAGTTAAATTTTGCAAATATGTACCATGCAAAGTGAATTTAATTGAATACAACCCAATTGACGACGGCGAATTCCAGCAAGCTTCCGAAGAGTCAATTATGGCCTACATAAAAGCGTTAGAGAATATCGGAATAGTAGTAAAGGTGAGAAGAAGCCGGGGAAAAGACATTGATGCTGCCTGTGGGCAATTGGCCAACAAAGAAGCAGAAGCCGTATAAAAACAAATATTTTATAAAACAAAAAAAGCATTAAAAACGATTGTAGTTGTTTTTAATGCTTTTTTTCTGGGCAAAAAGGATGCTATTTTTTTAAATCTACTTCTTCGGTAACTCCGTTTTTTGTTACTGTTGCAAGCGTATCGCATTCTCCGTTTCCGTAATCTATAGTTGCCGAAGCGCCATTTTTTGTAATAGAGACAATTCCTTTTACAGCAAAAGATTTTCTGCATGTAGCATTAAATTCCAAAGGCGTTGTAATTTCTGCAGCAAAAGTATCTCCGTTCGGGAAAGTTGTAGAACCACTTCCGGTAACCACAAACGCATTGTCATCCCAATCAAACCACGTATCGTAACCAGAGGTCATTTCTTTTACAAGAGTCCCTTTCCTTGTATATATTTTGCCATCATCAAAAGTAATGCTTAGATCAATAGAAGCGGTTGATACCGGATGCGGGGTCACCAAAATATTGGTTTCTTTAATCGTTCTTACAATACTTTTACTGCCCTGAAGTTTTCTTCCGTTATGATAGAAACCTTCAAAAGTATAGTTTATGGTTTGGGTTGAAGAATTAAAATCGTTAGAAAAAGAAACGACCATCTTTCCTTTCACCGTATTTCCATTATTCAAAGTACAGCCTTCTGCACCAAAATCAATGGTTTTGGTCCAGGTGTTGTTGGTTAAAACGGTTGTTATTGTGGCACACGCTGGCAGGAAGCTCTTAATTGGTCCGCCCGGTTTTGAATTCACATTTAGTTGAGAACTAAACTGATCTTCAGCTATATTGGTAACATCTTCTACAGAAGCATCGATTTTTGAGTTTGTGATAATTTCCTCGTTGGTAATTGCTGCCGACGAGCCGTCATTTGTTTTTTCATCAGAATTACAACTAATGAAGAAAGACATAGTAATACAAGTGCTAATTAATAAAAATTTTGTTTTCATAAATAAATAGTTTTGGGTTTTAATTAATGAATTCAAATCAGTATTAGTCAGAGCTATTTTTGGTGGCTGTTTTTAGATTAAAAGATAAAATATTATAATCCTAATCTAAATTACACAACGTATTTTTATTAAAAATAGTATATTTGGGGTCGAAATGAATATTACGTCTCAAATAAAACAGCCTATTTTGACCGAGATGGAACTTTTTGAAAAAAAGTTTCATGAATCGATGACTTCGAAGGTGGCGCTGTTAAACCGAATCACTTATTATATCGTAAACCGCAAGGGAAAACAAATGCGTCCGATGTTTGTTTTTCTGACTGCAAAAATGGTTTCGGGTGGTACTGTAAACGAAAGAACTTATCGTGGAGCTTCTGTAATCGAGTTGATTCACACCGCAACTTTAGTACACGATGATGTTGTCGATGACAGCAATCGACGCCGCGGGTTTTTCTCCATCAACGCATTATGGAAAAATAAAATTGCGGTATTGGTTGGAGATTATTTATTGTCAAAAGGGTTGTTGCTTTCTATAGACAATGGCGATTTTGATTTATTAAAAATCATTTCTGTAGCCGTTCGCGAAATGAGCGAAGGAGAATTGCTTCAAATCGAAAAAGCAAGAAGACTCGATATTACCGAAGAGGTCTATTACGAAATCATCAGAAAAAAGACCGCGACGCTTATTGCAGCTTGTTGTGCGCTGGGCGCCAAGGCAGTAATCGAAGACGATATTCAGGTTGAGCACATGCGAAAGTTTGGCGAGTTGATCGGAATGGCATTTCAAATTAAAGATGATTTATTTGATTACAGCGAAGAAGCCATCGGAAAACCAACCGGAATCGATATTAAAGAGCAAAAAATGACATTGCCTTTAATTCATGTTTTAAATACTTGTACACCACAAGAAAAAAAGTGGCTGATAAACTCCATCAAAAACCACAACAAAGACAAAAAACGCGTAAAAAAAGTTATTGCTTTCGTAAAAGATAATAATGGTCTGGCTTACGCAGAAAACAAAATGGTCGAATTCCAACAGGAAGCGCTTTCATTGCTTCAAAACTTTGAAGATTCTGAGTTTAAGGACGCTTTGATCTTGATGGTGAATTATGTAATTGAAAGGAAGAAATAGTTTTTATTTTCCTTTAGATTTTACAGGTAAATAATAATCTCCTTTACCATTGTTTACATAACCATCGGGAGGTAATTCTCCACTACGATTATAGGCATGATAAATATATTGTTCTGCAGATTTTTCTTCCCTGATTAATTTAATAGAATTAGGATTTACTTGAAATACGAATTTTCCAGTCCATTTGCATTTCCAAATATCTCTGTTTAAACCTTCAGCTTTATAATCAATTATTATTTTATTTTCTTTTAAAGTGAGGATTATTTCTTTGTAGCAAAAATAAACTGATTGGCCTTTGAAATAAGATGTGTAACTACACGAATTTATTTCTTTTAAGGAGTTGGGATCATTCCGAAAGCCAAGGCTCATATAATATTTAAATATTTCGGTACAATGATCATCTAAATTTAACGCATTACGCAATGAACAAAGTTTTGTTGGTGTTTTGTTAAAACGAGATTCTCCACTTCCGTAAAACATTGCTATATATGATAGTGCAAGACGTTCGGTTTCTAATATTGTTATGCAAAAATCTTCGTTAATTAAATCATTGGAGTTTTTATCATTATATAAAAAAAAGATTTTTTTATTTTTCAATGGTAATGAATTAGCAAAATCTCCTTTAAATTTCCTATATATTGAATCTTTTTTAGCGACTTGATGCCAGTTATTTTCTATGCCATGAATAGTATCAGATTTATAAATATCAAAATACTCTTTTCCAATTTTATTTTGAAATGTTTTGCTGGTCGGAGTTGTTAAATCTTTTTCTTTAGGCTTTACGTGATTGCAGGAGCAGAATAAAATTAAAATAAAACAACAGATTTCTTTAAGTGTTATAATTTTATTTCTTTTTAGATTTTTGAGGTAAATAGTAATTCCCATTTCCATCATCTATATATCCAGCAGGAATTTTGCTGGCAAGAATTGTTGCAGCATTATAAGTATGTGTTGGTGTCGTTCCTTTTTCTGAAATTAATTTAATAGAGTTGGCTTTAACTAAAAATATATAATTTTGATACCACCAATATTCATGTTCATCTCTAAAATTGCCTTGAATTATTGCATTTATATAAATTTTATTACCTTTTACAGATAAAGTAATTTTTTTGAACCCCCATATTTCAGATGAAGTGTCTGGTACTTGATAACAGGGATTCACCTTTTCTAATGCCTTTTTCTCATGTCTAAACCATGATTTGTAAAAGGATATAAATTTTTCAGAACATTCATAATCTAAATTAATTGCGGATTGAATATTTTCAGCTTCTCTGGGGTTATCTGGATCATAACTCAGACTTACTGCATATAATGATATATAAGCTAATGCAGCTCGTTCAGGTTCAGATATTGTTTTACAATACTCCTTATTTATATGATTAAAAATAGTGTAGCGTTTAAAATTATGAGAATATTTTATTTCATTCCAAAAAAACACCACATTCTTGTTCTTAAGGGTATGCTTGTTTTCTGCAATAATTTTGTTCCAATACTTTTCTGTATTAATTATTGTATCTGATTTACAAGGATCTAAACATCCTTTTCCAAGTCTGTATTTTAGTTCTTTCGCTGCCAGGAATTACTAAATATCTTTCTTCAGACTCTGTTTGTTTACAAGAATACAGAGCGAAGAATAGTAAAAGTAAAAGTATTTTTTGCATAAGATATTTTGTAAATAAAAACTTACAAAACGTCTTTTTATTGTTTAAAACAATTTTCTAATTTATGTTTAAGATACCGCGATAAAGCCAGTATTCAAGTGTTTGGAATTTAGTGATTTATGAATTTGCAGTCGTAGCTTTTAAAATTTAATTTAAATTAAGTCTTTAAGTGGAGGTGGGTTGTGTAACTCAATTTCCCAATCTTCATACGGTGGTTTTACAATAAAATTAGAATCGCAATATTGTCTAATATAGTCTGTAGCTCTTTTTTCTGCATATTTTGCATTTAAAACTATTCCATTTTCATCTAATTCTATGACATTAGCATATTGCAAAAACCTGTTCAATTGCGCTTGGATCTTCACCATATAAGGTTAAATAATCTATTCCTTGTAAAGTATTTTGAGTTCCACTTGCCATAAAATAAGAAAATGTTCTAAGTGCGCCACTAAAAGAATTACTTAGCTTCATAATTATTAATTTAATTCCAGCTTCATCATAATATCCGTCTGTTCGTCATTTCCTAATTTAAAAATGTGTTTGTCAAATTCTACAAAACCATTTTTTTTATAGAAACTAAGTGCTCTGAAATTTTCTTCCCAAACACCTAGCCAAACATAACTAACTTCTTTTTGTCTGGCGATCTGAATTGCTTTTTCATAAAGGAGTTGCCCGACTTTCTGTCCGTGATATTCTTTTGGAACATAAATACGTTCTATTTCCAATGCTTTATTGTCTTTTAATTGGGTTTGCGATGCTCCAAAATTGAGTTTTAAATAGCCGATTACGGCATTGTCAAGAACAGCAAAATAAAATTCTGAATCTTTATTGTTAAGTTCGGCAGTTAATTTCTCTGATGAAAAATTCTCGTCGAGATATTTCCTCATGTCTTCCTCAGAATTATCTCCCGAGAAAGTTTCAGAGAAAGTCTGTCTGCCAATTTTTTGTAATTCGTTAATATCGTTTATAGTTACTTTTTGAATGTGTATGTCTTTCATTTTTTAAAGTTTGGATCTCCTTATAAGAGAGAAAATGATTCATTCAAAAGTACCAAATCAGATACAATTCTACAATCCAGAATAAACTTTAGATTAACTTTGTGATCGACTTACAAATAAAAACCTTTATAAGATTTTATATTCCTTTGCAGCTAATGGCTGAATGAATATAATTTTTTTTTATTTTTTCATCCCATGCAACCATTTTAAATCGACAATCGTCTATGCTAATAGAAGTCTGTTTCTAAAACCAAAACCAAAGCAAAACCGAAAGCATATTAATGAAAATTATTCCATTACATCAGGAAGAAGCTAAAATCATAAAACTAGCCGTCGAAAACAATCGTCAGGCGCAGCAGCAGATTTATGGTAAGTTTTCTTCGAAAATGTTAAGCGTTTGCCGTCAGTACATAAAAGACATACAGCTGGCAGAAGATGTAATGATTACCGCTTTTATGAAAGTGTTTACCAATTTAAGCAAATTTGAACACAAAGGAAGTTTTGAAGGCTGGATCCGCCGAATTATGGTTAACGAATGCATTTCCTATTTGAGAGTGCAGAAAAAAGTAAAATTTGCCGAAGATGAATTTTTTATTGAAGAAAGCTTCAACGAAATCGAAAGCCAGTTTACAGTAGAACAAATTCAGTATTTAATTGATGCTTTGCCGGACGGTTATAAAATGGTTTTCAATTTGTACGCTATTGAAGGTTACAAACACAATGAAATTGCAAAGATGTTGGGAATAAACGAAGGAACATCTAAATCGCAATTATCGCACGCCAGAAAAATGCTGCAAAGCCAAATTAATATTTTAAAAAAACAAGATAATGGAACCGAATAATTTTGAAAAGGATTTCCGTGACAAACTAAACGAACGTAAAATTGAACCCAGCAACAAAGCCTGGGACCGATTGGATGCGATGTTGAGCGTAGCAGAAGAAAATAAACCGAAGAAAAAGTCAAAAAAATGGTTTTATATCGCAGCGAGTTTTATTGGGTTTTTACTGGTTGGGACTTTATTTTTTAATCAAAATAAAAGATCAGTTGAAATACCGGAAAATGTAGTTACAGAAAAAGAACTGCAGAAGGAAACAATTGTAAAACCAATGGTTAATGAAATTGATCCGGTGAGAAATGAAATTGCTGTTTCAGATAAATCTTCAAAAGGAACTTTAGTTAAACAACAAAAAAACAATCTCGAAGTTTCAGAACCAATTTCAGATAAAACAATTAAAAATGAATCAAATCAAATAGCGGAGTCTTCAGTCATCATCAAAAACAATCATCAAAAACAATCAGAAAACAAACAAACAGAAATTGCAGAAACTTCTAAAAAAGAAAATGTAGATCAACTTTTGGAAATAGCAGAAAATAAAGTTTTAGCTCAAAATCAGGCCAAAAAGGCAAAAGTAAAAATTAATGCCAGTGATTTATTAAATCAGGTCGATGGCGAACTGGAACTTTCTTTCAGAGAAAAAATGATAACAAAAGTCAACAAAAATTTTCAGGAAGTAAAAGTCGCTTTATCGAATAGAAATCAACAAGAATAATTAAAAACATCAATCAATAATCAATCATTTTAAAACAATCAATCATGAGAAATTTTACCATTTATCTTATACTTTTCTTCTTTTTAGTAGTAAGTAAAGTAGTCGGACAGGAGACCTTTGAATCTCAGGCAAAAAAAATTGCCGATAAAATTGAGAAAATCACCAGGGACGAAAAAGAAATTTTAAAACAGGAAGTTGAAGCTGTAAATGTTCAGTTATCTGAAGGGAAAATCACGCAGGAACAAGCTGAAAAACGCAAGAAAGAATTGGCAGAAGCAAGAGCAGTAATAATAGAAGAGAAAGTGACCCTTGCACAAAATGAATTAAATGATTTGGTGCAGGCAAAAGTAGACGGAAAGATAAAAGAAGATTCTTCTAAAGTTTATATGATCAGTTTTAAACATAAAAAAAGAGACAAAGATTCTATTTACGGCGAAAAAAGAACGACTTCTCAGTTTGTATTTGCAATGGGTTTAAACAATACGCTGGCAGAGGGAAAGCTTCAGGATTCTAATTATCGCTTTATGGGTTCGCATTTTTACGAATGGGGTTTTACTTATAATTCCAGATTGTTAAAAAACGACAATCTGTTGCATGCAAAATACGGGCTTTCATTAATGTATAATAACATTCGTCCGACAGACAACAGAAGTTTTGTGGTTGACGGAGATCAGACAAATCTTGTAACCAATCCAACGCATTTAACAGAATCACGTTTTCGAAATATATATTTGGCCGTGCCGGTGCATTTAGAGTTTGACTTTACCAAAGCAGAAGAAAATAATGGTAAAACCTATTTCAGAACGCATAAGAGTTTTCGTTTCGGAATTGGAGGTTATGCCGGAATAAATGTAAAATCGAAACAAATTTTAAAATTTGAAGAAGAAGATTTAAAATATAAAACAACCATTAAAGGCGATTACAATGTAAATAATTTTGTGTACGGACTAAGTTCTTACATTGGTTACAGAGAATTAAGTTTGTATTTCAAATATGACTTAAACCCATTGTTTGAGAATAATTTAGTTAAGGAAAATAACATTTCGTTAGGACTTAGAGTAGATTTGAACTAAAAAACAATTATTTAGTTCATTATTAAAAAGCATCTCGTCTGAGGTGCTTTTTGTTTTAAAAACCATTTCAATTTCGATAGTATTTGCGTATTTTTGCCAGCTCTCAACTTTATAAATATTTTTACATTTTGATTTCACAAAGTACCATAGATTCTGTTTTTGAAACTGCTCGCGTAGAGGAGGTTATCGGTGATTTTGTAAATTTAAAACGTGCAGGAAGTAACTTTAAAGGATTGAGTCCGTTTTCAGATGAGCGCTCGCCATCTTTTATGGTTTCCCCTGCAAAAGGAATCTGGAAAGATTTTAGTACAGGAAAAGGCGGGAACTCTGTAAAATTCCTGATGGAACATTCACAGTTTACTTATCCGGAAGCCATTCGGTACTTAGCCAAAAAATACAACATCGAAATTGAAGAAACAGAACAAACAGACGCTGAAAAGGCAATGACTGATGTTCGCGAAAGTATGTATCTCGTTTCTGAATTTGCGGCGAAATATTTTGAAAATGTGCTCTTAAATTCAGAAGAAGGAAAAGCAATCGGTTTGTCTTATTTTAAGGAAAGAGGTTTTACGACCGAAACGATTAAAAAATTTAATTTGGGATATTCTCCTGAAACCTGGGATGCTTTGACCAAAGAAGCTCTGGGAAAAGGATATAAACTGGAATTTCTGGAAAGTACAGGTTTGACCATTGCCAGGGAAGATCGTCCGTTTGACAGATTTAAAGGACGCGTAATGTTTCCTATTCAAAGTATGTCGGGCCGTGTTTTGGGTTTTGGCGGACGTATTTTAACGAATGATAAAAAAGCAGCAAAATATTTAAATTCGCCCGAAAGTGATATTTACCATAAAAGTAAAGTCCTTTACGGAATTTATCATGCCAAACAATCTATTGCGAAACTTAATAATTGTTATCTGGTTGAAGGTTATACCGATGTAATTCAGTTTCATCAGGCCGGAATAGAAAATGTTGTGGCTTCTTCTGGAACGGCTTTAACGCCAGATCAGATTCGTCTTATTAATCGTCTTACCAGAAACATTACCGTACTTTTTGATGGAGATGCGGCGGGTCTCCGTGCGGCAATTCGCGGAATTGATTTGATTTTGGAAGAAGGAATGAATGTGCGGGTTTGTTCTTTTCCGCAAGGGGAAGATCCCGATAGTTTTGCCAGAAAAAATTCGCATGATGACCTAGTTGAATATTTAGAAACTAACAGTAAGGATTTTATACAGTTTAAAGCTTCAATCCTGATGGATGAAGCAAAGAACGATCCTATAAAAAAAGCCGATCTGATTCGCGATATGGTGACCAGTATTTCTAAAATACCAGATCGTATCCAGCGTGAAGTATACATTCAGGAATGTGCCAGAATTATGGATATTTCAGAGCAGGTTTTGGTAAGTACCTTGGCGCAGCTAATTCAGAAAGATCTTGCTGAGGCAAATAAAAAACAAAAACAGGAACAAAAACCTTTTGATGTTGTCAGAAATCAAAATCCAAAACCAAACACTTTTTCAGGAGGAGATCCCGATGATCCAAGAACAGGACCGCCGGACGATTATCCCGGAGATTACGGATCTCCGCCGGAGCAAGTAGAAAAAGTAGATATTTTATATGGTTTTGAAAGGAAAGTTATTGAAATTCTTTTATTATACGGAAGTGTCGTAGAAAGTTTTGAAGATGTATTTTTAAAAGCAGATGAAGAAGGAAATATAAAGGAAGTTTCTGAAAAGAGACAATACAAAGTCTATGAAAAGGTTTACCTGAGTCTGCAGGAAGATGAGGTAGAGCTCTCAAATGACTTATTCAAAAATATATATAACAATATTATTGACTTTTATAATCAAAACGAAACGTTTAGTTTAGATAAATATTTAATGCATTTAGAGCCTGAATTTGCTCAGGAAGTAACCAATATTTTAATGGAAGATGAAAGATTGACCATTCATAATTGGGAGGGACAAAACATTTTTCCCAAACATAAAGCTGAAACCATTGAGCTGAATGTTTCGGATACTATTTTCTCGCTTCGTTGGTATTTGGTTTCCGGAATTATTGCCGAATTAAAAAATTCGTTACTCACAAATCCGCAGGAAGACAATTCGGAGGTTTTGGGTATGGTGGTTGATTATTCTAAATTACTCAATAATTTTTCTAAAAAATTAGGAAGGGTAGTAGTGCCTTACCATTAAAAGAAAAAACTCTATCAGTTGATAAATCAAACCGATAGAGTTTTTATAAATTTTTCAAATTTCTAATATAGAAATTCGAATTGTAATTAAATAATTTCTAAAGTCTTAGCTTTATTTACTAAGTCAACTAAATTAGTAACATTTAATTTAGTCAATAATCTCAATTTGTAAGTACTGATCGTTTTCTCGTTCAGATTTAAGATTTTAGAGATTTCATTGTTTTTCTTACCATCACTTAAATAACGTAAAACCTCGATTTCACGGTTAGAAAGTTTTCTGTACAGACGCTCACTTTTGCTTTGTTTTGCAATAAGTGCCATGTTTTTGCGAACTGTTTCGTTGATGATAATTTTTCCTTCGTGTACTTTAATAATAGAATGACCTAATGTTTCAAGTTTTTCTGTTTTGTGTACATACCCGGAAACTCCTGCTTTAATTGCGTTTGGAGCGTACATTTGCTCAGCAAGATCACTGAAAATAACAATTTTTGTTTTTGGGAAATTTTTTAGGATAGATTTAATTTCAAAGATACTCGAAAGACCTTCTAATTCCAGATCGAGAATTAGAATATCGATCTCCTTCGTCTGAAGAATATCTCTAACCATTGAAAAATTGCCTACATTGGCAACAATTGAAATTTGATCGTGGTCTTTAAAATAAGACTTAACGCCAAAGTGCGTAACAGGATGATTGTCTGCTAGACATACTTTAATCATAATTTTTACCTTTTTTAGAATTGTTCATGTTTTTGGAGTGGTAAAATTAATAAATAAATTCTGTAATATCCAGACAAGAATGTTAAAATCTATTATTTTAACGTTTTTGGTATTAAACACACCGGAATCGGATCCATTTTATGCTTGTTGCTGGTGTTTAATCGTTTATAAATTTCAAAGACAGATTTTTCTCTCCCTTCAAAGTCAGATCCCGTATTTCCTGACTCCGACGCCAACATCGCCCATTCCAATTCGTCATAACTGGCACCCAATTGATCTTCATCGGTTCTGTTGTCGCCAAAAAGACCATCTGTAGGCGCTGCTGTTAAAATTGATTCCGGAATCGCTAAAAGTTGACCTAAAGCATATACATCCGATTTCATTAAATCTGCAATCGGACTTAAATCGACACCGCCATCACCATATTTGGTAAAAAATCCTACTCCAAAGTCTTCTACTTTGTTCCCTGTTCCGGCAACAAGTAAGCCATGAAGTCCTGCCAAATAGTATAATGAGGTCATTCTTATACGCGCACGAGTGTTTGCTAGAGCTAAGCTTACTTTTGCAGCATCTTCTGTAGCAGGGACAGCACTTTTAAAAGCTTCAAAAGTTGCTGTTAAATCGGTTTCTACGCTCGAAACATTGGGAAAACGTTTTTTAAGTTGCTCAATATGTTCTCTTCCGCGGGACACCTGATTTGGCGCCTGGTGAATTGGCATTTCTACGCATAATACTTTAAGCCCGGTTTGTGCACATAAAGTAGAAGTTACTGCAGAATCTACACCGCCAGAAATTCCGATTACAAAACCATTTACTTTTGCAGTAGTAGCATAATTTTTTAACCACTCTACAATATATGTATTTACTTCTTCTGTTTGAATTGTGCTTTTTTTAGCCATAATAATTTAAGTTTTAAGATGGAGGGATGTATATTTGCAAAATTATTTTTAAAGTATACTTTTACTTTAAATTGTTATTACACAAATCTAATTAAAATAAAATGAAAATATATCGCCTTGCAGTGGTCTTATGTCTGTTTTTTTTGTCCTGTGACCAAAAAACTAAGGTTGAAAAAGAAGTCGAAGAAATTCCGGTTGATATTAAAGTAGAACGTTTTGATAAAGTTTTTTTTGAAACCAAACCTGAAGATCTTGCGAAGATAAAAAAACAGTATCCGTTCTTTTTTCCCGGTAATGATGATAATGTATGGCTTCAGAAAATGAATGATCCGATCTGGAAAGAAGTTTATCAGGAAGTTCAGAAAAAATACAGTGATTTTGAACCGGTTCGTAAAGAATTTAATGAATTGTTTCAACACGTAAAATATTATTTTCCTAAGACTAAAATTCCGAAAGTTATCACTGTTATAGGAGAAATGGATTATAACGCTAAAGCGATATACGCAGACAGCCTTGTAATTGTCGCGTTGGAACTTTATTTAGGAAAAGACCATAAGTTTTATGAGTTTCCGAATTATTTGAAGCAAAATTTCGAAGAAAGACAAATGATGCCAGATGTGGTTTCCAGTTTTTCTTACCGCAATATTGCAAATTCACCGGACAGAAGTTTAGTTGCTCAAATGGTTTTTGAAGGAAAACAGCTTTATGCGAAAGATTTACTGCTCCCTGACTATACAGATGCAGAAAAAATGGGATATACTCCCGAACAAATTAAATGGTGTGAGGAAAATGAAGGTTATATGTGGCGTTATTTTATAGAAAATGAATTGCTGTTTAGCGACGATCCAAAACTCACGACACGATTTATGACACCAGCCCCTTTTTCTAAGTTCTTCTTAGAGATAGACAACGATACACCTGGCCGAGCCGGAGCGTGGATAGGCTGGCAGATGGTACGTTCTTACATGAAAAACAATAGTGATGTTTCTTTAGCAGAATTGTTTAAAACCGACGCAAAGGAAATTTTCGAAAAATCAAAATATAAACCCAAGAAATAATGGCAAATATAAATTCAGAGATAAGATTTAATGTAGAATTAGATGAAAATCGTGTTCCGGAAAAATTAACATGGAGCGCGCAGGACGGCGGAGTGCAGGCAGAAGAAGCAAAAGCAATTATGCTTTCTATCTGGGACAGTAAAGCGAAAGAGACCATGCGCATCGATTTATGGACAAAGGAAATGCCGGTAGACGAAATGAAAATTTTCTTTCACCAGACTTTAGTAGCAATGGCTGATACTTTTAAACGCGCGACAGACGACGAAAAAATGTCTGATACTATGAAAGATTTCTGTGATTATTTTGCGGAAAAACTGGAACTTACAAAATAATGAAATTTCAAAATAATGAAATTCCAAAATCCAAACTTAAAAATTAGGTTTGGATTTTTTTTATATTTTAGAAGAAATTCCAATCCGGATGCAGATTGTAATTAAAAATAACCCCAAAATAAATAGTTATGTGGTTTCCTTTTATTGTGAGTCTTATTGGACTGTTTTTTTTGCTTTTTAATGCAATAAGGTTTTGTATTACGTGCAAAAACAGAGATGTTTTGTATAGTATCGTTGCTATTTATTTGGTTCTTTTATTTTGCGTAGAACTATTATGTAATATTATCGGATTTCAAAATTCGGGATCTAACTTTTATCTTTCTCATTATTATTTCAATTTCCAGTTTATAGCGCTCAGTCTCTTTTTTTATAAATGCTTTTCAAATAATAAAATCTTAAAGAATGCTGTGCTTATAATATTGGTTTCGATATTACTTTTTTTAGGAATGCAATATTACAGAGCGCCTTCTCTTTATTGGAAATTTAATTTGATTGAAATAGTAATAACGTCACTTCCGTTATTACTTTATGCATTCTATTATATTGTGTCCAACTTTAAAAATTCAAAATACGATTATTTTTATTTCTGCATCGGATTGATGATGTACCTAACAAGTAGTGCAAGTATTTTTTTATCTGGAAATACCGATTCAGTACTCTTTACAGAACCATTTGTACTTGATTTTTGGTTTTTTAATTCTCTCTTTTATATTTTGTATCAGTTTTTAATTTATAAGGAATGGAAGGTTTTGAACTTTAGAAGAACAATTAAAAGAAGTTTTGAAAATAAAGTGACAGAATAAATTTATTGAATATTTTCAAATTTTACTTTACCGATTTTTTATCCAAATCCTTAAATATTTTTTTTAAAGCTCCAAACATTAATTGGTTTGAGTTTTTGTAAAGAGAAACATTATCTATAAGCTTACTTGAATTTTGGGTCGGGTAAATCGGTTGTGCAGATGCTTTTCCCGTTGTTCCCAGCACATTTTGCGAATATATAATTTGCTGCAGATTCAGGTCGTAAATTTCTACCGTAACCGAAGCTTCATTTCTTCCTGATGTATATTCGTTTTGATAAAGTTCAACAGAAGAAAAATCACTTCTGTTTTTTTCTGTAGAAATATTAATAAAGAAATCAAAGCCAGTTCCGTCTTTAAGTTCTTTTAATTTTGTTTTATTTGGATTTAAAGGAATTTTGCGCGGAACCAAAAGTCCGTTTACATCATGAATATAAAAAAATCGTTCGCCCAAATTCTTTTTAAAATATTTTGTAGTTTCCCGTGTTAATTCGTCTTTAGAATATTTAGGACAATCTAATTCGTTTAGTAACCATTTACCAGAACTAAAATCAACGCCGGTTCTTTGTGGAGTCAAAAATATATACGACGGCGTGGTGCAGGACGATAAAAGAAATAAAGAAATAAAAAGTAAGGAGTAAATTTTCTTCATAAACTATTTTTTGAATATCTGTCAAATGTAATATAAAAGATAGATTTACAATACGGTGCAAGAAAATTCCAATAAATAAAAAATCCAAATTCCAATTGTTAAGATTGAAATTTGGATTTTTTTATGTGACTATTTTTAGTTTTAAAATTAAATTAAAACTGCGAATTGTTTTTGAAAACTTCCTGATTTACTTCATCAATATAAGTAAGCAATTCCTCTTTTCCTATTGATTCTGTAGATGACGTTACAAAATACTGTGGCATTTCTGCCCAGTTATTGGCAAACATTTGTTTTTTGTAAGCGGCAATATGCGAATCAATTTTTACTTTGCTAATTTTATCTGCCTTAGTAAAAATAATACAAAACGGAATTTCGCTCTCGCCCATATACGACATAAATTCGATGTCGATATTTTGAGCTTCGTGACGAATATCAATCAAAACAAAAGCACAAACCAACTGTTCTCTGCTTTCAAAATAATCTGTGATAAATTGCTGGAAAACCGATTTTGTTTTCTTAGATACCTTCGCATAACCGTAACCCGGTAAATCGACCAAAAACCAATTATTGTTAATCTTAAAGTGATTAATTAATTGTGTTTTTCCAGGTCTTCCAGAAGTTTTAGCCAGGTTTTTATTGTTCGTAAGCATGTTGATCAAGGAGGACTTACCTACGTTTGATCTTCCTATAAAAGCATATTCCGGCAAAAATTCCGGTGGGCATTTTGATACAACAGAATTGCTGATAATAAATTCGGCGGTGTTAATTTTCATGTTTCTTCGTTTTAAAACCTCCTAAAAAGTAATGTTTATTGGCTAGAACTTCTTTTCAGTCAGCCATTTTTCAAGAATCTCATTGAATTCGTCCGGATGTTCCATCATTGCAGCGTGGCCACATTTGTCGATCCAGTAAAGCGTAGAGTTTGGTAAAAGTTTATCAAATTCTTCGGCTACATTCGGTGGCGTTACAGAGTCATTTTTACCCCAGATAATGCAGGTTTCAACCTCCATTTTAGGTAAATCTTTAGCCATATTATGGCGAATTGCACTTTTGGCAATCGTTAAAGTTTTAATCAGTTTGATGCGGTCATTGGCAGTCGCATACACTTCATCAATTAGTTCGGGAGTTGCAATTTTTGGGTCGTAAAATACATCTTCAGCTTTTTTTCTAATGTATTCGTAATCGCCTCTTCGGGGATAACTATCTCCCATTGCGCTTTCGTAAAGACCAGAGCTTCCGGTAATTACAAGTCCGGCAACTTTTTCCGGATACAGTTTCGTATGATATAAAGCGATATGTCCTCCGAGAGAATTTCCGAGAAGAATTACTTTATCAAAACCTTTGTATGTGATAAAATCTTTAACATATTTGGCAAAGCTTTTTACATTGGTTTTTAAAATACTCTGCGTATATATTGGCAAATCCGGAATAACGACTTTGTATCCCTTTGTTGGGAAATATTGTGCTACACCATCAAAGTTACTAAGACCTCCCATTAATCCGTGAAGAATAACGATTGGAGTTCCTTCTCCAGCTTCAAAATAGCTGTATTTGCCTTCTTTTTTATAGTGTTTGTCCATCTAATCTAATGCCAATTTCAATTTCGACAAATATAGGGTTAATTAAATAAAAATGAATTTTTGCCGCCATTTTTTAACTAGATAATTTGACTAGAATTTATAAGTGTTTAAAAATCAGCTGTTAAAAGTGTTTTTGTGATATTTCTAAATTGTTAAATCTATTACGTTATAATTAATTTTTTAAGAGAAAGGCTATGTAATTTTTATTATTGTTAAAGGAATTTATTTCTATGCTGATTAATATGCAAAGTATTGATTACCTATAAATTAAGGGTTGTGGATATAAAGTGGTTAAACTTATTAACAAAGTGGTATAAAGTGGTAAAATGTGGTAAAATTTTTTATATTTTTGCTGTATAACATGTTAACTGAATTTTTTGAACACAATCGTAGGAACATATGAATGTAAAGTCGATGCTAAAGGAAGGCTAATGATGCCTGCGCCTTTGAAAAAGCAATTGACGGCTTCTCTTCAAAGCGGATTCGTTTTGAAGCGCTCAGTGTTTCAACCGTGTTTGGAGTTGTATCCGATGGAAGAGTGGGATGCGATGATGAAAAAAATCAATAAGCTTAATCGCTTTGTAAAAAAGAACAACGATTTCATTAGAAGGTTTACTGCTGGTGTTAAAGTGGTTGAGGTTGATGCATTAGGAAGATTACTGGTGCCAAAAGATCTGGTTTCTTTTGCAAGTATTTCTAAAGATGTAGTTTTTTCATCGGCGGTTAATATCGTAGAGATTTGGGATAAGGATTTATACGAAAAATCAATAAGCGGCGAAGATATGGATTTTGCAGATCTGGCCGAAGAAGTAATGGGAAATATTAATGACGACGACAATGGAATATCATAATCCGGTTTTGCTTCATCCAACAGTTGATGGTTTAGATATTAAACCAGATGGTGTGTATGTAGATGTTACGTTTGGAGGCGGTGGTCATTCAAAAGAGATTTTAAAAAGATTAGGGCCAAACGGAAAGCTGTTTGCATTTGACCAGGACGAAGACGCGCTTGCGAATGCATTGCCAGACGAAAGGTTTACCCTGATAAATGAAAATTTTAGATTTATAAAAAGATTTTTACGTTTTCACGGAGTTAAGGCAGTTGACGGGATTCTGGCAGATCTAGGAGTTTCGTCCCATCAGTTTGATGTGCCTGAAAGAGGTTTTTCAACAAGATTTGATGCCGGACTGGATATGCGGATGAGTCAGAAAAATGATTTAAATGCTTACCGTGTGGTTAACGAATATGAAGAACAGGATTTACGTCGTGTTTTTTTTGATTATGGGGAGTTGAAAAATGCACCGGTTCTGGCAAGAACAATAGTGGAGGCCAGAAAAGAGCATCCGATTAAAACAACAGATGAATTAAAAGAAGTTTTAAAGAAATATTTGCCGGAAAAAGTTCGAAACAAAATCCTGGCTCAGATTTATCAGGCGATTCGAATTGAGGTAAATCAGGAAATGGATGTTTTAAAAGAATTTATCGAGCAGTCATTAGAAATTTTAAAACCAGGCGGAAGGTTCTCTGTAATTTCCTATCATTCCCTGGAAGATCGTCTGGTAAAAAGATTCATAAAAAACGGAATGTTTGAAGGAGAACCTGAGAGAGATTTTTACGGAAATTTTTCTGTTCCTTTTAAAACCATCGGAAAGTTAATAGTTCCGGATGATGCTGAAATAAAAATCAACAACAGAGCCAGAAGTGCAAAGTTGAGAATTGCTGAAAAGATATAATATATATAGGTATAAAATGAAAGGTGGAGTATTTGGCATATTAAAAGCAAGATTTCTAATTCATGAAGATGCAGTAAAAAACTGGAGATTCATTGTTTTTATAATTCTGCTGGCTATTTTGATGATTGCGAATACACAACGCTATGAACAAAAGGTTTTTGAAATTGCGAAATTAAATAACGAAGTAAAAGAGCTTAGATCTGAATTTGTGGACCGACGCTCAGAATTGATGAAATTAAAAATGGAGTCTACTATTTCGGATAAAATGTTAGAAAAACAGATTTTTCCGTCGACGGTTCCTCCAACAAAAATAGAAGTTACAAAAGAAGAAGAAAAAAGTTTCCTTAAAAGAATATGGCAGTAGACGATAAACATATATCCTACAGAATTTACCTCGTAGCAGTTTTCATCTTTGTGATGGCAATTGCTATCGTTGTTAAGTTAACCAATATTCAATGGGTTCAGGGCGATTATTACAGAAAACTGGCGAAACAGCGTACCGTTAGAAATTTTGTGATTCCGGCCAATAAAGGAAATATTTATTCTGCCGACGGAAGTCTACTGGCTACGTCTATCCCGAATTATGAAATTCGTTTTGATGCAAAAGCGCCAAAACTGGAAACTTTTGAAAAACATGTTAAAGCCTTATCAGATTCGTTGGCAACTGTTTTAGACAGGCCTGCAGGATATTATGAGAAAGAACTGAGAAAGGCGCGAGAAAATAAAAACCGTTATTATTTGATTGCCAGAAAGTTAAGTTATACAGATTATATGAAAATCAAAGGTTTTCCACTTTTTAATCTGGGTGCTTTTAAAGGCGGTATTATTATAGAGCAGGAAACGGTTAGAAAACATCCGATCGGGAAAATTGCCGAAAGAACTATTGGTTACGACAAAATCGACCCGGCGACTGGAGTAGAAGTGGGGAAAGGTATAGAATGGGCGTTTAAGAATTACCTGAATGGAAAAGATGGAAAAATTCTAAAACAAAAAATTGCAAAAGGCCAGTGGAAACCAATTCGTGATATTAACGAAGTAGATCCAATTGACGGTTACGATGTAATTTCTACCATAGATGTTTTTATTCAGGATATTGCGCATCATGCTTTGTTGAAGCAGCTTCAGGATTATGGAGCAGATCATGGTTGTGTGGTAGTAATGGAAACGCAAACAGGTCATGTAAAAGCAATTTCAAATTTAGGGAGAGCTGAAGACGGATCGTATTATGAAACAACGAATTACGCAATTGCTGAATCTCACGAACCGGGTTCTACTTTTAAATTGGTCGATTTGATGGCCATTTTAGAAGATAAGGTAGCAGATACCAATACTGTTTATGATAGTCACGGTGGCGTGGTTAAGTATTATGGAAGATCAGTGCGGGATTCTCATAATGGAGGATATGGCAAATTATCTTTAGCGCGTGGATTTGAATTGTCTTCAAACACCATTATGGTTCAGGCGGTTTATAATAATTATAAAGACAACCCTTCAAAGTTTGTAAATCATATCAAAAATTGGGGCTTAGATAAAACGTTAGGGCTTCATTTTAAAGGAGAAGGAAGGCCTTACATTCCTAAACCTGGAGACAAGCATTGGTCGGGAACTACACTTCCGTGGATGGCTTTTGGATATAATGTTTCTATAACGCCAATGCAGACACTTGCATTTTATAATTCAGTTGCCAATAACGGGGTAATGGTAAAACCGCAGTTTGTTTCAGAAATTAAAGAATGGAATAAAACCATTAAAAAGTTCGATGTTGAAGTACTTAATCCGCAGGTTTGTTCGCCTGAAACGTTGAAGAAACTAAGGGCAGTATTATTAAATGTAGTTAAAAAGGGAACAGGTTCAAAGTTGTATTCGAAAGATTTTTCGATGGCAGGAAAAACAGGGACAGCTCAGATGAATTATGGAGGAAAAGAAGGAAAATCGGCCTTGTATTATGCTTCTTCATTTGTGGGTTATTTTCCTGCAGATCATCCAAAATATTCTTGTATTGTAGTGGTTCATAAACCCAATACATCCAAAAATAATTATTACGGAGCAGACGTAGCGGGTCCGGTTTTTAAAAGAATCGCACAAAAGATTTTTACAGATGCGCCTTCAACCAATAAAATAAAACAACTGGATTTAAAAATTCCAAAACAGGAAAGCAGTTATGAGAAATATACTGTAGAAGCCAATAAAAAAATAAATCAGATTCCAAATTTAAAAGGAATGCCGGGAATGGATGCAATTGCCCTTTTGGAGAATTTAGGTTTGAAAGTGAGAGTAAACGGAATGGGAAAAGTGAAGAAACAATCTATTCAGGCCGGAGAAGCAATAAATAAAAACACAACTATAGTTTTAGAATTATCGTGAAAGTATTAAAAGACATATTATATAAAGTTGCAATAGAATCTGTAAAAGGTTCTACCGATCTTGCTATTCATAAAATTGAATTTGATTCACGTAAAGTAGAAACAAATGATGTTTTTGTAGCGATTCGCGGAACACTTTCAGACGGACACGATTTTATCGAAAAAGCGATAGAACTTGGTGCTAAAGCTATTATCTGTGATACGCTTCCGCAAAAGTTTCAGGAAAATATTACGTATGTACAAGTAAAAGATACCAATGCTGCTTTGGCTTTTATTGCGGCTAATTATTACGGCGATCCATCTTCAAAACTAAAATTAGTTGGCGTTACGGGCACAAACGGGAAAACAACAATTGCTTCTTTATTGTTTCAGATGTTTCAAAAAGCAGGTTTTAAAGTTGGTTTATTATCCACTGTGAAAATCATGGTGAATAATACTGAATATCCTGCAACACATACAACACCAGATTCTTTGACGATCAATTATTATCTAAATGAGATGATTGAAGCCGGAGTAACGCACTGTTTTATGGAAGTTAGCTCGCATGGAATTCACCAAAAAAGAACAGAAGCCCTGCATTTTGTTGGTGGAATATTTACGAATCTTTCACACGATCACTTGGATTATCATCCGACTTTTGCAGAATACAGAGATGTTAAAAAATCTTTTTTTGACTCGCTTCCAAAATCAGCGTTCGTTTTAACCAATATAGATGATAAAAATGGAGCAGTAATGCTTCAGAATACAGCAGCCAGAAAACTGACGTATGCGTTAAAATCATACGCAGATTACAGAGCTCAGATTTTAGAAAGCCAGTTGTCCGGATTATTATTAAAAGTAAATGATAATGAAGTTTGGGTAAAACTAATAGGAACTTTTAATGCATATAATGTCTTGGCCATATACGGAACAGCAGTAGAGCTTGGGATTGATAGTCTTGAAGCGTTACGCTTACTGTCTGATTTAGAAAGTGTTTCGGGGCGTTTTCAATATATAGTTTCTGAAGGAGGAATTACAGCAGTAGTAGATTACGCGCATACGCCGGATGCATTGGAAAATGTTTTAAAAACAATAAATGACATTCGAACTAAAAACGAACAACTAATTACGGTTGTAGGTTGTGGCGGAAACAGGGATAAAACAAAACGTCCAATTATGGCGAAGATAGCTTCAGATTTAAGTACGAAAGCAATTCTGACTTCTGACAATCCAAGAAATGAAGATCCGGAAGTTATTCTGGACGAAATGGAGCAGGGAGTTGAGCCTCAGAATTATAAAAAAATGCTTCGGATTACCGACAGAAAACAAGCGATAAAAACCGCTTGTCAGTTGGCAGAATCAAAAGATATTATCCTGATTGCAGGAAAAGGACACGAAACATATCAGGAAATAAAGGGTGTTCGTCACCATTTTGATGATATGGAAACGATTAAAGAAATTTTAGAACAACTAAATAAATAATAATAATTTTTAAGTTCAAATACCACATTGGAATTTGAAGTTTCAAAATAGGAATTTAAAAAATAGAGAAATATGCTGTACTACTTATTTGAATATTTTGACAAAACATTGGATCTTCCGGGAACAGGAGTTTTCCAGTACATCACGTTTAGATCAGCATTGGCATTTATGCTTTCTTTGCTTTTGTCGACTATTTATGGTAAAAGGGTAATTAACTTTTTACGTCGTCAGCAGGTAGGAGAAACAGTGCGCGAATTGGGTCTTGCAGGTCAGAATGAAAAAGCAGGTACACCAACAATGGGCGGACTAATTATCATTTTTGCGACTTTATTGCCAGTGTTGTTATTTGCGCGTTTGCACAACATTTATATCGTTTTGTTAATTGTAACTACCTTATGGATGGGGACAATTGGTTTCGTTGACGATTACATCAAAATATTCAAAAAAGACAAACAGGGTTTAAAAGGTATTTTTAAAGTTTTCGGGCAAGTTGGTTTGGGAATTGTTGTAGGTGCTGTTTTGTATTTTAATCCTGCCGTTACGGTAAGAACAGATACAGGTCGTACAGATATTTTTAGAACGGGAGTAAATACAACAGTAGTGTTGCCTGCACCGGTTGAGGAAAAATCTACTGCAACTACAATTCCTTTTGTAAAAAATAACGAGTTTGACTATGCAGAGATTTTATCTTTCATGGGAGACGGTTACGAAAAATGGGCCTGGCTGATCTTTATTCCGGTTGTAATTTTTATTATAACAGCAGTTTCAAACGGAGCAAATTTAACAGATGGAATTGATGGCCTCGCAGCCGGGACCTCTGCAATATCGGTTCTCGCGCTCGGGATTTTTACTTTCGTTTCGGGTAATATTATTTTTTCGAATTATCTGAATATTATGTACATACCTAATTCGGGTGAAATGACGGTATTTATTTCTGCTTTTGTGGGTGCGCTAATTGGGTTTCTTTGGTATAATTCGTATCCGGCATCGGTTTTTATGGGAGATACAGGAAGTTTGACCATTGGAGGAATTATTGCGGTTCTGGCAATTGCAGTTCGTAAAGAAATATTAATTGTGTTATTCTGTGGAATTTTCCTGGCAGAAAGTGCTTCTGTAATTATTCAGGTAACTTATTTTAAATATACTAAAAAACGTTTTGGTGAAGGACGCAGAATTTTTCTGATGTCGCCCTTGCACCATCATTATCAGAAAAAAGGATATCACGAAAGTAAAATTGTAACCCGTTTCTGGATTGTCGCAGTCATGCTGGCTATTTTATCAATCATAACCTTAAAACTAAGATAAATGAGATTAGTAGTTTTAGGTGGAGGAGAGAGTGGCGTAGGAACTGCAATCCTCGGAAAGAAACAGGGATATGAAGTTTTTGTTTCTGACTACGGAAAGATAAAGGAGAGTTACAAAGAGGTTCTTATCATTAATAAAATTGCCTGGGAAGAAGAGCAGCATACAGAAGATTTGATTCTAAATGCTGATGTGGTGATGAAAAGTCCCGGTATTCCGGAAAAATCGCCAATAGTAAAAAAGCTTATGGCAGCGGGAATAAAAGTAATTTCTGAAATAGAATTTGCGATTCCGTACACAGAGGCAATGACTATCGGAATTACGGGAAGCAATGGTAAGACTACCACAACGATGCTCACACATCATTTGCTGAAGTACGCCGGCTTAAATGTGGGATTGGGAGGAAATATCGGTAAGAGTTTTGCCTGGCAGGTAGCAGAAAATAAATACGATGCATACGTTCTTGAATTAAGCAGTTTTCAGCTGGACGGCATTATAAATTACAGACCTGATATTGCGATTATAACAAATATCAGCCCGGATCATTTAGACAGATATGATTATAAATATGAAAATTATATCAATTCGAAGTTTCGGATAACGATGAATCAAACCGAGAGTGACTATCTCATCTACGATGCAGATGATGAGGCAAGCACCGAATGGTTAAATAAGAATAAAACAAAAGCAAAATTAATTCCTTTTTCACTGACTAAAATTTTTGATGAAGGGGCTTCTATAAATAACAACAAAATGGAAATTAAGATCAACCAAGAAGAGTTTACAATGGACACTGAACACATTGCATTAGAAGGAAAACATAATATGAAAAACGCAATGGCAGCAAGCTCTGTAGCGAAACTGATGCAAATTAGAAATGCAACAATTCGCGAAAGTTTATCTAATTTTCAAGGTGTGGAGCACCGTTTAGAAAAGGTATTAAAAATTCAGAATGTACAATACATCAACGATTCAAAAGCAACAAATGTAAATGCTACTTTTTTTGCCCTTGACAGTATGAATGTTCCAACAGTATGGATTGTCGGTGGTGTGGACAAAGGAAATGATTACAATGAATTAATGTCGCTAGTACGCGAAAAAGTAAAAGCAATTATCTGTCTTGGTGTTGATAACCGAAAAATAATTGATGCTTTCGGAAATGTAGTAGATATTATGGTTGAAGTAAATAATATGAGCGATGCAGTAAAAACTGCGCAGAGATTAACAGAGAAAGGTGATGCAGTTTTATTGTCTCCGGCCTGTGCAAGTTTCGATTTATTCGAAAACTATGAAGACAGAGGAAAGCAGTTTAAACAAGCGGTACACAATTTATAATTTTAGATTTCTGATTTTAGATTTTAGATTGATTGCTAAACTCTAAAAATCACAAAAGTTCTTTTGAATATGACGACGAATGAAATGAAGGTAAGAACAAAGAAATTCTCTTTGATGGTGATTGATTTAGCTGAAAAGCTTCCCAATACTAATGTGATTAAGTCTATTACTAGCCAGATTGTTAGGAGCGGAACATCGGTCGGAGCAAATTACCGTGCGGTATGTAGAGCTCGAAGTGATAAAGAATTTATAGCCAAAATGAATATAGTTTTAGAGGAAGCAGATGAAACTTTATTCTGGATAGAAATTATAAAAGAAAAAATGTGGCTTGCAAAAGAAGAGTTAGAAATAGCTTTGAAAGAAGCAAACGAACTAACAGCGATTTTTGTAAGTAGTTTAAAAACAGTAAATAATAGAATTAATAAATAGTCAAAACCGAAGGTTTAAGATCAATCTTAAATCTAAAATCGGAAATCTAAAATTAAGATTATGAAAGAGCTCGTAAACAAACTTAAAGGAGACAGAGTAATATGGTCATTTGTGGCTTTATTAGCACTGTTTTCGTTTATGCCTGTTTTTAGTGCGAGTAGTAATTTGGCTTATATCGGACATGGTACAGGAAATACACTGGGATATTTGGTAAAACATCTGGCGCATATCTGTATTGGTTTTCTAATTATTTACTGGGTTCATAAAGTGCCATATCATTATTTTAGGGCGATTTCGAAGATTGCGCTTCCTGTAGTTTGGATTTTACTGGCCTACACACTTTTAAAAGGAACGGTAATTGCAGGAGCAAATGCAAGTCGTTGGATTCAGGTTCCGTTTATCGGAATCACATTTCAGACTTCGACTCTGGCATCTATTGTATTGTTTATTTATGTGGCCAGATATTTGTCTAAGACCAAAGAGGAAAATGAGCCTTTTCAGGTTTCATTTGTACAGCTTTGGATTCCGGTATTTATTACATTAATATTGATATTACCAGCCAACTTCTCAACAACGGCATTGATTTTTGCAATGGTGATGATGTTGACTTTTATTGGTAAATATCCGCTAAAATATATCGGTTTTATCATAGGTTCCGGAATAGCGATGCTCGCATTTTTCCTTTTAGTGGCAAAAGCTTTTCCCGATTCAAGATTCTTCAGCAGGGTATCAACATGGGAAAGTCGTATTGCCAACTTTACCACAGACAAGCCTGACGAAGACGATTATCAGATTGAGAAAGCAAAAATTGCCATAGCATCCGGACAGTTTGGCGGATTGGGACCGGGAAAAAGTGTTCAGAAAAACTTTTTGCCACAGTCATCTTCCGATTTTATATATGCAATTATTGTGGAAGAATATGGTTTAATTGGCGGCGTTGCAATTGTAATCTTATATTTATTACTCTTGTTTCGATTTGTAATTGCATCACATAAAGCCAATACGCTCTTTGGTAAATTAGTCGTCGTCGGGGTCGGATTTCCAATGATATTTCAGGCCATGATCAATATGGCTGTGGCTGTGGAATTATTGCCGGTAACCGGACAAACCCTGCCGCTGATAAGCTCGGGAGGTAGTTCTATCTGGATGACTTGTTTTTCTTTGGGAATTATTATTAGTGTGACCAAAAAAGAAGAAGAAATTGCCGAAGAAAAGAAGGAAAAAGAAAAACGCAAAGAAGCTTTGCAGCGATTAATAGACAAAGAACTGGCAGAAGAAGATTTAGCTGCTGATGAAGTTTATGAGGAAGAAGCCATGTATTCTATAGAAGACAATTCGAGAAACCCAATGAATGCAGTTTTAAATAAATAGAAATAAACGTTTTAATCGAAAAATGAAAAATTATAAATTCATACTTAGCGGCGGAGGAACAGGAGGACATATCTATCCTGCAATTGCGATTGCAAATGAATTAAAATTACAGTTTCCTGATGCAGAATTTCTTTTTGTCGGTGCTAAAGATAAAATGGAAATGCAGAAAGTGCCTCAGGCAGGTTACGAAATAAAAGGTTTGTGGATCGCAGGTTTGCAGCGAAAACTAACTTTACAAAATATGATGTTTCCTCTTAAACTCGCAAGCAGTTTATTGGAGTCAAAAAGAATTATTAAACAGTTTAAACCAAATGTGGTGATCGGAACGGGAGGTTTTGCCAGCGGACCTTTGCTGCAGGCGGCGGGATCAGCCGGAATTCCGACGGTGGTTCAGGAACAGAATTCTTTTCCGGGAATCACCAACAAATTGCTGAGTAAAAAAGCCAATGCAATTTGTGTGGCTTACGAAAATCTGGAAAGATTTTTCCCTAAAGAGAAAATTGTTTTAACCGGAAATCCGGTTCGTCAGGATTTAATTGATATTGAAAGTAAACGCGATGAAGCAATAACTTTTTATGGCTTAGATCCGAATAAAAAAACATTATTGGTTTTAGGAGGAAGTCTGGGAGCAAGAAAAATCAATCAGTTGATTGAGAAAGAATTACAAAATTTTCTTTCTCAAAATGTTCAGATTATCTGGCAATGCGGAAAATTATATTTTGAAGAGTATAAAAAATTCAATCAGCTAAATGTAAAAGTGATTGATTTTATCGAAAGAATGGATTTTGTTTACGCTGCTGCGGATGTAATCATTTCACGTGCAGGCGCATCTTCGGTTTCAGAATTATGTATTGTTGGGAAACCGGTAATATTTATTCCGTCACCCAATGTTGCTGAGGATCATCAGACCAAAAATGCACAGGCAATTGTTGATGCTAAAGGGGCAATTTTACTGAAAGAAATTCAGTTGGAAAATGAATTTAGCATTGTTTTTGAAGCGCTGCTAAAAGATGAGGGAAAGCAACAACAATTAAGTGTCAATATTAAAAAACTGGCTCGTCCGGACGCCACAAAACAGATTGTAGAACAAATTAAAAAGTTGTTATAATGTAACTTTTTATGAAAATTATAAAACAGCAGAAAGAAATTAGCAAACTATTTTAGGCAATTTAGACGCATAAAATCTTTAAAGTTATAATAGTTTAATACCTAGTTTCTTATAAAATTCAAAGATTGAAAATAGTCTGAAAAACAAGAATTTAAAATGAATTTAAATCAAATACAGAACGTTTATTTTATTGGTATCGGAGGCATCGGAATGAGCGCCCTGGCTCGTTATTTTAAGTTTATCGGAAAACAGGTTTCCGGTTACGACAAAACGCCGTCTATGCTGACAAATGAATTAATTGAAAGCGGTATTGATATTCATTTTGAAGATGATATTAATTCAATTCCGAAAGAATATTACATCGAGAATACCTTGGTAATTTATACACCGGCTGTCCCAAAAACACATTCGGAATGGAATTATTTTATTGAAAGAAATTACGAAGTAAAAAAACGTGCCGAAGTTTTAGGTATTATAACCAGAGATACTTTTTGTTTTGCTGTTGCAGGAACGCACGGTAAAACAACAACTTCAAGTATTTTAGGGCATATCTTATTTCAAAGCGGAGCAGATGTAACGGCTTTTATTGGTGGAATTGTAGAAAATTACAATTCAAATTTAATTGGAAGCGGTAAAAGTGTAACAGTTGTAGAAGCAGATGAGTTTGACAGGTCATTTTTGCATTTACACCCGGACATTGCCTGTGTAACCTCAATGGATGCCGACCATTTGGATATTTACGGAACCAGCGATGCTATTGAAAACTCTTTTAGGGAATTTGCTTCAAAAGTTGAAGATACAAACAAACTCTTCATTACAAATGAATTACCATTAGATGGTGTTCAATGTGCTGTAAATGAAGATGCTGTATATAAAGCATTTAATGTTAGAATAGAAGACGGAAGTTATGTTTTTGATGTGCAGACGCCATCAGAAATTATAAAAGATCTGCATTTTGGACTGCCTGGTAAACATAATTTAATGAATGGATTAATGGCTATTGCAATGGCCAAGACTTTTGGTACCCCGACTGATTCTATTGCAAAAGCGATTGCTTCATTTAGCGGAATAAGAAGACGTTTTTCCTATCAGATTAAGAGTGAAAATTTAGTTTATATTGATGACTATGCACATCATCCGACCGAGATAAACGCTGTTCATCAGGCGGTTAGAGAATTATATCCGGGACGTAAAGTTCTGGCAGTATTTCAGCCTCACTTATTTAGCAGAACCAGAGATTTTGTCGACGGATTTGCTTCAAGCTTATCACAGTTTGACGAAGTGTTTTTAATGGATATCTACCCGGCACGAGAACTTCCTATGGAAGGTGTAACCTCAGAATGGCTTTTGGGTAAAATGACAAATTCGAACAAAAAAATTGTTGCAAAAGAAAATTTATTAGGTGAAATCAAAGCCAGTGATGCACCGATAATTGTAACAATAGGAGCTGGTGATTTAGGTGAAATGGTTCCGTCAATTAAAAACATGCTAAATGAAAATATTTAATTGGGCTAATATTCGATTAATACTCATTTTAGGGCTGGTGGTTTTTTTATATTCCTTCGCAAAGCACCGAAATGGTGATCGAAAACTGAAAAAATCGATGGTTGTTTTTGTAGGAGAAAATACGCTTTTCGTAAAGCCGGAAATAGTTAATAAATTGTTGATAGAAAATAAAAGACACGCTTCCAGTATTAGAAAAGATGAACTAGATTTGAATAAGATAGAGAAAACCCTCGATACGCAGGCGATGATTGAAAAGTCAAATGTTTTTGTAAGTATCGACGGAGTTCTGAAAGCAGTAGTAAAACAGAAGACGCCCATAGCAAGAGTTTATGACGGCGGTTCTTCTTTTTATATTGACTATGAGGGTGATAAAATGCCTTTATCAGACAATTTCACTGCAAGAGTTCCTCTTGTTTCAGGGGCAATTAATAAAAAAAATAACGAAGATTTAGCTGCTTTATTTCGCACAATTTACGATGATGCTTTTTTGAAAAAAAACATCATTGCAATAGAAATTATGCCGAATGGAAGCCTAAAAATGTTTAATCGTAACTATGATTACTTCATAGATTTCGGGAGAACAATGAATGTTGATAAGAAATTTAGAAACTATAAAGCCTTTTTTCAAAAAGCAGTTTTGGATAGTTCGTTATACAAATACAAAAAGATTGACCTTAGGTTTACGGAACAAGTAGTGTGCACTAAATAATAGAAAATGGAAAAAGATAAAATTGCAGTAGGTCTAGATATTGGAACAACCAAAATCGTTGCCATGATCGGCAAGAAAAATGAATATGGTAAGTTGGAGATTTTGGGCATTGGTAAATCCAAAAGTTTGGGTGTTGCCAGAGGAGTTGTAAATAACATTACGCAAACGATACAATCGATACAACAAGCGATAATCGAAGCAGAAAATAATTCGGGTTATAAAATAAAAGATGTTGTTGTTGGTATTGCCGGGCAGCACATAAGAAGTATTCAGCATACAGATTATATCAGCAGAAATAATCCGGAAGAAGTAATTGGTGAAAATGATATTCAGCTCCTGATCGATCAGG
This sequence comes from Flavobacterium olei, assembly GCF_039749035.1. NCBI lineage: Bacteria > Pseudomonadati > Bacteroidota > Flavobacteriia > Flavobacteriales > Flavobacteriaceae > Flavobacterium > Flavobacterium olei. The sequence goes on from NZ_JBDKWC010000002.1 coordinate 663,037, forward strand.
TAAATAAACTGGCGATGTTGCCGGGAGAAGAAATTATTCACGTTTTACCACAGGAATTTAAAATCGACGGGCAATCTGAAATAAAAGAGCCAATCGGAATGTACGGCGGAAGATTAGAGTCTAGTTTTCACGTTGTAGTAGGGCAGGCTTCTTCTATTAGAAATGTCGGCAGATGTATTCAGAGTTCCGGAATTGAATTGTCCGGATTAACACTGGAACCTTTAGCTTCTGCTGATGCAGTTTTAAGTCAGGAAGAAAAAGAAGCTGGTGTTGCACTTATCGATATCGGTGGCGGAACAACAGATCTGGCCATTTTTAAAGACGGAATAATCCGTCATACTGCAGTTATTCCTTTTGGAGGAAATGTAATTACAGATGACATTAAAGAAGGTTGTTCTATTATTGAAAAACAAGCAGAACTTCTGAAAGTAAAATTTGGTTCGGCATGGCCTGGAGAAAACAGAGATAATGAAATTGTTTCTATTCCGGGATTAAGAGGAAGAGAACCAAAAGAAATTTCTCTAAAAAATCTTTCTAAAATCATTCACGCAAGAGTGGTAGAAATTATAGAACAGGTTTTTGCAGAAATAAAAGCATACGGACATGAAGATCCGCGTAAAAAATTAATCGCCGGAATTGTTTTAACGGGTGGCGGCGCACAGTTGCAGCACATTAAACAATTGGTAGAATATATTACGGGTATGGATACCAGAATTGGATATCCAAATGAACATCTTGCCGGAAATTCCGGAGAAGAAATTTCAAGTCCATTATTTGCAACAGCGGTAGGGTTGGTTATGAACAGTATCGAAAACAGTTCTCAAAGTGCTGTAAGAATGGAATTGGTGAATGAACAGCCAAAAGTAGTTTACAGAAATCCTCCGGTTCAGGTGCAAAGGCACGAAGTTGAAGAAAATTACGTTGAAAGAGTAGAAACTATCGAAGAGCAAAGAGAAGTAGTAAATCAGAAAGCTGTGAGGGAAGAATCTACCGAAAATAAAATAAGAAGATCATTTTTTGATCGATATGTCGATAAAATCAAAGAATTTTTAGACAACGCAGAATAAATTAGATTAATAAGAGAAGGATATTACTTGTTGCCCCAAGTCAAGAAGTAAAAAATGTACTAAATAAGAATTTCAAAAACCAAAAAGATGATGAGCAACTCAGAATTTGGAAGTATTTCATTTGATTTACCAAAAAATCAGTCAAATGTGATCAAAGTAATAGGTGTAGGCGGAGGCGGAAGTAACGCGATCAACCACATGTTCAAACAAGGTATTAAAGGGGTAGATTTTATCGTTTGTAATACCGATTCGCAAGCGCTTCAAAATAGTTCAGTGCCAAATAAAATCCAGTTAGGAGTTAATTTGACTGAAGGATTGGGTGCGGGAGCAAATCCGGATGTTGGACAACAATCAGCTATTGAAAGTATATCTGATATTGAAAAAATGCTGGACAGAAATACCAAAATGGTATTTATTACTGCCGGTATGGGTGGTGGAACAGGTACAGGTGCGGCTCCGGTAATTGCACAATTAGCCAAAGAAAGAGAAATATTAACAGTTGGTATTGTGACAATTCCGTTTCAGTTTGAAGGGAAAGTACGTCAGGAGCAGGCTATTATCGGAATCGAAAAATTGCGCAAGCAAGTCGATTCGTTAATTGTAATCAACAATAACAAATTAAGAGAAGTATATGGAAATCTTGGTTTTAAAGCCGGATTCTCTAAAGCGGATGAAGTTTTGGCAACTGCCTCACGAGGAATTGCTGAAGTAATTACACATCACTATACTCAAAATATCGATTTACGTGATGCAAAAACTGTTTTGTCAAACAGTGGAACTGCGATCATGGGATCTTCTGTAGCAGCAGGTGAAAACAGAGCAAAAGACGCAATTGTTTCGGCTTTAGATTCGCCGTTGTTAAACGATAATAAAATTACAGGTGCCAAAAACGTATTGTTGCTTATCGTTTCTGGAACTAACGAAATTACTCTTGATGAAATCGGAGAAATTAACGATCACATCCAGGCTGAAGCAGGTTACAATGCCAATATTATCATGGGAGTTGGTGAAGACGAAACTCTTGGTGATGCAATTGCGGTAACTATTATTGCAACTGGTTTTGATGTTGAACAACAAAACGAAATCGTAAATACAGAGCCAAAAAAAATCATTCATACCTTAGAAGATGAGCAAAGAAGCGTTCATAATTTAACAAACAGACCACTTACTTCTTTCGACTTAACAGCTGATACACCAACAGCAAAAACAGAAGAAAAAGTTGTCTTTGAATTAATGGATGAAGATGAAACTTTTACTCCAACTCCAACTGCTCCTCAGGCTGTTGCTCCAGCAATTAATCAGGAAGAATTGGTTGTTATGTCTGAATTTATCAAAAATCTGGATGTAACTTTTGAAATTGTTTCGCCTATTACAGACATCGATTTTACTATTTCTGCACCTGAAACACCAGCAGCAAGAGAAGTACAGCAGCCTGCACAGCAAAGAGTATTTGAAAGAGAAGAGCAGACTACTTTTTCTTTTGATCTTCCTTTGTTTAAACAAGAGCCTGTAAAAAGAGAACCGGTTATTGAAGATAACAGAGTTTTATTTGAACTTACAAATGAAACCCGTGAAATAAAAGTAAACGATCCTGTGCAATTTGTACCGGTAACGGAAGTTGCAGATAACGGAATCATCAAATATTCTCTGGAAGAATATATGGAAGTTGAAAATGATTTATTGTCTTCTAAACCAGTTGAAAAAGTAATAGAAACCGTTCCTGAGGAATTGAATATCACTTTGAAACCAAGAGTTGATTTTGCAAGTCAGCCTGATTTATCTACTACTTCTGAAATTTCTCCTTTAGAATTAACGATCGAAGAAACATTACGTCTGAGAGCTGAAGAAAGAAGAAAGAAACTAAAAGAATTTAATTATAAATTCCACAATAATGTTTCAAGAATTGATGAGTTGGAAAAAGAACCGGCTTATAAAAGATTAGGGATAGATTTGTCTAACTCGCAATCCAACAATACAAATTCAAGAATTTCTGTTGGAACAGACAGCAATAATGATTTACAATTACGTTCTAATAATTCATTTTTGCACGACAACGTAGATTAAATTTAAAATCATAATATTGGGTAACCCGAAAATTGGATTTAATTTTCGGGTTATTTTTTTTATCTTCGCACAGAATTTAGAAATTTGACTTCCGTACTTAGTTTTAAAAGTTAATTTTGTGAGTCAGTTCAGGAGAATTTAAGAACAGCTTCTACATTAAATAATCAATTTATAAGCTTAGCTTATTTATATAAAGACATAAACATGAGTTTACAAACACAAATCATGGACGAAATTAAAACGGCCATGAAAGCAAAAGATACAGTTGCATTAGAATCTCTAAGAGCAATTAAATCTGAATTGTTATTGGCATCAACAGCTTCAGGATCTAAAGAAGATTTGTCTGAAGAAGACGAAATTAAATTACTTCAAAGATTAGTTAAAACGCGTAAAGAAAGCGCGAGAATTTTTACAGAACAAAACCGTCCTGATTTAGCTGAACCAGAATTGGCACAGGTTGCTGTAATTGAGAAGTTTTTACCGGCGCAATTAAGCGAGGAAGAAGTAGAAGCTGTAATAGCAAAAATCATTGCTGAAACCGGGGCTTCAGGAATCGCTTCAATGGGGAAAGTAATGGGATTAGCATCTGCTCAACTAGGCGGAACTGCTGAAGGAAAAACTATTTCTACAATAGTAAAGAAATTATTATCTTAAAAAATTTTAGATTCTAAAAATTCAGATTTTAAATTTCCAATAAGTAATCTAAAATCTGAATTCTGAAATCTACAATCATAACCGACCGCGTAGTTCAACTGGATAGAATATCAGATTTCGGCTCTGAGGGTTGGGGGTTCGAACCCCTCCGCGGTCACTATAAAAAATCAAAAGCCTGCAAAGTTTATATTTTGCAGGCTTTTTTATGGTTCGAAAAGTTCCAATATTTTCTTCTATATCTTGAAAAGGTCTATATTTAGAGGAGTTTTTGGTTCGAACTCCATCATGGATCTATAAAAGGTTTACGATTTTCTTTCAACTTTTAAAGGAGTTAGCACATCAATTATGCAAATTGACCAACCAGTTGTATTAGCAGTAAAGTGTAGTTAATTTAATCGTAACTCAATTTGATTTTTGTTGCTCCATTTTTTTTATAACACTTCAATATGTTTTTCAGTATTTCTAAATCTTCAACTAAAGCTCCACTACTTAAATATTTTTTATCGTATCGATAGCCATACATTGGATTATTTTCATATTCTTGTTCTTTAGCTTTAATCTTCTTCATTTCATTTGTATCAGAAGAAAATGCATATTCTAATTTTATAGGATTGTATTTTACCTTTTCGTAATATTTTAGATTTGTATTAATTTTTAAAATTAATTTATCTATTACAGCTTAGAATGTGGTTCTGTTTTCCAATACTCATCTGATGATTATCCATATAATCATATTCTTGAAATGTAGAGATATCAATCTTTAGAGTTTTTTCTACTTGAGTAACCATGCTTTTATCTCCAAAACCTCCAATTTGTTCAGAAAAAATCATAATCTTGGAGGAAATCATCTTTGCATTTTGTTTTCACATTAGCTTCAATTGAATAATCCATTCCAAGATCTATAAAACTAAATTAATAGCGACTACTACTATTGTTATAAATTTTCTCATTGTTTTTTGGGTTTTCCTTTACATAACGTTATCGTACTATAAATGGTTTGAGACTAAATTAAGTCTTTTCGAATTTGGCACTCGAGAAATAGCTTTATTCATCTCATTGTTCTTTAATTTCGTTCCATCGTTTTTCTAGTTCATTCAATTTCGTTAAGAAATCCTCATCTTCAAGATAGAATATTTTTGGATTAGCTTCTTCAGGCTTTATTATGCACATAATAAGTTGTCCTAATCTAAAATCAGGATTTGAAAGCCAGAGATTTTCAAGTTTTTCAATAATGGGTTTTATTCTGTTTTTATCTCGCATATTTTAAATTTCTTTACACTTGACAGTTTTCGAAATGGCTTATAACGTTTTGACTCTACAAGCGGTTTACGGGCTATGAAAATAATTGTTTTTCTGTTTAACTAAAATATAAATAAAAACAATAACCCCACTAAATCCGAAAATCGATTGAAAGAACTGTTATCTAATACTTTTAGTACGATTTAAATTTTCAGCCACCATTTCATTGTTTTTATTTTTTCAACTTGGATGTCATTCAATTTTTGAGCATCAAATTCAGCCAATGTATTTTTGAGCGATTCGAGCCCATAATTTTCTTTTAGCCAAAAAGGGAATTCTTCAACGCTTTTGTTCCAATTTTCGATTGTAGATTTTAGGACAATATTTAAATCAATTTCTGTCTTTGGTTTTAGCGTACTTAATATTATTCCAGCATATTTTTGGTCGGTATATTGAGTGTTTGGTCTATTTACATTTTTGAATATTTTAATTATGGCTTCGACAATTAGTTCGTCCATAACGTTATCCAATCTATCAATAAGTTGTCGTATTCTTAAATCTCCTATTTTATCGATTAAGTCAATAGATAAATAAAATTCTTTTTGAAAATCATCTGCTGTTTTTGGTATGTTCATCTTGTTTAAGCTTCTTGCTAACTTATATGCATGTCCGACATATACAAATTAAATATATATTGGCTACACCTGACAAATCTCAGTATTTTCTTCTTTTCAAAAATAAGCTTTTTATTTCATTACTTAGGAGTGATTTAGATTTACACTCAAATCTCACAAAATTTGAATTCATTTAAAATTTGTAAATCCTCTAATAAATGGTTCGAATTCTGCACCGTCAAGGTGACTGAATAAAAAAGCTTCCTAAAAGGAAGCTTTTTTATTATCTGATAATTTTTAAATGAGCACTATAAATGTTATCTAAAAGAGAAGTTCTCATATAATAGACATTTTCGTCTTTTTCCTGTAAATCAAACTGAATTAACCCGGCATCACAATAATAATAAAGTAAATTATCATCAGCAGGGAATTCAAAATTTGAAATCGGTAAAGTTGTTAATTTTACTTCATACGCCGTTTCGCCATTTGTCATGTCCAGCTCAAAAAGTTTGGCTTTACGGGTAAATCCCCAAATATTATTGTTTTCATTCACTATATATTCGACATTATCGTCTTTAAAATCGGTTTTCCATAACTGCGTTCCCGTTTTAGAATCGACGGCATATAAAGAAGAAATGTTGGGTCCCTGTGCCGCAAAGTAGATTTTTTTGTCTTTGCAAAATACACGGTCTTTTACATTAAATTGATTTTCATCCAGCTTAAACTGCCATAAAATATCCAATTTTGGAGTCAAAGCAAAAAGGATATCTTTTTCACCGGCAACAAATATATTTTCGCCATCGGTTACCGGTTTTCCATTCATGATCTGATCAAAACTTTTCTGGTTAAGAACTTTTCCTGTGTTGGCATCAAAACTATAAATTGTAGAAACGCTTTGTGTAAAGATTTTATTGTCAAATAAAAGTAATGTAATATCATTGGTTGGAGAATCGAATCTATAGTTCCACGCTAAGCTTCCGTCTTTTAAATCAAGAGCATATAAATTGCTGGTTTGATTTTGATTTTGAGCTGTTATATATAATTTTCCGTTACTTATAACCGGAGTCTGATCTTTTAGAACAATTTGGTCTGTAATATTTCCTAGTCTTGATTTCCAAAAAAGAGCACCGTTCTGATTGTCTACGGCGTAAATTTCGCCATTAATAAACGGAACATAAACAACTCCATCCTGCAGCGTTACCTTATTTGCACACATTTCAGCATGAGAATCACTGGCTTTTACAGTCCAGTTTATAGATTCTGTTGTTAAATCAAATGAAAAAAGATTTCCGTCGTAATCATAAATGAGGATAGACTCACCATCTAACGGAACTTTCTTAAGCGTTTTTAAGGCTTTATTAGTGACCATGTCACTAACAGATAATTTGCTATTTGTATAATTAGTCTGCCCGGGTTTTGCCTCGTTCGGCGTTTGGCCAAACATATTTATAATATTAAATACAAATAAAATTATTGTAATTCTTTTTTTCATTTTTAAAATTTTGATCATCCAGTCAATTTATGTGCATTGTTCTAAATGAAATTTATAGATATTATTTTTTAGAGTTTTTAATAATATAGTAAACCGAAAAAACAAAAACAATCGCATAAATAACCGCCATTGCAGGATTTTCGAATTTAAGAGTTTTAACATCAAATTGTTTAAACAAAGTTACACCCAAAATGATAGCGATAACCCAAAAAACGAATGTTATTGATTTGTTGTTTTCCATGCTTACAGTTTTAATATGTTTTCAATCTTTAAAATTACAACTTCTCTTGTTCCGCTCTTAATTGTTGTGGAATATTTTCGTTTTTAAAGTTTTCCTTAAATATATGAATTAAAGAAACGGTTGGGCTTTTTGGATATTTTTTTTCAAATCTGTTAAACTCCTGAATGTTCTCCGGATAAATATACACATCATTTACTTTTTCATATGTTGGGGTATTATCCTGACCAATCAGATAATCCATTTGATAGTTCTTGTATTCTTCTTTTACCGACGGAATTAGTTTTGAATTTGGATACTTGTTCATAAAATTTTCCCATGAAATTATCCGGTCTCCCAGATCCTTGAAGGTTATAATAAGTCCGGCATCTGCAGAATACGGCATTTTGTTTTCTTCACTTTTTAAGAACAGATATTCTTTGTAATCGGGTGTAACATAATCTTTGAAAATAGCATAATAAAAGTCGCTTCTGGCGGTGATTTCAACATATCCTTCTCCCAGTTCATCAAATTGTAATTGATGTTTTGCCAGTTTTTGATCGAGAAGTTTAATTTCTTTTTTATCAGCTTCGCTTTCGCTATAAAACTTGTCCAGTAGTTTAGCTTCCTTTTCGTCTATTCTGCCAAGCAAAATCCCGTTTTCCTCATAATATTTTTCGTATAACGCATTGGCTTCTTCTTTAGAAAGCGATTTAAGCTTTAAGATTATTTCGTTTTTGTTTTTTGAAAATAATTCTGCTAAATCTGAATCGGTTTGTGCTATTGTTGCAGAATGATCCTCCTTTATGCTGTCTTTTCCTGTTTCCGTTTGGGTTGGAATGGCTTTATTATCTTTTTGTTTGCAGGCAGAAACTAATATAGCCAAGATTATAAAACTGAAGATTTTTCTCATTTGCTGACTTAAATTTATTCTGCTAATATAAAGATATTTGGGCTAATATTTTACGCATAAAAAAGGACAAAAATCTTATTCGTCACTTCTTTATATATTGGTTTTATTGCAATTTTATTTTGTTCGTCAATAATGAAGTTCAGTCGCCGTAACTAATTATTCTTTTTAGAAAATAAATTTTCTAAAACCCAGGCCGGACCGATTAATAAAAACTGCAGATCTTTTAAAAAGGAAGGTTTTTTACCTTCAATATTGTGTCCATAAAATTGTCCCATCCACGCTAAAGCGAAAACGACAACGGAAAATATCCATAAAGGAACAAACTTACTGATGTAATAATTGACAATAAGGCAAAGAATTGAAAATACAGCAATTTTAAACGTCATTGAAATTGACAATCGAATGTAGAAAACGAGAACCAAAAGCAACACCACAAAAGCCCAGTTTTCTATAATTGGAGCATTTAATTGAACCGTATTCGATATAATAGCAGAAGGAATACTCATAAGCAACCCGACAATCGAAAAGAAAATCGCGGGAACGCAGATATAATGTATCGCTTTGTTTTTAGGATTTTGGTGACTTACGGCATATTCTGCAAACCATTGTTCTAATGTTCTCATTCTTTGGTGGTTTAATAGTTAGTTGCGTAAATCTAATAAATTTTCTCCTAGCTTTTACCGTGCTCAATTTTCATAATTTCATCAACGATCGAAATTGCTTTTTCAAGCGTAATTCCGTTTTCCTGATCGATTTTTAACGGATGGTTTTCTTCAATGATTTTTATTTCCGGAATTAAACCTAAACCTTGCTCAATAGCGATTGATTGTAGAGATAAAGTTTCGCCATAGGTTGGAACATTGGTCTGCATCCATCCAAAATAAGGTTCCTGATTGATTCTTTCTGCGTCTTCCCACAAATCCATCCGGATACAGAAATTGTTTTCACTGATTGTGGTCCAGACATTAAAAACCAGGTCTTCATGATAATCGATAATCGGAATTGTCAATCTTCCGCGGTGAAAAAAATGCTCCTCGTCGACATAGCATCAGCTGCCGCCATATTCAATACGTTTTTCCCTTTCGTCCGGCGGAACAGAAAAATAGTAAGCGGGATAGTCGTTGCCAAAACACAAAGGCATTTCATCAAAAATTTCTCCACAGCAGGAACATTTATATTGGGACATTTTTCTTTTTTTAAGAATTTACCTTTTGATTGTACTGAAAAACATTGTCCCATAATGCATCAATAGTGACAAGGGCTTTCTCTAAAGGAACTACATTCCATTTTCCATTATTTTCCATACCAATACCAATGTTTTTCAATTTCAGTAAAGCATCATTTACATCAAAATCAAGGTCGGTGTTTAATTGTGTTTTAAACCAGGATTCTATTTTATGGTCCAGTTCTTCGGCAGTTAAAGGTTTTTCACTTTCGTGTAAAAAAGTGTAGGCTAATATGGTTTCTTTTAAAGCTTCTTCTTCAGATGAATTTAAAAGTGAATAAAATGCCCCGCTGTTGTTTCCTACATTTTTAAAATACAAACTGTCTGAAAGCGTTTTAGAATACCGAATTTTTTTGTTTATAAAATTATTGTACTGGCGAAAACAATATGCAGCCAAAATGCCCAGTGCAATTAATCCCTGATTTAATGAAGTTTTGCTATTTAATAAATCGATAGTTTCTCCGGTCTGATACGCCTCATACATATTTAATAAGGCTGGAATTACCTTGGCGCTCAACAACGAAATTCCGCCAAAAAGTCCGGGAACCCAAAGCAGCATTTTGTCCCTTAAAGACATTTTCGGAATAGCGTTTGGGAAAATAGTTTCCAAATCATTTTTAGGAACACGCTTAAAAATCTTCAAAGCAATTGAACCCGGATCTATCGGCATTTTTCCTAATTTAACCTTCTTAGCCTTAAGATAATCGGCATCGCTGTAATTGAGGTAAATTAAAACGCGGTCGTAATATTCGATTTCGACTTCCTTTTTCCAGAAGATAAATTTTTTAACTTGTTCTTTTGCTTTATGATGTCCGCGCGCGTAAACTTCAAAATCTTTAAAAGCATTAAAATCGATTATCAGTTTTAGTCCGATTAAATCGGATTCTTTAAAAGCATTACTTAACGTCTGCTGGTCAATTCGATAATAATTCCCACGCTCTAAAACGGTCGATAAAGTTTTTTTGAAAGTAGAAAAGTCGCTTTTACTAATAAACTGTTCGCGTTCCTTCTCGCTGAGATCCGGATCATACAGTGCATAATTATGCTTTAGATTCCGGTTGAGATTAAAAGATTCGTAGTGGTAATAATGCTCGATAATTTCGAAAAGCTTTTTAAAATCATCAACTTTTTTAGCAATATCCGCGAAAGCGGCAATTTGCTTTTCCAGCAAAAACTCTTTGTTGAACGGAATATAATGTTCTCGGGTCATGTCGATTTCTGGACTTTAATTTCGTGGAATTTATAGAACGCAAAAATACTTCTTTTTTTTGAAGTTGTAAAGACAGAAGAGTGACAAAGGGACAAAGTAACAAAGGGACAAAGTAACAAAGGGACAAAGGGAGAAAGAAACAAAGGGACAAAGGGGCAAAGTGATAAATGGACAAAGGGACAAAGGGGCAAACGTATAGAGTAGTAACACTAAGGGGTGATTCCGCCAAAGCGATCACATTCCATTAAATCTGGTTTTTAAGTTCGATAACGCCCTGAATGTATTTTGTTAGTTCTTCGCGGGTTACAGCAAACGAAGCTTTTTCGGCTTCTGCTTTAAGATAAAGACTGGCAATACTTTCGGCATTCATGTTTTGAGAGACATGATGATGTTGTGCGTATTGAATAAGATGATCAACAAAAAGTTCGCGTTGTTTTCCTTTTTCTATTGTTTCCGGATCGCCTGCTTTTATTTTTTCAATAACACTTTCTGGCAGATCTATGGTAAGATACATGCAATCTATTGCGACTTTTGAAAGTAATTCTTTTTTGACTTTTCCTGTGGCTTCGCAATATGCACACGGAGCGGGAACCCATTTTAATTGTCTGTTTAAACGAGCAATATCTTCATGGCTGACAAATCCTTTGCCAAGACATCTCGGACATTTGACAGCCGATCTTCTAAATAAATTAAAAATGCGCATTTGGTTCTGAAAGTTAGGGGTTTGGTTAATTGCGAATTTAAATAAATAAGTAAGAAAAATATACTTTAAATGTGTTTTTTTTAATAAAACAATTACTATAAGAATTACAACGGGGTTTCAGTATTAAGAGGCTCATTAAAATATATTTAAAAGCTACATGGAGATTACACAAAAAAGCCTGTTAACCTTAGAAAACTTATTATTGAATATCCCGTAAATTTGAATGAGGAAATAATATCAAAAAAACCTTTCAAATATGGAAAATACAAACACTTCAAGATTTCAAAATATTGTTCGAATAATACTAGGATTGTTTATGATAATGGCCGCTATAGGACATCTTACGTTTCAGAGAGCAGAGTTTCAGGCTCAGGTTCCCGAATGGGTTCCGCTAAGCAAAGATTTGGTTGTTATACTTTCGGGAATTGTAGAAATTATTTTAGGTCTTGGAATGGTTTTTCTAACGAAATACAAAGTGAAAGTGGGAATCGCACTCGCTGTGTTTTATGTGCTGATTTTCCCGGGTAACATAGCACAATACATAAACGGAACGTCTGCCTTTGGACTTGACACTGATCAGGCTCGATTGATAAGACTATTTTTCCAGCCTGTTTTGATTTTCCTGGCTTTATGGTCGACTGGAGCACTTAAGGTATTGTTTGGAAGTAAAAATTAGCAATTTAAATTTGTAGGAAAATATCTTATTTTTTATTCTTTGCAGTACTTTAATTTTGTACGTTTGTCAACGACAAAACATTATTAAGGATTTATTTCCTGAGACTTTTTATAAGTTTAAATAAACGAGCCCTCATTCACGTTGCTGGAGCTAGTGATAGCCCTAATTTCATTCCTTAAAGAATGTTTTGTCACAACCGAAGATGAGGCTTCGTGCGTTTAATTTTTTAGAACAGGACAAAAAAACATCAAAAAACAAACCGCGACGTAATGCGGGTGCTAGCAAAGTTCGTTTCAGACTTAAGTTTTGAAGGCGATTTTAAAAAACAACCAATTTATTTGCAGGAAGCTTTCGAGTTATTACTCGACACCGAATTTGGAAATGATCTGGTTTTAAGACAAAAGATGTTGAGCTGCCTCAAAACAAGCCGGGATCTGGTCAAAGTTTTATCTCAGTTCACAGATAAGCAAATTCAAAAAGTCTGTAATAATGTGATAATGGTGAAGGCTATTTAGGTTTTTATCGTTTTGAAAAGAGAAAGCTCCGTTTTTGCGGAGCTTTTTTATAGAAGGACATTTCATTTGATAATTTGCTAGCGTGAGCGCGTCGCGCCACAATCAAAAATAATTTATAAGCTTTATGTTAACGAGCGAGGATTTACTGAAAGGAAGTTACGTTATTCTGTAAAACGAATTAATTTTTCACTTTCTAACCATAACTGTTTATAATTTATAGGAATAACTTGTTCTCCTTTTCTATTTATAAATCCAGCTTTGTTATCTCTTTGTACGTAAGCCATGTCCTTTATGAAAGGATATGCATAATCATATATTGCTTGTACAATAATTTTACCCGAGCTATTAATGAAGCCAAACTTCTCATTTTTTTTGAATACAATTAAATTATCTGAATCAATAGGAAATATTAATTTGTCTAAGTTAAATTGTATTTTCGTTTGATTATGTTTATCTATTGCTCCATAGAAGCTTTCTTTTTGGACAAATGCAATGCCGTTAAAAAATGGAAAAGCATCATCATATTCAAGAGGAATAATTATTTTATTTAGTTTATCTATAAATCCCCATTTATCTTTTTGCTTAACAAGTATTAGATTCTCAGAAATCGCTTTGATCTTGTCATATATTAAAGGAATTATTTCTTTACCGGATTTATCAATTAAACCGAATTTTTGATCTTTTTCAGCCAAAAGAAAATCTTCGTTTTCAAGCAAATCGATGTTATCATATTTAGGCTCAATAATAATTGTATTGTCAATTTTTACTATACCTTTAAGAGAATTGCCATCGATTGTTTTTTCATAAACTAGTAGAGAATCTTTATCAAAATACTCACTTTTTATATCATACTCTAAATTTTTATTGAATATAATTTTTCCTTTATTATCCAAAATATGTCCAAAGTTTCCAGATATAAGGCCACGAAAGTGATCAAATCCAAAAAAAAGAATTGAATTGTATTTGAATTCTGTCAAAGGTGATCCTTTTCGATCAATTAATGCATATTTTCCATTTTTTTTTGCAATCCCAGTATTGTTGTAATAAAAATAAGTTTCATCATAATTTTTAAATAAAACTTCAATTCCTTTTTTATTAATATATCCATAAGTTGAATCTTTTATAATATTTGCAAATCCATTATAAAAATCTGAAGCCATGTTATAAATAGGCTTAATTACTATTTTTCCTTTATTATCCATGAAACCAATTTTAGAATTGCTTTTTGGTTGTGGAGTGAAAAAAATTGTTTTTATAAGATTTTCTGGCAAACAATTGCTTTTAGTTTTCGAAGGACTTTTTCCAAGGAAAGTCAAAGTTTTTACATCGGGTTTGATTTTTCCCTGCGAAAATGTGTATTGATGTATTAATAAAAATTGTATAAAACAGAGTAATATTTTGTATTTCATGATTTTCTATTTTTCATTAAGATATTTCCATTAATTTCATTCACTTACAGGACAATAGTTTAAAAGAAAAGTACGATAGATTTTTATATCACCTCTTTTCTTTTCGCTTAAGTCAATAATGTAAAAAACTTGTGATTTTGAGAACATATAGCAAACAATATATTCCTCATTAAAATTTCTTAAAAAATCAGCAGTTATTATGTTGCTTTTATATTTTTTTAAAAAGGATTTGTTTTCTATTCTGGTATCAATAATCGGATGGTTTTTGTCAGTATAAGAATTTTTACGATCAGGCTTACTAAAGATCAGTTTTTCTTGTTGATTATTTTTATTAGAATTCAAATAGAAAAAATATTCCCTAAAGTTTTCTGTATAAATAGTTCTTTTTGATTTTTTAGCTTTTTTAAATAATACGTAGACAGTGTCAAGTTTTTTTACTTGATTCATATCCTGACTAAATGCAAAATTTGTTATAAAAATAAAAAGGATTATCTTTTTCATTGTTGATTTTATTTGTATTAATCTAGCACATTATGTCCGTAGTCTATATACTTAGTAAATAGATTCCATTTGTCTGATCCAACTGGTAAATCTATTTTGAAGCAATTTGCTTCGTCTAGTCCTTTTAAGCTTAAAAATTTATAATATTCATCCCAAATCCATGATGTAGATGTTAAAGGATTTGTTGATGGATGCATAGTATATTGTGTTTCAAGAATTGTTCTATTTGATAGTGTAGTTACTGAATCTCTTATCTCAAAAAGTACTTTTTGCATCGTAGGAATCATTTTGTTGTACATGAAATCATGTTGTTCATTTACAGTAGGATACATAGAGTTTAAAATTTTTACGAAATCTGCTCCGACATTGGGATTGCTTGCTTTTACAAATAGATAAGCATGTATGCATTCATGCAATACGGTTTTAGCATTTTCAATCTTAGTTTGACTCATACTTGATCCAACCATTAATATCTGTTTGCTTACTTTTATTATAATGTTTTTTGTAATCGGATCCTGTATTGTAATAGCATTAACTTCTTCCTTTGTTGGATCATTATCTTTATAAACATGATCCTCTATCTCAAATTTCACATTAAACTTTTTACTATCAGTAAAAATATCTAAAAATAAACTTTTAAATTCAGGTGATTTTGTTAAAGCATCGTAGATTTCTATAAATTTTTTATTTTCAGATAAATCTTTTTTGTCTAATATTGAAAATAAGTCAATGTCTGCTGGTGATTTTTGCGAATATTTAAAATTTTGAATGGCATTTTTAAGTTGGGTAGTTGCAGAGAATTGACCATCTTCTATAGCATAGATCATTCGTTCTGTAAAAGCCTTATTGGAAGGAGTATCTCCATCTGTATTTAAGAAATCAAGTAATAATATGCTATAATTAAAACCATTTATTATAGTATATTTTTGTAATGCATTCAGTGTATAGTCGGACTTAAATATTTTTTGTAATTCAAAGTATACAGCTTCTCCGGTTGTAGCAGAAGTAGTGGACCCTCCAGATCCCCCTGACCACGTTGTTTTTGTGCCTGAAGGAGGTGTGCTGGTGCCAGATTGTGAGAAATTACTTCCTGAACAATTGCAATTTGTAAGCACATTTGGATGTTCACATGCACCATTGGGATGGGCATGACAAGTGCAATCCATGATTAGGGTAACACAATAACAATCATATTTTGAAGTAGCTCTTTTTGTTGTATGGATCAAAATTAAAAGCTTTATAATTAATACTACCATCAGCCATGCCTTCAAGTATAATTAATTTTGTGTTAACGTAGTTTTCTCCTATTTCAACAGATAGCTTATATAATATATTAGAATTTGTATCAGATTTTAGATATAGCGGGATACTGTAAGCTGCTTCATTTTTATTATTTTTAACAGCTGTAATATTTTTGTGATCGAAGTAATAGTTGGTTGGTCCTGAATATGTTCTAAGGTTTGAAACAGGATTATTTTCTATAAACAAAGCTAAATCGAGATTTTGTTTTTTTAAACTACTTAATAATTCTTCAACAGTAACTTTTTCGGTATAAGTAGATGATTTTGATTTTGTTTCAGCGTCACTATCTTCGATACTGGCACAAGAAGTAACCATCAGAATTAGGAAATAAATAAAAATAAAGTAATTCTTTGACATCGTATAATTATAATTTAATCTCCAAATATAAATAAATGCTTAATAAAGAATGTTAAGTATATAGATTTTTGAAAGTTAAATTTTATTTTTAAATTATATAATTGATAAGTTCCCTAATTATCTAATCGAAAGATTATCCAGCAAAATCTGATATTTCCTTCCCACCGGGATAATATCCCCATTACACATCGTAAGCGATTTAAAAGTAACCGAAGTGATTTTGTCTACGTTTACAATAAAAGAACGATGCACTTGGAGAAAACTTTTACAGTCTATTTCTGAGCCAATGCTAGAGAGTGAACCGTAAATAATGTGGGGTAAATTAAACCTGGTGCTGTGCAGTTTCATATAGTTGCCCAGGCTTTCTACATAAACAATATCATGAAGCGACATGTCTATATTTTGCCCATTCACTCTGTAGGAAATGGCTTTGGCGTCGGTTGCGGTTTCTTTTTTAAGACTGTTTCCCGAGAAAAAAGTTTTGGCTTTTTCTATGGCTTTGGCAAATTTATCCGGCGAAATTGGTTTTAAAAGATAATCGATTGCATCGTTTTGATACGCCGAAAGTGCAAAATCTGAATATGCTGTTGTTACAATTGTGAGCGGTCTATTTGGCTGGAGTTCCATTAATTCTACACCCGAAATCACCGGCATGTTAATGTCGAGAAAAATGATATCGTATTGGTTTTTGTTGAGCATTTTTATACCTTCCATACCATTAAAAGCACTTCCGGAATGTTCCAGTTCGTCAAATTTAGAGATGTGCGAAATCAGTGCTTTGTGCGCCGGCGATTCGTCATCAATGATCAGACAGCGGTAGGTAAGTGCCATATGCTTAATTTTACGGTAAAGGTATTTTTCTCTTTTTTACAACTCAAATCATGTTTTAAGCCGTAAACTTCCAAACGTCGTTTGAGGTTCTCAATTCCGATTCCGGTGCTCGAAAGCCGTGATCCCGAATCGAGATAATTGTTTTTTAAAGTAAATGTCAAATTTCGGCATTTTACTTTTAAATCCAGATTAATAAATGGCGCTGCCGTTTCTGCAGAAAATTTTACCGCATTTTCGACCAATGGCAAAAAGAACAAAGGCGGAATCTCTATAAAGTCGTGCAGACCTTCAATATTCTGATTAACAGCAAGTCTTTCGTTTCTAAAGGTGTAATATTCAATATATTTAGTTATGAAAGCAATTTCTTCCTCCATTAAAACATAATCTTTTTTTGAAGCTTCAATCTGGTACCGCAGCATATCAGAAAGATTCAGGATTCGATCGGGAACTTTATCGGGCTCTGCAAGTGCTTCTCCGTAAAGATTATTCATAGCATTCAGTAAAAAATGCGGATTCAGCTGTTGCTTTAAAAAAGAAAGTTCCGACTTGAAATTCATAATGTCCTTGTCGTTTTGACTCATTTTCTTGGTAATAACAATATGAATAAAGTAGAAAAAGGTCCCGTTGATAATGAGCGAAACAATTTGAAGGGTTTTTAGATTTCCTAATCCGACATTGGGAAAAAACCAATTCATAAAGAAATAAAAACCAGTCCAATATATCACCAGAAGCACAAAAAACAGCTTGACCTTTTTTCTAAACAGAAAAGGTTTAATTATAAAAACATTAAAAAGGGTAATCCAGACAATACACGGAAAATAACCAACGGCAATCTTACTAAGAATATAAGTCCAGTCGTGTCCGTCAAGTTTTACCTCGTCATAAATACAAGCTAGGATTACTAAATATACAAGCGTGTGTACGAGGAGATTTCGAAGAAAGAAGTTTTGATAAATTTTAGCGATTGTCATAAGCGCAAAAATAATATAATAGTATGGTCTGGAAGCATTTGAACAAAATAAATTATACCAACGCCGTTCGTATAAAACATACGCCACTGGTATAAAATTGCTATAAAAATCTAAAGCGGTGGAGTATTTTTGGTCTCAATTGAAGTGCATTTCATGAAACCACTGTCGTGAAAGAGAATTAATAAGTTTAAAATATTAAATAAAAGAACTTATGATTGTAGAAGTTTTTAAAACAAATGTTTATAAGGAATCCCAGAAAGAGGATGTAATGGCAATCATCCAGACGAAATTTCCAGATTATAAAATAAATTTTGATCTGGAAGATTGCGACAAGATACTCAGAGTAGAAGGTAAAGACCTCAAATGTGAACCTATTATGGATTATGTGCATTGTCTGGGTTTTACCTGCGTGAGATTGGAATAATTAAATCCATTTATTTGAAAATCAGGTAAAAATACGCGGTAATATCTCCTTTATATATACGTATTTTGCTTTATTATTTACTTTTAATTAAAATAAAAAAATGATTGGTTTTATTCTTTCCATTTTTCTTTTTCTTCTGAAACAATTGAGCTGATTTTCCAGTCCAATTCTTTAAGCTGTCTTATAGTTGCTTTTTCATCATGAAAAGGTTTGTTCTTTTTTTGCATATTATTTTTCTAATTTTGTGCCATGAAAAAAGCATTCCAACTCTTCGATTTTACTCAAAAGGTGAATTACAAAAATGAAATTTTAGCAGGTTTAACAGTTGCGATGACGATGATTCCTGAATCTTTATCGTTTGCAATTTTAGCAGGATTTCCACCTTTAGTCGGATTATATGCCGCTTTTATTGCAGGTTTAGTAACCGCAATTTTTGGAGGCAGACCCGGAATGATCTCCGGCGGGGCAGGAGCTACCGTAATCGTTCTGATTGCCTTAATGAAATCTCACGGAATCGAATATGTTTTTGCAGCGGTCGCACTTGGTGGTGTTGTACAAATTTGTGTTGGACTTTTTAAGCTCGGAAAATTTATTCGGCTTGTTCCTCAGCCTGTAATGTTTGGTTTCGTAAACGGATTGGCAGTGGTTATTTTTATGTCGCAGCTGGAACAGTTTAAAACCGTGATCAACGGTCAGGTTTCCTGGCTTTCGGGAACGCCTTTGTACATTATGCTGGGTTTGGTGGCATTGACGATTGCAATTGTTTTGATATTTCCGAAGATTACAAAAGCAGTTCCGGCTTCTTTGGTTGCCATTATGGTGGTTTTTGCATTGGTGATTGTCTTTAATATTGAAACCAAAACAGTCGAGGATATCGCTTCAGTTCAAGGCGGATTTCCTCCATTTCATATTCCAAATATTCCATTTTCTTTTGAGACCTTAAAAGTAATATTTCCCTATTCGGTAATTGTTGCCGCGGTCGGTTTAACAGAAGGTTTGCTTACGCTGAATCTCGTAGATGAGATTACAGGAACGCGTGGCAACAGCAATCGCGAATGTATAGCGCAGGGAAGTTCGAATATTCTAAATGGTTTTTTCTACGGAATGGGAGGCTGCCCGATGATTGCACAGACTTTGGTAAATCTTGGTGCCGGTTCCAGAGCCAGACTTTCGGGAATTATTGCCGCGTTGACGATCTTACTGATTATTCTTTTTGGTGCTCCCGTAATCGGAAAATTACCAATGGCAGCTCTTGTAGGAGTAATGATGATGGTGGCTATTACGACTTTTGAATGGGCCAGTTTTAAGGTGATCAATAAAATGCCGAGACACGATATTTTTGTCGGAATCCTGGTTGCCGTTATTACAATTTTATTGCACAATCTGGCATTAGCAGTTTTAATTGGCGTTATAGTTTCGGCTTTGGTTTTTGCCTGGGAAAGTGCCAAAAGAATTCGCGCCAGACATTTTGTTGATGTAAACGGAATTAAATATTACGAAATTTATGGTCCGTTATTTTTTGGTTCGACTACCACTTTTATGGAAAAATTTGATATTCAGAACGATCCGGATCATGTGATAATTGATTTTAAAGAAAGCCGTATTTCAGACATGTCAGCAATTGAAGCTGTAAATAATCTCACGAAAAAATACAGTCAGCTCAATAAAAAGGTTGAATTAAGACATTTAAGCCAAGACTGCAGGCAATTACTTAAAAATGCAGATGCCGTTATTAATGTAAATGTAATTGAAGATCCGAGTTATAAGGTGGTTTCATGATAGTTTAATAATTAGAAAATGTGTCAATTTGATCATTAGATAATTGTTCTAAAAATATTTTGCATTTTTATTTTGTAATGCGGAGCAATGGAAGCTTTCACAGAAGCCTTGCGTGACAATTGGGAGCCCCCTTCTCCTAAAGCCCCCGGGATCGCTCAGGATAACATTCGATAATTATCTAATTCTCAAATTGTCACATTCTTAAATTAATAATTTGATTTTTGTAACTTTGATAAATGAAACTTACAGAAACACTCGAAGATTTTTATACCGTTAAAATAAAGGGAATGCCCGAAAACCTTACAAAGGAAATCGGACATTTTAATGTTTTTAAACTGGACGATTATATTGGAAGCACTTGCAATCCATTACCTTATACGCGTAAAGACTTTTTTAAAATAAGTTTGATCGTTGGCAGGAATAAGATTCATTATGCAGATAAAGTGGTAGCAATAGAAGATCAGGCTTTATTTTTTGCAAATCCACAGATTCCTTACAGCTGGGAACATATTGACGAAAAACAAACCGGGTTTTTCTGCATTTTTACCGATGCATTTTTTAGTCAGTTTGGGAATTTAAAGGACTATCCATTGTTTCAGCCCGGAGGAAATCCGGTGGTTCCGGTTTCTAAAGAACTGGCAGCATCTTTAAAACTGGTTTATGAGAAAATGCTCGAGGAAATTAATTCTGATTACGCTTTTAAATACGATGTACTTCGAAATCTGGTTTTTGAGATTATTCATCTTGCGTTAAAAACACAGACCGTAACTACTTCATTATATAGTAAATCGAATGCTACAATTCGAGTTTCTTCTTTGTTTTTAGAATTGCTAGAAAGACAATTTCCTGTTGAATCAATTTCTCAGCAAATTAATTTTCGTTCTCCTTCAGAATTTGCACAACAGTTAAATGTGCATGTCAATCATTTAAATAAAGCTTTGAAAGAAACAACCGGAAAAACAACTTCTCAGATTATTTCTGAAAGAATTGTACAGGAAGCGATGATTCTGCTAAAACAAACCAATTGGAATATTAATGAAATTGCTTGGTGTTTAGGATTCGAAGAGTTGTCTCATTTTATTAATTTCTTCAAGAAAAATGTTCAAGTTTCTCCCAAAAACTATCGATTAGCAGAAATTGATTGATTTTTGTAACTTCTTGCTTGATTGGTTTAATTTTTAGCAGGGACTTTGCCAATACCTTTGTCATGTAATTAATACTTAAAAAATTTAAATCATGGAAAATAGTAAAGTTTGGTTTATTACAGGTGCTTCAAAAGGACTTGGATTAGAATTAGCTAAAAAATTATTGGCAGAAGGATTTAAAGTTGCTGCAACATCAAGAAATGAAGCATCTTTGATTAAAGAATTAGGAAATGCATCCGAAAAGTTTTTTCCGCTTGAAATGGATTTATTGAACGAGAAAAGTGTTCAGAATGCAATCAACAAAGCGGTAAGCCATTTTAATACAATTGATGTTTTGGTAAATAATGCAGGTTACGGATTATTAGGTGCTTTAGAAGAATTAACCGATGCAGAATCGAGAAAAAACTTCGAAGTAAATGTTTTCGGATTATTAAATGTAATCAGAAATACAATGCCCATTCTTCGTGCGAATCAATCAGGACATATTTTTAACATTTCTTCTGTTGGAGGATATTTCGGAGAATTTCCGGGTTGGGGAATTTACTGTTCAACCAAATTTGCCGTTGCCGGTTTAACAGAATCACTGGCAGCAGAAATTAAACCTTTCGGAATTCATGCCACGATCGTTTATCCAGGTTATTTTAGAACCGATTTCCTAAAAGACGGTTCGCTTTTACTGCCAGAAAATCCTATTGCAGATTATAAGGAAGTTAGACAATCTGAAAACGCTCACAAAGGAGATATAAACGAAAATCAACCCGGAGATCCGGTAAAATTAGCTGAAGCCTTAATTAAAGTTAGTCAGGATCAGAATCCGCCGCTGCATTTATTTTTAGGTGAAGATGCTTTTAATATGGCCAACCAGAAAATTGCAAGTGTTCAAAGTGAATTGGGAAAATGGAAAGAAGTTTCTGTTTCGACAGCGCTGTAAATGAGAAACTTTTTAATTAGAAAATGTGGTAATTTGATAATTAGATCATTGTTGTTTTGCTGACTTACTCCAGATTTATCTGGTGGAATAAAAATAGATGATTAAAAGGCTTTAGCCAAAACTATAAAGTTTGGCTAAAGCCTTTTAAATTTTGATCAAAAACTCTTAGCTAAAGCCTGGAGGCAATTGATTTTATTTAATGTAATTATCTCATTATTAAATGGACACATTTTCTGATTATTTTAGCATCGACTTGACATCGCTAAGCTTTCCGTCAATTTCGCCAATTTTTAAACCTAAAATTTCTGCAATTAAAGGATAGACGGAAATGTTTGGAAATGTTTTTACTTTTTTATTGACTTTAAAAGCCGGGCCTTTGGCATAAAATATAGCGTGCATATCTTTTTCATTATTATCATAACCGTGTGTTCCGCCTTTGATATGCGTACTTTCTTTCGTTACCAAACTCCATCCTTTTTGTGCTTCAATAACAAAATCATGCGCGCGCGGATTAGTTCCGTAATGCAATCTTTTTGGAACATCGGTTGATTTCCAGAATCTAATGTGCGGAACTTTCTTTAAAGCATTCGCAATAGAATCCTTGTAACCGGGTTTTGCCTGCAAACTCATAATCGGATTGATTACATCTTTATATCCCAGCCATTCCGGTTTTAAATAATCTAAAACAGCAACTTTCCTGTCATTACTGATATTGGCCATTCCATGATCAGAAACAATTATTAAATTGATTTGTTTTCCGATGGGCAACTGATCTAATTTTCGGGATATTTCACCCATTATAGAATCCATTTTTATTACAGATTTTTTAGTTTCCGGCGAAAGCGGACCATAATTATGCCCCGAATGATCGGGTTCGTCAAAATATAAGGTCACCAGATGAGGTCGCTGTTTTTCGGGAAGCTGGAGCCATTTCATGACAGTATCAATTCTTGCTCCGTACGGAATTTTGCCATCGTATTTTTTAAAATAAGTTGGATTTCTTTTATCAATATCAGATCCCGGCCAGAAGAAGGATGCTGTTTTCACGCCTTGTTCTTCTGCCAAATTCCAAATCGGATTTCCACCGTAAAATCTGGAATCATTTTTGGCATCACTTGATAATGAAAAAGGCTGGTTTAGAGAAGTATCATAAAAAACATTATTAATAATTCCGTGATGATCGGGATAAAGTCCTGTGACTATTGTATAATGATTTGGAAAAGTTTTACTCGGATATGAAGGTTTCATTGATTTTGCATGAACGCCTTCTTTTTCAATCTGTTTTAGATTTGGGAGATTATAAAGTTTCCCGTAATCCCAACGGAATCCATCCATAGAAACTAAAACGACGTAATTTTCTTTGCTGTTTTGTGCATTTAAAAAATTGGAAAGGATTACGAATGTAAGAAGTAATAGACGAATAGTAAATTTTCTCATTTTATAATTTTAAAAGCGCAAAGTTAAGACTAAACCATTTTTTAAAGAAAAAGAGAATGTTAAATAAAAGATAGCCACGAATTCACGAATTATTTTTTTTCTGATCTTTGTGTTTAAAATAGTTGTCATTAATTACACGAATGCTTTTTATGAAAAAAGCTCGCCACAGATTATAATTCTTTTAATCTGTGCAATTTGTGGCAAATAAAAAATATACGTAAAGATTAGAGAAAAAATAATTCGTGAATTCGTGGCGAATAAAAAAAGCGCCAGATAAAAATCCAGCGCTTTTAAGTTTTAAGAAGAGAATAAATTACATCATTCCTGGCATACCGCCACCCATTGGCATTCCGCCGCCGGCATTTTCTTCTTTAATATCAATTAATGCACATTCTGTAGTTAATATCATTCCAGAAACAGATGCAGCATTTTCTAATGCAACACGCGTTACTTTTTTAGGATCGATAATTCCGGCAGAAAGCATATCTACATATTCGTCTGTTTTAGCATTGTAACCAAAATCACCTGAACCTTCAGAAACTTTTGCAACAACAACAGAACCTTCAAGACCTGCATTTTCAACAATAGTTCTTAATGGAGATTCAACAGCACGAGCTACGATCTGAATTCCGGTTGCTTCGTCAGCATTATCAGCTTTTAAGTCAGCTAAAGCAGTTTTAGCTCTTAATAAAGCTACACCACCTCCGGCAACGATTCCTTCTTCAACAGCAGCACGAGTTGCGTGTAATGCATCATCTACTCTGTCTTTTTTCTCTTTCATTTCTACTTCAGAAGCTGCACCAACATAAAGAACAGCAACACCTCCGGCTAATTTAGCCAAACGCTCCTGCAATTTTTCTTTATCATAATCAGATGTAGTTGTTTCCATCTGACCTTTAATTTGGTTTACACGGTTTTTGATGATATCTGCTTCACCTGCACCGCTTACAATTGTAGTATTGTCTTTATCGATAGCAACTCTTTTTGCAGTTCCTAACATTTCGATAGTTGTGTTTTCTAATGTATAACCTCTTTCTTCAGAAATTACAGTTCCACCAGTTAAGATTGCGATATCTTCCAGCATTGCTTTTCTTCTGTCTCCGAAACCAGGAGCCTTAACAGCAGCAATTTTAAGAGCACCTCTTAATTTATTTACTACTAATGTAGAAAGCGCTTCTCCATCAACATCTTCAGCAATAATTAATAATGGTTTTCCTGATTGCGCAACTGGTTCTAAAACCGGAAGTAATTCTTTTAAAGAAGATACTTTTTTATCGTATAATAAAATGTAAGGAGAATCTAATTCCACTTCCATTTTCTCTGGGTTTGTTACAAAGTAAGGAGATAAATATCCTCTGTCAAACTGCATACCTTCAACAACGTCAACAAAAGTATCCGTTCCTTTAGCTTCTTCAACAGTGATAACACCTTCTTTTCCAACTTTAGCAAAAGCTGTAGCGATTAGTTCACCAATAACTTCATCATTATTAGCAGAAATAGAAGCAATTTGTTTGATTTTATCAGAATCACTTCCTACCACTTTAGCTTGTTTTGCTAAGTCAGCTACGATAGTTTCAACAGCTTTGTCGATACCACGTTTCAAGTCCATTGGATTTGCTCCTGCAGCAACATTTTTTAAACCTTCTTTTACGATAGCCTGAGCTAAAACCGTAGCAGTTGTAGTTCCGTCTCCTGCTAAATCATTAGTTTTAGAAGCAACTTCCTTAACCATCTGAGCGCCCATATTTTCTAATGGGTCTTTTAATTCGATTTCTTTTGCAACAGAAACACCATCTTTTGTAACGGTTGGTCCACCAAATGATTTCCCGATAATTACATTACGACCTTTTGGTCCAAGAGTTACTTTTACAGCATTTGCCAATGCATCAACACCACGTTTTAATCCGTCACGTGCTTCAATATCAAATTTTATATCTTTTGCCATTTTTAGTTTTTGTTTAAAGTTTTATTTGTTTCAAGTTCTATGAGTACTTAGTACCTAGTGCTTTGTACTTAATACTTTTTAGATTATCGCAAGAATATCATCTTCACGCATAATCAAATAATCAGTACCTTCTAATTTTAACTCTGTTCCGGCATATTTTCCGTATAGAACAGTATCGCCAACTTTTACGGTCATTGTATGATCTTTAGATCCATTTCCTACTGCAACAACAGTTCCCTTTTGTGGTTTCTCTTTGGCAGTATCCGGAATAAAAATACCTGAGGCAGTTTTGGTTTCAGCTGCAACAGGCTCAATAAGTACGCGGTCTGAAAGCGGTTTAATGTTTAAAGCCATGATTTTATAAATATTATAAGTTATACGTTTTTTTTATGTTCTTTTAACTTTCAGAAATTGTGCCATGCTGCAAAAACTGACATTTTTTCCTAAAAAAAATGCCAGCTTTGACAGGCTGGCATTAGATTTTTATATCGGGCTGTAATTATTTAGCCGGAGCTGCAGGAGTTCCTTGTGCAGGTACTACAGGAGTAGTTACAGGAGCTTCAGATTTGTCAATGATTTTAGAGTCGTTATCGCTTAAAGTTCCGGTAGAAAAACTTAAACTTGAAAGTAAAATTAACACAATTAAAACGGTAGCTAAAGTCCAAGTACTTTTATCTAAAAAGTCGGTTGTTTTTTGTACTCCGCCTAACATTTGCGTTCCGCTGATAGTAGAAGACAATCCGCCTCCTTTAGGGTTTTGTACCATAATAACTACGATCAATAGAAAACAAACTATTGTGATTAAAACTAAAAAAATTGAAAATGTGCTCATTACTTAATTATTGTTATTGTTATTTTGTTGTAAAATCTTTATATCCGATATGCGGTCTGCAAAGAAAGTAATTTTTTCTGGATATTTCAAAATTAATATTTCATATGCCTGAATTGCTTTTGTATATTTCTTTTGTTCCAGATATACTCTGGCTAAAGTCTCTGTCATCAGATAAGAATTGTCATCAGAATTGCTTTCAATTTGCACCGCCGGGGTACTGCTCGTAGATCTGATTGGAGAGATTTTAGGATTGGTTTCGATAAATTTATCGATAATTTCAGCCTTTTTCTGTCTCTCTTCGATAATTACTTTTTCTTCATTTACTGTCTCAGATGCCATTTCTTCTTTTTGCGGCCCTTCATTCGAACGGTCAATTGGTTCTGTCCTGGATAATTGAAGCCATTCCTGAAACGAATGTTTTTCATTTAAAGAAAAATCAAGAGGTTTCCCAATTTCTAAATGTTCGGCCGCTGTCTTTACATTTTCATTTACCGGCTTTTCAATTTCTTGTTCAGCATCTTGTGAAATCTGAGTTTGTATTTCTGGCTGAATTTTTTCTTCCTGGGCTTTTTCTGCGAAAACTTCTTCTCTCTTAATTTCTTTTTCTTGAGAAATTACAGGTTCAGTTTCCTTAATTGCAGAATACGCTGGTGGCTCAATAATATTAAGTTTAAATTCCGGAATAATCATTTCTTCGATGACACTATCGTCTTCGTCTTCTTCAACAGAATTAAAAACTGGTTGTTCAGCAATAGTTTCAGTTTTTGATTCTTCAATTTTTGATTCCTGAGAAGTTGGCGCTTCGGCTTCCTTAATTGAACTTAAAATCGAACGTTCGATTGCAGAATCAATTTTTTGTTCTTCGATTTTTAATGGTTCTGCTGGAGTTGGACTTTCGGCAACTTTTATAGAACTTAAAATGGAATTTTCAATACGGTCAATTTTGATTTCTTCGATTTTAGTTTCTTCCTCTGAAGTCTCAACATCGGTAACATCGAAAGTGGTATCCTCAACCGGATCAACTTCAATTGAATCAACTTCAATTGGATCAATTTGTTTTTCCTCTTCTTTAACCGGCCTTTCGTAAGTTATAAATTGAGCTTCTTTTAAAGGAGTAAAATAAGATTCGTCAATTACAGGAATTGCTTTTGGCTCTTCAATTTTTACCGATTCTTCATAGGTAACAGATTGTGCATCCATTATCGCTTTGAAAATAGAAGGATCTATTTCCGGGAGATTATTCTCTACAGTTTTTACCTCTTCAGCCGAATCATCTGCATCATCCTTGCTGTCATTCGTTACGGCTTGTTCAGGTTCTTCTGTTTTAATTTCTTCTGGAATAATTATAGAAGAAACCTCATTTTGGCTGTTAAGAGTTTCTGCAATAACTGAATCTTTTAAATCCTCTGTTTTTATAATTTGCTGAGGAGTTGATGTTTGAGCCTCTTTTATGGAGTTTAGAATGGATTGCTCAACGGGATCAACTTTTACTTCAAGTGCTTTTTTGATTTGTTCAGGAGAAATAATTTCACTGTCAAAAACTTTGATCTCCAGAAGATCTCTTAACTTTTGTTCATAAAAGTCATTCTGAATAGAAGTAAAAGCTTCTGAAGTAATAAAATCAAATAAAACAGAACGATCAGCTGTATGGGCAGCCGTTACTTTTAAGGCATAATTATACTTAAAGCTGTTTTGATTGTAAAGTCCTTTTAATCGCAATGCACGCGCGCTTTGAAAATACGGAAATTCATTCAGAACACTCCCTAATGCGTCCGCCTGCTTTTCTGTAATAGCATCGGGTTTGTTCATTAAGTAGGTATAATCGGTAACGTTCATTATTTTATTTTGTTTAATCGTTTATTTGTTTAATCGTTTATTTTGGCTGTCTTATCGATTAAACGGTTTTACGATTAAACGACTCAACAAAAAAATTACCATTTTGCCAATGATTCATTAAAAATATCCTGTGTTATTCTTTCGAAAATTGTAGTAATAGCGGCATTTAAAGTAGATCCTGTCGGTAAATCTCTTCCCGGGAAATCATAATAAAATTCAAAAGATTTTTCAAAGTCATCTGTTTCTTTCTTTTTATTCATAAATCTCACATTGACACGAATAGACAAACGGTTTTGTGCAGCCTGCTGATCTGCAGTTGCGGTCATTGGAGTAATTCTGTAATCTGTAATTTCACCTTCGTAAACCAAATCACCACCATTACTCACTAAGTTTAAATTGGTTTGATTCATAATCAAATCCTGTAATGTCAATGTAAAAGTACGGTCAATTCCAGGCTCAATTAAGTCGGCATTGTTCTGAAAGAAGTTAACCTGAAATGTTTTGGCATCAATCTTCCCGGTAGTTCCTGTAAAGTTGTAAACGCCACAACCACTTAACATAAAAAGGCTGATAAATGCAAAAAGTGAATATATTTTTTTCATAATATTTAGTAGAAAAATTCCAATTGTGTCCAAAGATAGCAATTTGGTATTTGGCCCGAAGTTTCGGTATTAATTGTTACGATTTATTAAAGATCGAATTGTTTGATTTTGCGATATAAGGTTCTTTCTGAAATTCCCAGTTCGTCTGCAGCAGCTTTACGTTTTCCTTTGTTTTTTTCTAATGATTTTTTAATCATTTCGATTTCTTTTTGTTCCAGACGTAAAATTTCTTCTTCCTCAATAGTTTCAGCAAACAAATAATTATCATCCTGCATCTGATAGTTTTCTTCTCTAACAGCCGGGGTTGTCATTACAGCAGTTCTTGGCTCTTCTTCAAAATCAATTTCGCTGTCATTTTCCTGGTTTCCGTATATTTTCTGAATCAGATTTGGATTAATATCCTGCACTTTAGTACCATTTTTCATCAGTTCCAAAGTCAGTTTTTTCAAATCGTTAAGATCGCTTCTCATATCAAAAAGCACTTTATACAAAATGTCTCTTTCTGTGCTAAAATCACTTTCTTTCTTATTTTCATTAATTACAGAAGGCAGATTACTTCCTTCGGCAGGTAAATAAGATTTTAAAGTTGCCAGTGTAATGTCACGATTGGTTTCTAACACAGAAATCTGTTCGGCAACATTTCGAAGCTGACGAATATTTCCGC
The DNA here is from genome assembly GCF_039749035.1 of Flavobacterium olei. NCBI lineage: Bacteria > Pseudomonadati > Bacteroidota > Flavobacteriia > Flavobacteriales > Flavobacteriaceae > Flavobacterium > Flavobacterium olei. The sequence continues at coordinate 692,592 of NZ_JBDKWC010000002.1, forward strand.
TCCATCTGAATTTTTGTAAAAGCTGCACTGCATCATCATCCAGTCTTAAAGGTGGCATTTTGTATTTATGAGCAAAATCTGCTACGAACTTTCTGAACAGTAAATGAATGTCGTCGTTTCTTTCACGCAAAGGAGGAAGCGTAATTTCGACTGTACTTAAACGATAGTACAAATCTTCACGAAATTTTCCTTTTTCGATTGCATTAAAAAGGTTTACGTTTGTGGCAGCGACAATTCTCACATTGGTTTTTTGAACCTGGGAAGACCCCACTTTTATAAATTCACCGTTTTCCAAAACACGAAGTAATCTCACCTGAGTCGTTAAAGGTAATTCTCCAACTTCATCCAAAAAGATTGTTCCTCCGTCGGCTACTTCAAAATAACCTTCACGTGTACTTGTTGCGCCTGTAAAAGCACCTTTTTCGTGACCAAAAAGTTCACTGTCAATTGTTCCTTCCGGGATAGCTCCACAGTTTACAGCAATATATTTTCCATGCTTTCTGTGTGAAAGCGAGTGAATTATTCTGGGAAGATTTTCTTTACCAACACCACTTTCCCCAGTTACCATAACCGAAATATCAGTAGGAGCAACCTGAATGGCTTTTTCGATAGCACGATTTAATTTCGGATCATTTCCAATAATCTCAAATCGCTGTTTTATTGCTTGAACTGTTTCCATGTGTATTTTGTTTCAGTTTTATTTGTTTCAGGTTTCAAGTTTTTACTTTGACCTCAAACTTGGCTTGTATGTTTTTTTTGGCCACGAATTACACCAATTTCACTAATTTTTGAAATATGGTTAGTGAATGACTCTTTTATGCTGTAATGTCTTTTTATTAAAATTAACAATAATTCCTAAATCGCTGTCAGCTAATCTTAAATAATTTATAGTTTGAGCTGTGTGTTCATCGACGATTTCTTTTGATGCTTTTACTTCTAGAATAATTTCATCATAAACAACAAAATCTGCATAGAATTTATGTGCTAAAACAATTTCCTTGTATTGAATGTTGAATTCTTTTTCACGCTCATATGGGATATTATTTTTTCTAAATTCATATTCCAAAGCATCTTTATAAACAATTTCCAAAAGCCCGCCACCAAGAATTCTATGTACTTCCATGCAAATGCCAACAATCTTATAATATTCTTCTTTTTTATATAATTCCATATTTGTTTTTAAGCAAAACTAAAAATAAAATAAAGAAAAATACTACTTTTTATTTTACGCTTTCAATTTCTAATTTATGGATACAGAATCTAAAAATTAGTGAAATTGGTGTAATTCGTGGCAAAAGAAAAAATCAATTCATATTTGAATATCCAACCGCTTCACCTTTTAAAGTTCCACTGGTACAGCTTGTGATTTTTACGTTTACGAAATCTCCGATCTTATAATTTTCTATTGGGAAAACAACCGTAATGCTTTGAGAGTTTCTTCCAGAGAACTCGTCTTTTGATTTTTTAGAAACTTTCTCAACTAAAACTTCAACCGTTTTTCCAACAAATTCCTCACTTCTAAACCACGCATGTTTTTGCTGCAAATCCACAATTTCCTGTAATCTTCTGGCTTTTGTATCTTCTGGAACATCATCTTCCATTTTTCTTCCAGCCAAAGTTCCAGGGCGCTCAGAATAAGAATACATATAACCGAAATTATATTTCACATATTCCATTAAACTCATTGTATCCTGATGATCTTGTTCTGTTTCTGTAGGGAAGCCGGCAATCATATCCTGCGAAATCGAAGCATCTGGTATAATCGTTCTAATTTTATCAATCAAAGCCATATATTCTTCACGCGTATGCAAACGGTTCATTTCTTTCAAAATTCTGTTGCTCCCCGATTGAACCGGTAAGTGAATATGCTTGCAGATATTTGGATATTTCGCCATAACATGCAAGATACTTTCGTGCATATCCTGCGGATTTGAAGTGGAAAATCTGATTCGCATTTTAGGAAAGCCAATCGCAACCATTTCCAGCAATTGATCAAAATCAACCGCTGTGGCTTTTTGCATTTCAGAAGCATTTACAAAATCCTTCTTCAATCCGCCGCCATACCAAAGGTAACTGTCAACGTTCTGACCTAAAAGTGTGATTTCTTTAAAACCTTTGTTCCATAAATCCTGAATTTCTGCCATTATGCTCTGCGGTTCACGGCTGCGCTCGCGTCCTCGTGTAAAAGGCACTACGCAAAAGGTACACATATTGTCGCATCCTCGGGTAATTGAAACAAGTGCTGTTATACCGTTACTCATTAAGCGAACCGGCGAAATATCTCCGTACGTTTCCTCTTTCGATAAAATTACATTAATAGCATCGCGTCCTTCTTCAACTTCTGCCAGTAAATTTGGAAGATCTTTGTAAGCATCCGGACCCACAACAAGATCGACAATTTTTTCTTCTTCTAAAAACTGACTTTTCAGACGTTCTGCCATACAGCCCAAAACGCCCACTTTCATTTTCGGATTTGTGCGTTTTACCGCATTGTATTTTTCCAGACGTTTACGAATAGTCTGTTCTGCTTTGTCCCGAATAGAGCAGGTATTTACCAAAACCAAATCGGCTTCTTCCAAAACCGAGGTTGTGTTATATCCACCTTCAGACAATATGGACGCTACGACTTCACTGTCCGAAAAATTCATCGCACAACCGTAGCTTTCTATAAAGAGTTTTTTAGTATTCTCAGGTTTATTCTCTAAAACAAGACTTTCGCCTTGTTTGCTTTCTTCAATAATCTTTTCCATTGCAAAAATTCAAAGTGCAAAGATAACGTAAATGATGTAAATGTGACAAGATGGCAGAAAAGAATTTTAGATTTATCATTTTAGATTGTAGATTGATATATAATATGAAGATGAGAGATTTGGACAACAATAATCTAAAATCTTAAATCTTTATTCTAAACTATTCAGACACATTTTCGGGTAAAAGTTATACCTATATATATAATAGGAGAGAATACAGATAAATCTGTAATTTTAAGAATCATAATATCAAAATACCTCAAAAATGAATTAACAAGGTTGATATTTAAAAAAAATAGATACTTTTGTTGCAGAAAAATACAGCAATGGCAAAGAATTTAGTAATAGTGGAGTCACCTGCAAAGGCGAAAACGATCGAGAAGTTTCTCGGGAGCGACTTTCAGGTTGAGTCAAGTTATGGTCACATAGCCGACTTACCATCCAAAGAAATAGGAGTAGATGTAGAGAATGGTTTTAAACCTAAATATGAAGTATCTCCGGACAAAAAAGCTTTGGTAAGTAAATTAAAGACACTATCTAAGAATGCCGAAATGGTTTGGTTAGCAAGCGATGAGGACCGCGAGGGTGAAGCTATTTCATGGCACCTGGCGGAAGAACTGAAACTGGATCATAAAAAAACCAAAAGAATTGTTTTTCACGAGATTACAAAAACCGCAATTTTAAAGGCAATTGATAATCCCAGAGAAATTGATTATAATTTAGTAAATGCACAACAGGCCAGAAGAGTTTTAGACCGTTTAGTAGGTTACGAATTATCTCCGGTTTTATGGAGAAAAATTAAAGGCGGACTTTCTGCAGGACGTGTTCAGTCTGTTTCTGTTCGTTTAATCGTAGAAAGAGAACGCGAAATTCAGAATTTTAATGCAGTTGCAACGTATTCTATTGTTGCAGAATTTGTAAACGAAGCCGGAAAAGCATTCAAAGCAAAACTGCCTAAAAATTTCAATACAAAAAAAGAAGCCGAAGATTTCTTAAATCAAAATATTGGCTCTAAATATAAGGTAGCAGATTTAGAAACTAAACCTACCAAAAAATCTCCAACAGCACCTTTTACTACTTCTACTTTACAACAGGAAGCAGCGAGAAAATTGTATTTGCCGGTTGGGATTACCATGCAGTTAGCTCAGCGTCTTTATGAAGCCGGACTTATTACCTACATGAGAACAGATTCAGTAAACCTTTCCAGTGAGGCTATGAATGCTGCAGAAGCAGAAATCATCAAATCTTACGGAAAAGAATTTTCTAAACCTCGTGTTTTTGCTAATAAAAATAAAGGAGCGCAAGAGGCACACGAAGCAATTCGTCCTACTGATATGTCGCGCCACACTGTAAACATTGATCGTGATCAGGCTCGTTTATACGATTTGATCTGGAAAAGAACTTTGGCATCACAAATGAGCGATGCGCAATTAGAAAGAACAAACGTAAAAATTGAAGCAGATAATCACAGCGAAATTTTTACTGCCTCCGGAGAAGTTTTGCTTTTTGAAGGATTCTTAAAAGTTTATCTGGAAGGTCACGATGATGACGAGGAAGAACAAGAAGGAATGCTTCCTGCATTAAAAGTAAATGAAAAATTAGCTAATAATTATATTACGGCTACAGAACGATATTCCAGACCGCCGGCACGTTATACTGAGGCATCTTTGGTTAAGAAGCTGGAAGAATTAGGTATTGGCCGTCCTTCTACGTATGCGCCAACTATTTCTACTATTATTAATAGAAACTATGTTGAAAAAGGAACATTAGAAGGACAGGAGCGAAATTATACACAACTTACTTTGCAAAACAGTAAAGTAGGAGAGAAGCTTCTGAAAGAAAATACAGGATCAGATAAAGGAAAATTAGTACCTACAGATATCGGAACAATTGTTACAGATTTCCTGGTGAAAAATTTCGGAAACATCCTGGATTACAATTTTACAGCAAAGGTAGAACAGGATTTCGACGAAATTGCCGAGGGAAATATAGACTGGGCAAATATGATGCAGGATTTTTATAATCAGTTTCATCCAAATGTAAAAGAAGTTGAGGCAAATGCTGAGCGTGAAAGCGGAGAAAGAATTTTAGGAAAAGATGCAGACGGACGACAGGTTTCTGTTCGTTTAGGAAAATTTGGGCCAATGGCGCAAATTGGCGAAGCAGATGATGAAGATAAAAAGTTTGCCAGCTTAATGGCAGATCAGAATATCGGAAATATTACACTTGAAGAAGCTTTAAATTTATTTTTACTTCCAAAAAGTTTAGGTGACTATAAAGGAGAAGAAGTTGAGGTAAATAATGGGCGTTATGGTCCGTACGTGCGTCACGGAAGTGTTTTTATTTCGTTGCCGAGAGGAGAAGATCCTCTTAATGTTTCAAAAGAAAGAGCTCAGGAATTAATTGACGAAAAAGCACTTGCGGATGCGCCAATTGCAGTTTATAAAGGAGAAGGAGTACAAAAAGGTGTGGGACGTTTTGGTCCATTTATAAAATGGAACGGACTTTTTATAAATGTGAGTAAAAAATACAATTTTGACAATTTATCACAGGCAGATGTTGAAGAACTGATTGAAGATAAACTTCAAAAAAATATTGATAAAGTTCTTCACAATTGGGAAGAAGAAGGAATTGTAGTAGAAAAGGCTCGTTGGGGACGTTCTGTAATTCTAAAAGGAAAAATCAAAATTGAATTGAGCAAGGATGTTGATGCAACAAAATTAACATTGGAACAAGTTCAGGAAATGATAGCCGCCAAAACACCGGCAAAGAAAACTGCAGCCAAAAAAACAACTGCAGCCAAAAAAACAACAACCACTGCTAAAAAAGCCCCAGCTAAAAAAACAGCTGCTAAAAAGAAATAATTATAGATGGAATTTGATTTTCTAGAACCAGTTAATGATGCAATTGTAAAATTCGTCGGCGCACTGTCTTCACAAGAGCTTGGAAGTAAAGTTGTCTTTCATACCCAGGATCAGTTTCCTGATATTGAACAGATTAATATTGCTGTAATTGGCGTTTTAGAAGATCGAACAAACATCAATATGATTAATGAAGTTAATCTTACAGCTGTACGTAAAAAGCTGTATAGTATGTTTCCTGGTAACTGGGATGCTTCAATTGCAGACCTTGGAGATATACTTGCAGGTGATACCATTGAAGATACTTATTATGCTTTAAAGAAAGTTACCGCTTCCTTAATTAAGAGAAAAGTAATTCCTATAGTCCTGGGAGGTTCGCAGGATTTGACCTATGCAATGTATCGTGCTTATGATGATCTGGAGCAAATGGTAAATTTAGTTGCTGTTGATAATAGATTTGACTTCGGAAAAGAAAACGAATCTGTTTCTGCAAATTCTTACCTGACAAAAATTATTATCGACGAACCAAATAACTTATTCAATTACTGTAATATAGGTTATCAGACATATTATAATTCGCAAGAAGAAATCGATTTGATAGAAAAGTTGTTTTTTGATGCTTACCGATTGGGTGAAATTTCAAATAAAATTACTTTAGCAGAGCCAATATTTAGGGATGCAGATTTGGTAAGTATCGATTTGAATTCGGTAAAATCCTCAGCTTCAGGAAATACAGTAACTTTTGAGCCGAATGGTTTTAACGGAAAAGAAATTTGCGCATTAGCGAGATATGCGGGAATCAGTGATAAAGTGTCATCTTTCGGAGTGTTTAATCACAATAGTACAATGGCAGAATCGGTTATTATCGCCCAGATTGTGTGGTATTTTATTGAAGGGTTCCATTACCGTTCTAAAGAATATCCATTTGGAAGCAGGGCAAATTATTTAAAGTATATTGTTCCTCTTGATGACGAAGAATTGATATTTTATAAAAGTGACAAAACAGATCGTTGGTGGATTGAAATTCCGTACGAATCAAACAGAAGCAATAAATTGAAAAGAAATACGTTATTACCCTGTTCTTATGACGAATATTTGTCGGCTTGCAATCAAGAATTGCCAGAAAGATGGTGGAAAGCGCAAAGAAAAAACGCTTTATAAAAAGAAAATTTAAGTTTAATCTTAGGTTTCTGAAATGCGTAAAAAAAAGTTAAAATAAGTTAGTAGGAAAATAATTATAAATGGTAAAATTTAACGTTTTACATCGATTTTTTAAAACAGTTTATCGATAAAATATTTTTTTTTTATTTTATTTAACATTATTTTTGAACGGTAAAATAAATTTCGCAAGTAGTATTGTTTTTTAGATAAATAATAAATACGTTTACGGACTTTTAATAATGAATAGATAATCCAAATTTATATGAAGAAGTTTATTGCATTTGCAGCAATGTTAACACTGGTAATTGGCTGTGGTAAGTCAGGTGACAAAGGTGAATTAGTTGGTGTTACAGGAGGGAAATGGCATCCTGAAAAACCTTATGGAATGGCTTTGGTTCCGGGTGGATCTTTTATCATGGGTAAATCTGATGCAGATTTAGCTAATGTAGAAGATGCTCCAACAAAAACGGTAACTGTACGTTCGTTTTATATGGATGAAACTGAAATCACAAATAGTGAGTATCGTCAGTTTGTAGAGTGGGTTAAAGATTCTACAATGAGAGTTCGTTTAGCAATTTTAGCTGACGAAACGGGTCAAAAATCTACGGATGGAAAAGGAAGTAAGGGCGGAAGTATTTCTGACTACGCATTTAATGATTCTGATCCTGAGAAAATGACAGCTTACGATAAATATATGTATGACAACTATTATAGTGTCGGTACAAAAGATGATCCGTATGCAGGAAGAAAATTAAACAGAAAAGTTAAATTAATTAAAGATACAAAAGCATATCCGGACGAATATTACACTGAGGTAATGGATTCTATGTATTTGCCAATTGAAGAATCATACAATGGTTTGAGAACAATTGATGTAAATAAATTGAAATTCCGTTATTCCTGGATGGATATTCAGGCAGCTGCAAAAGCAAAAGTTGGAAAAAGAAGTGACTTCGTAAAAACGGAACAGGTAAATGTTTATCCTGATACAGCAGTTTGGATTAAAGATTTCGCTTACTCTTATAATGAGCCAATGCATAATGATTATTTCTGGCATAAAGCTTATGGAGATTATCCTGTAGTTGGTGTTACCTGGAAACAGGCTAAAGCATTTTGTGCCTGGAGAACTTTAAACAAAAACAGTTATATTAAATCTAAGAAAAAAGGACGTGATTTAGTTAATGCATTCAGATTGCCAACTGAGGCAGAATGGGAATATGCTGCTAGAGGAGGTCTGGAATCTGCGACTTATCCTTGGGGTGGTCCTTACACGAAAAGTGACAGAGGATGTTTCTTAGCAAACTTTAAGCCAAGCAGAGGAGATTATGCTGCAGACGAAGCATTATATACTGTTGAAGCAAAATCATATGAAGTAAACGGTTACGGCTTATATAACATGGCAGGAAACGTTTCTGAGTGGACCGATTCAGCTTACAATCCTAACGCTTACGAATATGTTTCAACAATGAATCCTAACGTAATCGATGGTAAAAACCAAAGAAAAGTAGTTCGTGGAGGTTCCTGGAAAGACGTTGCATACTTCTTACAAGTAAGTACTCGTGATCATGAATATGCGGATTCAGCAAGAAGTTACATCGGATTCAGAACTGTACAAGATTACATGGGAACTCAGGTAACTGGGGGCGGCGGTAACAAAAGAAAGTAATTTATAATTTATCAATATCCAACAAATCTATTTTAAAACCTAAAAAAAAATTATTATGGCATTATTAAGTAAAAAAGCAATGAATTTCGCTTATGGTATGGGAGCGGCAGTGGTAATCGTTGGAGCTTTATTCAAAATTACTCACTTTGAGATTGGACCATTAACAGGAACAGTTATGCTTTCAGTAGGATTAGTTACTGAGGCGTTAATTTTTGCGCTTTCTGCTTTCGAACCAGTTGAAGACGAATTAGACTGGACACTTGTTTATCCTGAATTAGCTAACGGACAAGCTAGAAAAAAAGAAGTTAAAGCTGAGACTCCATCTGATGCCCAAGGATTATTGTCTCAAAAATTAGATACATTATTAAAAGATGCTAAAATTGACGGTGAGTTAATGGCAAGTTTAGGAAATTCTATCAAAAACTTCGAAGGAGCTGCAAAAGCAATTTCTCCAACAGTAGATTCTATTGCAGGACAAAAGAAATATGCTGAAGAGATGTCAATGGCTGCTGCACAAATGGAATCTTTGAATAGTTTATACAAAGTACAATTAGAAAGTGCTACAAGAAACGCACAGGCAAACACTGAAATTGCTGAAAATGCTTCTAAATTAAAAGAGCAAATGGCTTCTATGACTGCAAATATCGCTTCTTTAAACAGCGTTTACGGTGGTATGCTTTCTGCAATGAGTAACAAAGGATAATTAGTTTTTAACTAGATATTAAATTTATTAATAAGAACTAATTAGAAAAAAATGGCAGGAGGAAAATTAACCCCTAGACAGAAGATGATTAACCTGATGTACCTGGTTTTCATCGCAATGTTAGCAATGAACGTATCAAAAGAAGTAATTTCTGCTTTTGGTCTGATGAACGAAAAATTTGAAGGTGCAAATACTAGTTCTGCAGAAACAAACGCTTCATTACTACAATCTTTAGATCAGAAGGCTGCTGAAGCAAAAGGTGAATTCGCCATTGCTGCAGTTACTTCTCACAAAGTTGAAACAATAACAAAAGATTTTTATGATTATATAGCTACTCTAAAAGCTCAGGCTGTAAAAGGTTTCGAAGTAGAAAAAGAAACTGGTAAATTGCCATACGAATCTATGGATAGAGGAGATAATATCGACGACTGGTTTACAGGAGACGGTTACACTAAAAAAGGTAACGAAATTATCGCCAAAATCGAAAAATACAAAGCTGATATTAAAGCGGCTTTAGGAACAGATAAAAAATACGCTGGAATTATTTCTGAAGTTGAGAAAAAATTTGATGTTTCTGATGTGAAAAACAAAGAAGGTATCAAAGAAAAATATTTAGCTTACCACTTTAAAGGATTCCCTGCAATTGCATCTGCTGCTAAACTTTCAGCTTGGCAAAATGACGTTAAGAAAGTTGAAGCTGACGTTTATAACAGTGCTTTAGGAAAAGCTGCGGTTGCTGCTGCTTCTTACAGTAATTACCAGGCAATTGTAGTTTTAGACAAAAATGCTTATTTCCAGGGAGAAAAAGTTACAGGTAAAGTTGTTTTAGGTCGTTATGACGAAAACACAAAACCAACATCATTCCAAGGTCCTGGACAAATTGTAAACGGACAAGCTGTTATCTCTTTAACTGCTGGAGGAGTTGGAGAACAAGATATCAACGGACAATTTACATTCTTAGAAGATGGTAAAAATATTCCTTTGAAATTCGCTGGAAAATATGTTGTAGTTCCAAGACCAAATTCTGCTACAATTTCTGCAGATAAGATGAATGTTGTATATAGAGGTGTTGTTAACCCAATTTCTGTGTCTTTTGCAGGTGTTGATGCTAATAAAATCGTTGCAAGTGCTCCAGGTTTGGCTTCTGCCGGAAAGCCAGGAAAATATAACATGAGCCCTGGTCAGGGAACTGAAGCTACTATCTCTGTAACTGGTACATTACCAAACGGTGATAAAGTAACAGATAAGAAAACATTCAGAATTAAAGGTATTCCTGGTCCAACAGGAACAATTAGAGGAGAAATGGGTGTTGTAAAAGGGCCTAAATCTAACCTTGAAATTGCTACTATTGGAGCTAAACTTCTAGATTTTGATTTTGAAGTTGGTTTAGATGTTGTTGGGTTCAATATGAAAATCGCTGGACAACCTACAGTTGTAGTTAGTGGAAACAGAATGAATGCACAATGTAAACAAGTACTTTCAAGAGCAGGTAAAGGAGACCAGGTTACTATTTCTGAAATTAAAACTAAACTGGTAGGTGCAGGTAGTTATTTATTACCAAGAACTGCTCCGGTAATTTACGAAATACAATAATAAAGTAGTGAAAACTACATTCAATATCTTATAATGATACCACGATGAAAGTAAGAAATTTTTTAGTAGCCATTGTTTCTATCGCTGGAGGTTTTGCTTCTTATGCGCAGTCTAATTTGCTTAATGCAAAAACACCTGATCAAATTGGACTTAAAACTCCTGCTCAGTTAATATCTGATAATGATAAGCCTTTGACTTATGGTTATGTTGATGATAGAGATATCCTGATGGGGAAAACTACTTGGGAAATTATTGATTTAAATGAAAAAATCAATTTTCCATTGTATTTCCCGGTAGATACAGCTAATATTGGTGCTAACAGACGTTCTCTTTATGATGTTCTGACTAAAGCTATTAAAGGTGGAAAAATAACTGAAGTATATACTGATAGTTATTTTAATACTAAAAAGTCTATGAAAGATATCGAAGGATCATTATCTCGTATTGATACAACAGATGCTGGTAGAGAGTTAATCAACCAATACCCTGATGACTACAAATCACGTGTTGTGAAGAAAAAAGTAGTTACTGGTAAAGGTAAAAACAAAAGTGTTTCTTACGTAGAAGAAACAGTTGGGCCAACAAGATCGGTTCCTGCTGAATATATTTTGAAACAAGATTTAACTGCTGCAGATGTTACACAGTATAAAATTAAAGGTTACTGGTATTTTGACAAACGCCAAAGTGAATTGAAATATCGTTTACTTGGAATTTGCCCTGTAACTCCGGACGTTTATACAATGAATAGTGATGAAAAGGATTATATTGAATTGTTTTGGGTTTTCTTCCCAAATGCAAGAGAAGCACTGCACGAAGCAAAAGCTTTTAATGACAACAATTCAGCTCTTCCGATTTCATTTGACCAGATTTTAAACTCAAGACGTTTTAATGCTGTTGTTTACAAAGAAGAAAATCTTTACGGAGATAGAGCAATTAGCGACTACATGAAAGACAATGCGCAAAACCAGTTGTTAGAGTCTGAGAGAGTGAAAGAGAAAATTCGCAACTTCGAACAAGATATGTGGAACTACTAAATAGTTGATACATAGTTAAATATTTGAAAAACTCTTATTACATTTGTAGTAAGAGTTTTTTTTATGCCTTGTAATTAAGATTAGAAATTCTGCATATTTATGTTGGTTACTTAATTTTGACCAAATTTAATCATGTAAGAAAAGTCAAACAATATTTGTAATAAAATTTCGTTTAATCTCTTGTAAAAGTTATAATGATGAAAGTAAGAAATTTTTTAATTGCTATTGTTACTGTTGCGGGATGTTTAATGTCTAATGCACAGTCAAATTTACTTAATGCCAAAACTGCCGATCAGATTGGTATTAAGACGCCTGCTCAAATGATCTCTGATAATGATAAGCCTCTGGCTTATGGATATGTGGATGATAGAGATATCCTGATGGGAAAAACGGTTTGGGAAATAATCGATTTGAACGAAAAAATAAATTTCCCTTTGTATTTTCCTGTAGATACTGCTAACATAGGTCCCGACAGACGTTCGCTTTATGATGTGCTAACTAAAGGCATCAGAGAAGGTAAAATAACAGAAGTTTATGCGGATAGTTATTTCAATACTAAAAAATCCTTAAAAGACATTCAGGGTGCACTGTCACGTGTCGATACTACAGATGCCGGTAGAGAACTTATTAATCAGTATCCGGATGATTACAGAACACGTGTTGTCAAGAAAAAAGTAGTTACCGGTAAAGGTAAAAATAAAAGCGTGTCTTATGTCGAAGAGACAGTTGGGCCAACCAGAACGGTTCCTGCAGAATATATTTTAAAGCAGGATCTTACAGCTGCCGATGTCAGTCAGTACAAAATAAAAGGTTTCTGGTATTTTGATAAACGCGAAAGTCAGTTAAAGTACAGACTGCTTGGAATTTGCCCGGTAACTCCGGATGTTTATACCATGAACAGCGACGAAAAAGATTATATAGAGTTGTTCTGGGTATTCTACCCCGATGCCCGCGAAGTTTTACATAAGGCAAAAGCTTTTAACGATAAGAATTCAGCACTTCCAATTGCGTTCGATCAGGTATTGAATTCAAGAAGATTCAATTCGGTTATTTACAGGGAAGAAAATATGTATGGCGACCGTGATATTAAAGATTACATGAAAGATAATGCTCAAAATCAGTTGTTAGAAGCAGAAAGAGTAAAAGAGAAGATTCGAAATTTTGAAGAAGATATGTGGAACTACTAAGTTAGCACATAACCTAATATCAAAAAACTCTTACTACCTTTGTAGTAACAGTTTCTCTATTTATTTATACACTTCAAAATGCTTGATTATTTAATCGTCGGATCCGGATTGGCTGGAATTTCTTTTGCCGAAGTTGCACTCAAAAACAATAAAACTATTTTAGTTATAGATGATCAGTCACAAAACTCTACGCGAGTTGCCGGTGGCTTGTATAATCCTGTAATTTTAAAACGTTTTAGCGAAGTTTGGGACGCTCAGAATCAACTAGCTTTGATGAATGATTTTTACCATCAGGTAGAAGGGAAGCTGAAAGAGAAGTTCAACTATAAAATGCCTGTTTTGAGAAAGTTTTTTTCAATCGAAGAGCAAAATAACTGGTTTTCGGCTTCAGATAAAATTAATCTCGCCCCTTTTTTATCCACAAAATTAATTACTCAAAAGTTTACAAGTATCGATTCTCCATATGATTATGGAGAGGTTTTGCATACAGGTTATGTTAATACCGCTTTATTACAAGACTCTTATAAGGACTATCTAATTCAAAATCAATTGTTTTTAGAAGAGTCATTTGATTATAGTTATATTAAATTTTTAGATTCAGGAGTTCAATATAAAGATATTAAGGCGCAGCATATTATTTTTGCCGAAGGATTTGGAATGCATAAAAACCCATTCTTTAATTATCTCCCGCTAGATGGGACTAAGGGGGAGCTTTTCATCATTAAGGCACCCGATTTAAACTTGGATGTAATCGTAAATACCAGTGTCTTTATTTTACCGCTTGGTGACGATTTATTTAAAGTAGGAGCAACTTACAGCTGGCATGATAAAACTGCAGAACCTACAGAGGAAGGTAAACTGGAGCTCCTTGATAAAATTAAAGAGATTATAACTTGTGATTTTGAAATTATAAAGCACTTTGGAGGAGTTCGCCCTACTGTAGCAGACAGGAGGCCATTACTGGGTACGCATGAAGAACGAAAATCTATACATATTCTAAACGGATTAGGAACCCGCGGTGTCCTGCTCGGACCTGCAATGGCAAAATCACTATTTGATCATATTGAAAAAGGAATCCCTTTAGACAAGGAAGCAGATATTATGAGATTTCACAGAAGATATCTCAAAAGTCTTATTTCCGACCGGCGTTAGGATCATAGGAAACAAACATATTAATATATAAGTTTCTGGAAAGCCGAAGAACAAATGGAAATAAAAGTACTAAAGTTATAATAATAGAAATAAAAGACTGCTCGATATTGGCTTTAAAGAAGACAAAAGACACAATAAAAGCAGCAATTCCCACAGCAACATTTAGTCCATAACTTACATACATGGCACCATAAAAAAACGATGGTTCAATTTGATATTTGAATCCGCAGTGACTGCAATGATCGTTCATTTTTAGAACTTTACTCAAATGAAGCGGATTTTTGTCTTCATACATGCTTTCTTTTTGGCATTTTGGACAACTTCCTGTTAAAATGCTATTTAGTTTGGATCCTTTTTTTAACATTTGCAAAAATTTTATCAAAGGTACATTTTTGTGCCTTTATTTCTTGTAACAACAGTCACAAATTATGCTTAATATACACAATCTTTCGGTTTCTTTTGGAGGAACATATTTATTTGAAGAAGTTACTTTTCGGTTAGGAGCCGGAGACCGCGTAGGTCTTGTTGGTAAAAACGGAGCAGGTAAGTCTACAATGTTAAAAATGTTGGCTGGAGATTTTAAACCAGATTCTGGTGTAATCTCTCAGGAGAAAGATATAAAAATGGGATTCCTTCGTCAGGATATTGATTTTGAACAGGGAAGAACAGTTTTGGAAGAAGCCTTTGAAGCTTTTACCGAAATTAAAATTGTAGAGAAAAAGCTGGAAGAAATCAATCATCAACTGGTTACGAGAACCGATTATGAAAGTGAAGAATACGGACAGATTATTGAAGATTTATCGGACTATACACATCGTTTTGATCTTTTAGGAGGATATAACTATGTGGGTGATACCGAGAAAATTCTTTTAGGTTTAGGTTTCAAAAGAGAAGTTTTTAATAACCAGACCGAAACTTTTTCGGGAGGTTGGAGAATGCGTATAGAACTGGCAAAACTTTTATTGCAATCCAATGATGTCTTGCTTCTGGATGAGCCAACGAATCACCTTGATATCGAGAGTATTATCTGGTTAGAAAGTTTTCTTCGTAATTACCCCGGAGTAGTTGTAATTGTATCGCACGATAAAATGTTCCTGGATAATGTAACCAACCGAACAATAGAAATTTCTTTGGGAAAAGCGTACGATTTTAATAAACCTTATTCTCAATATCTGGAATTGCGTCACGAGATTCGCGAAAAGCAATTGGCGACTCAAAAGAATCAGGCGAAAAAGATTGAAGAAACAGAGAAATTAATCGAGAAATTCCGTGCAAAAGCTTCAAAAGCTTCTATGGCGCAATCGTTGATTAAAAAACTGGATAAGGTAGAGAGAATTGAAGTTGATGAAGATGATAATTCGGTAATGAATATCTCTTTTCCAGTCTCCAAAGAGCCAGGAAAAGTGGTGATAGAGGCAGAACATGTTACAAAAGCGTACGGAGACAAGACGATTCTGAAAGATATTAATTTACTTGTTGAAAGAGGCAGTAAAATTGCTTTTGTTGGACAAAACGGTCAGGGAAAATCAACTTTTATTAAAGCTTTGGTAAACGAATTTGAATACGAAGGCAATATCAAACTAGGACATAATGTACAATTAGGATATTTTGCTCAGAACCAGGCCGAATATTTAGATGGAGAAATTACTTTGCTGCAAACAATGGAAGATGCTGCAACAGATACTAACCGTTCTAAAGTCCGCGATATGCTGGGATCGTTTTTATTTCGCGGAGACGATGTAGAGAAAAAAGTAAAAGTACTTTCAGGAGGAGAACGTAACCGTTTGGCACTTTGTAAACTATTGTTACAGCCAATCAATGTTTTGCTGATGGATGAGCCTACAAACCATTTGGATATTAAATCTAAAAATGTGTTAAAAGCTGCACTTCAAAAATTTGGCGGTACATTACTTTTAGTTTCTCACGACAGGGATTTTCTTCAGGGAATGTCGAATATTGTTTACGAATTTAAAGATCAGAAAATTAAAGAATATTTAGGAGATATCAACTTTTTCTTAGAACAGCGCAACCTTGAAAACATGCGTGAAGTCGAAAAAAGAGATGTTGTAAAAGCAACTGCTTCAAAAGAAAATAACAAAACTTCGTACGAAGACCAGAAAAAAGGTAAGTCGCTTCAAAACCGACTAAGTAAAGTTGAAAGTCAGATTAAACAATTAGAGAAAGACATCCAGTACGACGATAAAATGCTGGCTTCGAATTACGATAAACACATCGAAGACGCCTCTTTTTTTACAGCATATAACAAAAAGAAAGCAGATCTGGATCAATTGCTTTTAGATTGGGAAATCGTTCAGGAGGAGATTGATAACCTTAACGCCTAGATAATTTTGTTCAGGTTTCAGGTTCCAAGTTTTTGCACGTAATCTGAAACCTGCAACCAATTATTTAATAATTCCAATTGCTCTTGAATGTTGCGTAGCTTCACTGCTGTCTTTAAAATAACAAACCGCAACATTAAGACTTTTTAAGTTCTCCATTATTTTCTGCACTTCTCTTTTTGGAGATTTTCCGGTTTGCCGTATATAAACTGCAATTACAGTTACGGGAAATATTTTGCAGATCTTTTCATATAAAACCGGATCATGTTGTGAATCATCTCCCATTAAAACATATTTTAAAGTAGGATAGAATTCGACAACATGTTTTATCTTTTCAAATTTGTGATCGTGGCTTCCTCTGCCGCTCATTAAAAAATCAGTAAGTCCGCGTTTGATATCCTTTAATAAAAAAACGGCTTTCGGCAGTTCATGTATGCGGGTAAACTTAGCAATAAACCGATACAGATTCCACTCGCTGCTGGAAACAAAGAAAAACGCATTTGCTTCTTGTGTATTATTGCGTCCTGCAGCACTCAATGCCTGATAATGAGCAACTACATCCTTAAAAACTTTTCGGTCGTTGACATTTCTAAACAGTAAAATGTAAATTTTCAGAAATAAATTATTGGTATGAGATATTAGAAAAGTATCATCAATGTCTGAGATAATACCCAGTTTTCCTTTATGAGGTCTTATAAAACTGCCCTTGCATTTTACGGTTTGGTCTCCATATTTGGATCGCACTTCGTAGGGCATCCATCCAAATTGGGTTTCTTTTTCTAAGGGTATACAAAATTTAAAATAACCATCGTCTAAGGTTTTGGTGTGAATTACGGTATCATTGTAATGAAGATAGACATCAAAATTTTTAATGGTTTTTATTCGGAATAATTTCAGAATTGATGTGGCATTTTTTAACTTCTTTTTTTCAAAATCATAATTGTGTTCTCTTCTTAAAACGTGCCCCATCACAATTAATTCTTGCTCATTTGCATAACCTCGATATAATTGTAAAATTGGTTTCATTAATTGCGTATATTTATGTAACTGTAAATTACTTAAATTAATTGGTTTTAAAAATAAAATTGTGAAAAAGAATATCCTGTTTGTTGTAAATCCCATTTCGGGAGATCTGGACAAATCTGACTTAATAAAATCTGTAGAAGAGTTTTCTACAACACATCATTTTGATCTTCGGGTGTATGAAACTACCGGAAAAAATGATATCAAAGAAATACAAGCTGCATACGATGAATATAAGCCCGAACGAATTGTCGTTGCAGGTGGTGACGGTACCATAAAAATGGTGGCAGAAGCTATGGAGGATCATGACATTGTAATAGGTATAATTCCGGCGGGATCGGCCAACGGACTCTCTGTGGATTTAGATCTTCCCGAAGGGATTGAAGAAAATTTAAAAATCGCCTTTATGAATCATTATATCGAAATGGATATGATTTGTATCAACGGTAAAAAAAGTATTCATTTAAGTGATCTTGGACTAAATGCGAATCTGGTAAAAAACTATGAACAAAGCGATGTAAGAGGCTTTTGGGGTTATGCGCTTCAGGCTTTTACAACATTAAAAGAGGCAGAAGAACCTTTTGTAGCGACTATTAAAGCTAATAATAAAACCATTAAGCATGTTGCAAGAATGATTGTAATTGCCAATTCGAAAAAATACGGAACAGGCGTCATTATTAATCCTAATGGAACAATGAATGACGGGAAGTTTGAATTGGTGATTTTAAAAAGCCTCGATATACTTTTAATCGGAAAAATCATTACTGGAAACATGCCAATCGATTCCGACGATATTGTGATTGTTTCAACAGATAAAGCCACGATAGAGACAGATTATCCGGTTAATTTTCAGATTGACGGAGAATATTGCGGAGCAGAAAAATCCCTGGAGATTCATATTTTGCATAAACAAATGAAACTGGCTGTGCCATAATCGCTTTCTATTTAAAAGGATTACGTTCCTGCCATTCTGTTTTTGGCTCCAGATAGTTGAAAAATTTTGAAATGTTATGGTTTATTAAAGCATTACTATGCGTTATTAAACCATACATTTTTACCGGTTTGGCGCCGACAGAACTTTTAATTTCAAGTGCCGTTCTCGCAAACACAATTTCTTTAAAACCTTTTTTGATGGAGTAGGCAATCATGTCGTACAACATGTTTAAATACAGCATTTTTTCGCGTTGCACACTTTCATCATAACCCAGAAAATAAGTGTCCATTATTTCTCCGTTTTTTATTAAAGTATTAAAACCGATTAATTTATCTTCCAGAAAATAGCCATATAGCAGAAAGTTCTCTCCCATTATTTCCTTGAAAAAGCTAAAATGATTTCGAGCCAGAAAAAACGTATTGAAAGGAGCATTTTTTGCTACATGAAAATATAACTCGTAAATCACATCTTCATATTGTTTAATGTCTGAAAGAGACATTTTTTGCTTGACAATTCCCTCTGATTTTTTACGTGCACGTTTATACTGATCCCGATATTTTTTGGATAATGCATCGATATAATCCTGCTCTGTTTTCCAGTCTTCCCTGATTTCAAAAATCATATTCGGCTGGGTCGAAAAAGTATAATTGTTTTTGAATTCGGACTGAAGAGGTTTGATTTCTTTGGATGTAAAATCCTTAATGCTTGTGATGTGAACTTTCTTTCCGCTTTCTTTTAAATCTTTTTTCAGCTGATTGATTGCTTTATGAAGGGTTTTTATAGCTTTTGATTCTGTAGCAGCGGAATCAAAAATAAAAGCATTTTGTCCCGTGAGCATATTGTTTCCCACAAATAGCACATGAGAAGCAAAGTTCTTAAAAGCAAAATTGCGGACAGAAGTTTTAATGCATTTATCACGCTCTCCAAATGATTCCAGTTTTTCGGCAAATAAAAACTGAGTTAATACAATTCCAATTAGTTTGGATTCATCAAAAAGACCAATAAAATGGCAGGTCATGTTTACCGGACAAGAATTTTCCAGTACTTCGAGATATTCCCGTGTCAAAAAAATGTTGTTTGCTGCCAGTGAGTTCCATTCTGACGGCAGTACCGAAGTGCTTTTGTAAATCTGGAAAGAATAAGTTGTATTCAAGAGAGTGAGCTAATTTCTTCAAAATTAGATAATAATTATAATAACAAAAGGTCTTTAAGTTATTATTAAGAAAACCCGTTTGAGCTTTGATTCTGAAACGGGTTTTATGATTTTTTATTTAGGCAAATGCGCAGATGATTCCGCCCATAAGAGTTAGTGTAAGCATCCAGTATCCGCTGTGGACAAAGATATATTTCCATGATTTTCTTTCAAATAATCCGTTAATTCCAATAATCGGAAAAGCAAAAAATAATCCGGACAGGAATCCGTGGAGCGCTCCATGTTTAAAAGTTCGGTAAGCCATTCCGTAATCGGCCATAAAAGCAGCAAATGACGGTTTTGCATCTGCAAGCATTGGAGGTCCGCCAACCATGCCAACCGCACCCGACTGATGAATAGTTAATGACATTAAAGTCACTGTAATCATTAAAGAAAAAAGATAAGTAAATCCGAAGATCTTTATCATATTTCCTTTTCTCAAGTCTTCCTGAGTGAGGTTGTTTTCTCTCATCCAGATCGTTCCGAATACTTTTGGATTGTACCAAATAAAACCGGTTACCAAAGTGACAACTGCGGCCAGAAGTAATGCAACAAAGTTAATTTCCATAATGTGAGGTTTTTAGAATTAGTTGCTTCAAAAGTAAATAAAAAATGATTAGAATTTTAAGATTATAAAATGAATACAATCTTATAAAATGAATAATTTTCAGTTGGTTTTATGTCATAACAATTTGGTTTTGAAAAATAAAGATTTTCAAAAAATAACATTTAATTTAGAATAGTATTTTTTATGTTTGTCTAAAATTTTATAACTTTATTATACTATACCGGGAACCAAAGCCGATTTGTCGGCAATACTACTAATCACTTAATAAACAGAATTATGACACTACAATATAAAGGTGAACAATATGGAAAGTCGACCACTTTTACATTAAGAATTATTGGTAACAACTTATCAAAAAGCAGTTCAAATTACCAGATTGATCTTTTGGTTGGCGACAAAAAAGTACCAACTTTTACAACTGAAATTCATCAGAGTCTTTCTAATTGCTTAAAAGAAATCTACTTGTTCAGAAAATATAACGGAATTAAATTTGACGAATCATCTGAGAAAATCGTTTCGCTTTATGTTCCTTATGATAAAGTGTTGTTTAACCATAATAGATATGCTTTATTCAGAGCATAATTTCTACAAACTTAAGAACAAAAAAAGACTATTTTATTTCAAAATGGTCTTTTTTTTTATCCTTATTTTAAAATCAATTGAGTAGTAATCCGGTTTAATTTATTCTTTTGAATTTCTGCGAATAACCTTCATTCGATTTAAAGTTTAAAATCAAATATTCATTTTTCAATTCAAAAGATATTACATCTATATTTATATTTTGGCAATTTGTAGTAATTGTGTTTTTACTGAGATCATAACTTCCGGAACTTATTAATTCTTCTGAATATGGGTCGCACAAAGAACTGTTGGTAGTAATAATACCGCCTCTTTTAAATTCTAATGTTTTGTTGCTTTCTATCGGTCTAAAAGTACCCTTTCCATCTCCCGGATCAGCATTCACTTCAATTAATTTCCATGTTCCAATAAACTCTGATTCTGAATCTAGTTTTAAGTTTTCCTTCTCGTCATTGCTGCAAGAAAATAAAAGTACAATGCTCATTAAAAGTAAAATATTCTTTTTCATAATTACGGTTTTAGTTATACTAAACAGATAATGATTTGTAAGAAAGGTTGCGTCAATTAATTTTAAATAATTAAAAGGAGCTGTTGTTTTTATCAAAATTTAAAAAATGAAATAATATAATCATTATTTGTCATCAGGTAATAAAGAAAATATGCGGATTAAATTTGTTGCTTCGCTTATCTTTTTAAAAGGCAATTCCAAATTGCAAACCCACTGTAAAAGCGCTGGGGTGATCATTGCCAAAGCGTACTGGAAGTGGCACAGCAATATAATAGCTACTATTCGCATTCTTCATAATAGTCTTGTTGAAAACAGGAGTAATACCGTATCTGCCGGCGGTTTCAAAAGCTATTCTGCCTGCAAAGGTATAGCCGTTGCCCAAAGCGACAAGTACTCCGGGATGAAAGGTAATATTAGTTACTTTATCCGTACCCTGATCATTCTTTATATTGGGAACTATTTCAAAAGAAAATCCGATTTTATCACTTTTCCAGATGTTAATACCTGTCGGAAAGCCAACAGCATAATAATCTCGGAAGTTTACTAAAGTTTCATCCTTACTTATAGTAACTAATGGATGCATTATCCCAAAATAGCCCGTAACCTTCGGATAAGTAGTTTGTGAAAAAGCAGTTAGATTTAAAAGTAATACTGCGAAAAAAGAGGTGAATTTTAAAGACATTGTATTTTGTTTTAATAATAAAAACAAATCTACAAGCATCAAATTGCTCAAAATAGAATCTTATTTACCTTTTGTATCTGGTTTACTTTTTTGAATTTTTCTTCTATAGGATGACGGATTTTTTCCGGTGTGAAGTTTAAAAATTCTGGTAAAATGACTTTGGTCTGAGAAACCTGTCATATAAGCTATTTCGGTTAGTGAGTAGGAGGAATTTGAAATAAGGTTTATCGCCTTTTCAATTCGAAGTTTTCTAACATAATCGCCAAAATTCAGATCTTCAAAATACTTAGAAAATTCTCTCGAAAGATAAGAAGGATTTAAATCGAGTTCGCTGGAAATTTTCTTTAGATCAAAAGCGAATTGAGTATCGATTTGATCCTGAATTATTTCCTTTAAATCTTTGACCCAGGAAGGCGTTTTGTTTGAAGATTTTTTCTCGTTTAAAAACCGGATGTAAACTTCATGCAATAAATTTTCAAAAGGACTATTTTGTAAATGATTCTGCTTATATAAATGCTTCGCCCAGCTATATAAAGCATCATAAATAATGATTCCCTGCTCTAGCAATTTATAATCATCCTGGATGTTGTAAGAAAGACCTGCGGAGATTGCCCAGAGTCCCGCAGATTCTTTTGCTATATCGTGTCTGTCTGTATCTGCACCCCGCACAATGCCCGCGATGATTGCAATAGCCGGATCATCGATTTCATATTTTTTTACAAAGTAATCAAAAGTGCTCAATTCATTATAATGAGTAAACTCGACATTTGGTATGTCAAAAGGTATAGCGCTTAATTCTTTTGCTTTTTCTAAAACACTATCATATGACACATAAATAAATTCAGCTTCATGATCAATAAATTTTCTAATGAGCCACGGACATGCGATACGATCAATTTTTGGTCTGTCTCTGGTAATCCATTTCATCTGCTATGATGTCTAAATTATTTTCCTCAAATCTACATTATTTATAGGAGTCTGAAAAAATCGATTATTAGAATTTCGAAATGAATTAAATATTTGCAAAAAAAAAACACCACTTTGTTTAAAGTGATGTTTTACTTGTAGCGGGAACAGGACTCGAACCTGTGACCTTCGGGTTATGAGCCCGACGAGCTGCCTACTGCTCTATCCCGCGATGTTTCGGGTGCAAAGATACACACTAAATACGGTTATGCAAATAATTTGGGTACTTTATTTACTATAATTTTTTAAAACGTCAGGTTTTGTTACGGTTTGAAATCTAATAACTCCTTGTAAACATTTCCATTTAAGCCCAGTAACAAACCAAATGCCGGTTCTGTTTTTATACCTTTTTCTTTTAATTTAATGATTTCTAACCTGAAGTTTTCATCTCTTGACCGTAGAATCTGGTCTTCGATGATCATGTGTTTGTAACCATTTTGAAGTTCTGTTGGAATATTTTGGCCGAAAATCTCTATTTCAAAGTCAGCAATTATAAAATTGGAGACCACAGATTCCTGACCTTCAATTACAATTTCACGAATAGTAAAATTGCTTTCCTTTTCAAAAAGACGCTTAATTTTTTCAATAAAATCAAATTTATTTTTCCAATAGCAAACCACATCTAAATCGCTGTTTTTAATGTCAATATTAATTGGAATTGTGCCCACCAGAATTGGGTTATATTCAGCAAGATTTTCTAAGATTTTATATTTCGTCAAAACCTCAAAAGCCAATTGTTGTTTTTGGTTTCCATTTTTCAAATAC
Source organism: Flavobacterium olei (assembly GCF_039749035.1). Lineage (NCBI taxonomy): Bacteria > Pseudomonadati > Bacteroidota > Flavobacteriia > Flavobacteriales > Flavobacteriaceae > Flavobacterium > Flavobacterium olei. Next base: position 716,255 of record NZ_JBDKWC010000002.1, read on the forward strand.
GAGATATTCTTAAAATCAATCATTTTTAATGTAATTTTTTTCTGCTGTAATTTCTTTTTCTAATCTTTTATTGATATTAATTTTGGCCTTCGTGAAAACGAAAATGGTGGTGCCATATTCTCTGGCATATTTAGTTGTGACCTGACCTCTAATAAAGGCTGATTCAAAATAAGGACTGGTTTCTTTAAGTTCTTCGTTGTTTTTATCATATGCCTTGATGCGAATTAGGTTTTTATAAGTAACATTCAGATCAAACCAATTTAGATAATCGGCATTGAAAGAAACTGCTTTTATACCTTTTTTTGTATAATAATTAATAGCACCAGCTTGTCCGTAATTGTCACAAAGAACAAGTGTATTTTCTGATTTCGGAAATAAAGTATAAATCGAATCTGTTTTTTGTGCCAGTTCTTTCCAGCCCAGCATATCGGCAAAATCCTGCGGCAGATGATGGTCTTTTCCATCTTCCCAGCGTAACATACCCATTTTTCTATATTTTTCTGAGTGCGCAACCATATATTCCGGACTTTTATTTGGAAAAGCAAGATTGTACATCGGAATGAAAAGCAATAATGGAAGCAAAATAAAAACGGGTTTTATAAATCTCTTCCAGCCTTGGTTTAAAATCTCCGAAACATATACAGACCCAAAACCAATAAACACAGGATATAAACCGATAACATAATAAGCTTTTGCCTTGAAGTAGATAAAAATTAAAAACGTAAAAATAAAAGTACCGAAGAAAAGTGTATATTCTTTAAATGGTTTATAAAATAATAAAGCATAAAGACCAGACAAAATAACAAGTAATGATCCAATAAAAAAGAGAATCTGTTCCTTTAAAAATCCAGTGAGATCGACATTGACAAGCTGCGTTTTCGACAATTCTTTCATGTGATGCACAATTGGAAAATGATTGTTATACTGCCACAAGAGATTAGGAAGGATGAGAATTAGACCTAAAACCAAGGCAAAATAAACTTCTTTGCGGGCGAGTATTTTACGCTTAGTAGAAAATAAAATTGCAGGAATTAGTCCGAGCAATAAAAATAGAATATTGTATTTATTCAGAAAGCCGAAAGCAAAAATAATAGCTCCCAAATAAAGCCACTTTGTTTTTGCCGAACCGAGATATTGAATGATGATATAATAAAATGCCGTCCAGCATAAAATGTCGAGAGAATTGGGCTGATAAAGCATATTGATCCGCAAGAGGCAGGAAAATAAAATTCCGGTTGCACCCAAAATCAACGCGTAAAGATTTCCTTTTAAAATTTCAATAGTTTTCCAGACAAATAATAAGGTGAGCGCACCGAAAAGGGCAGGAAAGAACCTAATCCAAAAAACGGAATTGCCGAGCAGCATTATAATATACGAAATCCAGGAAGTAACCGGCGGTACAGACAAATAGCCCCAGGCAAGATGCCCGGCCTGATCTAAATGCAGATATTCGTCCCGATGTAAATCGTATTGGGGACTAATTAAAATATATTGCAGAATAAATTTCAGAATTATAAATCCGAAGAGAATTAGGTTGTTTTTGGTCATTGGTTTTGTTTTGGTCTGGAAATTATAATATAGCGCTAATATATTATTAATTTACATTATACTTATACAGCTGAATTGTACTAAAATAAAAAAAGCTCCAGAACATTCTGAAGCTTAGTGTTTTTGTAGGTTTAGAAAAATTTATTCTTCCAAAGCCGTTTCAAATTCCATGTGATCGATAATTTCTTCCACTTTTTCAGGTTTGGAAGCTTTTAGAGTATTGAATCTCTCCAACATTTCTGTTTCACCTTCTTCACCGCTGAAATAAGGAAAAACATCCATAATTGGCGTTTCCGTAATAGCCGGAATCGAATATTCGCCCATCGTATTTTTCATGATATGAATGGTATTGTCATAAGCTTCACGCACGTCATTTGCCTGCACAAGCATATACATACTCGTTTTTCTTTCCTTTCCACTTTCTTCATCGTAAGCGATCAGGGTAATTTTAGATTTAAACCATCTGTCTGCATTTTCAAACGGGTGAATTTCAGCATAATTGGCCACTTTGATAGCGGTAATTTTAAATTCTTCGCTAATGTAAGCCGCCATTTCTTCATTAATTCTTTTCTCGGCTTCTGTGTAAGACAAAGCGTCAACCAAATACGGCTCGGTTAAAACTTTTTGTCCTCCGGTTTCATCTGTTTTTCTATATTTTACTTTGCATTCGTACCAAACTACGCTCATCTCTTTTTAAATTTTAAGGATGTCAAAGATAAATTTTACTCAAAAATAAATAGTTAAATCCTGAAATAGATATTCACAATTTTTAATTGATTGAGGTAACCTTTTGATGTTCTGAAAGTTGCATTTTTATAAATTTAATTTCCTTAATAATCGAATTCATTCATTTTTGTATTTTCTTAAATCTATAGTGTTTTTTTTAGATTTTAATGTTTAAGTGACTAATAATCAATTATGTACATTTATTTTTTAAAGTTCTTTAAAAAATAATTCATGATCCACAATCCAAATGGTCAAATTGATCGTAAGTGTCAGTAACGATGGTCGGGAATGAGGTAAATTCAAAATTGATATGTAGTTTTTGGAGCCAACTGAATCTTACCGCATTTCTGGCTATTGTTTTTTTTGAATTTTAAAAAATTAAAGTGGGAAAATTAAATCTTCAAAAGTTGCAAGAGACTTTAAATTATCTTGAAAGCAAACAACGCGAATTAAAAAAATCTGGTCATAATGATACGCGAAGTCTGGAATCCATGATTAAATACCTGAAAAAAGACATGTTGGAACATTATGATTTATCCAGTTACCATCATTTGATTAAATATGAAATAAAAGACACCGAAACTTTTATTGAAAACGTCAAAAGCATTATTGATTTTCATTCTTAAAAACGCTCTTATTGCATATATTTACTTTATTCTAACCTGAATTTCTCGTTTTTACAATCCAGAATTAGTTTGTGATTTAAGAAAAGCTTATTTCCAATCATTCCCTGCATTCCGGAACGTTTCATCAGGAATTTTTGCAAATCTGATGTTCCTTCGATATAAGTAACTTCAGAAAGATCCATTATTAAGGTATTAAATTTTATTTTCTTTTTCGCTGCAGCGGAATAAACACTCAATACATTGCCCCATGAATTTCCTTTTTCAATTTTTACCTTACTGTTTTTTGTTCGGTATTGCTGCCAGATTTCTTTTGTGGTAATTAATTCGTAACCGCTGGCGCCGGAGTCGTAAAGTAACTTTAAGTTCTTATTTTCCAGATTTGCCGGGATTAAGATTTTACGTTTTTTAAATTCAAAATCCGAAAAACTTTTTTCATTCATAGTTTCTGTGAACGAACAAAGGTTGTTTTTAAAGTCTAAAACTGTAATTCTTTTTTCTAATAAATCTGTTCCGATTGTTCCGATTATACGTACTGCATCCGGATTTTTTAAATCGATTTTCTTTCCATAATTGAGTACTTCAAAAGTAGTAGAAGCCACATTCATATTCCCGACTTTAAAAGCGGTTGAAAATTGATTTTTTTCACTTTGATTCCGAAATTTTTCAGAAATAGATTCCAGTGAATTTTTATAAAAGACCGTTATGGGAGATCCCGAATCAAGCTGCATGTAAAAAGTTTGGTCTAATCCGCTAATTTTTACGGGTAAAAGCAAAGCAAAATACGGATTTTCATTTTCAGAAATCCACTTTACAGGAATGTTCTCTGCCGTTCCCGAAACATTCAGATAATTATCGGGCGGTGTAAATTTCTGTTGAAAATAAATATATCCTCCCAGAGAAGATAAAACGAAAACAGTTAAAATAACAAGTGTAATTTTCTTAAATAATTTCATGGGTTAGTTTTTTCTGCAAGATTCGGGTTTCGTTTCCAATTTTCTGGCAAAAATAATACGACAGTTTTACGACACTTTTATGTCTGTTTTTATAAGATATTGGTTTTCAGCTTTATAGCTAATTCTTGTTTTTTGTTTAAACTAATCCCGTTTACAATTACAATGAGTAATTTTAAGCTGAGAATTGTAATTAATGGAAAAATAAAGAGCGGAACTTTTACTGAAAAGATCTTTTGAACAAAAGGACAAATTATCATTATAACAGAAAGTAAGAGACTCAAAATAATCTGAACACTTACAATTTGTTTTCCTATTTCTTTGTTGAGGTGATCTTTGGTTTTATAGGTCAATAGGAGAGGCAGAATGATGCTGCCAAAGGGAACTATTAATCCGGACAACGCAGAGAGATTAATTAATTTTGCTCTTTCAATTTCCGGATTTTCATTCGTGAAAATGAGATTTTCAGAATCAGTTTCTAAAGTTTTCGCAATTGTTTTCAGGGTATGACCTTTAAGAATATTTCCTGCCTCAATTCTCTGGATAGTTCGTAATGAAAGACCGGATTTTTCTGCAAGTTCATTTTGAGTCATATTTTTTTCTTCCCGCAATAATTTGACTTTATTTTTCATGGATTTTAGTTCTGGTGCGCAGACGAAAATAGGAAAAACTTTTGAACCAATTGATAATATAAATACGGCGTGTTTTATGGACAATTCTGAGTTTTAATAGAAAATTAAATTTTTTTCTTTAACAAAAATTATTAACTTGTTGTGAAATAAACTTTTTACCAATCGTTATTATTATAAAAAAAACAATCATGCGAGTATCAGTAGTACGAAAAAATATAAAATTTGCCCCGGATTCAAGAAGAGTTGTTGCCCGTTATTTTATGAACGGCGTCGAAAGAACCAAACAAATGGTGATTCGGATTATGATGCTGGACGAAAAACAAGTCACGCAAACATTAGAACAAACGCTTCGTGAATTTGCAAGAAGACATCGAAATATTTCGGCAGTATTTTTTAGACACTGCGAAAAAATCAGACCTATAATAGAAGATATGCAGATTGATTTTGAAGCCATGTCTCTCGATCGTAAAATGCTAATTGGTTCCTATTGTACAATGGAATATGCAATCGAATCGGCAGCAATTTTTAATCCGTCAATTGTAGAAGATTTTGATCAGACCGGATTGGAAATAGGAGAGAAGCGTGTTGTTATTTCGTTTCGCGCAACTGGGGAAGGACATATTTCGTCAATTGTTTTTAGAAGAGGAATCCTGGATCGCAACAATGATTTGCATATAATGAAAATTGGAAATCATATTGATAAAGCAGAAATTGAGCATAAAACCTTATTTAATAAGGAACGATTTCTGAAGAAATTGTATGAAATGCATACAACAGACAAATATATTGCTCAGATTATGCAGGATCTTCCGGAAGAATTTGAGTTTGCTGTTTTAAAAAATATGTTGGTTGAGTCCTTAAAGGATCCAGAGATTCGCGGAGAAAGAAAAATGGCGCTGCAGGAAATATTATGGCTGGCCAATTCTTTTTATGATTTGCAGTTTAAACATGACTCTGATATTACAGAACGTGTAATTTTTCCGATCTCAGATTCTGAAAGCCGTGGTATAGAAGACGCCCGTTTTGTGCGTTTTACAGATGATGATAATTCTGTTCGTGTTATGGCGACTTATACAGCTTATAACGGACATACTATTTTGCCAAAATTAATTTCTACCGAAGATTTCTATAGTTTTAGAGTGATGCCGCTTCATGGCGAAGGAGCTCAAAATAAAAACCTGGCTTTATTTCCAAGAAAGATAAAAGGAAAATATGCGATGCTGGCGCGAATTGATGGCGTTAACAACTATATTATGTATTCTGACAGGGTAACACAATGGAATACGCCAGTTTTATTGCAGGAGCCGCGTTATACCTGGGAATTTACACAAATCGGAAATTGCGGTTCACCACTCTGGACAGAAGAAGGATGGCTTGTAATCACTCACGGGGTAGGAACAATGAGACGCTATTGTATTGGGGCTTCATTATTTGATCTTGATGATCCGTCAAAAGAAATTGGACGACTAACAGAGCCTTTGCTTTCGCCACTCGAAGATGAGCGTGAAGGTTATGTACCCAATGTCGTTTATTCTTGTGGTGCCATTATTCATAACAATAGTTTAATTCTTCCGTATGCAGTTTCAGATTACTGCTCTACTTATGGTGTAGTCGATTTGGCAGAATTACTGGAAGCGCTTAAAAAGAGTAAATAAAAAACATTTTCTATTTTTTTAATCCGGAATCTTTTCAGTCAAATTTTTCCAATATCTTTTTGGCATGTGTTTGATGTGAAGTTTAGTGTTTTTTCGGGATTCGATATTAACGTTGGTGAAGTAGTTTTTCCATAAATGCTGGAAAAATTCTTCACCATCGTCATTTATTTCTGCCAACGAATTTCCGGTAACAGCAGCAGAGTCGAATTGTATCTGTACGGTAGAAACATTTTCAAGATCGTAATAAATACCATATTTACGTTTAGAGTCATAAATAAGCCAGCGCTGATCGGCGTACCGGTTTTTAAAATGCTTTTCTATAAGCGGCAAAACATTGCAATCGGGCTCAACAATTGCATAATATAGGTTATCAGTTGTAAGTTTAAAACGAACAAAAGCTTTCATTCGATGACTTTCTCTCCCTGTAAGATGGGATGCTTTTCTAATGCTCAGAACTTCATGACGGCTCAAATCCTGTTCTATATTTATCGGACTTGAAAAAGCATACTGAACAAATTGGAACATAAGTTCTTCAATTTGATCTGTTTCCGAAAAAAAAGCATTGTAAAGATTGCCAAGACCCATTCTGGTTAGTCTTTGTCTAAGGCCGTCCAAAACGCGTTTTGCTTTTACGCTATCTGTTTCCACAAAATGTGTATTCGAAAAAAGCAGTGCATTTGAAGTTTCTTCTTTCGCAAAAACAACATCTGAAAGTTTGTATTCGTAGATTTCGAAAACAGCTGTAAGCCAGCCTTCAAAAGTGCTGTCGTAAATTACTTGTGTCATTTTTAAAATAATGCAAGTTGGTTCGAAAAATCATTTTGGTATTTACTCTTTTGAGAATTCAGAATATGATCTTTAATCTGCATGGGTGTCAAATCTTTCTGCATGTAAAAAGGCGAGGCAAAGGCCAGAAAATATTTGGAACGACTGTAAGCGATGCCTAATTTTTGTAAATCTTCGGGTTGCAGCCTTTTAAATTTTCTGGCGGCAACAATTTTTTTAGCACCCAAAAATCCAATTCCGGGAATGCGTTGTATTAGTTCGAGATCTGCAATGTTAATGTCAACCGGAAATTGATTGAGGTTACGCAATGCCCAGCCCAATTTTGGATCGATATCAAGATCGAGATTTGGCTGATCGAAGCCTACAATTTCGTTTACATTAAAGCCGTAATAACGAATTAACCAGTCTGCCTGATACAAACGGTTTTCCCGAATCATAGGAACCGGAGTTCCAATTGCAGGAAGTCTGTTGTCATAACTTATTGGCACATATCCGGAATAATAGACACGACGCATGTTCATTTGCGAATAAAAATAGTTGGCCATGCCCAGAATTTCCATGTCATTTTCTTGTGTAGCGCCAATAACCATTTGTGTACTTTGACCCGCAGGAGCAAAAACCGGAGCTTTATAATTAAGCTTTTTTTCTTCCTTATAACCGACAATCTCGTTTTTAAGATATTCCATTGGTTTAATTACATCCAGATGATTTTTATCCGGAGCAAGTAATTTCAGGCTTTTTTCTGTTGGCATTTCTACATTTACACTCAGACGATCGGAATACAGACCGGCTTCTCTTAGTAATTCGTCGCTTGCGCCTGGAATTGCTTTTAGATGTATATAACCATTAAAATTTTCCTCAAGTCTCAATTTTTTTGCAATACGCACCAGACGTTCCATGGTGTAATCTGCATTGTCAAAAATACCAGAGCTTAAAAACAGTCCTTCAATATAATTTCTTCTGTAGAAACCAATCGTAAGATCTACAACTTCCTGAACGGTAAAAGCAGCACGTTTGATGTCATTACTTTTTCTGCTGACACAATACGCACAGTCAAAAATACAATGATTGGTTAGCAGTATTTTTAAAAGAGAAACACAACGGCCGTCTTCTGTGTACGAATGACAAATTCCGTTTGCTGCAGCATCTCCAAGACCTTTATTTTTATTTTTTCTGTTACTTTGACCCGACGAACAGGAAACATCATATTTCGCCGCATCTGCCAGAATTGCCAATTTTTCCATTACTCTCTCGTGTACCATTTTGCTCTTTTTTATTTGTTTTGGAAGAAAATTCAATTCTCAAAATTACAAATAGGAAGTAGAAGGATCCTGAAAAGCACTGTTCTAAATTGTATCAATTTTTTCGGGCGAAAAATCTTATATACTTAAATTTTAACTTTTTAAGAAGTGAAAACAGGTATAAATACGGGGTCGCGAAATGCTGAATCTTTATACATTCGCCAAAATCAAAAAACTAATTAACCCCCTAAATATTGGTTTTACGATTAAATAGTATTAGCGAATATTAAAAAACAAAAAAGCTAAAACAATGAAATTTGTAAAAGGACAAAATGTATCCTACACAACTTTGAGTGGGAGATCTTATAAGGCAACCATACTTGAAAGAAAAATGGATTTTAAAAAGGGGTTAATGATAAAGTGTGCTTCAAAAAGCATCGACTTTCATTATTTGATTAAAGTACAAAAGAATGGCGTGAGCGAAGAGATTTTGTGTGCCGAAAACCACCTTCAGTTATTAGAAAAGAAAAGTAAAGAAATTAAAAAAGCAGCTTAATAGCAGCTTTTTATTCGATTACTTTAAATTCTTTGATTAATCTTTATAAAATAAAAAAGCTCCAGATTTCTCTGAAGCTTTGATGAGGTTGTAAAAAACAAATTAAAAATTGGTATTTACTTTTTTAGAACGATCTGCAATGTAAGAAATCAACCAGATTACCTGTCCCTCTTTTACAAAGTATATTTTCTTGGCAGCTAAATTTGGAATACTTTCCAGACACGCAACAAGTATATTATTCGCAGAGATCAAATATTGCTGATCGTAAGTGCTTAAAACCCTTGCAGCTTCTTTATTCGTTTTACCAAGATTGCTAAATTTACTGAAATTATTTTTTAAGATTGCATCGTAATTAATTACATCTTCCAGAGTTAATGGAATATAGTGTTGTTTAACATCTTCATTATAATAAAGAGTCGAAAACGCCCAGACAGCACCTCCGGATAAGTACATTTTTTCTTTCTTTAATAAAAGAGGATTCGCATCGAGCATCTTTTTAATTTCCTTACGAAGGACGCTGGTGTAATCAAAAGATTTTTCCTGATACGTAGACATATCATTTGCCTGATTCGGATTAGCAACCGTCTTCTTAACAGCGTCTGTCAGTGTCATGGTGCCAAAATCAAGTTCTAAAGGAATGAATTCTAATTTATCGTCTTTAAGTTCGTCAATATAACCTCCTCTTGTAGTTTGAGCGCCAATATCAAGTAAGAAAGCATTCGAATAATCAACTGGCGGAATTGCACCTTTAACTAAAGTTTTTGGTTCTTCGTTAACCTCCAAAATTTCAAGTTCTTTACTTGTCAAAGTAGCAATTTTGTTTTTTAACGCGTCGATATTACGTGCAGATGCAAAGACTGGAGCAGCAACAAGAAAAATGTTTTCTTCAAGAATTTTGTTTTCTGCCTTAATTCTCTTCAATTGTTCGACAACAATATTGCTGGTTTTGTTGATGTCCTCCGGAGTCAATTCGCCTTTAGCGGCAATGTGATCTGCAAAAGGAATTCGCTCTGTCCAGAAAGAAAGAATTTTATAATCGGCTTTTTTGATATTGCTAACATCAATAACAGAAACTTTTATCGCTCTTCGTCCAATTTCGATTCCTGCATAAATGCTTTTTTGAGAAAAAGAATTAAAGGTTAAAAATAAATTTAAAAGAATAAAAAATAAAAATAGGGGTTTGTTTTTTTTAATCATTAGATTTAATTGTGGTATTAATATATTTTGAATATAATGTAAAAACGGACTCTTAATTGCCCATAATATTGCGAAGATAATTTACAACCGCGCAAATTTATAAAAAAAATCAGCGATTACTCTCATTTTCGATACTAAGAAATCGAAGAAGTGCTTATTTATATTTTAAATAAACAAAAAAAGCTTCAGATTTCTCTGAAGCTTATTCTTAGTAGCCCGTAGCGGAATCGAACCGCTCTTACATGGATGAAAACCATGCGTCCTAACCGATAGACGAACGGGCCATTTCTCTAATGCGGGTGCAAAACAAGGGAATATATTTTAAAAATCCAAAAAGATTTTTACTTTTTTTTGATGTTATTTTTAAAAAAGCTGATGCACTGTAATTTATAAATTCATCTTATTACAGGATTTAAGATAAATCTGCTTAAAAAATTAATCTTCTTTTCGTTTTATATAGAATTTGTAACGGGGAAATAGGAGGAAAGTAGGCTTAGTGTGGTTTCGTAAATGGTTTTTCTTCTGACTTTGGCCAGCAGCCAGGACAGGAAACTCATAATGATAATATCTTTCGGACCATCTTGTGATGTTATTATAAAATCTTCTATCGTTTTTTGAAATTTATCTGTCTGTACAATTTCGGGTTTCATAATATAGTGCTCAACATATAAAAGATAGGATAGGACACGTTCTTCGTTTACCATTAAGAGGTATTTTTTATAACGTCTTTTAAAACTCTTTATCCGGGATAATGCCAGCTCTGTGTTTTCCTGTTGTGCATGCAGCAGGATTTCGACCAGACATTTTTTTATAGTCCAGTCCATTCCCATTTTTTTTTCGTACCAGCTTTCGGTATGGTTTAATTTTGCCATTTCTTTTGCAGCTTTTCGTCCGGCATTTTGCTGTATGTAAAAAACAATTAGCATAAGCCTAATGTCATTACTGTCATTAACATCTGTTTTTTTATTAGAAGAAAGTGCCTTTCCGGCAATTTCGATTGCTTTTTCAGGATGGCCAATGTAATTTTCATTAAAAGCCAATAAGAGATAATATCTAAAGCAAAAACGTTGATAATATTTACCCGATTGTTTCTGAAGCTCCTTAAACATTAAATGGAGATAATTTAAAGAATCTTTAAAACGACCATTTCTAAAATAGAAATTAGCGATAAAATACAAAATGTAGATATGATAATAGAGATGTCTGTCTGTCGTATCTGTTTTTTTACTGATGAACCGATAACTTTGAACTACAAAAGGCTGTATAAGAGAATAGTTATTATTTAATGCGGCGTATTCATTTGCAATGAATAGGATTTGATATAAAGATTTAAAAGTCAGGCCTTTTTTTAATGATATTCCATGTGTCTCAACAGTATTTTTTAGTAGCTCCTGAAAATCTACTATTCGGCTTTCGTGGTAGATCGCGGCAAGTTCGCGGCGCAATACGGCATATCCTAAATTAAGCTGTTCTTCGTATTCCAGCAGTTTTTTATTTGCTTTAAATTTCTCTATTATATTTTCAATTGGCTCAGACAAATTAAAATGTGCAAATTGTATCTGAATCATGTAAATTTCATTTAAAAGACTAAACTGTTCGATGCTTAATGCAATTTCTTCAGCCTTTGCAAGACACTTAAAGGCAGTTTTTGCCATTTTATATTCAAAAAATAAACGACTTACCACAATGAGGCGAAGTATTTTATTTTCCTCTGAAGTGTCATTTTCAAAACTTCTCTTAGCCATGAAATCAATCATGTTGTCATAGAGTCGTTTTCGGAGAGCGTGGTAGGCATCAGCACTTTTTTTATCTTTTAAAGATTCATTTTTTATTTTTATATCATCAGTTTTTAAAGAATTAAACAATTCAATATTACTGGTGTCTTTGCGCTTGTTTTTTTTAGATAGATAAGTTATGAATGCCTTTTTATCTGTATCATTCATCATATTAGCTATTTCCTGAAGTGCATTCATAAGGTTGATATTTGAGGACATAAATGTAATGAAAATGTATTTTTATATCATCAGTTTTTTAAATAAATTGATTTTCAAAAGTCGGGCTTCATTCAGACATTTGCTTCATAATTATAAAACATAAAATTATGGAACCGCTAAAATCAAATGAATTAAACAACAATTCAGAATCAAAAAATGCAAAATTAAATAATGGGTCGCCTTTAAAGCCAAGTGCTGCTTTCATCGGTGCATCCTGGATGACGTTACTTATAGGGATGACTTCCTATTGTATTGGTCTTTACAATTCGGCTATGGCGTACAACGAAAAAGGATATTATTTCACCGTTCTTCTTTTTGGGCTATTCTCTGTAATATCTGTACAAAAAAGCGTGAGAGACAGACTCGAAGGTATACCGGTAACCGATTTGTATTACAGTATAAGCTGGTTTAGTACCATTGCGTCGATAGTATTCTTAATAATTGGTCTTTGGAACGCCAATTTGTTACTAAGTGAAAAAGGATTTTTCGGAATGTCGTTTGTATTAGGACTGTTTTCTGCTCTCGCTGTGCAAAAAAACACAAGAGATCTTAAACAATTTGAATCTACTACCATATAGTTTTTAGCGGGCCTCATTACTGTTACACATTAGTGTGCGGTTTTGAGGTTTTCTAAACTTTAAAGGCTTTAGATATAGAGATCACATTCTATATCGTATAATGATTTTGAATAATAAACATCCATTACTTCATTGGTTTTATTGAAAATTAAAGAAAAAGAATATATTTGATAATATATTTCATTAATGTTAAGAATAAGTAAAGATGTATACGATAAAACAAAGAAGGTTGTTTACAAAACGAGAATACAATATTTTAAATAATAAATTAATTTACAAGACCTCTTATATTGGTGGAGAAAGCGAAGGAGCAATTGCATTTGAGAATTTAGTAAAGGAAAAGATGACATACAAAAGTACCAACCCTGTTTTGATGTTGATTTCATTTTTATTTTTCGGAATGGCGGGGCTTTCGTTTGTTTTTAGAAATGATAAAGATGCAGATCCAAACATGTGGATCGTTTTTACTTTTATGGCAGTTGTTATGCTTGGTGTATATTTACTCATGAATGAGAATTCATGGAAAATCAAAACTCAAAATGGCGGGATACATTTACTTATTTAAGAATATACCAAATGAAAAAGTTGTTGATGATTTTATAATTAAATTATTCAATGAACGGGATAATTATCTAGTTGAAAATTATCTAAGTTTTGATAAGAATTTGAAATATGAAATGCAGGCGAATGATTTAAAGTGGTTATTAAATATAGAAGCCATTTCAAAAAAAGAATTTGATAAATATTATCTCGATCTGAAGTTGCTTTATTCACCAAAAACTGGCAACATTGGCTTTTAGTGTAACTATTGACAGGAAAAAAAGCACAGAAAATTAAAGCTATACAAGTAGAGTGCAGACAGGTTACTTCTTCTTCGTAAAGACATTAAATTAAAAGGTGCGCATGTCTATAAAATTGTTCAATTTTTCATGACAAATACTTACCTAATAAAATACTAATAGCTTTGCTTATAAATCATATAATAAAAAAAGCTCCAGATTTCTCTGAAGCTTTACTCAGTAGCAGGAACAGGACTCGAACATTTGTCCGCCGCGGCGGATATAAGCCAGAAGAGCTATCAACTTTCAATAAGTTTTTTGATGAATTCTCTTGCTATCCAGAACTGCATATCAAACTGGGTAAATCTTTTGTGTTTTTTCAGGTAAATCTAATATTATATTGCTTTCAACCTCTATTTTCCCGACCGAGCATCCTGCAAAAAGGCCAAAAGGTGTGCACCTTGACGACATTCTTGCAATATATCGAAGTAAGGTAAATTCTAAAGCTGATTTTTTTTTTTTTCATAAAAGAATCAGGTTTAGAAATTTCCCATTTGTTAAGCTCATTTACCAGTTCCGGTGATGCTAGATTTAATGCTTCTTTACTATTATATTTTTGTAAATAGAAATTGCCTTTTCACAATTATAATTTTTGAGAAGATCCAAATAAAAAGGAATGGGAAATAGCGGGGGTTCTCAGTATATATTTTGAAAAAGAAAGAAATTTTAAACTTTGGTTTCATTTCTTCTTTTTGCTCACTTTTTTAGCTAATTGCATAGCATTGTAGACATTTAGTACTTTTCCTGATTTGGATAATTCTGAAAACGCGACTTTTTTGTCTTCAGTACCTGGTAAGATTACGTTTCCAGAATAAGCAATCCCTGAATCCATAATGATTTCTTTGACTTCTTTTGCGGTAAGATTAGGATAATATGACCATATTAAAGCAGCTGTACCGCATACCATTGGTACCGAAAATGAAGTTCCAGAATCTGTTTTGTAGATGTTTCCAGAACCAGTTGTATAAATATCTTCCCCTGGAGCAAATAAGTCTACATTTTGTTTCCCATAATTAGAATAATCTGAAACAAATTTTTCTCCAAAATTTTTATTAATTGAGCCAACATTAATAAAATTATTGCAAATTCCTCTGATACCGTCATAGTTTTGATCATTAGGATAGTGAATTGTTTTATCTAAATCTTCCCCGTCGTTTCCGGCACTATGCACTAAAAGAACATTATGTTCTTCGGCATATTTAAAAGCATCTGATACCCAGTCTTTATGCATAGAAAATTCTTTTCCAAATGACATATTAATTATTTTAGCACCATTATCAACTGCATAACGCACTGCCATTGCAATATCTTTATCATGTTCGTCCCCTGAAGGAGAGATATTTAAAGGCATGATTATTATATTTGCTATACCTTTTATTCCAATGTTATTGTTTCGGTTTGCGGCAAGAATTCCCGACACCATTGTATTGTGATCCTGAATAGTTCGTACTCCCTCTATAGTATTACTAATTTTGTTGTTACCATAACCTTTTTCCAGAATATTAGGATTGTCACCAATCGACAGTCGTTCGTTATAGTTTATATTTAAGTTTTTGTTGAGTACTGAATCAAGTTGGGTTTCTTTATCTTTTAATTCCTTAAAAGAGTTTTCACCAACTTCTAAATTGCTCATCATATACGAAATTAGAGCCCCTAAATCTTTATCGTTATCATCACGTCTTTGTCTATATCTTTTATCGTTAATTTTGTATTTTTTATAAAGACTATCTAATTGTTTATACGTGTAATCTTCTTTAGGGAAAAAGTATTTTAAAGTGTCTTTAACTAAAGGATAAATTGCTACATCGTGTTTTAAAGATTTATACCAGTTTCCATAATATTTAGTTTTCTCTTCAAAAGTTTTTAAAGCCCTTTGATACTCTTTAAATTTCCACAAATCTTTCTCATTAATTTGAGATTCGGTTTTGTTTTCAAACAATTTACCCCAGTACTGAACTATTCGAACATATTCATACCTGTTCCAAACAACATAGCTGCCACTTTTTGTCCCCGTAAAACTCCAGCCATTAATATCATCTATGTAGCCGTTTTGGTCATCATCGATTACATTGTTTGGTATTTCTTTTGTATTTATCCAAAGTTGTCCTTTTAAATCTTCGTGATTTTTATCAATTTGAGTATCAACAACAGCTACGATGATATTTTTATTTTTAGGTTTCTTTTTATTCTTTGAATACCATTTTTCTAATGAAATGCCAGGGATAGTATCAAATGCGAAATCTTTTTGATGCCAGGATTTTATTTCCTCACCCGTATAACTTTTTTTTCCGGTCACTGATTTAAAATCATTAACCTTTTGATGTTTTATTGAATTACATTGAACAAACATTATAAGAGAGGCGAGTAAGAGAAAGAAACGTAATTTCATTTTATTAGTCTTGATAAATTAAAGAGGCAATTTCTTATTAATGATAGCTGTTTTTTTATGGCTGTGGCGGCTTACACTTATCAGAAGAATCTCCTTTTTGATGATTTGTGTCAATAGGGTCATCTTTTGTATCATCTCCACCACCAATAATCACTCGTAAGTTTTTTAATTTAGCGATTTCCAAATTTTTCTAAATTAAAATTTGTATCTTTTTTGGGTATTTTTTTAAATTTCATGTTTTTATATATTTTAAATTATTAATACAAATATATTTGATTTGTGCAGAACTTTGTAAAAAGCTATGTTGTACATGTCGAAACAATTTTTGAAATGTATTTACTATTGGTTTAAAATGTGCCAGACAATATTTGTACTGTAATATTTGATGTCAGATATCCTTTGATGGCGACAGTTAAAAAATAGCAGATAATAATATTCCTGTCAATGAGTATTATTCAGATGATAGGGATAAAAAACATATTTTAGAAAACTGCTTATGTTATTTTTCCAGCAGACAATTGGATTCGATTGCTAAACAGGCTTATAGAGAATATTCAAAAAAAAACAATTAATTTTGGATGTAACTAACTAATAAACCTCCAGGCTCTTTGAAGTATGTACGCTGTGCGAATGTCCTTTGCTCTTTGAAGTGTGGACGCTACGCGAATGTTTCTGACTTCGTACCCGCAATCTAAATCAAAATTTTAGTGTAAATAAAAAAAGCTTCAGACTTCCCCGTTCGCTTAGATATATCTCCGCAACGATAGCGCAGATTTATAATCTGTGCCCGCAAAGAGAATAAAAGAAAATATAAACAAAAAAGAAAAGCTCCAGATTTCTCTGAAGCTTTTTTATCGTTGTAGCGGGAACAGGACTCGAACCTGTGACCTTCGGGTTATGAGCCCGACGAGCTGCCTACTGCTCTATCCCGCGATGTTTCGGGTGCAAAGATACGCCGTTTTTTGAGAAAAACAATGAAAATATTAAAAAATGTTTTATTTTCTGTATTAACTTGATATGACTACCTTTGCAAAATAAATTATACTCAAAATGTCACATAAAGCAGGTTTCGTAAATATTATCGGAAATCCAAATGTTGGAAAATCAACCTTGATGAACGCCTTCGTTGGAGAACGTTTGTCGATTATCACCTCAAAAGCACAAACTACGCGTCACAGGATTTTAGGAATTGTAAACGGAGAGGACTTTCAATTGGTTTTGTCGGATACTCCCGGAATCATCAAGCCGGCGTATGAGATGCAGGAATCGATGATGAATTTCGTAAAATCTGCCTTTGAAGATGCTGATATTTTAATTTATATGGTCGAAATAGGAGAGCAGGATCTAAAAGATGAAGCTTTCTTTAATAAAATCATTCATGCTAAAATTCCCGTTTTATTATTATTAAATAAAATCGACAATTCGCATCAGGAGCAATTGGAAGAACAGGTATCATTTTGGAAAGAAAAAGTGCCAAATGCAGAAATTTTTCCAATTTCAGCTTTACAGAATTTTAATGTTCCGGAAGTTTTTGGAAGGATTATCGAATTATTGCCAGAATCTCCAGCTTATTATCCAAAAGATCAATTGACTGATAGACCGGAGCGTTTCTTTGTAAATGAAACCATTCGCGAGAAAATTTTGCTGAATTACAGCAAAGAGATCCCATACGCAGTGGAGATTGTAACGGAAGAGTTTTTTGAAGATGAGAAAATCATCAGAATTCGTTCGGTTATTATGGTAGAACGTGAGACACAAAAGGGAATTATAATCGGACATAAAGGTGCGGCTTTGAAAAAAGTAGGTACCGATGCGCGTGCCGATTTAGAAAAGTTCTTCGGAAAACAAATTCACATTGAACTGTATGTCAAAGTAAACAAGAACTGGAGAAGTAATGCTAATATGCTAAAACGATTCGGATATAATCAATAGTTTAAATTGTTTCTCCCGAAACTTAGGGATCAGGTTTCAGGTTTCAAGTTTGAATTGAACGTGAAACTTGAAACCAGAAACAAAAAACAACAAAAATCTCAGGTACTAAGAAACTTAGTGACTTAGTCACTTTTTTAACTACCTTTGCAAAAATTTAAAATAAGCATTTTGGATCACAAGTGATTAGGTTTTTAGGGAACTAAAAATTTAAAACCGGAGATCTAAAATCTAAAATTCAAAAAAATGAATAACATTGTTGCGATAGTAGGAAGACCTAACGTAGGGAAATCGACCCTTTTTAATAGGCTGATACAAAGAAGAGAAGCTATTGTAGATTCTGTATCTGGGGTGACCCGTGATAGAAACTATGGTAAAAGCGAGTGGAACGGAAAAGAGTTTTCTGTTATTGATACCGGAGGATACGTTCGTGGATCTGATGACGTTTTTGAAGGTGAAATCCGTAAACAGGTAGAACTCGCTATCGACGAAGCCGATGTTATTATTTTTGTGGTTGATGTTGAAGAGGGCATTACACCAATGGATGAAACCGTTGCTAAATTACTTCGCAAAGTTACAAAACCGGTTTTACTGGCTGTAAATAAGGTGGATAACGCTATGCGTGAAAAAGATGCCGTTGAGTTTTACAATCTGGGTTTAGGTGAATATTTTACTTTTGCCAGTATTTCCGGAAGCGGAACCGGAGATTTATTAGACGCCCTGATTGAAGCATTCCCGGAAAAACCAGAAGTTGAGGTTAAGGAAGATTTGCCTCGTTTTGCGGTTGTTGGTCGTCCAAATGCTGGAAAATCAAGTTTTATCAATGCTCTTATTGGTAAAGACCGATATATAGTTACCGATATTGCAGGAACAACCCGTGACGCAATTGATACCAAATTTGACCGTTTTGGTTTCGAATTTAATCTTGTAGATACAGCGGGAATTCGCAGAAAAGCGAAAGTTAAGGAAGATTTAGAATTTTATTCTGTAATGCGTTCCGTAAGAGCAATTGAGCATGCAGATATTTGTATATTAGTAATCGATGCAACACGCGGATTTGAAGGTCAGGATCAGAGTATTTTCTGGCTGGCAGAAAAAAACCGAAAAGGTGTTGTAATTCTGGTAAATAAATGGGATTTGGTAGAAAAAGATACCATGTCTACAAGAGATTACGAAGAAAAAATTAAAAAGGAATTAATGCCTTTTACAGATGTGCCCATTCTTTTCGTTTCGGCTTTAACAAAACAACGTTTGTTGAAAGCTTTGGAAGCTACGGTTCAGGTATTTGAAAACAGAAAACAAAGAATTGCGACGTCGAAATTTAATGAATATATGTTGAAGGTTATTGAAGCTTATCCGCCGCCGGCAACAAAAGGTAAATATGTGAAAATTAAATATTGCATGCAATTGCCAACACCAACTCCTCAGTTTGTATTTTTTGCCAATATGCCGCAATATGTTAAGGAACCATATAAGCGTTATTTAGAAAATAAGATTAGAGAAAATTGGGATTTTGCAGGAGTGCCAATCGACATTTATATCAGAGAAAAATAAAATATTAAATCCCCGGAAAGGGGATTTTTTTATGGGTAATACCACTGAAATTATCACATTAATTTTTTTATTGGCATTATATTTGAATAAATGTGAAAACTACAATTAAACCTTTTAAGGTTTCGGTAGTCTAACCATCTAACTAACTATTTTTTTATGACCAAATTATTTTCATTTTTATCATTTTTCTTTCTTTTTGTTTTGGCAGCAAATGCACAAAACGACATTACAGTTAAAGGAACCGTTTTAGATGTAAACACACAATTACCTTTAGAACTTGCTACAGTCTATTTTACAACCGTTAAAGATTCGACTGTACTTGAATATGCTACCACAGACAAAAACGGGGCATTTAGAATGAATATTAAAAAGTTTGACCGACCTGTGTTCTTAAAAGTGAACTACATGGGATATCAAACTTATTATGAAGAATATAAAAACCTTTCTGAAAGCAAGGATTTTGGCAAATTGTATCTAATTGAAAATGTAAACGCCTTAAACGATGTTGTCATTAAAACAGAAGCGGCACCGATAACGATCAAAAAAGATACTCTGGAGTTTAATGCAAATTCTTATAAAGTCCGACCGGATTCTAATGTAGAAACATTATTAAAACAGCTTCCCGGTTTTGATGTGGATAATGATGGGAAAATTACCGTAAATGGACGCGAAGTTAACCAGGTTCTGGTGAACGGAAAAACTTTCTTTGATAAAGACGGAGCGATAGCTATTAAAAATCTTCCGGCAGATATTATAAAAAAAATCCAGGTTTCTGATTTTAAAACCAAAAAAGAAGAGCTTTCTAAACAGGAATCAACTTCAGATTTTTCGAGTATTAATATCACAATAGATGAAAAGAAAAACAAAGGTTATTTTGGAAAAATAATGGGAGGTTACGGAACTGATGACCGTTATGAAGCTAATATAAATTTGAATTATTTTAATAATAAGCAGAAAATAAGTCTGCTTGCTTCTTCTAATAATATCAATTCAACTGGTTTTTCTATGGATGATGTTTTTGATAATATGGGAGGAGGAAGGAACAGCAGCGGAAGAGGAGGCGGAAATTCAAATTCTGGCAGTGGAAAAGGAATTACACAATCGAATCTCGTGGGGGTAAATTATTCTGACGACTGGACGGAGAAGCTTCTCGCCATGGGAAGTTATAATTTTTCTAATACAGTGAATAAAAATGAGAGTAAGGTAAATGAGCTTAATTTTTTGCCAACCGGAAATAACACTGTGGAGTCTGATTCTAAAACCAGGAATGAAAGTACCGGGAATAATGCTAATTTTGAATTGGAATACAGAATTGATCCCAAAACACGCATTGTTTTTGTCCCAAAAGTAAACCAGTCCAGAACTAATAGTAGTGCTATTTCTTCCAGCCAAACAGAAGATGAAGAAGGCAATTTGCTTAATACTAGTGCTTCAAGTTCTTTTTCTGAAGGTAATAATACTAATTTTGGAAATACAATTAACTTCAACAAAGCTTTTGAACGTAAATCACGAAACTTAAGTTTTGTTTTCTCAAATAATAATACAGATAATGATTCTGATGGAATCAATATTTCTGAAACTATTTTTTACGAAGGAGCAAAACCAAATGATTTAAGAAATCAAAAAACATTAAAGAAGAATACCAGCGATTCTTATTCTGTCGATTTAGAATATACAGAACCGATTACAGATTCACTACGAATCAGATTTGGATCAGATTTGGATTGGAAAAGCACGAGTAACGATCAAAAGACATTCGATTTTAATGCCGATACACAAGAATACACAGATTATAGTTCGAGATTTAGTAATTACACGAGCTCAACTCAAAATTCGGTAACGCCAAAGGTTGGAATTACGCTTCAGAAAAATAAATTTACGATCAATCTGGACAGTCGTACCTCTATTGTGAGTTTTGACAACTATTCTTTATACCAGGATGTAGCTACAGATTTAAACAAAAAATATGCCTTACCATTTGCAACAGCTTTGTTGAGATATAAATTCAGCCGATCTAAAAATTTATCATTTAAATATGATTATTCCAATGCATTGCCTTCTGCTACTCAGTTAATGCCGGTTGTGAATCTGAATAATCCGTTAAATACGATTGTAGGAAATCCTGATTTAAATCCGGTCGAAAAGAACAGCATCAACTTTAATTTCAGAAATTATGATTTCAGATCCCGTTCAGGCTATAGCGTTTATTTAAAAGGAGATTATTATAACAATGATATCGTATCGATTTCTAATTATAGAGATGACGGGACAAGAGAAACCACTTATGTAAATATTTCAGGAGTTTACAATGCTTCTATTGGAGCAAACTGGAGTCAGTCAGTAAAATTCGATGCGCATACACTACGTTATGGTTTAGGGTTAAATGCGAATTACTCCTTTGATAAAGGATTTACTAATGATATATTATACTACGCAAAATCAACCGGAATTACTCCAAAGGTATATATGTCCTACGATTACGGAGAGGTTTTGACTATTGCACCATCATATAATTTATCCTACAATCAGTCAAAATATGAGAATTATTCCAGAGATGCCACTTCAAATGTTGTACACAGAATTAATTTGCAGACTACAACGTACTGGCCGGCAAATTTAATTTTCGGAAATGACTTTGGATATACGTATAATTCTAATATTTCTGACGGATTTAAAAAAGATTTCTACCTCTGGAATACCAGTTTGTCTTATGGCTTTTTAAACAAAACACTTTACGCAAAAGTTAAGGTTTACGATGTTTTAAATCAAAACCTTAGTGCCACAAGAACTATATCTGCAACCTCAATTCGGGATGAAGAAAATACGGTTTTACAGCGTTATGTTATGTTTTCTTTAGCGTATAAAATTGGAAATTTTTCCGGAGCTGAAAAAGGAGGAAAGAGACAGCGAGGATAATCGTTTATTTTATTCCAACACACATTGTTTTCAATTTAATACTATAATCCGGCTCCAGAGGTTCGTTTGTTTGAGCTAATCTCTGAGAGCCAACATTTGCAGGGCATGCAATATCATTTGTAGCATCAAATATAATTCGCTTTCCATTTTGAGTTAACATTAATTGTTTCGGAACATATACCTGAACATGAGTCTTAGAATAACCCGAAGGGAAATATCGCACATAATATCCATCGGGATGAAGCGTCCAGATACCACTTGGTACATCGGTTCTTGCAGGCGCAATTCCTGCTATTATGGCATATTGTTCCATTTCTGCATAAGAATAATTTCCTGAAGCTACCAGTTGACGAATTTTATTTTCGGCCTCAAAAATTGCCTTTAAATTATCAGGAAGTTTATCTTTTGCTTTTTCCATTAAATTACCTGGCAACACGCCCAATACACCACCCTCAAGTTGCGTTAACTGCATCGGTGTCAGCAATGCAATGGCTGTTAGTTTTACATTTCCATTATAATCTGCAAATTTCGTTCTCGCGATTATGGTCCATAATAATATCTGGATATCATGCTGACTAATTTCAGGATGACGCTCTGCACTTTTCAAAATTGCTGTCACAATTTCTTCTTTAGGACCCAGAACTGGCGCGTACATGTAACCATCTCCTTTAGACGGGGCAAATGTTCCGGCATGCAGGCAATAGCTTTTACTGGTCATTTCATACAAACCTGCACAAAGTACAAAACCACCATCGGGTGCTTTCGGTAATAAATATAGTGGTTGCGCTTTTTCACTTATTGAAAAGTCAGGCATTTTTGAACCTTCCATATTCACATCTTCAAATGAAGTTGTAATGGCTGCCGGCTGTTTTAAAATTTTATCAATCCCAAGTTTTTTAGATGCCATAGAAGCTCCAGCCTCCAATATTTTATCGGTTAAACCGCCAAATTGCGCTTGTGAAGTCTGGACAAAAGATAATTGAAATAGAATTAAAAATAAGATGCGCCTTACGATTTTCATTGTCAGTGTTTTAGGATTAAAATCAGACGAATTTAAGGATAACTTTCCGACATTAAAAGTTTAAATAAAAAAAGTAAGTCAAAATAAATTAAAAGAATTTCTTAAATTAAGCATTCTAATTTCTAAAGTTTCGGTTTATTCTATGATAGAATGTAAACCGTATGATATCACGATCGTAAAAATCCAGGCCGCTGGAACGTCTCTGAAAGCTCTTCAAATAACCTAATTCCAAACCAATATTGGGGTTAAAATTATAACGTAATGCAAAATAGAATCTATTTTGATCGAAAGTATTTTTGCGATTGTCTTTCCCCTGATTGAATAAAATTTCATCTGAAACAGTTCCTTTTATATTATGGTTTTCTTTTTCCCAAATTGTAAAGGTAGATTGTAAACGATATCTAAATCGAAATGCAAAAGAGAATTCATTTAAAAGTCCGTTTATGTCTGTTTTTTGAATAAAGCGTTCTTCAATTTGAAAACGATTATGAAAGGTAATTTTAGCAACATCATTTATTAAGGTCAAATCTTGCTGTGCGCGATATTCAGGTACAGAAGAATCAGGATCTGCCTTCGGATTTTGAGTATTTACATTAAAGTAAGCAAAACCGGCGCCGGCTTCCATCATCTTATTGATTCTGTAACGTGCCTGAGAGCGAATGACGAAGAGATTCTCGTGAATTGGATTTACAAAATTTCTGTTGTCCAATTCAGAATGAATAGCCCATTTTTCAGTTAAAGGAATTATATTATAATATCGGATCCAGGTCAAAGTCTGCTGGTCGATTTTTCTTTGGCCTTGTCCTGTAATTAACTGACTAACACAGAATATAACAATAAGAGAAATGAAAGATCTTTTCAAGCGATATAAATTCAGGTTGCCAATTTATACAAATGATCTCAATTGTTTTCACTTAAAAAATATGTTTTAATTTTTTTTTTGTGATTTGAATAAAATAAAAACGAGATACATTTTTAAATGCATCTCGTTTTTAATACTAAACTAACTACCGCTTACAATGAATACTTAAGTGTAACCCCGTAAGTCCTTTGATCACCAATAACTCCTGCGTATTGACCTGTGTTACCACCTGCAGGCAATAATTGCTCGTAGTAATCTTTATTTAAAAGGTTTCTTCCCCAAAACTGAACAGATAATCCCTGCGAAGCGCGGAAACCTAAACGAGCGTTGAAAATAGCGTAACCCTGAACAACCAAATATTTTGAAGCCGAAGGGCTTGAAGAAAATTCAGAACGTGCATAACCATCAGCAGCAAAGTAAATTTTTCCGGCATTTCCAAAAAACTTAGCTCTGTCTGAAAGCTCTCCGCCAAGTGAACCTGCCCATCTTGATACCCCCGGAAGATCGGTTCCTGACACATCTTTAAAAGCCACCTGAACTCCATCAATCGTTTGTCCTGTTTCTTCCAGGGGAAGTGGTGCATTTGTGAATTTTACATATGTGCCGTCTGTATATGTTGCCGCACCATTGATAGTAAGGTGAGAACTAATAACAAAGCTGGCGTCCAGCTCGGCACCTCTCACACGTACTTTATCTGCATTGGCTAAATAACCGCGGTTTACGCCTAATTCAGCTGCCTGAACGTTGGTCTGAAAATCTTTGATTTCGGTATTAAAGAACGTTAAATTGAAAATGGAGTTTTTAAACGGAGATGTTTTTACACCAACTTCATAATGATTCACTTTTTCTGGTTTTACAACAGCAAGCTCAGTTAATGGCTGTCCTGCCGCATTTGTTGGAAGTCCGGCTACATTTACGCCAACTGGTTTGTAACTTTTAGCATAAGTTCCGTAAACATTAATTTTATCTGAAGCCTTATAAGTAAGCGTGATGTTTCCTGAAAAATCGGTGTTGTCAGTATTTGAATCAAATGCCTGATCAGAATAAACGGATTTCTTTAAAGCCAAAAGAGCCGGATCTGTTGTTTGAAGACCTCCGTATGTTGTACGGGAATAATGAGCATCTTTTTTGTCAAAGTTATATCTCAACCCTGGTAATACGTGGAAACGTTCTGTAATTGCCCAGTCTAATTGTCCAAATACTGCTGCACTTGAAGCTCTGATGTTTGCATCGGTTTTGATTCCGTATCCTTCAAAAAGACCCGGAGTTTTCCAAAGTGAACTTGTAGAACTTTGTGCAAATCGCCATTGTGCATTTCCGGATTCCTCTGTACCATCAGTTTGCGAAGTCTGATCGATGAAGAACGCTCCCACAACCCCACTAATTTTAGAACTTAGCTGTCCTGCATATCGAACTTCTTGTGTAATTTGAGTTTGTCTTGTAGGGTTTTGAGATTTTGCCAAAACCTGTAATCCTGTAAAATCCCTGTCATTTGACGGATCCCAGTTCCAAAAACGCCAGGCTGTCGTGGAAGTTAAAGTTCCTCCACCAATTTTAGTGTCAATGTTAAGTGAAATTCCTCCCATATCCTGATTAGAACGCCAAGGTGTATCATGATCTATTTTACGATCAAAAGCATTTAAACTTGGGAGCTGATAATTTAAATCAGCTATAATAGCATTAAATTGACGGTACGCTGCTCTTTGCGTTGGCGCGACACCTGCAACTACTTGTGCATATCCATCC
Source organism: Flavobacterium olei (assembly GCF_039749035.1). Lineage (NCBI taxonomy): Bacteria > Pseudomonadati > Bacteroidota > Flavobacteriia > Flavobacteriales > Flavobacteriaceae > Flavobacterium > Flavobacterium olei. The sequence goes on from NZ_JBDKWC010000002.1 coordinate 742,000, forward strand.
GGACGCTGTGTTGTAATATCACCTGCAAGTATAATATTTGTATTTTCTGTCGGAGTCCAAAGCAATTGACCTCTAAGACCCTGATTGTTTAGGGTATTTGTAGGTCTTCCGGTTACTACATTATCAATCAGACCATCTCTTTGTGTACCTGAGAAAGAAATTCTTCCGGCCAATTTTTTCCCTAAAGCACCGGTAACAGAAGCTTTAGCCTGCAGGAAATTATAATTCCCGTAACTTACTTCAAAATCGGCTCCAGAAGTAAAACTGGGTTTACGCGTTGTAATATTAAATGCTCCAGAAGTTGTATTTTTTCCAAATAGCGAACCTTGTGGTCCGCGTAAAACTTCTATCTGTTCAACATCAATAAAATCTAAAGTTGTTGCTGCCGGACGCGCATAATATACACCATCAACATAAAAACCAACTCCAGGATCAATTCCGTCATTTGTTAGTCCGAAAGGCGAACCTAAACTTCTGATGTTAATTCCGGTATTTCTTGGATTTGAAGAATACAATTGTACAGAAGGCACCAGTTCTTTAATACGATTTACGTTAAAAGCTCCTGCCTGTTCCGCTTGTTTTCCGGTAATAACAGAAACTGCAATGGGCACGTCCTGAACTTTTTCAATTCTTCTTCTTGAAGAAACCACAACCTCAACCAATTGGTTTTCTTCGCGTAATGTTATCAATAGAGGTGAAGCGGGAATAGCAGTAATCTCCAATTCATTTGTTTTATATCCTGTGTACTGAATTAAAAGTGTAACAGGTAATTCTCCCTGAGATTCTATAGTGAATCGTCCTTCAGAGTTTGTAATGGTGCTTAACGTTGTTCCCTTAATAACAACATTGGCTGCTTCTACAGGTACATTTTGATCAGTTGTTACAACACCTTCAATGCTTTGTGCGAATGAGATTGAGAATGTTAAAACGGCAATTATGGTAAAGATATTTTTTATAGATGTTTTCATTTTTATAGTAAGTATATGTGATTAGTAGAATTTAAAATAAAATTTTTTTACCAGCACATGCACATTACAAATGAAGAGGTTTTCACAGTTGTGAAAGGAGAAAGAGTAATTTTTAAAAGCTTTGCTACACCTGATTGACTAGAATGTACTTTCATGAGTTAAAATTTAGTAAATGATTATTAGTTAAATGTTTTTGCAAACATACAACATAAATTCTATCGATTTACTAGGGTATATAAAATATTTTTTTATTTTTTTACCAGCGAGGCAATTGTAATGCCTTCCATTGCCAACAGAGTTTTGTCGCGAATAAGCATTAAACCGTGTCGCAGACTGCATTCATCTTCGGTTTTGCAATCGGAACAAGGCTCGTAAAAATTTAAGGAAGCGCAAGGCAAAAGTGCAATTGCACCATCAAAAAGCCGATGAATTTCTGCCAGCGTAATGTCGTGTTTGGATTTTATCAGATAATAACCGCCAAATTTTCCCTGCTTACTGCTTACAAAACGGCCACGTTTCAGATCCAGTAAAATCTGTTCTAAAAACTTTTTAGGAATATTGGCTCCATCAGCTATTTCAATTGTTCTTGAAATGTGATTTTCGTCTTGTTCTGCTAAATAAAGTAAGGCCTTAAGGGCGTATTTTGCTTTATGTGATAACATCTATTTTTTTTATTATGAATTGTAAATTATAAATTGTCTCTGGAGTCGGAAATAGTGACAGTTGATTTTTATGTGACACTGATTAAATTGGTCAGGCTGATCATAGTTAATTCCGATACAGTAAACCTCGGACCTGAAACCTGAAACAAAATGAATTACCAGCCACCGCTTGAACCTCCGCCAGAGAAACCTCCGCCGCCAAATCCGCCGCCGAAGCCTCCACCGCCTCCGCCGAAACCACCTCCTGATGATCCTCCGAAACCGCCACCACCGCTTCTTCCAAGATTACTTAAAATAATAACGTCAAGAAGACTTGGGCCTCCTCCGCCATTGTTGCCAGAATTTCCTCCTCCGCCTTTTTTATTACGGGCAAGTAAGATTAATACAATGACAACTATAACAATAAAGGGTAGAATAGGAAAGTCTTTTCCTTTAGCTGCTTTACGTTCGCCTTTAAATTTTCCTTTAAAAACGTCGATAATCGCATCCGTTCCTTTATCAAGACCATTATAAAAGCTTCCCGCTTTAAATTCAGGTATAATAATGTTTCTTATAATCGTTCCGCCAATTCCTGCGGTCAGACGATCTTCAACACCGTATCCCGGATTAATAGCAATTTTCTTTTCGTTTTTTGCCAATAAAATGATTACTCCGTTGTCATCTTGTTTTGTACCGCCAATTCCCCAGGTTTGTCCCCATTTTGTCGCCAGTTGACTTACGTCTTCTCCTTTCAGACTTTCAATTGTAATTACTACAATTTGTGTTGTGGTAGAATCTGCATAACGAATAAGTTTTTCTTCAAGCTGGGCTTTTTCAGTAGTGCTTAAAACATTTGCATAATCATAAACAGAAGTTTGCAGGCTCGGAACCTTAGGAATCTCAAATTGTGCAAATACATTTGAGAAGGTAAAAAAAGCGATTAACAAAAAGGATAGTCGAAAAATTCCTTTAGAATTTGGGGTTTTAATATTGGAAATTTTCATAGTTAACCTTTAGAGATTTCATTAGATAATTCGTTTACATCATCTTCAGATGAAGGGAAATATTTTTTCAATTGTTCGCCGGCATTCAAAATACCATCAACAATTCCCTGTTTAAAATTTCCGGCTTTAAAATGGTTGGTCATTATATCTTTGGTACAATCCCAAAAATCATCAGAAACCAAATCATTAATTCCTTTATCGCCACAAATTACAAAGTTTTTATCTTCAACAGCAAAATAAAGAAGCACACCATTTTTAAGATGTGTTTCATCCATTCGCAATTCATGAAAAACTTCTAAAGCCCGGTCAAAATGGGCTTTAGAAGATGTTTTTTCTATATGCACTCTAATTTCGCCAGAAGTATTATTTTCGGCCACGCGAATAGCTTCAACAATTGCCTGTTCTTCTTCTTTGGTTAAAAAATCTTCTACTTTTGACATTGAAATTATTTTAGAGTTAAGATTTAGAATTTTACTTCAACTGGTTTATCAGCTCCTGTAGTCGCTTCAAAGTATGGTTTTTCTTTGTACTTGCTTAAGAACCAATTGTTAGGAATAGCCAAGATATAGCCATTGTAAACCTGTACAGCTTCGTTAAAACGTGTTCTCGCAGTAAGAATCTGATTTTCTGTACTTGCCAGTTCATCTTGCAGCTTCAGGAAATTTTCATTTGCCTTTAAATTCGGATATTGTTCAACAGAAACCAATAATCTTGATAATGAAGAAGATACTCCGCTTTGTGCCTGGTTGAATTGTGCCAGTTGTTCTGGTGTAACATTACTTGGATCAATAGTAACAGAGGTTGCTTTTGCACGCGCTTCGATTACAGCTGTAAGTGTTCCTTTTTCAAAATCTGCCGCACCTTTTACCGTGTTTACTAAATTCCCGATAAGATCATTACGTCTTTGGTAAGCCGTCTGCACATTTCCCCATTCTTTATTTACAGCCTGGCTGTGTTGTAAAGCAGTATTTTTAATACCAATTGACCAAAAAGCAATTATTGCAATTAGGGCCACAATAATTCCTACGGGGATTAACCATTTTTTCATATTTGTTTTAATTTAAGTTTATTTCAATTTTTAATTACAATTCGTTTTTGATGTCATTGAGCTGCATTTTTATCGACTCTAATTTACGTATTATTTCGAATTTATCCAGCGTTTTCTTCTGACCTTCCTTTAAATGTATTTTGGCACCTTCAAGCGTAAAACCTCTTTCCTTAACCAGGTGATAAATTAATTGAAGATTTGTAATATCTTCCGGTGTAAACATCCTGTTTCCCTTTGCATTTTTTTTAGGTTTTAGAATATCAAATTCGCTGTCCCAGAATCGTATCAAAGAGGCATTGACATTAAAAGCCCTGGCCACTTCGCCAATACTGTAATATCTTTTATCTTTAGAAAGTTCAATATGCATGGTTTGTTTTTTTCTATTTTATTTCAAAAATACTATTTTTCGGGCGATTAATCTAATGATTGGTTTTCTTGATTTGCCATATGAGAAATTGCCACGTATTCTACAGCAGAAATATTTCCATAATAAAAATTCAGCGGATTCACTACTTTTCCATCTTTATGTACTTCATAATGACAATGCGGACCTTCAGATCTTCCTGTGCTTCCAACATAACCAATTACATCTCCGCGTTTTACCCGCTGTCCCGCTCGGCAGTTGTATTTGCTTAAATGCGCATACAAACTTTCATATCCAAAACCATGCCTGATTACGATATGATTTCCGTATCCTGATGCCGTGTTATCGGCTCTATCTACAACGCCGTCTCCCGTAGCGTAGATTGGCGCACCGGTATTGGCGGTAAAATCCATTCCGTTGTGCATTTTTCGCACTTTCGTGAAAGGGTCAATGCGATACCCAAATCCGGAAGCCACACGTTTCAGATTTTCATTCTGTACCGGCTGAATTGCCGGAATTGCTAAAAGTAAATTCTCTTTGGCCCCGGCCAATTTCAAAATTTCATCCAGTGATTGCGACTGAATTGCCAATTGCTTCGAAAGTTTATCTACTCTTTTTGTTGTGTTTAATACCAATTGCGAGTTGTTGTATCCTTCTAAATCCTTATAACGTTCAGAATTTCTAAAACCGGCTTTTCTGATAGAATCCGGAATTTCAGCTTTATTAAAATAAACGCGGTAAATATTGTTATCTCTTTCTTCCAGTGCGTCTGCGGCATCATCTATTTCATCCAGCTTTTTATTTAAAATGGCATACTGCAGTTTTAAATTCTCAATTTCACGGGCTTGCAAACGGTCTTTTGGCGTTTCAAAATAGGGTGTATTAAGTAAAAGCACAAAAACTAAAAAACCAAACAAGGCCGAAGCCACTAAAAACAGTAAAGCATAACCGATTTTAATTCTTTTTCTGGTTTTAATTTTCGTATAAGCCAGATTTTCTGAGTCGTAATAATATTTTACTTTCGCCATATTTTAAAATACGCTATTTTTGCAGCTTGTAAAATCAGTTAGACGCGCAAAACGGTTAAATGTTTCAGAGGTTTAGACTTTTTTACAATACAAAATTAATTAGATAATTGAGGCAATTAGATAATTAGATAATGTATAAATCAATGATTTTATTGTCGCTAACTTAAAGTTTTTTAATTTAAAATCATATAATTATCCCATTTTCTGATTGACAATTTTTCTAATTGTTTAATTATCAAATTGACACATTAAAAACAGATACATTTTTTAAATAAAACATGAAATCACAAGACGTACGTAAACAATTTTTAGATTTTTTTAAAAGCAACGGACACCTAATCGTTCCGTCGGCTCCTATTGTGCTTAAAGACGATCCAACCTTAATGTTCAACAACTCGGGAATGGCCCAGTTCAAAGAATTTTTCTTAGGAAACGGAACTCCAAAAAGCAAAAGAATAGCCGATACGCAAAAATGTCTTCGTGTTTCAGGAAAACATAATGATCTTGAAGATGTAGGTTTTGATACCTATCATCATACTATGTTTGAGATGCTTGGTAACTGGTCTTTTGGTGATTATTTCAAAAAAGAAGCCATTAACTGGGCTTGGCAATTATTGACAGAAGTGTATAAAATTCCAAAAGAAAATTTGTATGTTTCTGTTTTCGAAGGAAGTAAAGAAGATAATGTTCCGTTTGATCAGGAAGCCTGGGATATTTGGAAAACCTTAATCGATGAAGACCGAATTATTCTTGGAAATAAAAAAGACAATTTCTGGGAAATGGGCGATCAGGGACCATGCGGACCTTGTTCTGAAATTCACGTTGATTTACGTCCGGAAGCTGAAAAAGCGTTGGTTTCAGGAAAAAGTTTAGTGAATAATGATCACCCGCAAGTAGTTGAAATCTGGAATAATGTATTCATGGAATTCAACCGTAAAGCAGATGGTTCTCTTGAAAAACTTCCTGCACAACACGTTGATACCGGAATGGGATTTGAGCGTTTGTGTATGGCTTTACAAGGAAAAACATCAAACTATGATACCGATGTTTTTACACCGCTTATCGAGAAAGTAGAACAAATTACAGGTTTAAGATATACGTCTGATGAAATTAAAAACATCAGCGAAGAACAAAACAAAACTAACATCGCAATTCGTGTTGTGGTAGATCACGTGCGTGCGGTTGCTTTTGCAATTGGAGACGGACAATTGCCATCTAACACGGGAGCGGGTTATGTAATTCGTAGAATTTTGCGTCGTGCTATTCGTTACGGATTTACATTTTTGGGAACCAAAGAACCTTTTATCAATAAACTGGTAGAAGTTCTGGCAAACCAAATGGGAGAATTTTTCCCGGAAATCAAATCACAGCAACAATTGGTTACGAATGTAATTCGTGAAGAAGAAGCTTCTTTCTTAAGAACTTTAGATCAGGGATTACAATTACTGGATAATGTAATTGCAGAAACCAAAGGACAAGAAGTTTTGGGCGCTAAAGTTTTTGAATTATACGATACTTTCGGATTTCCAAAAGATTTAACGGCTTTGATTCTGAAAGAAAAAGGTTTCTCTTATAATGAAGAAGAATTCGAAGTTGAATTGCAAAAACAAAAAGCGCGTTCTCGTGCCGCTTCTGAAGTTTCTACAGAAGACTGGAAAGTTTTGATTCCCGGAAATGTGGAAACATTTGTTGGTTATGATAAAACGGACAACGAAGTAAAGATTACGCGTATCAGAAAAGTGGATTCTAAAAAAGATGGTATTTTGTACCAAATTGTTTTAGACAATACGCCATTTTATCCAGAAGGAGGAGGACAAGTCGGCGATAAAGGAACGCTTGTTTCTGCAAACGAGACAATCGAAATTATTGACACGAAGAAAGAAAATAACTTAATCCTGCATTTTGCAAAACAGCTTCCGGAAAATGTTGAAGCAGGTTTTGTGGCAAAAGTAAATACAGATTTAAGAACATCAACATCAAAAAATCACTCGGCTACGCACTTGATGCATTTGGCTTTGAGAAGTATTTTAGGAACGCATGTTGAGCAAAAAGGATCGTTGGTAAATCCGAATTATTTACGTTTTGACTTTTCTCATTTCAGCAAAGTTTCTGATGAAGAAATTAAACAAGTTGAAGCTTCTGTAAACGCTCAGATTGAAGCGCAATTGCAATTGGTTGAACATAGAAATATTCCGATTAAAGAAGCTTTGGATAAAGGCGCAATGGCTTTGTTTGGAGAAAAATACGGAGATAATGTTCGTATGATCGAATTTGGAGATAGTAAAGAATTATGCGGTGGTATTCACGTAAAAAATACGGCTGAGATCTGGCATTTCAAAATTATTTCTGAAGGTGCTGTTGCAGCCGGAATCCGTCGTATTGAAGCAATTACAGGAGATGCTGTGAAAAACTTCTATGTAAATCAGGAAAATACATTAGCAGAAATAAAAGAAACGCTTAAAAATCCTCAGGATATTTTAAAATCTGTTACTTCGCTTCAGGATGATAATGCCAAACTGAAAAAACAAATTGAGCAATTACTTAAAGAAAAAGTAGGGGCATTAAAATCAGAATTGGAAAAAGATTTTACAGAAGTAAACGGAGTAAATTTCCTTGCCAAACAAGTAGATTTGAGCATGGCATCTACGAAAGAATTAGCTTCTGCATTAGGAAGTTCAAAACCGGATTCGTTTGTGTTTTTAGCTTCTGTAGAAGAGGGTCAGCCAAATATTCATTGTTATATTTCTAAAGAATTAGTTTCAAGCAAAAGCTTAAATGCAAATGCAGTTATTAAGGAATTAGGAAAGTACATTGAAGGAAATGGAGGAGGACAGCCTTTCTTCGCTTCAGGTAAAGGTAAAAATGCTGGTGGAATTGCTGAGGCACTTAATAAAGCAATTGAGTTTGTGAAATAATTTTTTAATCTCGCAAAGATGCAAAGGCGCAAAGTTTTTTTAAGCTTTGCGTTTTTTTATTTTTAAGTTTTTAAATTTTGTAAGTTTATACTTTAAAAATTAATTATGAATGAGAATGAAATTTCAGCTATTATAGTTGATGTTTGTTATAAGATACATGTAAAATTGGGGCCTGGATTATTGGAGTCTGTTTATGAAGCTATTTTATTTCACGAATTAACTAAAAGAGGTTTAAATGCAGAAAGACAAAAAGTGTTACCTGTAATTTGGGATCAAATAAATTTGGATATTGGTTTTCGTGCTGATTTAATAGTTGAGAATAAAGTAATATTAGAAATAAAATCAATAGAACAACTGACAGATATTCACGCAAAACAAGTATTGACTTATCTCAAAATCACAAAAATGAAATTAGGTTTACTAATAAATTTTAATGTGCCAATAATAAAATTTGGTATAAAAAGAGTAGTATGTAATCTCTAATAAAAAAACTTAAATAAAAAGCAGAGTCGCAAAGTGTTAAAAAAAACTTTGCGACTCTGCGACTTTGCGAGATTAATTCTGCGCAAAGAAAAAATCTAATCACTTAATTTACTTACGCTCTCCAATCTGCTGGCGCCACATAGCGTAATACAAACCTTTCTCTACAATTAAATCTTCGTGTTTACCGTGTTCGATAATTTTTCCCTGTTCCAGTACAAAAATTCTGTCAGCGTGCATTACAGTAGACAAACGGTGCGCGATTAGAACGGTGATTCTGTTTTTATCTGAGATGTTTCTGATTGTCGCATTTATTTCTTCCTCAGTAATAGAATCCAACGCAGAAGTAGCTTCATCAAAAATCAATAAATTTGGATTTCTTAAAATAGCTCTTGCAATAGATAAACGTTGTTTTTCTCCTCCCGAAACTTTAATTCCGCCTTCTCCGATTGTGGTATTTAAACCATCTTCGGCACGTCTGAGAAGTTTGTCGCAGCTTGCACGCTTTAAGGCATCATATAAATCCTCGTCGGTTGCATTTGGCTTAACAAATAATAAATTTTCACGAATGGTACCCGAAAATAATTGTGCATCCTGCGTGACAAAACCTAATTGTTTTCTTAAATCTAATAAATCAATTTCGGTGGAATCGATATCGTTATAAAGAATTTCTCCTTCTGCTGGTGTGTACAATCCAACCAAAAGTTTTACCAAAGTTGTTTTCCCAGATCCAGACGGACCAACAAAAGCAACAGTTTGGCCTTGTTTGATTTCGAAATTAATGTTTTCTACAGCTTTAAATTTTGCGGTCCTGTGCTGAAAACTAACATTCCTGAAAAGTAATTTCTGAATAGCACCAACATGTTCCGGAGTTTGAGGACGAAATTCTTTTGGAGCGTTTAGTAAATTTCTGAAGTTCTCCATTGAGACTTTCGTTTCATTAAGCGCAATGATAAAGTTTCCAAGTTCTTGTAAAGGTCCGAAAATGAAGAAAGTAAAAAATACCATCGTTAATAAATCTCCGACGATAATTTTTCCTCCAAACAAGAAATAGTATAAAGCGAAAACAACACAGGTTCTCAAAAAGTGAACTGTTGTTCCCTGAATAAAACTCAAACTTCTGATAAAACGGATTTTCTCCAATTCCAGCTGAAGAATTTTAAACGTATTTAAATTGAGACGTTTTTCTTCCTGGTAAGTTAATCCTAAACTTTTTACCAATTCTATATTTCGTAAACTTTCGGTTGTAGAACCAGCCAGTGCATTGGTCTGATTGACAATTTTTCTCGATACGATTTTAATCTTCTTTCCTAAATACAAACTGATTAAAGCAATAATTGGCGCTGTAATTAGAAAAATAAGAGAAATTCGCAAATCGATTCTTGCCACATACACAATAACGAAAACAAACCCGATAATGGTTTGAAAGATCAAAGAAATCGAAAGGGTAATTAATTTTTCAGAATCAATTCTGACTTTGGTAAGTTTACTTAAAGTTTCACCACTTCGTTGATCTTCAAATTCTGCATATGGCAGATCAAGAGATTTTTTGATACCGTCTGTATACATTTGAGCACCCGTTCTCTGAATGACAACGTTCGTGAAATAATCCTGAAAGTTTTTAGTAATTCTTGAAATCATTGCCGCTCCAAGCGAAAGACCCAGCCAGAAAGCCAATGATTTGATGAAACCCAGTTCGTTTCCTTTGTATTTTGCAAGGCCAACTCCGCAGTCCTGCATTAATTTTCCGGTAATAACCGAATCTGATAAACTGAAACAAATGTTGATAGTAGCCATTATCAAAGCAAAAAACAAAAGCATTTTATGTTTGATAATGTAAGTATATAGTAATTTCATATAAATTTTTAGAAAAATGGAAGATGCAAAAGTAAGGAATTGTTATGGTTTGTGAATTAGTTTTTAGTTATTAAAAATGTAAATTTTCTGTAATTGAAATTACGAATCTGTTTTTGAAAATCTGTCACTTAGATTTTCATCACAATATTTTCAGACATTTCAAAATAAAGAAGCAAAAAAGTGTTTATGTGATTTGTTTTTTTTGTTTTGTTTTACTTTTTTTATAAATATTTTAGCATCTATTGTGTTGTTTAACAATATTTTAGTTGTTTTTTATATGCTATTATTTGTCTCAATGTGGAATACCGTAAGGTTATGAATTAACCTTACACTACGTTTGCGGTAATAATAATTTAACCTATTTAAAATGAAAAAAATTTTATGCCTTTTTGGAGCGTTAGCTTTATCGCTAACTTCTTGTTCAAGTGATGATAATAGTTCTGACCCAGGGACTGCAAATGCATTGCCAACAAAAATTACTGAAACTATCGTTGAAAATGGAAAATCAGGAAGTCTTGATTACACATTTACTTATGATGGCAACAAATTAAAACAAATTTCACTATCTGATGCTTCAAAATCTGTATATACTTATACAGGTGATTTAATTACAAAGGTAGAATCTTATAAATCAGGGGTTTTATTTTCTACTGACGTTTATGCATATGAAAATGGTAAATTGATTTCTAAAATTACAACAAACGCTTTTAATGCTACATCTCAGGAAAAATTAACATTTGTTTACAACGCAAATGGAACTGTAAACGTAAACCAGTCAGAAATAATAAACAAGCAGGAAATTAAATACGATACTACGACACTTTATACATTTGCAAATGGAAACATGATTTCCTCTGAATATTATGATGGAGTAAAAGAAAAAATTACTAGTACATTTGATGATAAAAAGAGTCCTTTCGTTAACATTACTGGATTAAAACTTCTATTAGACTTAGACAATGAATTTGATTTTTATTCTACAAATAATGCATTAACTAGTGTAACAGTAACTTATGATGGAGAGGGTAAAGTTGTTCAGACCGCAAGTGTAGACTTTAAAAATAAATACAACGCTAGCAACTTTTTAAGTGAAGTATTCGCTGGAGATGCTAATGATTCTTTTAAAATTCAAATTACTTACTAATAATTTGAAACTTTTTCAAGTGTCCTAGTTTTCTGCTAATGATTGCTAGGATCAAAACTCAAATGCATTTAAACAATTGCATTTGAGTTTTTTTTTGTTGAAGAAAATAAACGAAATTTGTGTAAAACTACATATAATGCAATTCAGAACTCAAATCCCAATTCAGAAAAGTAATAGTCAGATTGATTATCATTCTAAAATACTTTCTGTCGGTTCCTGTTTTGCAGAGAATATGGCAGCGAAATTTGATTTTTTTAAATTTCAAAATGAAACAAATCCATTCGGGATAATCTTTAATCCTGTTTCGATTGAGAAAATATTGGAGAGAGTTTGTAAACAGGAATTATTTGGAGAAAAAGATGTGTTTTTTTATAATGAACGCTGGCATAGTTTTGAAGTGCATTCTGATTTAAGTAATCCGGATCGCGAAGAATTACTGGAATCTTTAAATAAAGCTATCAAAGAAACTCATAAGCGAATAAAGGAAGCAACTCATATCATTATTACCTACGGGACTTCGTGGATTTACAGAAGTCTGGAAAGTAACGAGATTGTGGCAAATTGCCATAAAGTCCCTCAAAAACAATTTTCTAAAGAATTATTGTCAATAGAAATCATTGAGAAAAGTATTCAAAATACGATCAAATTAATTCAGGATTTAAATTCTGATATCAACTTCATTTTTACGGTTTCTCCGGTGCGTCATATTAAAGACGGTTTTATAGAAAATCAGCTTAGCAAGTCGCATTTGTTTGCAGGTTTACATTCCAATTTCAGATCAGGGATTTCGCATCTGGAGTATTTTCCATCGTACGAAATCATGATGGACGAGCTTCGCGATTATCGTTTTTATACAGAAGATATGCTGCATCCAAACCAAATTGCGATCGATTATATCTGGAAGCTTTTTAGCGAAAATTATATCTCAGAAAGTAGCATTTCTACAATGAAAGAGGTAGACGAAATTCAGAAAAGTCTGCGTCATCGAAGCTTCAATCCCGAATCTGAGCAGCATCAAAAATTCTTATTCAAACTAAATCAGAAAATAAATCTTTTAGGAGAAAAACTGCCGTATATAAAGTTTTGAATTTTATTTACAACAACTAGGGATTGTATAAGAAAATTAGTGACAGCTATTATTTTTTAAAAATAAGTAAGAAAAATTCCATTTGTCCGTAAAATTTTAGAATAATCCTCTAAAATTATGTAAATTGTTATAGTTTAAATTTTACATTTTTGTAGAATGTCAAATTATGCTTTTTCAGTAGCAATTAAATCCAGTTTTTTTATTGAAATATGAATAAGAAACCCATTCATTATATAAAAAAGACGCTTCGTATTCTCCTTTGGTGCGTGGGTTCTGTGGTTGCGTTATTATTACTTATCATTATTTTAATTCAGGTTCCTTCTGTTCAGAATTTCGTTAAGGACAAAGCGATTACGTATCTTCATAACAAGATAAAAACCAAAGTTTCCTTAGATCGCATTGCAATTAAATTTCCAAAAGATGTAGTTCTGGAAGGTTTTTATTTTGAAGACCAGAAAAAAGATACTTTGCTGGCAGGTAAACGTTTAGAAGTAGATGTCGATCTTTTTAAATTGATTAGCAGCGAACTGGAAATTAATTCGGTTTCTCTTGAAAATGTTAAAGCCAACATTTCAAGAAATAAAGATGGTGTTTTTAATTTCGATTATATCATCAAAGCTTTTGAATCTAAAGAGCCGAAAGTAGAAGATCCGGATAGCAAACCATTTAAAATCTCGGTTGTAAAAGTCAATTTAGATCATGTCAAATTTAATTTTAAAGATGACTATTCTAAAAATGATATTCGGGTTAACCTGACACATTTCGATACTAAATTTAAAAAATTCGATCTGGATAAAATGGATTTTAATATTCCGACCATAAATCTCGACGGATTAAAATTGGTTTTGAATCAGGATGTGGTCGAAAGAATTGCACAGGTATCGGTGGAAACAGTTGATACCATTTCAAAGAGAAAGGATTTTAAATTAAAACTTGGCAAAATTGCGCTGTCAAAAATTGACATATTATATGATAATAAAGATTCCGGATTAGATTCCGGAATCCGTTTAGGAAACTTAAATTTAGCAGTAAATGAAATCGATCTTACAAAACAGCTTTTGGATTTTGATACTTTTGAAGTTAAAAATCTTAAAGGAAATTTACGTCTGGGTGCAAAAGATAAGCAAATCCAAGCCCCAAGCCTCGACAGCACAGCGATAAAGCAATCGGGCTGGAAAGTTAAACTCAACGAAGTTGATCTTCAGGACATCGCCTTTAAATTTGATGACATGCAGTCAAAACCCGTTGCGAAGGGAATTGATTACAAGCATTTGGATCTTAATAAATTCAATTTTAAAGCAGAAGAATTGTATTATGGAAATGATACTATTTCCGGAAAAATTCAGAAATTGACTGTCAATGATAAGAGCGGTCTGCAAATTCAGTCTTTAAAAACAGATTTATTTTACGGACCAAAAAATGCGTCGCTGGATAATTTGTATCTCAAAACACCGCAAACTTTGGTTCAGGATAAAATTAAGGCGTCTTATCAATCTCTGGAGTCGCTTCAGAAAGATCTTGGAAATCTAACTGTCGATGCCAATTTAAAGCAATCAAAAATTGGTTTTAAGGATATTTTACTTTTTGTGCCTGATCTTCAAAAACAAAATCCGTTTAAGAGCAATCCAAATGCCATTTTGCTGGTTGATACCCGCGTGAATGGAAAAGTCAAAGACCTTAATATTTCCAAATTTGAATTGAGCGGACTCGGATCTACAAAAGTTTCCCTTTCGGGGAACATAAAAGGACTTCCTGATGCACAAAAAGCGTATTACGATCTGGATATCAAAAAGCTGTCGAGCACTTCAAAAGATATTAATTCGTTGGTACCTTCGGGAACAATTCCGAAAAATATTCACCTTCCGTCGCAAATCGGTTTAACCGGAAAATTTAAGGGTTCTGTGCAGAATTTTAAAACAAATCTGGCATTAAACAGCAGTTTCGGAAACGCAAAAGTAAACGGAATGTTTGACCAGCGTGTTAAAAAACGAGAACGTTATGACGCTACAGTAAGCTTTGCAGATTTTGATTTAGGACGATTAATCAAAAACGATTCAATTGGTAAAATTTCGCTTACAGCAAAAGTAAAAGGAACAGGTCTTGACCCAAAAACGGCAAATGCAGCGATTAATGGTTTGGTAAAGAAAGCCGTTTTTAATCGATATACGTACAAAAACTTAGCCTTAAAAGGAAATATAGATAACGGTTCTTTTGCAGTAAAGTCCGGAATGAAAGATCCAAATCTAAATTTTGATCTGGTAGCAAGCGGAAGTACAAAAAACAAATATCCTTCTATCAAATTAAAACTGAATCTTGATATTGCCGATTTAGAAAAACTGAATCTGCATGCAGGGCCAATGAAATTACGTGGAAATGTAGATGCCGATGTAGCAAATAGTAATCCGGATTTTCTTAACGGAAAAGTTTTCCTTTCAAATATTCAAATTTTGAAAGATGCAGAACCGATTGTTTTAGATTCAATTCGTGTTTTTGCTTTTGCTGATAAGGACAGCAACTCCGTAAAAATTTCATCTCAGTTTTTAAAAGCAGAAGTTACAGGGAAATATAAGTTAACCACTCTGGCCAATTCTATTCAGAATTCTTTATCAAAATACATAGATCTTAAAAATCCGAAAGTAAATGCAGAATCAGATGAGCAAAGACTGGCATTTACTTTAAAAGTAGATAATGATCCTGTTCTTTTAAAACTCCTGCCAAAACTTACCGGTTTAGAGCCTTTTACGATTACGGGAAATTACAATAACCAAACAGATTCGCTGTCTGTAAAAGGAACGATTCCGCGAATTGTGTATGCCAATAATACAATTGCCGACGGAAAAATAAATATTGAAGCAAAAGAAGAAGCTTTAGAATATTCGGTTTCTGTAGCGACTATTGAAAGCGGTTCCTTAAAAATCCCGTATACAAGCCTTTCCGGAAACGTACAAAATAATATCCTGACTTATGCTCTTGAGGTTCAGGATGCAAAAGAAAAACAACAATATTATATTGCAGGAAATCTGACGCATGAATCTGCTAAAAATATATTTAAAATAGATGCTGAAAACTTTCTTTTAAATTATGAAAATTGGACGGTAGACCCTGAAAATAGTATTGAGTTTGGAGATAAAAGACTTTACATCAATAAATTTTTCCTGAGTAATGCCGGGAACGAATTGAAAGTGCAGTCGGAGGGAACAGGAAATAATGCGCCGCTTAAAGTTGACTTTGTCAATTTTGATATAGAAACCATTATGAACATCGTTAAAAAGGATGAGCTGTTGATGAAAGGTTTGATAAACGGTAATGCGCTGGTAGAAAACGTAATGACAAACCCAACGTTTACTTCAGATTTAAAAATTGATGATTTTACTTTTAAAGGTGAAAAAGTTGGAGATCTTGAAATAAAAGTTGACAATAAAACAGCCAATACACTTGCGGCGAATGTAGCATTAAGCGACGAAGGAAATGATTTAAAATTAACCGGAGATTATAAATTAGACGCCGGCACTTTTGATTTTGATGTAGCGATAAACAAACTGAATATAAAAAGTATTCAGGGCTTTACGATGGATAATATCAAAGAAGGAAGCGGTTACTTATCTGGTAATTTTAAAATTACAGGAAATACTGCTGCGCCAAAAATTAATGGTGAATTAGTCTTTAATGATGCCGCTTTCAGGGTTACACAGCTCAACTCGTATTTTAAAGTAAAAAATGAAAAAATCACTTTTAACAATGAAACAATTTCATTTGATAAATTCTCGCTTTTAGACGAAAATGACAACGAACTGTTTGTAGACGGTACTATCAAATCGGCAGATTTTAGAAATTATGATTTTAGTTTACTTGTAGAAGCTAACGATTTTAGAGCTATAAATTCTAAAGCGGCAGACAACGATTTGTTTTATGGAGATTTATTTTTAGATACGAAACTAAATATAAAAGGAAATCTTGATAGTCCGGTGATTGACGGAACTGTTAAAATCAATAAAGAAACCAAGTTCTCTGTTGTATTGCCACAATCAGATCCTTCGATTGCCGATCGTGAAGGTATTGTAGAGTTTGTAGACGAAGATAATATGTATCTCAAACAAACTGTAGCAATGCAGAATCAACTGAATCAGTCTGAATTAAAAGGCATGAATGTCAATGTAGCCATAACAATTGACAAGGAAGCCGAACTGAATCTGATTATTGATAAAGGAAATGGTGATTATTTGAAATTGAAGGGAGAAGCTGAACTTGTGGGCGGAATTGACCAGTCCGGGAAAACGACTTTGACAGGGAAATACGAGTTTAGTGAGGGTGCTTATGAGATGAATTTCAATGGAATAAGAAGAAAATTCGATTTGCAGAAAGGAAGCTTTATTACCTGGAATGGCGAGCCGACAATGGCAAACGTAAACATTACAGCCATCTATAAAATAAGTGCTGCTCCAATCGATTTGCTGGGCAATCAGTTGGGAACAGATGATGCATCGAGAAGAAATATATATAAGCAAAAACTTCCATTTCAGACTTTATTGAAAATGAAAGGGGAGTTAATGAAGCCTGAAATCTCGTTTGGAATTGTATTGCCGGAAGGAAATTACGATGTTTCATCAGACGTTGTAGAGCTTACTCAGACAAAACTGAAACAATTAGAACAAGATCCGGCAGAGTTAAATAAACAGGTTTTTGCACTTTTATTATTAGGTCGATTTGTGGGTGAAAATCCGTTTGCCAGTGAAAGCGGCGGAACAAGCGCAGAGACCCTGGCACGACAAAGTGTAAGTAAAATTCTTTCGCAGCAATTAAACAATCTGGCCGGCGAATTAATTAAAGGTGTTGAAGTAAATTTTGACTTAGAATCTACAGAAGATTACACTACGGGAACTATGGAAAACCGTACAGATCTGAATGTGGCAGTTTCCAAAAGATTACTCGACGACAGATTAAAAGTGACAGTAGGAAGCAGTTTTGGTGTTGAAGGCCAGGAACGCGCCAATGAAGAAAGTACGAATATTGCCGGCGATGTTGCATTGGATTATCAATTAACAAAAGATGGCCGTTATACGGTTCGCGCCTACAGAAAAAATCAATATCAGGTCGCGGTCGAAGGGCAGGTTGTAGAGACAGGAGTTGCTTTTGTGATCACGATGAGTTACAATAAATTCAGAGAATTATTTCATCGTTCGGAGGAGGAAAAGGAGTTATTAAAAGAAGAGAAAATCCGAAAAGAAAAAAAGAAACAAAAGGATAAAGAAAAGAAAGAAAAAGAAAAACAGCAGGAAGATCAGCAAGAACAGCAAATTGAAGGAAATGAGCAAAAAACATAATCATATAACCCATTATTATATTAAGTGTGTGACACTGCTTTGCCTGTTTTTTGTTTTAGGATGCAGTAATACAAAATATCTCCCTGAAGGAGATTTGTTATACACAGGTGGTTCGGTAGAAGTAAAAGATTCCATTCTTAAAAAGAAAGAAAGAAAAGAACTGGCAAAAGAATTAGAAGGTTTATTAAGGCCAAAACCCAACAAATCGATTTTAGGTTTACGTCCGAAATTATGGATTTATAATATTGCGGGTGAGCCAAAAAAACAAAAAGGTTTTAGATACTGGCTGCGCAATAAAGTTGGAGAAGAACCGGTTCTTTTTAGCAAGGTTGATCTGGATTATAATGCGTCTGTATTACGAAATTATGCAGAAAATAAAGGATATTTTAAGACCCGCGTTAGTGCAGATTCTACCGTTAGAAATAAAAGAGTAACTGCAGAATATACGGTTACACCTAAAAAAAGGTATATAATTAAAAGCGTCATCTTTCCGGATGATTCTCTTAAGATGTCCAAAATAATTGGCAGATCCAGCCGCAGAAGCTTACTAAAAGTTGGCAAACCTTATGATCTGGATTTAATAAAAGCAGAAAGAGAACGTATAGATGCAAGATTAAAAGAGAAAGGATATTACTATTTTAATCCCGATTATCTTTTGGCACAAGTTGACAGCAGCAAAGGCGATCATGAAGTAAAAATTCGATTGGTAATAAAAAATGAAACGCCTGCAAAAGCTTTAAGAGCTTATAAAATTGATAAAATTTTTGTCTATCCAAATTATGCGCTTGGAAATGACAGCATGGTGTATCGACAAAAAGACATTAAACAATACAAAGATTTTACCATTATTGATACAGCGGATACTTTTAAACCGCGAATTTTCGACAGAACCATTTACTTTAAAAAAGGAGATTTATACAATAGAAAAGATCATAATTTAACTTTAAACCGATTTGTAAATTTAGGAACCTTCAGTTTTGTTAAAAATGAATTCAGACCTTCTGATAGTATTGACAATGCGTTAAATTCCTATTATTACCTGACACTTCTTCCAAAGAAATTTATTAGGGTAGAGGTAATCGGAAAAACAAATTCTGCCAGTTATACAGGAACAGAATTAAATGTAAACTGGAATAACAGAAACTTTTTCAGAGGCGCAGAATTGTTCACATTTTCTGTTTTTGGTGGCGCAGATTTTCAAATGGGCGGTGTAAACAGGGGAAAGAATATCTATAAACTGGGAGCAGAAACAAGTTTGACCTGGCCACGGTTTATTTCGCCATTTAATATACAGGGAAACAGCGAATTTGTACCCAGAACAAAAGCAACTTTGCGCTATGAATATCAAAAACGAACACAACTATATGCTTTAAATTCTTTTAATGGTACGTTTGGCTATTTATGGAAAGAAAATATTCGAAAAGATCATCAGTTAAATGTAATTGACATTACATATGTAAGTCCGAATCATGTAACAGATGAATATCTCGCGGATATAGATAAAGATCCAGCTTTAGGAAAAGTGATAGAAAAACAATTGATTTTTGGACCAACGTATTCGTATACCTATACCAATACGATGCAAAAACGCAGAAAAAACACCATTTATTTTAATGGAGAATTAGATTTAGCAGGTAATATTACCGGTTTGGTAACAGGTGCAAGTTATAAGAAAGATAATGTAAAAACCATATTTGATGTTCCGTTTAGTCAATATGTGAAGATTAAATCTGATTTTAGACATTATTTAAAGCTGAGTAAAGAAAGTGAATTGGCAAGCAGGTTAATTGTCGGCGCCGGATTTGCTTACGGAAATTCCAATACCCTTCCTACATCCAAACAATTTGTTGTCGGGGGAACCAATAGTATTCGTGCATTTAGGGCACGAACATTAGGGCCGGGTAGTTATGTGATTCCGCCTGGAACAAACGAAAATTATACACCAGACCAGTCTGCAGATTTAAAATTAGAGTTTAATACCGAATATCGCGCAAAGCTTTTTAGTGTTGTTAGAGGTGCAGTATTTTTTGATGCGGGAAATATCTGGCTTTTAAATGCTGACCCGAATAAACCCGGAGCAGAAATTTCCAAAGATTTTATGAAGGAACTTGCGATTGGTGCGGGAGTTGGTCTTAGATTCGATTTGTCATTTCTCGTTTTGCGCACAGATTTGGCAATCCCGCTTAGAAATCCGGCTCTTCCAGACGGACAAAGATGGGTAATTGATAAAATCGATTTTGGAGACGGTGCATGGAGAAAAGACAATTTGATTCTGAATATTGCCATCGGATATCCTTTTTAAATTTCTTTACAGCTAATTTCGCAAATTAGCCTGAACTTTTATTTGTCGCTGAACTGAATGCACAATATCAAAGATTAGATAAAATTAGCGCAATTCGTGGCAGACAAAACTAAAAAAAGAAGTAAATTGGTCTAAAATATTTTAGGAGAATGCAAAATTTAATTAAAAGAGTTTTAGGAGTCTGTGTCATTGTTTTACTAATTGTATTGGCATTTAAGTATTGCGATTTCAAAAAAAATGATGATTCAGGTATAGAATACGACACCAGTTTAATTCAGCAGCAGATTCTTAATGTTGGGAAGCTCGTTGTTACAGAAGGACATTTTTCAGAAGTAATTACCTATAAAAATCAGCAAAAATATTTAATGAACATGGTTTCTTTTGAGAAAAAAGCCCTGATTGTTGTAAATGCTGATGTTACGGTGGCGTACGATTTGCATCAAATGAAATACGATATAGACGAAAAAAATAAGACAATAACTATTCTGAATATTCCAAAAGAAGAAATTAAGATAAATCCCGATATCAAATTTTATGACGTCGAACAAAGTAAATTAAACCCTTTTACGGGAGACGATTATAATAAGATCAACAAATCGGTGAAAGCAAATCTGGCAAAAAAAATCGAGAAATCATCGCTTAAAACCAACGCTCAAAACCGTTTAATAAGCGAATTGTCGAAGATCCTTATATTGACAAATTCTATGGGGTGGAAACTCCAATACAATGGCAAAACTGTTGAGTCTGAAAAAGAGTTTACTGATGATTTGAAGCTTTAGTTTTTGCCACAAAATGCTAAGACAATAAGGTTAATTAATTTATCCGAAGATTATTAGGATTAAAAGGATTTTATTTAGTTTGAATTTTACTCTCAGCAGAAAAGAAAAACACTCTGTGTCTTAGTGTCTTCGTGACAAATATGTTTTCAAAAAAAAACAGTTATACCTTTTCTGTAGAAAAAATCAACTCCAAACCGCCGGAAATTAAATGTGCAATTTCAGGACGTCTGACTTTCAACTCTTCTAAATAACTTACCACTTCCTCTAAAAGAGAACTATTAGAATCTTTTAAAAGTTCTGCTATTTCAACAGAAAGCAGCCAGTCATTTTTATGGTTTTCTTTTAGATTGATAAAGATATCCTGAAGTTCTTCCTTGGATTTTTTATTCGTACGGATATCACGAATACGTGCATATAAATTTTCCAATTCATCACGTTCGTTGGTATGTTTTGCTTTAATGGTTTGTGATGTCGGAACAATGTTTATTAAATCAAAACTATTTACATCGGCAGGCCCGGAAAAAGCCGAAACAACTTTTTTGCCGATTGCCATATCGTAATTGCCCCAGTCAGGCTGAAACAAAATAGTTTCGCCATGGGTCACGGTACAATTTCTAAAACTTATTAAAATAATTTCTCCGTGAAGATTTCTCGAACCTGTTATAATTTCACCTTCGACAACAATATTGCCTTCAAATTCTAATTTTACAGTTTCATTTTCAACGATACTGTAAGCCTGCAAATCCTTCGGGCTCATATCTTCAATTGCGAGATTAAAACCTTTCAGTTTACCAATAGGACTACCAAATCCGTGAGGATGTGTCAGCGTTCCATGACCAACCAGTTCTTTTTCGCGGTAAGCTAAAGCAGTTTTCCCATTGGTCTGAATGTAAACCGGTTTTCCGTCTTCTTCAATAACATTCGTAAAAATGCCTGAAATCTGTAATCCTGTACTTAATTCGATTGTTCCCAAAGCATTGGACTGAATCAGTTTTTTAATTCCGGATAATCCGCCTGTTCGTAAAGCCATTTTGTTGGCAAATTCTTCCAAAATCAAACTCAAATGAGAAAATGTTGGTGTTACATAGAGCTGTGGCTGCAGTTGTGTGATATCAAAATTCTGATTAGCAGCCGAAATATCATAAGGGATTTTCTTTACATTATCGGTCATGCACCAGGCACTTTCACCAATTGAGGAAAGCAAACCTGCGCCGTAGATTTTAGGATCTTCTACTGTACCAATTAGTCCGTATTCTACTGTCCACCAATGAAGGTTTCGTATTTGAGCCATCTCAGACAATTCGCCCATATCATTTTGTAAATCTGAAACTGCTTTTTCGGCAATATCAATTTTTTCCTGAGGCGTATCTTCAGCTTCTTTTAAAATAGACAATAGTCGAATTGCTTCGTACATTTGGTAATCTTTATGAGAAGAAATTGCTTTACAGCCAATCTCACCAAAACGTCTTAAATATTCAGCATATTCGGGATTGGCAATAATAGGAGCGTGGCCGGCACCTTCGTGAATGATATCCGGAGCGGGAGTATATTCGATATGTTCCAATTGTCTGATATCTGAAGCAATAACCAGAACATTGTAAGCCTGAAATTCCATAAAAGCATTAGGAGGAATAAATCCGTCGACAGCAACTGCCGCCCATCCAATTTCGGTCAGGATTCGGTTCATACCATACATACTTGGAATCGAATCAATTTCGATTCCGGTTTTCTTTAGTCCATCCAAATAAGAATGATGCGCAACTTTAGAAAGATAATCGACATTTTTTCGCATAACGTATCTCCAAACGGCCTGATTAATTGGCGTATAATCGCTATAATCCTGAGGTTTGATAAATTGCTTTAAATGCTTCGGAAGTCTTTCTAATAACGGATTGGTTTCAATATTTGGATTCATTTCGAAAACGTTGTAGGTTAAAATGTAAAATTACGAATTTATGAACCTATAATGGATCATTCATCACAATATTTTTATCCTAAAGTATAATTTATTGCATTTTTATAGATTTTTCTCCAAGAGCGAATTTAACAATCGTTATTATTGTAATTCACGCTATCCATTATCTTTTCATAGTTTTCAACATCTTTTTTAGTTATTGAAACTTCTTTTAAATCAACATTTAGCTGTTTTTTTGTATCAGGGCTTATCCATAAACCTGTAAAAGTATTTCCGGTTTTAGATAAAATTAAAACTCCGGTAAAACCATGTTCCACCATTATAAACTGATTTTCTTTTTTTATATTTTGGGTAATGTCCAGCTGTATCCAATTGTTAGATTTGTTGTAGCGATACATTGCGGTGTACATTAAATCTGCAGTACATGGATTTTCTTCTGTTTTTATATAAATGGTAACGGGTGTTTTTCCGTCAAGAGTTCCTTTATATAAATTTGATACAGGAGCTTGCGATTGTGCATTTAAATGATTTAGAAAAGACAGGCAAATTAAAAAAGACAGGATTATTTTCTTCATAAATAAAATATTAAGTGGTTGAGGACTTATATGGTTTTAACCAATCAAATTTATTTAATTAAAAGAAAATTCCAATTTAATCTGTTACTAATTATTAAGATTACCGGTTTGGTTTTTTAATTCGTTTTCGGCATTTCTAAAATACTCAATTTTATGACTAAACATAAAAGCCATATTAGTTGCGCGCATTTTAGCCTCTTCGGTAAGCGGACCTGAAAATTGCGCGTCGATTGTGGAATTAAAAATGCTAATCCAGCGGTCAAAATGTGTTTTGTCGACTGGTAATTGCTTGTGCGGCGGAAAAGGCGTGCCCGAATAAGCACGAACATCAAACAAAATAGTCTGCCAGAAATTATACATTTTCTGTAAATGCGGTTCCCAGCGACCCTGAAGTTTGTCATTAAAAATCGGTCCAATGAGGTCGTCTTTTCTAACATTTCCATAAAAACTGTCGACCATTTGCTTAATGTCGTCTATTGTGGTGATATCCTTAAGCGCTTCCATTGTATTGTAATTAAATTGAAATGCAAAAATACAACAACTTCTTTTTTTCTAAATGATATTTATCATCCAATTAACTGCGTAAACAAATCCTGATTATCATTCAGATATTGAAATTCAAATCCGTTTTGGGTCATATTTATTTTGATGGACATGATATCATCTTTATTTTTTAATTCTAAACCCACCACAACCGAACCCACTTCACGATTGTTTTTTTTATGAAACTGAAAATAAGTAATATCATCATCCGGACCTAAAATGTTATTTACAAATTCTTTCAATGCGCCTGGACGCTGTGGAAACTGAATCATAAAATAATGCATTAAACCTTCGTACAATAAAGAGCGTTCTTTAATTTCTGCCGTTCGTTCAATATCATTATTGCTTCCGCTCACAATACAAACCACTGTTTTTCCTTTTATTTTTTCTGCATAAAAGTCTAAAGCTGCGATAGTCAATGCTCCGGCGGGCTCTACAACCATCGCTTCTTCATTGTATAACCGTAAAATCGTAGTACAGACTTTTCCTTCGGGAACGAGAATAATATCTTCAAGATTGAGTTTACAAATTTCAAAAGTCTTATCCCCAACTTGTTTAACGGCTGCACCATCAACAAATTTATCAATAGTTTTAAGAACAGTATTTTTGTTTTCTTCAATAGAAGTTTTCATCGAAGGAGCACCTTTTGGCTCAACACCGATTATTTTGGTATGCGGACTTAAGTGTTTAAAAACTTCAGATAAACCAGATGCAAGTCCGCCGCCGCCAATTGGAACAAATACAAAATCGATCGGGTCCTTGTAAGTTTCTAAAATTTCCAAACCCACAGTCCCTTGTCCGGCAATTACTTTTTCATCATCAAAAGGATGTACAAATGTTTTATGATTTTTGATTGCATCTGCTGTTGCGGAGGCATAAGCATCATCAAAAGTATCACCTGTCAGCACAATTTCAACAAAAGATTTTCCGAACAACTGAACTTGTTTTACTTTTTGTTTTGGAGTTGTTTTAGGCATGTAAATTTTTCCATGGATATTTAGAAGATTACAGGAATAAGCAACACCCTGCGCATGGTTTCCGGCAGAAGCACAAACAATTCCGTTTGCTTTTTCCTTTTCATTCAGGGAAGAAATTTTATTATAAGCTCCTCTAATTTTATAGGATCTTACAATTTGCAAATCTTCTCTTTTCAGCAGAATATTTGCTTCAAACTCGTCTGAGAGATTAAGGTTTTGCGTAAGTGGGGTAGCAGCAACTACATTTTCCAGTTGTTTTTTGGCGGAGAGTACTTCGTTAAATAATTCCATAATGGTGTGTTTTTTGCCATGAATTACACAAAATAACACTACTTTTTTTAGCTCAAACAAAGCATAAATTCGAGTTATTTGGGTAATTCGTAGCGGCTTAAAATAAAAAAACCTCCCATTTTGGGAGGTTTCATAAATTGTATGTTTACTTATTTATATAACACCTCGCCATTACTGCTCAATTGCAATAATGCTGATAATAGCGATAATAATGTTACTAAAATTCGTCATTTTTTCTTGTTTGAAAAACAAATGTACTTAAATTATTTTTTTACCGGCGGATATTGTGCCAAAATTTTGTTTACAAACTCTGCCACTTTTTGATCTTTTTTATCGATGTTTTTAGTCAAAGTACCCTGACCTTCGCCTTGCCAGATCATTTCTTTCTTTTTAGCATCGATTAAATCGATAAATAAAGTTCCTTCGGTTGAGGTAGAAACAGTTGTCTGGTTGCCTCCGTACATCATCCATGGGTTCCAGCCCCATCCCCATCCGTAACCCCATCCTGCATTAAACTGGTTTACATTAACCTGCTCGCGGGATTTAGTAAAAATGTTAACCAGTAAATCCGGGTTTTCACTTTTGGTCAGACCTTTTGCCTGCATTTCTGTATCTATGGCTTTTAAAATTCTTCTTTTATCCAAATCTGAGATCTCAACCTTATCAATTCCGGGCTTAAAGAAAGCATAAGTTTTATAAGGCGCAAAATCTACATTTTTATCGTAATCAGAATATACTGTAACACTGCTGCAGGAGGCAAGTACCAAAAGCAAAAAGATTGGAATTAATTTGAAAGTTCTCATATAGTTAGATATTAAATGTTCTCGATTCTGTTAAAGCAAACGCTCATCAACCGTATTCGGCAAGGTAACTTTTAGTAAAGGTTCAATTTCCATTGCACGTTTTATAGCAAAAACAGCACCTTGATTTCGAGCCCAGCTTCGTCTTGAAATTCCGTTGTTAACATCCCAGAAAAGCATTGATGCTAAGCGTTTTGATGCTTCTTTAGAACCATCAAGAACCATACCAAAACCACCATTTATAACCTCTCCCCAGCCAACGCCTCCGCCGTTATGAATAGATACCCAGGTGGCACCTCTAAAACTGTCTCCAATAACGTTCTGAATGGCCATATCTGCCGTAAAACGGGAGCCATCGTAGATATTTGAAGTTTCTCTGTAAGGAGAATCCGTTCCCGAAACATCGTGATGATCGCGTCCTAATACAACCGTTCCAATTTCGCCTTTAGAAATCGCCTGATTAAATGCTTCTGCAATTTTAATTCTGCCTTCTGCATCAGCGTATAAAATACGTGCCTGAGAGCCAACAACCAATTTGTTTTCCTGCGCGCCTTTTATCCATTTAATGTTATCCTGCATTTGCTGCTGAATTTCAGATGGAGCGGTTTTAGCCATTTCTTCTAAAACCTGAGAAGCAATCGCATCAGTCTTTAACAGATCTTCCGGTTTTCCAGAAGTACAAACCCAACGAAAAGGCCCAAAACCATAATCAAAACACATTGGCCCCATAATATCCTGAACGTAACTCGGATATTTAAAATCGATATTATTTTCAGCCATTACATCAGCTCCGGCGCGCGAAGCTTCTAATAAAAAGGCATTTCCGTAATCGAAGAAATAAGTTCCTTTTGCAGTGTGTTTGTTGATTGCATCGGCGTGTCGGCGTAACGTTTGCTGCACTTTTTCTTTAAATAATGCCGGATTTTCGGCCATCATTTTGTTAGCCTCTTCAAAAGAAATTCCGACAGGATAATAACCTCCCGCCCAGGGATTATGAAGCGAAGTCTGGTCTGAACCCAAATCGATTTTGATGTTTTCCTTATCAAAACATTCCCAGACATCTACCACATTTCCTAAATAAGCAATAGAGACAGTTTCTTTTTTGGCTTTCGCCGAATTTACCCTGGCTACTAATTCTTCGGTCGAAGTTACAATCTCGTTTATCCATCCCTGCTCGTGGCGAATTTTAGTAATTTTTGGATTCACTTCGGCGCAGACCGTAATACAACCGGCAATATTTCCTGCTTTTGGCTGTGCGCCAGACATTCCGCCCAAACCAGAAGTTACGAACAAATTTCCTTCCGGATTCAGTTTTATTTTTCTGAAACCATTTAAAACCGTAATTGTGGTTCCGTGCACAATTCCCTGAGGGCCAATATACATATAACTTCCTGCGGTCATTTGCCCGTATTGCGAAACGCCCAAAGCATTCATTTTTTCCCAATCATCGGGTTTAGAATAATTCGGAATTACCATTCCGTTAGTTACCACGACTCTCGGCGCTTCTTTGTGGGAAGGAAATAATCCCATGGGATGTCCTGAATACATTGTTAACGTCTGCTCGTCTGTCATTTCAGACAAATATTGCATCGTTAGTAAATATTGTGCCCAGTTCTGGAAAACAGCGCCGTTTCCTCCGTATGTAATCAATTCGTGCGGATGTTGCGCCACAGCATAGTCCAGATTGTTCTGAATCATGTGCATGATGGCTTTTGCCTGCAGCGATTTTCCCGGATATTCGTCAATTGGTCTCGCATACATTTTGTATTCCGGACGAAACCGGTACATATAAATACGTCCGTATTTTTCTAATTCTTCCGAAAATTCAGGAATTAATTCGGCCTGATGTTTAGGTTCAAAATAGCGCAGAGCATTTTTTAATGCCAGTTTTTTTTCTTCTGCCGAAAGGATTTCTTTTCGTTTCGGAGCATGATTTATAGTAGGATCGTATTCTTTTTTAGGAGGTAATATTGAAGGAATTCCCTGCTGTATTTCTTGTTGAAAGGTCATTTTTTTTTCAAGGTGCTAAGTTACTGAGATTCTGAGTTGCTAAGGTGTTTTAGACAGATTATCAGCAGATTAATTTTTCTGTTCTTTGGTTCAAATGCGACCAAAATTTTAATTAATGAAATTGGAAATTGGAATTTATTTAAATTATCTAATTTTCAAATTGGCACATTTTCCAATTAAAAAAACTAAGGATAACGGATATCCGACCGATGATACGATTTATGAATCGTAATTCTAAATTTTCTTGAACGAATATCCATTTTGTATATTTTAGATTTCTGATTTTAGATTGGAATTATAAAATTGGAATTTAATTCAATTTTCTAATTCTCAAATTGCCACGTTATCACTTAAGAATAAACTTCTTCATTGACACAAAACGGCATTTTTTTATTTTCAAAAAGCGCTATAATATTTTGTGCAGCACAAATTGCCATTCCATTTCTTGCCTCATATGTCGCGGAACCTATATGTGGTAAAACACAACAATTTGGAAGTGACAATAAAGGGTTATCTGCTTTCATCGGTTCCGGATTGCTAACATCGAGTCCGGCGCCCCAGATTATATCATTTGTTAAAGCGTGAAATAGATCATTTTCATTTTGAAATTTTCCTCTTGCTGTATTGATAAAAATCGCATTAGATTTCATTTTGGCAAAAGTTTTTTTATTGAAAATCTCATTGTTTTCTTCAGTGTAATTGGAATGAACACTTAAAACATCACTTTGTGAAAGTAAGGTTTCAAAATCCACATATTTTGCGTCCAGTTCTTTCTCAGCTTCTTCGTTATGAGAACGATTGTGATAAATAATGTTCATTTCAAATGCAGCTTTGCACTTTTTAGCCATTTCAAAACCAATTCTTCCTAAACCAAAAATCCCAAGGGTTTTGCCGTAAAGTTCCTGACCTAAATGTGCTAATGGATCAAAACTTCCCCATTCGTCGTTTAAAATTTTTTTGTGATTAAAAAATGATTTTCTCGCCACACTCTGCATCAACAAGAAAGCTATATCTGAAGTTGCCCGACTTAAAACATCCGGAGTATTTCCAACAGGAATTTTGCGGCTGTTTGCAGATGGGATATTTACTGAATCAAATCCTACTGAAAACAAGGCAATACCTTTTAAATTCGGACATTGTTCAAAAAAAAATTCGTCTAATTTATTGGTTCCAACATTTAAAAGAACATCATTTTCCTGACAGATTTTTATAAATTCTTCTCTGGATAAAATATTTTCTGTTGGATTTATAGTAAGGTCAATTCCTTTTTTCTGAAGGAGTTTTAAGCCTGCTTCGGGTATATATTTATTTATAAAAACCTTCATAATTGATTTATTCTTTATAACGATTTTCTAATTTGCCCCGTTCTCTTATCATATCCGTACGGACAGTGACGGCAGCCGCTTTTACAACAATATCCCCGTTTTAAGTGGTGTTTTTCGGTAAAGCATTTGTAACCTTCGGGAGTATAGTAGAAATCTTCGCCTTCGATTAATTTATTTTCATTACTTTGCTCTTTCATAAACCATTTTAAAGTTTCATTTTAATAAATTTAAAATCAAAAATAAGAATATCTGATTGTGATTTTATTGAAATCAAACAATTTTATAACTACAAATTTATAAATTTTACAGCTAATGTTTCTGATTGTTGCTAAATATTTAATTCCTAAAGGGTATCGTGGAATGGCTGTATTTCCGTTTGTTTTGATGAAATATGATTTTGATAAAAAGAACGAAGTTTTTATTAATCATGAAAAAATACATTTGCAACAGCAGTTAGAGATGCTTGTAATCCCGTTTTTTATTTGGTACTTTTTAGAATATGCCATTCGTTTATTTCAATATAGAAATACCGATCTTGCCTATAGAAATTTGAGTTTTGAGAGAGAAGCTTATGCAAATGAAACGAACTTGCAATATTTAAAAAACAGAACTTTTTTTCAGTTTTTAAACTATATCAAATTAAAATGAATTCTGTTTTCAATCAAAAAATAAATATTAAGTTTCCAAATAATATTTCGCTGGTTATCAAGCGGGAAGATTTGATTCATCCTTTTGTTTCGGGAAATAAATTCAGAAAACTCAAATACAATTTACTTCAGGCGAAAGCCGAGAATAAAGAAATTGTTCTGACTTTTGGCGGGGCATTTTCCAATCATATTGCCGCTGTGGCGTATGCGGGAAAGGAGCAGGATTTTAAAACAATCGGAATCATTCGGGGTGACGAACTTTTAGATAAATGGGAGGAAAATCCGACACTAAAATTTGCTCATGAAAACGGAATGCATTTCGAATTTGTTTCGAGAGAAGATTATCGATTAAAGAGTGAAATTTCATTTATAGAAAAATTAAAGCAAAAGTTTGGAGACTTTTATTTGGTTCCCGAAGGCGGCACAAACGAACTGGCTGTAAAAGGATGCGAAGAAATTTTAACAGAGGAAGATTCAGATTTTAATTATGTTTGCTGTGCAGTCGGAACCGGCGGAACAATTTCGGGTTTGATAAAAAGCGCAAAGGAAAATCAGAGAATTTTAGGCTTTCCGGCGTTAAAAGGTGACTTTTTACAAGATGAAATTCGTATTTTTGCAAAAAAAGATAACTGGAATTTAATTTCTGACTATCATTTTGGAGGTTATGGCAAGGTAAATTTAGAATTAATTGAATTTATCAATTCTTTTTTTGAAGAAACAAATGTGCCTTTAGATCCAATTTATACAGGAAAGATGGTTTTTGGCGTTATAGACTTAATAAACAAAAAATATTTTCCTGAAAATTCAAAAATTTTACTCA
This sequence comes from Flavobacterium olei, assembly GCF_039749035.1. Classification (NCBI taxonomy): domain Bacteria; kingdom Pseudomonadati; phylum Bacteroidota; class Flavobacteriia; order Flavobacteriales; family Flavobacteriaceae; genus Flavobacterium; species Flavobacterium olei. Next base: position 772,841 of record NZ_JBDKWC010000002.1, read on the forward strand.
TTCACACCGGCGGACTGCAGGGAATTGAAGGTATGAATTTGAAATTGAAGCAGAAGAAATTACCAATACTCAAAACCAATGATTAAAAAAATTGTATTACTTCTTGTAATATTAGCTTTAGCAAGTTGTTCTTCGAGCAAGCCTGCCATAGCGACGACTAAAAAAGCGGCTGCCGTCCAGACCAGAACCGCCTCAACAAAAAGAAGCACTCCCGTAAAACCAATCGGTAAAAATTATCCTTCTACAAATAATACAACAGAGGTTATTCAGTCGACTTCCAAAACTGTTGTAACCAGCGATTTAATCAATAATTATATTTTACAGTACAAAGACATTGCTGTTGGCAATATGAAAACATACGGAATTCCGGCCAGCATTATTCTGGCACAGGGAATTTTGGAATCGGGTGCAGGAAAAGGTGATTTGGCAGTAGAAGCCAATAATCACTTCGGAATAAAATGTCATAAAGACTGGCTTGGCGAAAGTGTTCGTCATGACGATGATTCGGCTCAGGAGTGTTTTAGAAAATATCCTCAGGCATCAGAATCTTACAGAGATCACGCTTTATTTTTGGTTGGAAAAAAAAGATATGAATCGCTTTTTACCTATGAAAAAGACGATTATAAATCCTGGGCAAAAGGATTAAGAGCCTGCGGTTATGCAACCGATCCCAATTATCCGGATAAATTAATCAGCTACATAGAACGATATAATTTGCACCAGTACGATTGTCAGGTTACCGGAAAGACTTATGTTGCAATTAGCAAAACGACTCCGTCAAAAAGTTCATCTTCAGGGTCATATTCCAATACAAAAGCAAATTCTAACGATCCTAATTTGTATGAAGTTCAAAAAGGAGATACCTTGTATTCGATCTCGAAAAAATTCAACTTACTAGTCGACGATTTGAAACAAAAGAATAATCTCTCCGATAATGCAATTTCTATTGGGCAAAAATTAAAAGTGAAGTAGAGTTATGAGTTATAAGTTATGAGAAAGAAAATTTCGATTGCAATTTTCACTTTCGTATTGTTTTTAAGTATAAGGCTTTTTTGCGGCGTTTATGTTCATGATGAATTTGCAGATAATCATTTTTTTATAAAACACCGACCGACTTTAAAATGGAGATTTTATTCTCCTAAAGGAATGTCTGATATGAAAGTTGAAGAACTTTCTAAAAATGAACAAATAGAACAAAAATATTTTAATGAGTTTGTACGAGATCAAGGTTTAAGCAGATAGCATAAATCTAAAATCTAAGCTCATAAATCTAAAATCTAAAATAAAAATGTTATATAAAAGAAGTAGTCAGCTTTTTGCTGAAGCAGAAAAAGTTATTCCGGGGGGAGTAAATTCGCCGGTTCGTGCATTTAAAGCTGTTGGTGGAACTCCGATTTTTGTAAAAAGTGCCAAAGGTGCTTATTTGTATGATGAAGACGGAAATAAATTAATTGATTACATCAATTCCTGGGGACCAATGGTTTTGGGACATGCTTATCAGCCAGTTGTAGATGCTGTTATTGAAAAGGCAAAACTGGGAACTTCATTTGGAATGCCGACGGAACTGGAAACTGAAATTGCTGCTTTGGCCGTTTCAATGGTTCCAAATATAGATAAAATTCGTTTTGTAAATTCAGGTACAGAAGCTTGTATGAGCGCGATTCGTCTGGCGAGAGGATTTACAAAAAGAGATAAAATAATTAAATTTGCCGGCTGTTATCACGGACATTCAGATTCATTTTTGATTCAGGCCGGAAGTGGCGCCGTAACTTTTGGGGCTCCAAATAGTCCGGGTGTTACAGAAGGAACTGCAAAAGATACTTTGCTGGCAAAATACAATGATTTAGAGAATGTAAAAACTTTAATAGAAGCGAATCAAAACGAAATTGCTGCTATTATTATCGAACCAGTTGCCGGAAATATGGGTTGTATTCCACCTCAAAAAGGTTTCCTGCAAGGTTTAAGGGATTTATGTTCTGCAAACGGAATTTTATTAATTTTTGATGAGGTTATGACGGGTTTCCGTCTGGCAAAAGGAGGTGTTCAGGAATTATTTAATATTGCTGCCGATATTGTGACTTTCGGAAAAGTAATAGGCGGGGGACTTCCTGTTGGAGCCTTTGCAGCAAGAGAAGAGATTATGAACCATCTTGCTCCATTAGGACCGGTTTATCAGGCCGGAACATTGTCTGGAAATCCTCTGGCGATGGCTGCTGGATTGGCAATGTTACAGGCATTAAATAATGATGCAGCAATCTTCAGCCGTTTAGAAGAAAAAACAGCATATCTTGAAGCAGGAATTGACAAGGTTTTAAAAGCCAATAATGTTGAATTTACGATTAACAGGGTAGGTTCTATGATTTCTGTACATTTTGATGCAAATCCGGTTACCGATTTTCAAACAGCCGCAAAAGGAGATAACGAAACCTTTAAGAAATTCTTCCACGGATTATTAAATGAAGGTGTTTATATTGCACCATCTGCTTATGAAACCTGGTTTATTACAGATGCACTGACTTATGAGGATTTAGACTTTACAATTAATGCGATCGATAAAGTTTCGAAAACGTTTTAATTTAATGATAAAAAAAAGAGGCCTTACAAGGCCTCTTTTTTATTAGATTTTTTCTTTTCGTTCTTTCATTTTATCCTTCATCTTCTCTTTTTTCTCCTCTTGTAAAGTTTTCCATTTTGTATATTGGTCTGCTTTTAAGATAGATTTCATTTTGGCATCGTTTGCAGCAACTTCATCTTCCATTTGTTTTTTGAAAGCGACTTTTTCTTCAGCAGTAGGTTTTACATTGTTGTCTTTTCTGTCTTTGCGGGCCTCTCTGAATTTTTCAGCTTTAGCGCTTCTTTCGGCCAGAAGTTGTTTTACCTGTACTTGTTGGTTAGCATCCAGAGTTAGTTCTGAAGTCAATTTTTGCAATTGTTTTTCATTTCTTTGTTCAGGAGTCATTCTTTCTTTATGATCACGGGTCTCTTTTTGATCCATGTCTTGTGCAAAACCTGCCATTCCAACGAATAACAAAGCTGCGATAAATAATTTTTTCATTTTAAGTTTTTTTAATTGTTTATAGCAATTAGACTTTATCTCTATTAATTGGTTTAATGACAAGCTGAGATTTATAAAATATTTAACAAATTGAAAGCTAATATTTTAAAATAACATCACAATATAAAAGTAAGTATTTATTTGTTTATTTTTAGACTATCAACTAATTACAATTGAAAACAGGATATTATGGAACTAAATATTTTAAAAAACAATAAAATCGCTTTTTTCTCTACTCAGCCTTATGACAGAGCTTTTTTCAATACTTATAATGCTGACTTTGGTTTTCAATTGGATTTTTTCGAAACACAGCTCAATCCGCAGACGGTGGCTTTGATCGAAAAATGCGAAATTGTATGCGTTTTTGTAAATGATATCGTCAATGAAAGTGTTATTAAACAACTTTCAGAAAAAGATGTAAAAATAATTGCTTTGCGTTGTGCCGGATTTAATAATGTCGATCTGGAAGCCGCAAAAAAATACGGAATAAAAGTTTGCCGTGTGCCCGCATATTCACCTCAGGCAGTTGCCGAACATGCTATGGCAATGATCTTGACCTTAAACAGAAAAACGCATAAAGCTTATAACAGAGTTCGCGAACAGAATTTTGCGTTAAACGGTTTATTGGGTTTTGATTTGTTTGGAAAAACAATCGGAATTATCGGAACCGGAAATATCGGTAAAGCTTTCGCAAAAATAGCCTTAGGTTTTGGCTGTAAAGTTTTGGCTTATGATATTGTTCAAAACGATGAAATGATTAGCGATGGTGTGAGTTTTGTTTCTCTGGAAGAAATATTTAAGTCAAGTGATATTATTTCGCTTCATTGTCCTCTAAATGATCAGACAAAACATATCATCAATAAAACTTCCATTAATTTTATGAAAGACCACGTTATAATCATCAATACAAGCCGTGGCGGATTAATAGAAACCTCTTCGGTAATTGAAGGCCTTAAAGAAGGTAAAATAGCTTATCTCGGAATTGATGTTTATGAACAGGAAGAAAAACTTTTTTTCAGAGATCTTTCTGCCGATATTATTCAGGATGATAATATCCAGCGATTAATGAGTTTTCCGAATGTATTGGTAACGGCGCATCAGGCATTTTTTACCAATGAAGCTTTAACACAGATCGCATTGGTCACTTTTAATAATATAAAATCACTGCTAATTGAGAATGATATTGACAATAAAGCAGCACTGTTGGTTTAACATAAGAGTTTGTCATATATTTTTTGTAATTTAATGATGAAATTTTTTATGCAAATGTAAATATCAAATTATGAAAAATATAATCTTGCTGATGGTTGGAATTCTAGCCTTTTCTTCCTGTCAAAATAAAGATAAAACCAAACAGAATATTGTAAAAGCGATTGCACTGGATACGCTTTCTAAAACAGTTGCAGGAACCGCTGATTTAAGTGAGGTTGAAGAAAATGACAATAAAACAGTTAAATTGATTAGAAAACAGCTTTTAATTTTACTTAAAAATGATCTTTCAGCGATGACAAAAGAAGATCGTTTTTTCTTTTATGAAGCTTTCGATTTAAATAATGATAAAAAAGACGAATATTTTGTTGGCTTCTCTAATTCCTATTTCTGCGGAAGCGGCGGTTGCTCAGGTTTTATTTTAAATAATGACGGAAGTTTAATCAACAAATTTACAGTAACCGATTTTCCGATTTTAGTTACGACAACTTCTACCGAAAAATTTTATGATCTTTTAATGAAAAGCGGGGGTTTATATCATCTCGTAAAAATAAAAAGCGGAAAATATCCATCAAACCCTTCAATAGAAGAAAAATGGAAAGGTGAAGTTCCGAAAGAAACTACAAAGGTTTTGGATATTTATGAGAATAAGTTGGAGAGGTATTCGTTTTAGAATTAAAATACAAAACCTGACAGGGTTTAAATAATGTTATTTCTTTAATATTTTAGAAAGTGTTTTTGGATTTCTACGATTATCCCAAAATGCTACTATGATAAGCTCTGTTGAGGTTGACTTATAAAAAATGTTATAATGTCCCAAAGTGGATGCTCTAATATCAGGAAAACTTGTTTTAATGTATATTTCAGGATTACTAACTAAAAATTGAACTCTTTCTGATATTTCAGCAAGTAATTTTTTTGAATAAGTTGCTGATTTATTTCTTTCTTTCCAGTAATATAAAATTTTTCTTCTTTGTGAAGAAGCAGTTTTAGTCCAAATTATTTTGACAGCCATTCTAAATCTTCTTTGTCTAAATCTTCTTGAGATATTACTCTTCCGTATTTTATATCATCTTCGCTTTCCTTAAGCATATCCAATTCATATGATTCAAATTCATAAACATCAGAAGCATCTGCAGTTTTTAGAAGGTTTCTAATCTTTTCCAACAAACTTACATCTTCAATATTTTTAAGTTTATCAAATATTTCCAGTTTTATTTCCAGAGTACCCATAATTAAAATTTTTGATTATTCGCAGTTATGTAAAGTTAATAAAAAAGCCCGTCAGAATTAATCTGTCGGGCTATAAATATAATAAGATAAGACAAATTACCCCACCAATTCCACAAACTTAAACTCACCATCAACGGCAACTTTAGTCAAACCGTGTTTAGATAAGTTTTTCATAGAAGAATCCCATTTTTTACCACTTAGATTAGCAGCAACTTTTAATTGTGCCAATTCCATTTTATTTTCGTTGGCTTTTAAAAGAGTGATAATTATTTTCTCTTCATCATTTAATTCAATTTGAGAAAGTTTTTTCTCCGGACGCATTTGTGGGAACAATAAAACTTCCTGTATAGAAGCGTTGTTTGTCAAATACATAATCAAACGATCCATTCCAATTCCCATTCCTGATGTTGGCGGCATACCGTATTCAAGCGCTCTTAAGAAGTCTTCATCGATAATTCCGTTTGCTTCGTCATCACCTTTTGCAGCCAGACGCATTTGATCTTCAAAACGCTCTCTCTGATCAATTGGGTCATTCAATTCAGAATATGCATTTGCAATTTCTTTTCCGCAAACCATTAATTCAAAACGCTCCGTCAAATCAGGATTATCACGGTGCTCTTTGCAAAGCGGTGACATTTCTTTTGGGTAATCGGTAATAAAAGTTGGCTGAATGTAATTTCCCTCGCATTTCGCTCCAAAAATTTCGTCAATCAATTTTCCTTTACCCATTGTTTTATCAACCTCAATTCCCATTCCTCTGGCAGCTTCAAACAATTCTTCTTCTGTTTTACCTGAAATATCAAAACCAGTAAAATGTTTAATAGAATCGGTCATTGTAACACGCGCATAAGGCGCTTTAAAGTTAATTTGGTGTTCGCCAAAAGTAACCTCACTTGTTCCGTTTACAGCAATAGCGCAATGTTCAAGCAAACCTTCAGCAAATTCCATCATCCAATTGTAGTCTTTGTAGGCTACATATATTTCCATTGCGGTAAATTCAGGATTATGGGTTCTGTCCATACCTTCATTTCTAAAGTTACGAGAGAATTCATAAACACCTTCAAACCCACCAACAATTAATCTTTTTAAATACAATTCGTTTGCAATACGCATGTAAAGCGGAATATCAAGCGAATTATGGTGGGTAATAAACGGACGCGCAGAAGCTCCACCCGGAATCGATTGTAAAACCGGAGTATCAACCTCCAAATATCCAGCGTCGTTAAAATAACCACGCATTGCAGTAAACAATTTTGTACGTTTAATGAAAGTTTCTTTAACCTGCGGATTCACAGTTAAATCTACATAACGCATTCTGTAACGCAATTCAGCATCTTTAAAAGCATCGTGTACATTTCCGTCAATATCAACTCTTGGCAAAGGAAGCGGACGTAACGTTTTACTCAAGAAGGTAAAACCTTTAACGCGAATACATTGTGCACCAACTTGTGTAGTAAACAATTCACCTTCAATACCAATAAAATCTCCTAAATCGGTTAGCTTTTTAAAAACCGTATTGTACAAAGTTTTATCATCGCCTTCACACAAAACATCTCGGGTAACATACAATTGAATACGTCCTTCGCTGTCTTGTAATTCAGCAAAACAAGCTTTACCCTGATCACGAACACTCATTAAACGTCCCGCAACGATGACCTTTTTACCCTCTTCAAAAGTTTCCTTTATCTGCTTAGATGTATGATCTACAGGAAAAAGATTTGCCGGATAAGGATTGATTCCCAGGTTGCGTAAGTTTTGAAGTTTTTCTCTTCTAATGATTTCTTGTTCTGATAATGCCATTTTGTGCTCTGTTTTTTAAGTGCGCAAAGATAAAGAAAAGAAAGTAGATTTTAGAATCCAGTTTTTAGATTTTTTGAAGCAACAATTTATTGTATTTCAATGAGGTTCGGTTCGCTACCGAAGCTTCGGAACACTTGTATCTTTTTCTCCCTATAAAAGGCACAAAGAGGTACCGCTTTGATCCGGGCTAGACAGAGATTTTAATTTTCATAAGACTCCGGGGTTGGAGTGTTAAAACTAAACAAGCAAAAAAACAATCCGAAATTTAAGAGCAGCATCTCAAAACTTTAGTGGCTTCAAAATAAATTAGTCTTCGTATCTTTGATAAAAATAACTACGATGAAATTATACAAACTACTAAGTTTTTCTTTTTTACTAGCTACATTAACAAGCTGTACCTTTACAGAAAACATTACAATTAATGAAAACGGAACCGGAAAATTTTCCGTAGACATTGACGGATCTGCTTTGATGGAAATGGCCGGAGACCAAATCGGAAATCAAATGGGAGCCGATGCAAAAAAAGAGATCGATTCTACTTTTACCTTTAAACAACTTTTTGAAGAGAAAAAAGACAGTATCGCAAAATTATCTCCAGAAGCACAAAAAGAACTAAAAAAGCTGGAGAATTTTGTAGTGACAACCAAAATGAGTGCAGAAAAAAAACAATTCTTAATGACAATGAAAACTGATTTTAAGAATGTAAACGAACTGCAGGATATTTTACAGACCGCGAGTGCACTTCAAAAATTAGAGGGCCCTGCAGGAGCAAATCCTCTTGGAAACGGTTTTGGAGATAATAAAAGTAAGCTGAGTTATACCTACGACGGAAAGAAATTTACACGAAAAGCCGTAATAGATCAGCAGAAACTGGCTCAGGTAAAAAAAGATTCTGCGGGAGACATGTCAAAAATGATGTTTGCCTCATCTAATTATGTTATAAAATACAATTTTCCAAAAAAGATTAAGAAAGTTTCTAATTCAAACGCTCTGTTCAGCGACGACAGAAAATCAATTACAATTCAATACACCTTTACGGATTATATGGAGAATCCAGAAAAACTTAACTTTGATGTTGAGTTTGAAAAATAACCAAAATGAATAAAAAAATCCAACTTCAGGATCTGGGTAATAAGGATTATAAATCGACCTGGGAATATCAGGAAGAAATTTTTAAAGACATAGTCGATTTAAAAATCAGAAACAGAAGAGAAGAACTTGATCTGCCAACTCCAAATTACCTTTTATTTGTAGAGCATCCGCATGTGTATACATTAGGAAAAAGCGGAGATCTTGATAATTTATTATTAAACGAAAAGCAACTCGAAGCCAAAGGAGCAACTTTTTACAAAATCAACCGTGGCGGTGATATCACGTATCACGGGCCAGGGCAAATTGTAGGGTATCCAATTTTGGATTTAGAAAATTTCTTTACGGATATTCATAAATACCTGCGTTTACTGGAGGAATCTATTATTCTAACTTTAGCAGATTACGGTTTAGAATCGGGCAGAAGTGACGGTGAAACCGGAGTCTGGCTTGGTGCCGGAACACCTTTTGCACGTAAAATCTGCGCGATGGGTGTACGTGCCTCAAGATGGGTAACCATGCACGGATTTGCCTTAAACGTAAATGTTGATTTAGGATATTTTGACAATATAATTCCGTGTGGAATCCGCGGTAAAGGAGTTACTTCCTTAAATGTAGAGCTTGGTGTAGAAAAAGTAGATCAGGAGGAAGTAAAGTCTAGAATTCTGAAACATTTAACTAATTTATTTGAAGCCGAATTTGTTTAAATATAGTTTTCCGAAAAATTAAAACCCGAATAAAATCTTTTATTCGGGTTTCTTTTTATATTTCTAAAAAATCGAGTTCTAATTGTTCTGGTAAAAGTCTAAAACTCATTCGGTGATATTTTGTAGTTCCGTATTCTTTAATGGCTTCCCGATGCTCTCTTGTTGGGTATCCCTTATTTTGTTTCCAGTTGTACATAGGAAATTCTTCATGAATCTGATCCATGAATTCATCACGATATGTTTTAGCTAAAACAGAAGCAGCGGCGATACTCAGATATTTTCCGTCTCCCTTAATGATACTTTGATTTGGGATAGATTTCAGCAGTGAAATCTCATCTGGAGAAAATTGTCTTCCAAAAGTATTTTTAAGCCCCAATTTTGCATTTATAGCACGGTTTCCATCGACAATTATAAATTCGGGAACATGTTTTAGTTTTAAAATGCATTCCTGCATCCCTTTCATTGACGCGTTTAAAATATTTATTTCGTCAATTTCATCCGCATGCAAATGCGTTACAGCGTAGCACACAGCCTGTTCTTCTATAATTGGTCTTAAAAATGCTCTTGTTTTTTCAGATAATTGTTTACTGTCGTTTAAAAAGCTATTTTCAAACTTCGCCGGTAAAATTACTGCAGCGGCAGTTACCGGGCCAGCCAGGCAGCCTCTTCCAGCTTCATCGGTGCCAGTTTCTAAAACAAATCCGGAGTGGTTTAACTGAAGCATTTTTAAATTTTTTAATGACAAATATTGTATTTTTTTATTCAAATAAACAAATATTTTAATTATAAGAAAAGTTTAATTAAATGTTAAAAAAGTTTAGAATTAGCTTTTAAGTAATATTTATTAACAATTAAGTAAAAGCATTACATGAAAATCATCTTCAAATTGTCAGTTTTAATTTACTATATACGACATTTTTTATAAAATAAAAAATGCACCCTAATAAATAAAAGTTAAATATTTGTTAAATTATACATAATGTTTAATTGGTTGATTTTATGTATGTGTCTGATATTGTTGTAGTTTGTTTAAATAAATTCTAATTTTTGGCAAGAATTTTAAACTATCTTTAAAGCGAAATCGTTATCGCGTTAAAAAGGTGTCTTGTAATTTTAAGAAAATATTAAGATGTTTGCCGGATACTAATTCAAAATTTTAAAAAATGAAACTAAAGTTAAATGGATTCTTAGTGCTGTTAGTGGCGCTGATTACGCAACTAACCTTTGCGCAAGAAAGAACTGTTTCGGGTATGGTTTCCGATAATGCAGGGATGCCTCTTCCAGGTGTTAGTGTGTTAGTTAAAGGAACTAAAACCGGAACGCAAACAGATTTTGATGGGAAATTCTCCGTCAAAGCAGCATCAAGCGAAGTCTTGATTTTTACTTACATTGGAATGAAAACGCAAGAAGTTGCAGCTAGTTCAACCACATTAAATGTAAAATTAGTTAGCAACACTACAGAATTAGAAGGTGTAGTTGTTACCGCCCTGGGTATTAAAAGAGAGAAAAAAGCCCTAGGATATTCTACTCAACAAATAAAAGGACAAGATTTGGTTGGAGGGGTTGCAAGTGGTAACTTCCTTAACGATCTTTCTGGTAAAGCTGCCGGAGTTTATATTAGAAAAAACACAAACTTTGGAGGATCTACAAACGTAGTTTCGAGAGGGGTTAAAAACCTTACAGGAGATAACCAAATGCTTATCGTTGTTGATGGTATGCCAATTAACAATAAAAATGTTAATTCAAGCAATGGATTACAAACATCCGGAGCACGTAATACCTACGATTATGGTAACGCTGGTATGGATATTAATCCTGATGATATCGAATCGGTAAACGTATTAAAAGGAGCGGCTGCGTCTGCTTTATATGGGTTTCAGGCTGGTAATGGCGTACTTATGATCACAACTAAAAAAGGAAGAGCTCAAAAAGGTATGGGTGTGACTATATCTAGTCAGTTTGGAGTAGGTTCGGTTGATAAAAATACTTTTCCTGATTACCAAAATAAATACGGACAAGGTTATGGGCCAACTTATGATCAGGCGGGAAATCCAAAAGGTACTCCGGTTGGGCCAACAGGTGCATTTTTTGTTATCGATAAAAATGGTAACCAAGTAGTAAGCACAACAGATGATGCTTCTTACGGTGTTGCTTTTGATCCAAATCTTATGGTTAATACTTGGGAAACTTATTCGCCATATTCTTCAAAATTTGGGCAAAAATCTCCATGGGTAGCTGCAAAAAATGGTCCAATTACATTTTTTCAAACAGCTCAGACATTCAATAACTCTATATCTTTTGAAGGCGGTTCAGATAAAAGTAACTTCGTAATCAACTATAACAATTATAAAGAGACAGGTATTTTACCAAATAGTGAATTGAAGAAAAATAATGCAAGTATTAAATTCAACCACAAATTGACTGATAAATTATCTGCAACTGTTTTTGCAAATTATTTAGCACAAACTACACAAGGTAGAAATACTACCGGTTATGGTGGTGATAACGTTGCTGGTCTGTTCCGTCAGTGGTGGGGAACTAACGTAGATATTCAATCTCAAAAAGAAGCTTTTCAAAATTCAGGCGGACAAAATATTTCATGGAATATGGCAGATCCTGCTAATGGAAATACAAATCCTAAATATTGGGATAACCCATACTTTACAAGATATAAAAATTACCAGACAGACGAAAGAAATCGTTTCATCGGTTATGGTCAGTTAGATTATAAATTTACAGATTGGTTAAACGCTACAGGAAAAATCAGTAATGATTCTTATTCAGAATTACGTGAAGAAAGAAAAGCTGTAGGTTCTTTAGCCGGAACATTTGGAATTAACCGTTTGGCTGTAGGGTCCGGATACCAAAAATATACTGGTATGTTTTCTGAACAGAACTATCAGTTTACATTGAACTTCAATAAAAAAATTACAGAAGATTTCGCCCTGACAGGTTTGGTTGGTTATAATGCTTTAAGAAGCCGACGTACATCTACATTAGCTTCTACAGATGGGGGACTTATTATACCGGGAATCTATGCATTATCAAATTCAGTAAATGCTTCCCCATTCCCAGTTGAGGTTGAAGAAAATACAGCTGTGAACAGTGTTTATGCTTCTGCTTCAGTTGGATTTAGAGATTTTCTTTTTATAGAAGGAACGGTGCGTAATGATGCATTTTCTGTGTTGCCAGAAGGGAACAATGATGTTAATACATACTCGGTTTCTGGAAGTTATGTTTTTACACAGCATATTAACAGACCATGGTTAACTTTCGGTAAATTAAGAGCAAGTTACGCTGAGAATCCACAAGGAGGTGTTGATCCTTATGCCTTACAAGATGCATATACTAAATTTAATCCATTTGGTTCAAATCAGCTTTATTCAAGACCAAACACGGGTAATAATCCAGATTTACATCCTGTAAAAACTTCATCTGAAGAGCTAGGTTTAGAAATGCAATTCTTTGACAGAAGATTAGGTTTTGATGTGAGTGTTTATAAAAGTTTAAGTGAAGATCAAATCTTCCCTGTAGATTATTCTACAGCAACAGGTTATTCTTCTAAATATGTAAATGCCGGATCAGTTGAAAACAAAGGTGTTGAGGTAATCTTCAATATAACACCTGTAAGAACAAATGACTTTTCCTGGGATATTAACTTGAACTGGTCTAAAAATGAGAACACAGTTGTAGCTTTAAGACCAGGGGTTGATGTTTTAACACTAGGTTCATTACAAGGAGGGGTTAGTATTGTTGGTACGAAAGGAAATCCTTATGGAGATATCCTTGGTAAAGATTATATCTATAACGAGGACGGACAAAAAGTAACTAAAAATGGAGTGTACTTACAAACTGCAACTGCTACAAGTGTAATTGGAAATGTTACTCCGGATTGGATTGGCGGTGTTCGTAACAAATTTACTTACAAACAAGTTTCTTTAGGTTTCTTAATTGATGTTCAAAAAGGAGGAGATATTTTCTCTCTTGATCAATATTACGGACAAAGTTCTGGTTTATTTGCTTCTACAGCAGGAAATAATGAGCTTGGAAATCCTGTAAGAAATACACTTGCTAATGGGGGAGGTGTTATATTGCCTGGAGTAAATGAAGATGGAACTCCAAACACTACAAGGACACCAAATCCAGAAGTAGCAGGAAGTATCTATGGTTATAATAATAACCCACAAAAAGCATTTGTTTACGATGCAAGTTATGTAAAACTTAGAGAAGTAAGTATTACATATAGTTTTCCTAAACAATTCATTGCTAAAGCAGGTTTGAATGACTTGCGTTTTTCTTTGGTAGGTTCTAACTTATGGATCATCAGCAAAAACCTTCCAGACGCAGATCCGGAAAGTGGTCTAAGTTCAGGTAATCTATCTGCAGGTTATTCAGGAGGATCACTTCCTACAACAAGAAATATTGGTTGTAACCTAACATTAAAATTCTAAATCATGAAAAAAATACTTTTATTAATGTCTATGGTAGCTATGACGGTTTCGTGCAGCCAGGACATTACAGATATGAACGTTGATCCGAAAAAACCAATAATTACCAGATCGGAATATTTGTTTTCAAATGCTGAGAAAAAATTAGTCGATCAAATGGTGAGTACCAGTGTAAATAATAACGTTTTTAGATTATTCGCACAGCAATGGACAGAAACCACTTATCCGGATGAAAGTCAGTATAATATTACAAATAGAAAAATTCCAGATCAGCATTTCCTTGTTTTATACAGAGATGTTTTAGCCGATTTGCATGATTCAAAAGTGATGATTTTAGCAACTGCTCCTGCAACTCCGGCAGATGAAGCGGTTAAGCAAAATAAATTAGCTCTTATAGATATTCTGGAAGCTTATGCTTATAGTGTATTAGTAGATACCTTCGGAAACGTTCCTTATTCACAGGCAATCGATATTGAAAAATATCCTTTACCAGCTTACGATGATGCAAAAACGATTTACCAGGATCTTATTAAAAGATTGAATGCAGATGTTGCCGTTTTAAAAGCAAACAGTACAGCAGCTAACTTTGGTGCAGCAGATATTGTTTATGGTGGAACTGCTGCAAGTACAGTTAAATGGTATAAATTTGCAAACTCATTAATTATCAGAATGGCAGTTAATATGTCAGATGTTGATCCGGCTTATGCAACTACTCAGGTTCAGGCAGCTCTTGCTTCTGGTGCTCTTGCTGGTAATGTTGATAATACAAAGTTGACTTATTTAACTACATCAGGAAATCAAAATCCATTGTATGCGGATTTAGTGACAAGTCAGAGATTTGATTTTATTCCTGCTGAGCCTTTTGTTTCTGCAATGGACGCTATTGTTCCAGGAGGAGATCCAAGAATGGCTAAGTATTTTACAAACCTTACTGCTCCAGCTCCTGTTATTCCAGCCGGAAGAACTTTTGTAGGAGGTACTTATGGTGCAGGAAACGTTTATACAGCATATTCACAAATTTCAGCAACATTAAACAATCCGGCTTTTCCTGGAACTATCTTTGATTATGCTGAATTACAGTTTTTATTAGCAGAAGCTGCTGAGAAAAGTTTAATTCCAGGTGGTTCTGCCCAGGCAAAAGTGTATTACGACGCTGGTATTAGAGCTTCTATGGCAGATTGGGGAGTAACTAACACTACTGCCATTGATGCTTATATTGCAAGTCCAAAAGTGGATTACAACAATCCATTAAGTGGGGCAACTTATAAAGAAAAAATTGGTAACCAGGCTTGGTTTGCTCTGTACAATAGAGGATTCGAAGCATGGACATCTTACAGAAGATTAGACTTCCCAGTCTTGAAAGCGCCTCAGGCAGCTATTAACAAACTTATTTTTACTGTTCCTGTCAGATACACTTATCCAGGTGCAGAGGCAAACATCAACAAAGCAAATTATACTAAAGCTGCTTCTGATATTGGTGGAGATTTATTAAATACTAAATTGTTCTGGGATAAATTCTAATCAGTTTAAGGTAATCATTCAAGATAAATTATACCCGGTTTGGGAATAAGAACAATAAATATTTTGATTTTTTTTTGAGAGCCCCGTATACTTTTGTATACGGGGTTTTCGTTTTTAAAACACCTAAACTATTTCAGTTTCATATTCTATATTATGTTTTTTCGTTTATACCTTTTTATCTTACCTTTGCTTAGCAAATTTGTCAAAATAAATTTATACAAAGCCATCAAATGAGAATATTCATTTTTTTATATCTATTAGTAGTACCTACTTTATTGTTTTCTCAAGAAAAAAAGCCAGCCTCTAAAAATAATTTAGATATGAATACGCAATATTCAAGCATAACAGATACCGTAAAGAAGAAAAAGGCCAAAATAGCAACAATAGATCAGTATAAAATTGTTACACTTGAGCATGATACTATTTATGCAGATACTTCGCTTACAATTAAAAGTGCTTACAGGCAAAACCATCTTAGGAAAGATCTCTTTGGACTGTTGGAATTTTCGAATATCGGGCAGCCTTTAAATACATTACAATATAGTTTAACGAGTTTTTCTCCCTACCCTGAAATTGGTTTCAGGGGAAAGCACTTTAATTATATGGAGGCAGATCAAATTAGATATTATTCTGCAGCGACACCTTTTACAGAGCTGTTTTTTAATACAACAATTAATAAGGGACAAAATGTTGATTCTTTTCTAACATTAAATGTATCTAAAAATCTTAATTTTTCGATTGCTTATAAGGGACTTAGATCAGAAGGTGATTATATCAATCAATTAGTAAGTGCCGGAAATTTCAGGATGACAACCAGTTATGCTACAACTGATAAACGTTATGCGATAAACGCCCACTATGCTTTTCAGGATATTCTGAATGAAGAGAATGGCGGAATTACAAACGATTCGAATTTTGAAAGTGATAATCAGGATTATAAAAACAGACAAAGACTTCAGGTTTATTTGACAGACGCAGAATCTATGTTAAGAGGAAGAAGATTATTTTTTGATCATGCTTTTAGAATAAACCCGAATGATGGAAGCAATAATTTGTACCTGACACATCAATTTAATTACGAAAATAAAAGCTACGAATACAAACAGCCAACAGTTCTCTCTACAGTTACAGACAATAATAATGTGAGTTCACAAGTCCAGCGTTTTGGAGATTCGTATGTGGTAAGCGGGATAAACGATCAAACTAAATACGAAAGACTTTATAATAAAGTTGGTGCAGCTTACGAAAATGTTCTGTTAGGAAAATTTATATTTTTTGTTGATGATTACCGTTCGAACTATCAATATTCAAGAGTTATTGTTGATAGTTTAGGCAAAGCTGTTCCGGATAATTTGTTTCTTCAGATTAATAATATTGGAGGTCAGTACGAGTACCAGAAAAACAAGTGGAATGGTAGATTTTTATATTCCAGATCTATAACAAATCAGTCCCTGTCAGATTTAGATGCTAAGCTGAGATACGACATGAACGAAAAGATTAAATTTGACTTCAGGTATCGTAACATCAACAAATTACCCAATAATAACTATAATCTGTATCAAAGCAGTTGGATCTCATACAATTGGTCCAATGATTTTAAAAACGAAAAAATAAATTCGTTAAGCGCAGAAATTACCACTCCATGGTTAACGGGTCAGGTGCAGTATACGGTTTTAAAAGATCATTTGTATTTCAAAGATGCTGCAAATGCCGAGCAATTGGCGGCAAATGAGCAGATTGTTAAACCATTTCAGTACGGAAACGCAATTAATTATTTGGAAATAAAGGCAAGTCGTGAATTTAAATTTGGAAAATTTGCTCTGGATAACACCCTTTTATATCAAAAAGTAGATCAGTCCGATTTAATTTTAAATGTTCCTGATTTTGTAACCAGAAACACTTTTTACTATTCCAGTTATTTCTTTAAAAAAGCGTTATACATTCAAACAGGCCTTGTATTTAATTATCTAACTAAATACTACGGAGATGATTATAACCCTGTTATTGCAGAATTTTTTGTACAGCAGGATAAAAAAATAGGTGGTTTTGCAACGTTCGATTTCTTCGTAAATGCGAGAATTCGTCAAACCCGTTTTTATCTGAAAGCAGAACATTTTAATGCTGCTTTTACGCAAAGTAACTATTATGCTGCGCCCAATAATCCTTACCGTGATTTTGTATTGCGTTTTGGTTTAGTTTGGAATTTCTTCCAATAAAAAACTTACTATATTACCACATATTAAAACTTAAACAAGATGGACTTTTCAAAAAATATTTTAGAAACAATTGGTAACACGCCATTGGTAAAACTCAACAAAATTGTTGCTGAAATTGATGCGTTAGTATTGGCAAAAGTCGAAACCTTTAATCCCGGTAATTCTGTAAAAGATAGAATGGCTGTAAAAATGATTGAAGATGCAGAAGCTGATGGAAGATTAAAACCGGGAGGAACTATTATTGAGGGAACTTCAGGAAATACAGGAATGGGACTTGCTCTTGTTGCCATTGTAAAAGGCTATAAATTAATTTGCGTAATCTCAGACAAACAGTCCAAAGAAAAAATGGATATTCTCCGTGCCGTTGGTGCAAAGGTTGTGGTTTGTCCTACAGATGTAGAGCCTACAGATCCGCGTTCTTATTATTCCGTATCAAAACGTCTGGCAGAAGAAACCCCTAATTCATGGTATGTAAATCAATACGATAATATGTCAAATTCTCTGGCACATTACGAACAAACAGGGCCGGAAATATGGAAACAGACTGAAGGAAAAATTACGCACTTTGTTGTTGGAGTTGGAACCGGAGGAACCATTTCGGGAGTTGGAAAATATTTAAAAGAGAAAAATCCCAATATTAAAATTTGGGGAATTGATACATACGGTTCTGTTTTTAAAAAATATCATGAAACCGGGATTTTTGATGAGAATGAAATCTATTCTTATATTACAGAAGGTATTGGAGAAGATATTCTGCCAAAAAATGTTGATTTCTCTCTGATTGATGGTTTTACAAAAGTTACCGATAAAGATGCGGCGGTTTATACCAGAAAAATTGCACTTGAAGAAGCTATTTTTGTTGGGAATTCTGCAGGAGCTTGTATCAAAGGACTGCTTCAATTGAAAGAGCATTTTAAGCCAGATGATGTTGTGGTGGTATTATTTCACGATTCAGGAAGCCGTTACGTCGGAAAAATGTTTAACGATGACTGGATGCGGGAGCGTGGTTTCCTAGAAGAAAATGTTACAAAGGCAGAAGACGTTATTAAAGATCATATCGATAAAGAACTGATTGTGGTTCGCACAGAAGAATTGGTTTCGCATGCAATTGAACGTATGCGTAAATATAAAATTTCTCAAATTCCGGTAGTAGATATTAATGGTTTTGTTGGTTCTGTTGATGAAACAGACTTATTTAGAAGTTATGTAGCAGATAAAAATGTAGCCGAGAAACCAATTAAAGAAGTAATGGGAAAACCTTTCCCAATTGTTAAAATGGGAACTCCAATAGAAGAAGTTTCTAAACTTTTCAGTAAAGAAAATGATGCTGTTTTGGTAGATTTAGGAAACGGTCATCATCACATTATTACCAAATATGATATTATTGGATCAATAAAATAAACCTTTTCAAATAAATTTAATCCATAAATCTTATTGTAATAGTAAGGTTTATGGATTTTTCTTTAAAAACATAAAATGAATTTTACCGCTATTGATTTTGAAACGGCCACCGGATATCATCCTTGTTCGGTTGGAATTGTGACAGTAGAAAACGGAGTAATAGTTGACGAATATGTCACTTTAATTAAACCTCCAAATAATGAATATAATCCGTTTACAATTCGTGTTCACGGAATTTATCCTAAAGATACTGCCAATGCGAAATCCTTTTTTCAGGTATATCCCGAAATTGAAAAAAGACTAAAAAACCGCGTGGTTGTAGCACATAACGAGAGTTTTGACCGAAATGTTTTAATGAAAACAATGTTGCTTCATGGCTTAAGTTATGAGGATTTAAATATTGCTTTGAAGTGGGAGTGTACCGTCAAAATCTATAAAGCAAAAGGTTTTAAACCAACAAAGTTAAGCGATTGTTGTCGCGAAATGAAAATTATACTAAATCACCATGAAGCATTGTCGGATGCCAGAGCCTGTGCAAAATTATATTTGATGAGATAATAATTATCTTTATTTGTAAGAATAGTATTAAATTTTTATTATTTTTAGATTTTGAAATTTATACCATAAATCTAAATGAAAGAAGACTTCCTTCATTACATCTGGAAATTCAGAAAATTTGATGCCTTAAATTTGAAAACTGCTCAGGGAGAATTAATTACCATTATTAAAACCGGTGATTATTTAGAGCTTTCAGGCCCTGACTTTTTTAATTCTTTGATAACAATAGGAAATCAGAAATGGGCTGGAAATATTGAAATCCATCTTAAATCTTCTGATTGGTATTTACACAATCACGAAAAAGATCCTGCCTATGCAAATGTTATTTTACATGTTGTTTGGGAAAATGACACGGCTATCTTTAGAGAAGACAATACCGAAATTCCGGTTTTGGTTCTTAAAGATTATGTTTCCAAAGAGACAATAGACAGCTATAATGCACTTGTTTATCCAAAATCATGGATTTTCTGCGAAAGACAATTAAAGAGAATAGATGATTTTGTTTTTAAAAACTGGCAGGAAAGATTGTTTTTTGAACGTTTAGAGCGTAAATCAAAATTTATATTTCAATTACTGGAAGAAACCAATCAGGATTGGGAAGCTGTGTTATTTTGCCTTCTGGCTAAGAATTTTGGTCTAAATACAAACGGAACTTCTTTTTTTCAGATTTCTAAGGCAATTCCGTTCTCTGTAATAAGAAAAGAAAGTTTCGAAAACGAGAATTTGGAAGCATTGTTTTTTGGAATTTCGGGTTTGTTAGAAACAGAAAAAGAAGATGTCTATCATAAAGATTTAAAGTTTCGTTATTTTTATCTGCTTCACAAATATCAAATCGAAAAAACCTATATAGATCCTGTGCAGTTTTTTAAACTCCGTCCGGATAATTTTCCAACAATCCGACTATCACAATTGGCTGGATTATACCATAAATATCAAAATTTATTTTCGAAAATTATAGATTTAAAGTCGGTTAAAAGTGTGTATGATTTGCTAAGTGTGTCTGCAAGTTCATACTGGCATTGCCATTATCAGTTTGATAAAGAAAGTCCGAAGAAATCAAAAACGCTGTCAAAATCATTTTTAGATTTACTCATTATAAATACTATTATTCCGCTTCAGTTTGCCTATTCAAACATGATCGGAGAATCGCACGCAGAAGATTTAATTGATTTTATTAATGAAGTTGCATCTGAGAAAAATGCGATTATAGATAAATTTAATTCGTTTGGAATTCAATCAAAATCGGCATTTGAAAGTCAGACATTGTTAGAACTCAAAAATGAATATTGCAATCAAAAAGCCTGTTTAAAATGTGCTTTCGGATTGGAGTTGCTGAAAAATAATTAGAAATCAGATCATGAAAATTCAACAATGATAAAATTTAGTATTGGGGAAATTACGAAGTTTAGTAATTATATTATTTGTACTTTTGTAAAGTTAAAATCCTTCCGGGACATCGGAACTCAAAAGCAAGTAAAAATGTCAGCAATTTTAAAAATTAAATTCTTCTTTGAAAAATATGGCTTTCATGTTTCATCAAGATTAGCAGACAAACTTGGAATGCGTGTAACAAGTGTAAGATTGTTTTTTATCTACATCTCATTTGTTACAGCAGGTTTAGGATTTGGAGTTTATTTGACTCTTGCTTTCTGGATAAGACTAAAAGATCTGATTCGCTCCAAAAGGACATCAGTTTTCGATTTATAAAAAAAGCTCCAAATTTAATTTGGAGCTTTTTTGTAATATGTATTATTTATTCTTCAGTTCCCTGATTCAATTTGGATCTTTTCTTACTGTATCCAAAATAAACCAAAATACCAATTGCAAGCCATCCAAGAGATAGTAACTGTGCATCGACACTTAAATTAATAATTAAATAGGTGTTAATCGCAATTCCTAAAACTGCAATAACTGGTAGAGCAGGAACTTTAAAAGTTCTGTTTAATCCTGGTTGTTTTACTCTTAAAATCCAAACAGCAATACAAACCATTGTAAAGGCAAACAAAGTACCAAAACTAGTCATGTCTGCTAATTTATTGATTGGTGTGAAAGCAGCAACTGTTGCAATAATACCTCCTAAAATCATTAAATTCGTTTTTGGTGTTCCTGAAACAGGATTTACTTTTGAGAAAACCGGTGGAATAAGACCATCTTTAGACATTCCAAGGAAGATTCTCGATTGTCCCATAATCATTACCATTAAAACTGATACCAAACCAACCGTGGCAGCAACTGTAATAATAAAACCTGCCCATCCCTGGCCTGCGATATCAAAAGCATAAGCAACCGGTGCTTTAATTGCTTCAGGATATTTCCCTAGTGGATTAAAATCCTGATAGTTCATCATTCCTGTTAATACTAAAGAAACAAGAATATATAATGTTGTACAAACTAATAAAGAAGCAATAATGGCAAAAGGTACATCTTTTTTAGGGTTGATTGCTTCTCCTGCCTGTGTAGAAACTGCATCAAAACCAACGTAAGCAAAGAAAATGGCAGCCGCACCCGAAATAATTCCGCCAATTCCGTAAGCATTGTGTGTAGTTTCTTTCTCGATAATTTGAGTAGCTTCAGGAATAAATGGACTCCAGTTTGCTGTATTGATGAAGAAAAGACCAGCAACGATTACAAAGATTACTGCGGATACTTTAAGAATCACGATTGCATTATTTGCTTTGGCAGCACTTTTCGTTCCTTTAATTAATAATGAGATAACCAAAATCACGATTAAGAAAGCCGGAAGATTCATAGAAAAACCTTCTCCGGTATAACTCGCAGGATCTGTTGTCAGATAATCCGGAAGTTGAATATGAAAAATTTTGAGCAATTTATTAAAATAACCTGACCAGGAAACAGCCACGGTCATAGATCCCATTGCATACTCCAAAATAAGTCCCCAGCCAATTATCCAGGCAAATATTTCGCCGATCGTACCATATGCATACGCATACGCAGATCCTTCAACGGGTAAAATGGAAGCAAATTCAGAATAACAAAGCGCTGCAAAAACACATGCAATACCAGCGATTATAAACGAAAGCGCTAATGCGGGACCTGCATGATAATAGGCTCCTGTACCGGTTAATACAAAAATTCCGCCGCCAATAATGGCTCCAACTCCAATCGCAGTAAGGCTCCATTTTCCTAAAACCCTCTTTAAATCACTTTTTTTCATATCTGCTTCAAAAGCAGATATCGGTTTAACTCTCATTATTGACATACTATAATATTGGTTTATTGTTATTAAGCTCCAAATGTATTGTTTTTTGTAAAAAATAAAAACAATTATCCTGTTTTAAGTTACAAAATCTTTAAATTTTTTATAGTACTCTCAAGGAACTTTCCCTGAGTGTTGACATTCATCAAATTAATTCCTTATTTATGACGGATTTAATAATTTTAAAAAAAGCTGTTTTCTTACTAATTTTCTCGATAAATTTGAAGGATATTTCTTATTTTATTAGTTTAAAGATTTTTAGTTATGAATGTTACATTTATTAAAAAGCATTTTCAATTTACCAAACAACAGCGAACAGGTATTTTTATACTTTTCATTATTATAATAGTACTGCAGCTGTTTTACTTATTTTCCGATTTTAATGTGACAGAATCCAATGATTCTAGAAAAGACGAATGGCTGGCTTTGCAATCTGAAATTGATGCAGAGAAAAATTCAGCTAAAAAGGCTAAGCCGGTAATTTATCTTTTCAATCCAAATTTTATTTCAGATTCTAAAGGCTACAAACTTGGAATGTCGGTTCAGGAAATTGATCGTTTACTGGCATTTCGTAAAGAAAATAAATTTGTTAATTCGCCGGAAGAGTTTCAAAAAGTAACAGGAATTTCAGATTCATTATTAAACAAAATTTCCCCATTGTTTAAATTCCCTGACTGGATACATAATAAGGAGAACTTTAAAAGAGAAAAACCAGAGTTTGCTGTTAAAAGTTTTCCCAAGAAAGAAAAAATAGAAGTTTTGGATATAAATCAGGCGACTCAGGAAGATCTTATGAAACTGTACGGAATTGGAGAAGGTTTGTCTTTAAGAATATTAAAACAGAAAGAACTATTAGGATGTTTTGTATCGATGGAACAGATGAAAGAGGTGTGGGGACTTTCGCCTGAAGTAATTGCGGAGTTGAATGGTCATTTTAAAGTTGTGATTCCTTCAACGCTAAAAAAAATAAACGTAAATGATGCCTCTTTAAAAGAACTCTCGCAATTTTCTTATTTCAGATATGCTCTTGCCAGACAAATTGTAACTTATAGAAGTATGAATGGAAATTTTAATAATATTGAGGATTTAGCAAAAATTAAAGATTTTCCTGTAGAAAAAGCAAAAATAATTAGTTTATATTTGGAGTTCTAAAAGAAAGCAACGAATGAACTTTGAATACAACGAAACGCAGTTAATGATTGCACAGTCTATAAAAGATTTTGCAGAAAAAAATATTAGGCCTAATATAATGGAGTGGGACGAATCGCAGATTTTTCCTGTTTCTCTTTTTAAGCAGTTGGGTGAAATGGGCTTTATGGGGGTTTTAGTTCCAGAAGAATATGGTGGTTCAGGATTAGGTTATCATGAATATATTACGGTAATTGAAGAAATTTCTAAAGTTGATCCATCGATCGGCTTGTCTGTTGCTGCACACAATTCATTATGCACCAATCATATCTTAACTTTCGGAAATGAAGAGCAAAAGAAAAAGTGGCTTCCTAAATTAGCAACAGCAGAACATATTGGCGCTTGGGGTTTAACAGAACACAATACAGGCTCGGATGCCGGAGGCATGAATACAACAGCTGTCAGAGACGGAGATGACTGGATTATAAATGGAGCAAAGAATTTTATAACACATGCTATTTCCGGAGATATTGCAGTTGTAGTAGTGCGAACAGGCGAAAAAGGAGATTCTAAAGGAATGACTGCTTTTGTCTTCGAAAAAGGCATGCCTGGCTTTTCTTCCGGTAAGAAAGAAAACAAGTTAGGGATGAGAGCAAGTGAAACTGCTGAATTGGTTTTTGACAATTGCCGTGTCCCGGACGCTAACAGATTAGGTGAAGTTGGACAAGGTTTTGTTCAGGCCATGAAAATACTTGATGGAGGAAGAATTTCTATTGGCGCTTTATCACTTGGAATTGCAAAAGGTGCCTATGAAGCCGCTTTAAAATATTCAAAAGAGCGACATCAGTTCGGACAGCCTATTAGCAGTTTTCAGGGAATTTCTTTTAAACTGGCCGATATGGCAACGGAAATTGAAGCGTCAGAGCTACTATTGCATAAATGTGCGTTTTTAAAACAACAGCACAAACCAGTAACAACATTAGGCGCCATGGCAAAAATGTATGCTTCAGAAGCTTGCGTGAAAATTGCAAATGAAGCAGTGCAGATTCATGGAGGATATGGCTACACTAAAGATTTTCCTGTAGAAAAGTTCTATAGAGATTCTAAACTTTGTACAATAGGTGAAGGAACTACCGAAATTCAAAAACTCGTTATTTCCAGAAATTTATTAAAAGATTAAGGATTGATTTATAATGCTTTAATTGGCGAGTTTTAATTTTTAATTTCTTTTTGAAGTTTTTTTTTTAAATTTATAATTCATTATTCATAATTAATAACTACTTTTGCAGTCTTAACGAGAGGAGGTGTCTATATTATGTTAATTATACCAATTAAAGACGGAGAAAATATCGATAGAGCATTAAAGCGCTATAAAAGAAAATTTGATAAAACAGGAACTGTTCGTCAATTAAGAGCACGTACTGCTTTTATTAAGCCTTCTGTTATCAAAAGAGCTCAAATTCAAAAAGCGGCTTACATTCAAGGCTTGAAAGATAGTTTAGAAAGTTAGTATTTAGCTTTTCAAAAATAATTACCGTTAGTGGTCAAAATGTTTTAATTTTGACCACTAACGGTTTTTTTTATGCTTAATTTTGAGATTTAATTTTATGAAAACGAATAAAGAGGCTTTTGAAGATTATTTGCTGCTGGAAAAAAAATATTCTCCACATACGGTAGGTGCGTATATGAGTGATCTCTCTTCTTTTAGCTCTTTTGTAAAAGAAGTTTTCGAAGAAGAAAATATCGATCATGTTAATTATAGTCAGGTTAGGAGTTGGATCGTTTCCCTTGTTGATCAAAATATTTCAAATGTCTCTGTAAACAGAAAAATGGCATCTTTAAAAGCTTTTTATAAGTTTCTTTTGAAATCCAGGCAAATAGAAGTTAGTCCACTGTTGAAACATAAAGCATTGAAAACGCCTAAGGTTGTTCAGGTTCCTTTTTCTGAAAAAGAACTTACTGATTTACTTACTCAAATTGATGCTCCTGTCGGATTTGAGGAGATTAGGGATAAGCTTATTGTTGAGATGTTTTATGTTACCGGAATGCGCCGCGCAGAATTAATTCATTTAAAGGTTAAAAATGTAGATCGATCTTCTAATACTATTAAAGTGTTGGGAAAAAGAAATAAGGAGCGCATTATTCCAATTTTATCTGTCATTGCAAATCAGATTGATTTGTATATAAGAGAGAGAGAGGCATTGGAAGATAATACAGATGACGACTATTTTTTTGTTTCTAAAAAAGGGTTAAAATTGAGTGAATCTTTTGTTTATCGTTTAATAAATTCATACTTTAGTAGGGTCTCAGAAAAGGTAAAAAAAAGTCCGCATGTGCTGCGTCACACTTTTGCTACACACCTGTTGAATAATGGGGCAGATTTGAATTCAGTTAAGGAATTATTAGGGCATTCCAGTTTGGCATCGACACAAGTTTATACTCATAACAGTCTGGCGGAGCTTAAAAAAGTATATAAAGGTGCGCATCCTAGAAATAAGTAATAGTTCTAAAGTGTTAAACTCTAAAATTTTTATTATGAAGGTAGATGTTCATGCAGTTAATTTTACTGTCGACAGAAAATTAGTCGATTTTATTCAGGAAAGAATGGATAAGTTGGAAAAATACTACGACCGGGTAGTTTCTTCAGATGTTTTTTTAAAAGTTGAAAGAACAAGTGATAAGGAAAATAAGGCTGTAGAGATTAAGATTAATGTTCCTGGGGATGATTTTTTGGTAAAAAAACAGTGTAAAACATTCGAGGAAGCGGTTGAGCTTTCGGCAGAATCTTTAGAACGTTTGCTTGTAAAAAGGAAAGAAAAAATAAGAGCACACATTTAATTGAAATTTTTTTTAAAAAATGTTTTGATTAAAAGATAAAATAGCTACATTTGCAGTCCGTTAGAAATAGCGGACTTTTTTAATGCATTCGCCGATGTAGCTCAGCTGGCTAGAGCAGCTGATTTGTAATCAGCAGGTCGTGGGTTCGAGTCCCTCTATCGGCTCAGAAAATTTCAAATACGATTTGAAACAGGTTCTTTAAAATTATGGAATTTTAAAAATTAGGGGAGATACTCAAGCGGCCAACGAGGGCAGACTGTAAATCTGCTGTGTGAACTTCGCAGGTTCGAATCCTGCTCTCCCCACAACAAAAAGAAAGTTTAGGTTTTCGATTGAACGTGACGGATGATGAATCTGGAACTAAAATTAAAAAATCTAAGATCAGAACTCTCTGCCGGTGTAGCTCAGGGGTAGAGTGCTTCCTTGGTAAGGAAGAGGTCTCGGGTTCAAATCCCGACATTGGCTCAAGTAAGTAGGAAATTGAAAATTAATATATAACTAAGATTAAAAATTAAGTAAAATGGCAAAGGAGAATTTTAATCGTTCCAAACCGCACTTAAACATAGGTACAATTGGACACGTGGATCACGGAAAAACTACATTAACTGCAGCAATTACGAAAGTATTATCTGATGCTGGTTACTGTCAAGCAAAATCGTTTGATCAAATCGATAACGCTCCAGAGGAGAAAGAAAGAGGTATTACTATTAATACATCACACGTAGAGTATGAAACAGCTAACCGTCACTACGCTCACGTTGACTGTCCAGGTCACGCGGATTACGTAAAGAACATGGTTACTGGAGCAGCTCAAATGGACGGAGCTATCTTGGTAGTTGCTGCTACAGATGGTCCAATGCCGCAAACTCGTGAGCACATCCTTTTAGGTCGTCAGGTTGGTATTCCAAGAATCGTTGTTTTCATGAACAAAGTGGATATGGTTGATGATGCTGAGTTGTTAGAGCTTGTTGAAATGGAAATTAGAGATTTATTATCTTTCTACGAATATGATGGAGATAATGGTCCTGTAGTTCAAGGTTCTGCTTTAGGAGGATTGAATAATGATCCTGCTTGGGTTCCTAAAATTATTGAATTAATGGAAGCTGTTGATGCTTGGATCGAAGAGCCAGTGCGTGACGTAGCAAAACCATTCTTGATGCCAGTTGAGGATGTATTTACAATTACAGGTCGTGGAACTGTTGCTACAGGTCGTATCGAAACTGGTATTGCTAATACAGGAGATGCAGTTGAAATCATTGGTATGGGAGCTGACAAATTAACTTCTACTATTACAGGAGTTGAGATGTTCCGTAAAATCCTTGACAGAGGAGAAGCTGGAGATAACGTTGGTTTATTGTTAAGAGGTATTGATAAAGAATCTATCAAAAGAGGAATGGTTATCATTAAGCCAGGATCAGTAAAACCACACGCTACTTTCAAAGCTGAGGTTTATATCTTGAAAAAAGAAGAAGGTGGACGTCATACTCCATTCCATAATAACTACCGTCCACAGTTCTACGTACGTACAACTGACGTAACAGGAGTTATTACTTTACCAGAAGGAGTAGAGATGGTAATGCCAGGAGACAACTTGACAATTAATGTTGCTTTATTAAGCCCAATCGCTATGAGCGTAGGTTTACGTTTTGCTATCCGTGAAGGTGGTAGAACTGTAGGTGCAGGTCAGGTTACTGAAATCGTAGGATAATCCTATAAAAAATTATAAAAAAAAGCCAGTTGATTTTCTTAACTGAAATTCACTGGCTTTTAATTACGGGCGTAGTTCAAGGGTAGAATAGCGGTCTCCAAAACCGTTGATGGGGGTTCGAATCCCTCCGCCCGTGCAATAAAAAATATATCAAATGACAAAAGTTACTAATTATTTATCAGAGGCTTTCGAAGAGTTAAAGTCAAATGTTACTTGGCCTGCATGGGCTGAAGTGCAAAAATTGACAATTGTTGTAGCTGTATTTTCGATTTTATTCGCTTTGGCAACGTGGGGAGTAGATGAGTTTTTTGCAAAAGCTTTAGCTGGATTTTTTAGCTGGTTAAAATAAAAGGATAAATTTTTTGTGATGGCAGATAATAATGTGAAAAAATGGTACGTAGTAAGAGCTGTAAGCGGACAAGAGAATAAAGTCAAAGCTTACATCGAAACTGAGATTGCCAGATTAGGTATGGGTGATTATGTTTCCCAGGTTTTAGTTCCTACGGAAAAAGTAGTTACTGTAAAAGAGGGAAAAAAAATGTCTAAGGATAAGGTTTATTTCCCTGGATATGTTATGATTGAAGCTAATTTAGTTGGTGAGATACCTCATATTATTAAGTCAATTACTAGTGTTATTGGATTTTTAGGAGAGATTAAAGGCGGAGAGCCGGTTCCTTTAAGACTTTCTGAAGTAAACCGTATGTTAGGTAAAGTTGATGAGTTGGCTGTTAATACAGATACTCGTTCTATACCATTTAGTGTTGGAGAAACTGTTAAGGTAATTGATGGTCCATTCAATGGTTTTAACGGATCGGTTGAAAAAATCAATGAAGAAAAGCGTAAACTGGAAGTAATGGTTAAAATTTTCGGAAGAAAAACACCATTGGAATTAAGTTTTATGCAAGTAGAAAAAGTATAATTTTTGTTACACTATAATGATCATCGTAATCGCTTCCACTGATTGCGGTGTTAAATTTTTTAAAAATGGCTAAAGAAATTAGTAAGGTAGTTAAACTACAAGTTAAGGGAGGTGCTGCGAACCCGTCGCCACCGGTTGGACCTGCTTTAGGAGCTGCTGGGGTAAACATTATGGAGTTCTGTAAGCAATTTAATGCTAGAACTCAGGATAAACCTGGCAAAATTTGTCCAGTGCAAATCACTGTGTACAAAGACAAATCATTCGATTTTGTTGTTAAGACTCCTCCAGCAGCAGTTCAGTTAATGGAAGCTGCAAAGCTAAAATCTGGTTCTGGTGAGCCTAATCGTAAAAAAGTAGCTAGCGTTACTTGGGAACAAATTAGAACTATTGCTGAAGACAAAATGCCGGACTTAAATGCTTTTACAATCGAAAAAGCGATGAGTATGGTTGCTGGAACAGCTAGATCTATGGGTATAACCGTATCAGGAGATGCTCCTTTTTAATTAAGAAAAAGACATGGCAAAATTAACAAAAAAGCAAAAAGAGGCTGCTTCAAAAATTGAAAAGAACAAATTATACTCTCTAAAAGATGCTGCGGCATTATTGAAAGTTGTTGCTTCTGCAAAATTTGATGAGTCTGTTGATATCGCAGTTCGTTTGGGTGTAGATCCAAGAAAAGCGAATCAAATGGTTAGAGGTGTGGTTACATTACCTCACGGAACAGGTAAAGATGTAAAAGTATTAGCATTGGTTACTCCAGATAAAGAAGCGGAAGCTAAAGAAGCTGGGGCTGACTACGTTGGTCTTGATGATTATTTACAAAAAATTAAAGATGGTTGGACAGATGTGGATGTTATCATCACTATGCCAGCTGTTATGGGTAAATTAGGTCCATTAGGTCGTATTTTAGGACCTAGAGGTTTAATGCCAAACCCTAAGACAGGTACTGTAACTATGGATGTTGCTAAGGCTGTTCAGGAGGTTAAAGCTGGTAAAATTGACTTTAAAGTTGATAAAACTGGTATCGTTCACGCAGGAATTGGTAAAGTTTCTTTTGGAGCTGAGCAAATTGTTGACAACGCACACGAAATTATTCAAACATTAATAAAACTTAAACCAACTGCTGCTAAAGGTACATACATTAAAGGTATTCACCTTACAAGCACTATGAGTCCTGCTATTGCATTAGACCCAAAAGCAGTATAATTGGTAGTTAAAAATTTTTAGTATGACTAGAGAAGAAAAATCAATCGCGATTGAAAATTTAACTGCGCAGTTAGCTGGTACAAATATCATTTATGTATCTGATATTTCTGGTTTAAACGCAGAGACAACTTCAAGCTTACGTAGAGCTTGTTTCAAAGCAGGTATCAAATTAGAAGTTGTAAAAAATACTTTGCTTGCAAAAGCAATGGAAGCTTCTGCTAATGACTATGGTGATTTACCTACAGTTTTGACAGGTAACAGTGCTATTTTCATTTCTGATGTTGCAAATGCACCTGGAAAAATTATCAAAGATTTCCGTAAGAAATCTGATAAACCAGTTTTAAAAGGAGCTTATATCAATTCTGAAGTATATATTGGAGATAATCAATTAGATGCATTAGCAACTATTAAATCTAAAGAAGAACTTCTTGGAGAGCTTATCGGATTGTTACAATCTCCAGCTCAAAGAATTATCTCTGCTCTTCAGAACAAATTCGCTGGCGAAGAGTCAGAAGAAGCATAATATAAAAGATCAATGTCTTTTGTGTTATTAAATTCGCACACACAAATAAATTATAATTTTACAAATCATTTTAAACGATAGAAAAAATGGCAGATTTGAAACAATTCGCAGAACAATTAGTTAACCTAACAGTTAAAGAAGTTAACGAATTAGCAACAATATTAAAAGATGAGTATGGTATCGAGCCTGCTGCTGCAGCTGTTGTAGTTGCTGCTGGTGGTGGAGAAGGTGCTGCTGAAGAAGCACAAACTGAATTTACAGTTGTATTAAAAGAAGCTGGTGCTTCTAAATTAGCAGTTGTGAAATTGGTAAAAGAACTTACAGGTTTAGGTCTTAAAGAAGCTAAAGATGTAGTTGACGGTGCTCCATCAAACGTAAAAGAAGGTGTTTCTAAAGAAGAGGCTGAAGGTCTTAAAAAATCATTAGAAGAAGCTGGAGCTGTAGTTGAGCTTAAATAATTTAACTCAGTTTTAAAACTAGGTTTAGGTCTTGAGTCATAAGCTCAAAGGCCTAAACCATTTTTCGTATAATAAAATATATAAAATTTTATTATCAAATAGTTTAAAATACGAAAGAGTTTTTGATCAGTACGAAGAAAAAAATTAAGCGGTATCCGTTTATTTTAAAGATGTATTGATTTTAAAAAGAAAGTATAAATTAAACAATGTGTTTTACACAAAAAACTACTTTTTTTTAATCAAAATTTTGTTCATTGATGATAACAAATCAGACTGAAAGATTGAATTTTGCCTCAACAAAAAATATTCCTGACTATCCGGATTTTCTGGATGTACAGGTTAAATCTTTTAAAGATTTTTTTCAATTAGAAACTAAATCTGACGAAAGAGGCAACGAAGGTCTATACAATACCTTCATGGAAAACTTTCCAATCACAGATACAAGAAATAACTTTGTATTGGAATTCCTAGATTATTTTGTAGATCCACCACGTTATACAATTCAAGAATGTATAGAGAGAGGTCTTACTTATAGTGTACCTTTAAAAGCCAGGTTGAAACTATATTGTACAGATCCGGAACACGAAGATTTTGAAACTATTGTACAAGATGTTTACCTTGGTACAATTCCTTACATGACTCCAAGTGGTACTTTTGTAATCAATGGTGCCGAGCGTGTTGTAGTATCTCAATTACACCGTTCTCCAGGGGTTTTCTTTGGACAATCATTCCACGCCAACGGAACTAAACTTTATTCTGCCAGAGTAATTCCTTTTAAAGGTTCCTGGATAGAATTTTCTACAGATATCAACAGCGTTATGTACGCTTATATCGATAGAAAGAAAAAATTACCTGTAACTACTTTATTCCGTGCGATCGGATTCGAAAGAGATAAGGATATCCTTGAAATTTTCGACCTTGCTGAGGAAATTAAAGTTTCTAAAACAGGTATCAAAAAATATATTGGAAGAAGACTTGCTGCGCGTGTTTTGAACACATGGCACGAGGATTTCGTTGATGAGGATACTGGTGAAGTAGTTTCTATCGAACGTAACGAAATCATCCTTGATCGTGACACTATTATCGACAAAGATAATGTGGAAGAGATCATTGATTCTAACGTTAAATCTATTTTGTTACACAAAGAGGATAACAATCAGGCAGATTATGCTATTATCCACAATACGTTACAAAAAGATCCAACCAACTCTGAAAAAGAAGCTGTAGAGCACATTTACCGTCAGTTGCGTAACGCTGAACCGCCTGATGAGGAAACTGCTCGTGGTATTATAGATAAATTGTTCTTCTCTGACCAACGTTATAACTTAGGTGAAGTAGGTCGTTACAGAATGAACAAAAAACTTGGTTTAGATATTCCGATGGAAAAGCAGGTGCTTACCAAAGAAGATATTATTACCATTGTAAAATATTTGATCGAATTAATTAACTCTAAAGCAGAGATTGATGATATTGATCACTTATCAAACCGTCGTGTTAGAACAGTTGGAGAACAATTGTCTCAACAATTCGGTGTAGGTTTAGCACGTATGGCTAGAACTATTCGTGAGAGAATGAACGTTAGAGATAACGAGGTGTTTACACCAATTGATTTGATTAATGCTAAAACATTATCATCAGTTATCAACTCTTTCTTTGGTACTAACCAGTTGTCTCAATTTATGGATCAAACGAATCCATTAGCTGAGATTACACACAAAAGAAGACTTTCTGCACTTGGACCAGGTGGACTTTCGAGAGAAAGAGCTGGATTCGAGGTTCGTGACGTTCACTATACGCACTACGGTCGTTTATGTCCGATTGAAACTCCAGAGGGACCAAACATTGGTTTGATTTCATCTCTTGGTGTTTATGCAAAAGTAAACGGAATGGGATTCATCGAAACTCCATACCGTAAAGTAACTAATGGTGTAGTTGATTTAGAAAGTACTCCAATTTACTTAAGTGCTGAAGAAGAAGAAGGAAAAATGATTGCTCAGGCAAACATTGAAATGGATGCTTCTGGTAAGATTACAGCAAGCAATGTTATTGCTCGTGAGGAGGGTGACTTCCCGGTTGTGGAACCAACAGTAGTACATTATACAGACGTTGCACCAAACCAGATCGCTTCGATTTCTGCTTCATTGATTCCGTTCCTGGAACATGATGATGCGAACCGTGCGTTGATGGGATCTAACATGATGCGTCAGGCAGTTCCTTTAATTCGTCCTGAAGCTCCGATTGTTGGTACAGGTTTAGAGCGTCAGGTAGCTTCTGACTCGAGAGTATTGATTAATGCTGAGGGTCATGGAACTGTAGAATACGTTGATGCTAATATCATTACTATCAAATACGACCGTACTGAAGATGAAAGAATGGTTAGTTTTGATGCAGATGAGAAAACATATAACTTAATTAAATTCAGAAAAACCAATCAGGGTACAAGTATCAACCTGAAACCAATCGTAAGAAGAGGTGACAGAGTTGTTCCGGGACAAGTATTGTCTGAAGGATATGCTACTCAAAATGGAGAATTAGCTTTAGGTAGAAACTTAAAAGTTGCGTTCATGCCATGGAAGGGGTATAACTTTGAGGATGCGATTGTAATTTCTGAAAAAGTAGTTCGTGATGATATTTTTACTTCTATCCACGTTGATGATTATTCATTAGAGGTTAGAGATACTAAGTTAGGAAATGAAGAGTTAACAAACGATATTCCTAACGTTTCTGAAGAAGCTACTAAAGATTTAGATGAAAACGGTATGATCAGAATTGGAGCAGAGGTTAAACCTGGCGACATTTTGATCGGAAAAATTACTCCAAAAGGAGAATCAGATCCTACTCCGGAAGAGAAATTGCTTCGTGCAATCTTCGGGGATAAAGCAGGTGATGTGAAAGATGCTTCGTTAAAAGCTTCTCCTTCTTTACATGGTGTAGTTCTTGATAAAAAATTATTTGCAAGAGCCGTAAAAGATAAACGTAAACGTACTCAGGATAAAGATGCTTTAGGCGCTTTAGAAATGGAGTTTGAAACTAAATTTGTTGAATTAAAAGACAGATTGGTTGAGAAATTATTCCTGATCGTAAACGGAAAAACATCTCAGGGTGTAATGAATGATTTGGGTGAAGAAGTTTTACCAAAAGGTAAAAAATATACTCAAAAAATGCTTTACGCAGTAGAAGATTTTGCTCACTTAAGTAAAGGTCAATGGGTTGCTGATGACGCTACAAATAAAATGGTTAATGATTTGATTCATAACTATAAAATTAAGCTGAACGACTTACAAGGAGCTTTAAGAAGAGAGAAATTTACGATTACTGTTGGAGATGAATTACCATCTGGTATCTTGAAATTAGCGAAAATTTATATCGCTAAGAAACGTAAGTTGAAAGTAGGGGATAAAATGGCAGGACGTCACGGTAATAAAGGTATTGTTGCAAGAATAGTTCGTCATGAAGATATGCCTTTCCTTGAAGACGGAACACCGGTAGATATCGTATTGAATCCACTTGGGGTACCTTCACGTATGAACATTGGTCAGATTTATGAGACTGTTCTTGGATGGGCTGGTATGAACTTGGGTAGAAAATTTGCTACTCCAATTTTTGACGGTGCTTCTCTTGACGAGATCAACGCTTTGACTGATGAAGCTAACGTACCACGTTTTGGTCATACATATCTTTATGATGGTGGAACAGGAGAACGTTTTGCACAAAAAGCAACTGTGGGTGTAATTTACATGCTTAAATTAGGACACATGGTTGATGATAAAATGCACGCACGTTCTATCGGACCATACTCATTAATTACGCAGCAGCCTCTTGGAGGTAAAGCGCAATTTGGAGGTCAGCGTTTTGGAGAGATGGAGGTTTGGGCACTTGAGGCTTATGGAGCTTCTAGTACACTTCGTGAAATCTTGACAGTTAAATCGGATGACGTTATTGGTAGAGCTAAAACTTACGAAGCAATCGTTAAGGGAGAATCTATGCCAGAGCCAGGTTTACCGGAATCATTCAATGTATTGATGCACGAATTAAAAGGTCTTGGACTTGATATTCGTTTAGAAGAATAACAAAAAAGTTTTGTAATCAGTCCCGTTTTAATGGGGCTGATTACTCATTTATATAAGTTTTTAAGGATTTATACCCGTAACCCGTTCCGATTTTTTATATTCTTTTATATAACTAGCGCTTCAAATGAGATTTGAGGTTTAGAGAAGTAACCCGAGGTAGTGTTTTAAGTCGAAAGTTTGAAAGTCCAAAGTCCAAAGTCATTCTTGACTTTAAAACTTTATGACATTTGACTTTAGACTAGACTAAGAATCAATTTTTTAATTGCAAATAAATCAATAGTAAAAACTATGATGAATAACAGAAACAATAATAAAGATAAAAATCCGGTAAAAAGATTTAACAAAATCTCTATCGGATTGGCTTCACCAGAATCTATCCTGAAAGAATCAAGAGGAGAGGTTTTAAAGCCAGAAACAATCAACTACAGAACGCACAAACCAGAACGTGACGGACTTTTCTGCGAAAGAATCTTCGGACCTGTAAAGGATTTTGAATGTGCTTGTGGTAAATATAAAAGAATTCGTTACAAAGGTATCATCTGTGACCGTTGTGGTGTAGAAGTTACAGAGAAAAAAGTACGTCGTGACAGAGTAGGACACATCAACCTTGTTGTGCCAATTGCTCATATCTGGTATTTCCGTTCTCTTCCAAACAAAATTGGTTATATCCTTGGTCTTCCGTCTAAGAAATTAGATATGATCATTTACTACGAAAGATATGTAGTAATCCAGGCTGGTATTGCTAAAAATGCAGATGGAGAATCTTTACAAAGACTTGATTTCTTAACTGAAGAAGAATATTTGAATATTTTAGATACTCTTCCGCAGGAAAACCAATATTTAGATGATTTAGATCCAAATAAATTTGTTGCCAAAATGGGAGCAGAGTGTATTATGGACTTATTAGCTCGTATTGACTTAGATGCTTTATCTTATGAATTAAGACACAGCGCTAACAACGAGACTTCTAAACAACGTAAAACTGAAGCTTTAAAAAGATTACAAGTTGTGGAGTCATTCCGTGAGTCTAACTTAAACCGCGAAAACCGTCCGGAATGGATGATTATGAAAGTGGTTCCAGTTATTCCACCAGAATTACGTCCGCTTGTGCCACTTGATGGAGGTCGTTTTGCAACTTCAGATTTGAATGACTTATATCGTCGTGTAATCATCCGTAACAACCGTTTGAAGAGATTAATGGAGATTAAAGCTCCAGAAGTTATCTTAAGAAACGAAAAACGTATGTTGCAGGAATCTGTAGATTCATTATTCGATAACACTCGTAAAGCTTCTGCTGTTAAAACAGAATCTAACAGACCATTAAAATCATTATCTGATTCCTTAAAAGGTAAGCAAGGACGTTTCCGTCAAAACTTACTTGGAAAACGTGTGGATTATTCTGCTCGTTCGGTAATTGTTGTTGGTCCTGAGTTAAAATTATACGAATGCGGATTGCCAAAAGATATGGCATCTGAGTTATACAAACCTTTCGTTATCCGTAAATTGATCGAAAGAGGTATTGTAAAAACAGTAAAATCTGCTAAGAAAATTATTGACAAAAAAGAGCCTGTAGTTTGGGATATCCTTGAAAATGTAATTAAAGGACACCCAGTATTACTTAACCGTGCTCCTACTTTGCACAGACTTGGTATTCAGGCATTCCAACCTAAATTAATTGAAGGAAAAGCGATCCAGTTACACCCATTAGTATGTACGGCATTTAACGCCGATTTCGATGGTGACCAGATGGCGGTTCACTTACCATTAGGACCAGAGGCTATTTTAGAGGCACAATTATTAATGTTGGCTTCTCACAATATCTTGAACCCTGCAAATGGTGCTCCAATTACTGTACCTTCTCAGGATATGGTCTTGGGTCTATATTATATGACCAAAGAGCGTATTTCTACAGAAGATCACATTATTTTAGGTCAGGATTTGACTTTCTATTCTGCTGAAGAAGTAAATATTGCATTAAACGAAGGAAGATTAGAATTGAATGCTCGTGTGAAAATCCGTGCAAAAGATTTTAATGACGCTGGAGAATTAGTGTACAAAATTATCCAGACAACTGCAGGACGTGTATTATTTAACGAAGTAGTACCAGAAGCAGCTGGATATATCAATGACGTATTGACTAAGAAAAACCTTAGAGATATTATCGGACACATTTTAAGTGTGACTGATGTACCTACAACGGCAGCTTTCTTGGATAATATGAAAGATATGGGGTATAAATTCGCATTTAGAGGAGGTTTATCATTCTCTCTTGGTGATATTAGAATTCCAGAGCAAAAAACAAAATTGATTGCAGATGCCAGAGAGCAAGTTGAAGGTATCTCAACCAACTATAACATGGGTCTTATTACCAATAACGAGCGTTACAACCAGG
The DNA here is from genome assembly GCF_039749035.1 of Flavobacterium olei. Classification (NCBI taxonomy): domain Bacteria; kingdom Pseudomonadati; phylum Bacteroidota; class Flavobacteriia; order Flavobacteriales; family Flavobacteriaceae; genus Flavobacterium; species Flavobacterium olei. The sequence continues at coordinate 810,537 of NZ_JBDKWC010000002.1, forward strand.
TTATTGATGTATGGACTTCTGCGAATGCACAGCTTACTGAGTTAGCAATGAAAAATATTAGAGAAGACCAACAAGGTTTCAACTCTGTATATATGATGCTTGACTCTGGGGCGAGGGGTTCTAAGGAGCAGATTCGTCAGTTAACAGGTATGCGTGGTTTGATGGCTAAGCCTAAAAAATCTACTGCCGGTGGTGGTGAGATTATTGAAAACCCGATTCTTTCTAACTTTAAGGAAGGTCTTTCGATCCTTGAGTACTTTATTTCTACTCACGGTGCTCGTAAAGGTCTTGCGGATACCGCTCTTAAAACAGCCGATGCTGGTTACTTGACAAGAAGACTTCATGACGTTTCGCAAGATGTTATTGTTAACATCGAAGATTGTGGAACTTTAAGAGGTGTTGAAGTTGCTGCATTGAAGAAAAATGAGGAAATCGTTGAGTCATTAGGAGAGAGAATTTTAGGACGTGTTGCTTTACAAGACGTTATCAATCCTCTTACGAATGAAGTAATGGTTCAATCTGGTCACCAAATTACGGAAGCAATTATGAGAACTATCGAAGCTTCTCCAATTGAAAAAGTAGAGGTTAGATCTCCATTAACTTGTGAAGCTCTTAAAGGTATTTGTGCTAAATGTTACGGTAGAAACTTAGCTACTGGTAAGATGACACAAAGAGGTGAAGCTGTTGGAGTAATTGCAGCTCAGTCTATTGGTGAGCCAGGTACACAGTTGACACTTCGTACGTTCCACGTTGGAGGGGTTGCCGGAGGTATCTCTGAAGAGTCTAGTATTGTTACAAGATTCAACGGTAGATTAGAAATTGAAGATTTAAAAACAGTTAAAGGAGAAGACGGAGAAGGAAACTCTGTTGACATCGTGGTTTCACGTTCAACTGAATTGAAATTAGTTGACGAGAAAACTGGAATTGTTTTAAACACACATAACATTCCTTACGGTTCCAGTATTTTTGTTAATGACGGTGATACTGTTGCTAAAGGAACTGTAATCTGTAAATGGGATCCATATAATGGTGTAATTGTTTCTGAATTTACCGGTAAGATTGCTTACGAAGATTTGGAACAAGGACAATCATTCATGGTTGAGATCGATGAGCAGACTGGTTTCCAGGAAAAAGTAATTTCTGAGGCCAGAAACAAAAAATTAATCCCAACTTTATTGGTTTACGGTAAAGAAGGTGAATTGATTCGTTCGTACAACTTACCAGTAGGTGCACACTTAATGGTTGAGAATGGTGAGAAAATTAAAGCAGGTAAAGTATTAGTAAAAATTCCACGTCGTTCTTCTAAAGCGGGCGATATTACGGGAGGTTTACCAAGAATTACTGAGCTTCTTGAGGCTCGTAACCCTTCTAACCCAGCAGTTGTATCTGAAATTGATGGTGTTGTATCTTTCGGTAAAATCAAAAGAGGTAACCGTGAGATCGTTATCGAATCTAAATTTGGTGAGATTAAAAAGTATTTAGTTAAACTTTCTAGCCAAATCTTAGTACAGGAAAATGACTTCGTAAGAGCGGGAGTACCATTGTCTGACGGTGCAATTACACCAGATGATATTTTAAGAATTCAAGGACCGGCTGCTGTTCAACAGTACCTGGTAAATGAAATTCAAGAGGTTTACCGTTTACAAGGGGTAAAAATTAATGACAAGCACTTTGAGGTAGTTATTCGTCAGATGATGCGTAAAGTAAGAGTTCAGGATCCAGGAGATACTTTATTCCTAGAAGATCAATTAATTCACACTAAAGACTTTATCGTTCAAAATGATAAATTATATGGTATGAAAGTAGTTGAAGACGCTGGAGATTCTGCTGTATTGAAACCAGGTCAGATTATTACACCTCGTGAATTACGTGATGAAAACTCATTATTGAAACGAAATGATAAAAATCTTGTTGTAGCAAGAGACGTAATCACTGCAACTGCAACGCCAGTTCTTCAAGGTATTACAAGAGCTTCGTTACAAACTAAATCATTCATTTCTGCGGCTTCATTCCAGGAGACAACGAAAGTACTTAACGAAGCTGCAGTAGCTGGTAAAGTAGATGATTTAGAAGGATTAAAAGAAAATGTAATTGTTGGACACAGAATTCCTGCGGGAACTGGTATGAGAGAATACGATAACACTATTGTAGGATCTAAAGACGATTACAATGAAATGATGGCTAATAAAGAAGAATATATTTATTAATTAGGAAACTATGAGTAATCCGAAACAACAACAAGAACAAATTAATATTGAGTTAGACGAGAATATTGCTGAAGGGATTTATTCCAATCTCGCAATTATCAATCACTCATCATCAGAATTTGTTTTAGATTTTGTAAGCATTATGCCGGGTATTCCTAAAGCCAAGGTAAAGTCAAGAATTGTCCTGACGCCACAACATGCTAAAAGACTATTGAGAGCTATTGGTGAAAACATCCACAGATTTGAGGCAGCTCATGGCGAGATCAAAGAAACGGAACAAGCACCAATTCCGCTTAATTTCGGTCCTGCGGGACAAGCATAATTTTTAAAGCCCCTTATTTAAGGGGCTTTTTTTTGATATCATTTTGAAAGATGTAATTAATCAGGTTTAGCATCCTTTAATCGATAAAGTTTTTTTGGTTGAAGTGAAAAATATATTTTTATCATTCTGTTAAAAGATAATTTTTTAATATAATGATTTAGTAAGGTTGATTTAATTCAAGTTATAAAAAGCGCTAATTTTAATTAGCGCTTTTTTTTAATATTCTTTCCAACCTTTTGATCCAAAACATACTCTATATAAGTATAGTAGTCTTTAAAGAGATTTTAACTTAAAATATTAAGGTATGAAAAAGAAATTCACTTTAGAAATAAAAAGTCCCTGCTCTGAGAATTTTGATAAAATGATTCCTAATTCAAATGGATCTTTTTGTAGTTCCTGTGCTAAAAATGTAATTGATTTGAGTAGAAAAACAAATTCAGAAGTTGCTAAATTTATCTCAGAAAATGACAATAAAAGCATCTGTGCCAGATTAAAAACAACCCAGCTCGAAGAAGAATTTCACTACAGTGAAAGATTCAGAATCAATAATTTAAAATATGCTGCAGTTGCTGCATCTGTTTTACTTGTTTCCAATAATGTATCCGGACAAGAAAAAACTGTAATTGCAACAGAAGTCAATTGCGCTGGACCTGATCACTATACTTTAGGTAAGGTTGCAGTGAGCCAGAATGCTGAGAAAGAATTTTCGATTTTAGTGAAAGGGAAATTGCTGGAAGCTACGACTAATAAACCTTTTAACAGAAAAACATATCCTAATTTGGAGATTACAATTAATGGTGCAAAAAGTAAGCTCAAAATGAATTCTAAAACAGGTGATTTTTTAATTCCGATAGTAATTTCAAAAAAATCCGAAACATTTGAAGTGACTATTACGGCTGATGATTATTACCTTTCTAAAAGAATTAATTTTGACGTAAATTTAGTGAGGAACAATATTTTGCAGCAAAATATAATTATTGCAGCCGGGGAACTTTCGAGGATTTATATCGCTGGCGGATTAGGAATTAATTATGTTCCATAGAAACGGAGTAATAGAAATTTAATATTTAAAAAAAAGGCTGTTTAATTAAAAACAGCCTTTTTCAATATTTTGAAAAGAATTAATCAAACTCTGATGTAAAGAATAATTTTACGGTCGGATATTTACTTTGAGTCATTTGAATAGTGAAATCAGAGTCGGCTAAAAATACCAATTGACCATATTTATCGTGAGCAAGGAATTTTTGTTTGATACGTTTAAATTCTTTAAATTCTTCATTTTTAGCATCATCCGGCTTAACCCAGCACGCTTTATGAACCGGGAAGTTTTCGTAAGTACATTTTGCGCCATATTCGTGCTCTAAACGGTATTGGATTACTTCGTACTGAAGCGCTCCAACGGTTCCGATCACTTTACGATTATTCATTTCTAAAGTAAACAACTGTGCCACACCTTCGTCCATTAATTGATCTACACCTTTGTCAAGCTGTTTGGCTTTCATAGGGTCAGCATTATTAATGTATCTAAAGTGTTCCGGAGAGAAACTTGGAATTCCTTTGAAACTCATGATTTCGCCTTCCGTTAAGGTATCTCCAATTTTAAAATTTCCGGTATCGTGCAAACCCACTATATCTCCAGGATACGAAATATCTACAATCTCTTTTTTCTCTGCAAAAAATGCATTCGGACTAGAGAATTTTAGATTTTTTTTCTGGCGAACGTGATAATAGGGTTTGTTTCTTTCGAATGTTCCGGAAACGATTTTGATAAACGCTAAACGGTCTCTGTGTTTCGGATCCATATTAGCATGGATTTTAAATACAAAACCAGACATTTTTTCTTCTGTCGGATCAACCAAGCGAGTTTCAGAATCTTTTGGTCTTGGAAACGGAGCGATGGTTACGAAACAATCCAACAATTCGCGAACTCCAAAGTTATTTAAGGCAGAACCAAAGAAAACGGGCTGAATTTTTCCATCCAAATAATCCTGTCTCTCAAATTTCGGATAAACCTCGTCGATTAATTCTAATTCTTCACGAAGTCTTTCTGCCGCTTTTTGACCCACAATTTTATCCAGTTCCGGATTATTTTGCACATCAGAAAAAGCGATAGTTTCTTCAATATTCTTACGGCTGTCTCCACTAAAAAGATTAATGTTTTCTTCCCATAAATTGTAGATTCCCTGAAAATCATAACCCATTCCGATTGGGAAACTTAGTGGCGTCACTTTCAAACCAAGTTTTTGTTCCACTTCGTCCATCAAATCAAAAGCATCTTTACCTTCACGGTCTAGTTTATTAATGAAAACAATCATTGGAATGTTTCTCATTCTACAAACGGCAACCAATTTTTCCGTTTGTTCCTCGACCCCTTTTGCTACGTCAATTACAACAATAACACTGTCAACAGCCGTTAATGTTCTAAAAGTATCTTCTGCAAAATCCTTGTGCCCGGGAGTATCAAGAATATTGATTTTTTTGTCTTTATAATTAAAAGCAAGTACAGAAGTAGAAACCGAAATACCTCTTTGGCGTTCAATTTCCATAAAATCTGATGTTGCTCCTTTTTTAATCTTATTATTTTTAACCGCACCGGCTTCCTGAATTGCACCTCCAAATAATAATAATTTCTCAGTTAAAGTTGTTTTACCGGCATCGGGATGCGATATAATTCCGAATGTTCTTCTGCGTTGTATTTCTTTTAAAAAGCTCATATTTCGTATAAATAGGTTGCAAAAGTACTATTAATTATGGCTTAATAAAAATATTCAGTTCGCAAATTAAAGTGTCTTAATTTGGAGTTGTTTTTTTGCCAGTAATTACACGAAGTTCCAACAATGTATAGATGTAAAGAAAAAGGCTGCTCCAAAAGAACAGCCTTTAGAATAGTCATTTTAAATTACTGATTAATTGACCAAACTGAATATCCTTTTGGAGGACATTGTATTTTTACCCATTTATCGGACTGAGTAGTTGGATACCAGCTGGAGCTTCCTGTAAAATCTTTAATTTGAGTATTGGCCCAGTTCGTCTGAATCCATCTTTCCTGCCAGGTGTTTGAGTTATTAATGTAAACAACCAATCCCGGATTTCCGTTGTATCCGTTTCTGCGGGCCACATATTCATCATTGTCAGAATATAAAATAGAAGTCGTTCCCGTTGCTTTATTATTATGGATCCAGATTAAATTGTTTAGCTTGTTTTTATCCAGCCATTCTTCGTAATCTCTGTAGAATATAGTCGGATATCCTTCGTGCGTTAATATATAGGAGTAAGCCAGTAATTTGTTTGAAATTTCATCGGTATCATGATTTGTAACAAAAGTAACCGCTTTGTACGGATTTCTTTTCCACATCATGTCGTCGTTTAACAATGCCAGATTATTTCCGTCAAAGGCATCATTCATTTTATAATAGCAAGCAAAATCAAAAACAGAACTGTTTGCATTGTTTGCCCACCATTCTAAGGTATTTACATTGGCGTCCCAATATTCTCCAACAGAGAATCCGCCTACATTGGCATTCCAATCGTGTACGACCCATGGAGCGAAACCTTTAACGTAGTCAAATCTCCAACCGTCAAACTTCATAGTGTTTTTATAATACTTACCAACTCCGTCTGCTCTCAACCAAAGCCAATCCTGCACATTTGGAGCGGCGTGGCACAAATCAGGAAATCCGCCAAAAGCGCCTTCATCATTATTTCCGTAGCTGTTTTTGTAGAAATCATTATAAGTACGTTTGAATTTTCCTGAGGCAATGCCGGTAAAATTAGTCCACGTATTGGTTCCCGTAAACGGATTGGATTCAGATTGTCCGCCGCTATTATGATTAATCACAATGTCTGCATATACTTTTACATTTTCGGTATGTGCTTTTGTGATCAAACTAACCAATTCAGCTTTTGAACCAAATCGGGTTTCTGTACTTCCATTTTGATTGTAATCGCCAAAATCGAAATAATCTGTAGGATCGTATCCCATAGAAAAGGCACCGTTTTGTGCTTTTGATGCAGGTGGAAGCCAGATAGAACCAATTCCTGCATCTGACCATGAAGTTACCTTACCGCTTACCGTATTCCACCAGGTTCCGCCTGAGGGGACGTCCCAATAAAAAGCCTGCATCATTACTCCACCACCCGGATTGTCAACGTATTTTCCGGTTGAAGAAGATGTAGAAACCCCGGTATTAAAAGGTTTTCCATCATGATGTGTTACTTCGATAACTTTAAATTTCTGACTTTCAGACTTCGAATCAATTTCGTTTGTTTCATTGTCGGAGCACGAATAGAAGATTCCTGTCATGACCATTAGAAAGCATAATTTTGCAATAGGTTTTTTCATAATAGATTTGGTTTAGTTAAATAGCGTATTGTTAAATATTTAATTTTATAATATTTTAAAATAGATTTTGCTATTTTTTAGTATTATAAATTAATAATTACGTATCAAAAATAGTTTTTATTTGATATGATTTTAATTTGTAAGAAAATTGTTTAGTACGAAAACGTTGTAGTGTTGAGAACTTTTTTATAATGAATTAATAATCAGTTATTTTTTAATATCGTAAATTAAAATTCTAAAGCTTTTTTTTGAGTTTAAGAATGTGTACGCAGCTTTTTGATTAAAGACTAAATTAAGGTATCCTATAATTTTTTGTTAATAGTATATCGGATAGTTGTATTATGTAATTGAATTGTTATTTTTGTTCGTTATAAGTTACGAAAGAACTATACTAGAATTATTTATGTTTTGAAGAATACTTGAGAGCATCAATAAATAAGGGGAATCATCTCAAACAGGCTTACATTCAAATAAAATTTAAAATAATGTTATTAAAAAAATTACAGCTAAAAACAATTGATTACAGGTTTGCATTAACAATTTGTTTTTTCCTTTTTTTTGCTCCAATTATTACAGCACAGGAAATAATTCCTGATGTTGTAGCTCAAAAGCCTGTAGACGCGCCAACAGGTGGAAAATTAAAAATTGACGGCATTATCGCTACAGTAGGAGATTATATTGTTTTAGACTCTGATATTGATAAGGGATTTTTGGAGATTACTGCTCAGGGAGGTTCTACAAAAGATATCACAAGATGTCAGATGCTGGGTAAACTTTTAGAAGATAAATTGTATGCTCACCAGGCTATTCAGGATAGTATTATTGTAAGTGATGCTGAAGTGAGAGGTATGATGGAAGATCGTCTGAACTATATGACTCAGCAGGTGGGAGATATTAATAAAGTAGTTGAATACTACAAAAAAAGTTCTGTTGAAGAATTTAAGACTTATTTTGCCGATATCTTAAAAGAGCAAAAATTGTCTTCTGAGATGAGAGATAAGATCATTAAAGATGTTGAAATCACTCCGGAGGAAGTTCGAAATTTCTTTAAGAAAATCCCAAAAGAAGAATTACCAACTTTTGGTGCTGAAATGGAAGTAGCGCAAATTGTGGTTGAGCCAAAGGTTTCTGCAGAAGACAAACAAAAAGTAAAAGACAGATTAAATGCTATAAGAAAAGATGTTCTTGAAGGATCAAGTTTTGCGACTAAGGCAGTTTTGTATTCTCAGGATCCCGGATCTGCGCCAAATGGAGGTTATTACAAAATGACCAGAAAAACTCCTTTTGTAAAAGAGTTTAAGGATGTGGCATTTAGTTTGCAGGCAGGAGAAATTTCAGAGCCATTTGAAACCATTTATGGTTTCCATATTATTATGGTAGAAAAAATCAAAGGACAGGAAGTTGAACTTCGCCATATTTTAATTGCACCGACCGTTTCTGAAGCAGCATTAAAAGAAGCAAAAGAAAGAATTGCTAACATCAGAAACAAAATAGTAGGTAACGAAATCACTTTCGCGGAAGCAGCCAGAACAGAATCTGATGAAAAAGAAACAAGAGCAAACGGAGGAACTTTAGTAAACCCAACAACTCAGGATACCCGTTTTGAATTGACAAAAATGGATCCTACTTTATACAGTCAGGTGTCAAATTTAAAAGGGAACGAAGTTTCGCAGCCGGTTTTAAATACAGATGATAAAGGTAAAAAAACATATAAACTGATTACCGTTACAAACAGAATTGAAGACCATACGGCAGATTATGCTAAAGACTATACCAAAATTAAAGAATTGGCATTAAAAGAAAAGCAAATCAATGCAATCGCGAAATGGTTTGATACTAAGATTAAGGATACTTATATCAAAATCATTGGAGAGTATAAAGAATGTGATTTTGCAAACAACTGGTTGAAAAAATAATTTTTATTAAATAAATAAAAAGAGTTAGTTTTATGAATTCATAGATCTGACTCTTTTTAATTTTAAATACACTCATAAATGTCTGACGTAACAGCAATTCATAATTTAGTTCAAAAAAGAAATGAATTAAAAAACGAAATAGCGAAGATCATTGTAGGGCAGGACGCCGTTGTAGATCAAATTTTACTTTGTATATTTTCAGGAGGACACGCGCTTTTAATAGGAGTTCCGGGGTTGGCAAAAACCTTAATGATTAATACTTTATCTCAAGCTTTAGGTTTAGATTTTAAAAGAATTCAGTTTACGCCAGATTTAATGCCTTCTGATATTTTAGGAAGTGAAATTCTGGATGAAAACAGAAACTTCAAATTTATTAAAGGACCAATCTTTTCCAATATTATTTTGGCCGATGAGATCAACAGGACTCCGCCAAAAACACAGGCCGCTTTATTGGAAGCCATGCAGGAAAGATCGGTAACGATTGCAGGCCAGCACCATAAATTAGATTTACCCTATTTTGTTCTGGCAACACAAAATCCAATTGAGCAGGAAGGAACTTATCCTTTACCGGAGGCTCAGTTAGACCGTTTTATGTTTGCAATTAAATTGGAATATCCAACTTTTGAGGAAGAAGTGCAAGTGGTGAAAAGAACAACTTCTGATGTTAAAACACAAATTAATCCTTTATTTACAGCGCAGGAAATTATTGATTTTCAGCATTTAATTCGTAGAATTCCGGTAGCAGATAATGTTATTGATTATGCGGTTACTCTGGTAAGCAAAACGCGCCCGGATAATAATTTGTCTAATGATTTTGTAAAAAATTACCTGGATTGGGGAGCAGGACCAAGAGCATCTCAAAACCTTATTTTAGCTGCAAAAGCACATGCTGCCTTTAATGGAAAGTTTTCACCTGATATTGAAGATGTTCAGGCAGTTGCAACCGGAATTCTTCGTCACAGAATTATTAAAAATTATAAAGCCGATGCAGAAGGAATAACAGAAGAAGTTATTATTAAAAAATTGATGTAATTTTTAAACATTATACTATCAGGATCCCGACAATTATATTGTCGGGATTTTTTTTGTCTTTCAATTTTAAATAATTATTACTTCAAATTTGTTGATTGTAAGGCAAAGAATTTCCAACTATAACGTTATAAATTGTTATTTAGAACTAATCTGCATGTAAACCGCAGTAAAAATCTCACTTATGGCTTAACATTAAATTTCGACTTTGTTAAGGAAAAGATTTTAAAATATTAATAAATCAATTTTTTAATTCAAAATTGACATTTTGGCAAAAAAACACATTGAAAATCGTTTTTTAACAATAATAATTTTTGAAAAGCGGTCATCTATTATATTTTTTTTAGTTCTCGGCATTAATTATTAAATTTGCGTACAAAAAAATAAAAATACCTATTACAAGAAATATGAATATTTATCAAGACTACATTCAAGAAATTGAAGAAAGAAAAAATCAAGGTCTTCACCCGAAACCTATTGATGATGCCGCATTATTAAGCGAGATTATTGCTCAAATTAAAGATGTTAATAACGAATATCGTGAAGATTCGCTTAACTTCTTTATTTACAACACCTTACCTGGAACTACCAGTGCTGCAGGTGAGAAAGCAAAATTTTTGAAAGAGATTATTTTAGGTCAGTCTGTTGTACAAGAGATTACGCCTGCTTTTGCTTTCGAATTGTTATCGCACATGAAAGGCGGACCATCAATTGAAGTTTTACTTGATTTAGCCCTTGGTCTTGATTTTGCTATTGCAAAAGAAGCAGCAAATGTTCTAAAAACACAGGTTTTTCTTTATGATGCAGATACCGATCGTCTTAGAGAAGCATTCAAAAAAGAGAATCCAATCGCGAGAGAAATTATTGAAAGTTACGCGCAAGCCGAATTTTTTACGAAGTTACCAGAAGTAGCCGAAGAAATTAAGGTTGTTACATATATAGCCGGAGAAGGTGATATTTCTACCGATTTATTGTCTCCGGGAAATCAGGCGCACTCGCGTTCAGATCGTGAATTACACGGTAAATGTATGATTACACCTCAGGCACAAGAGGAAATAAAAGCACTACAGACTTTACATCCAGATGCAAGTGTGATGTTAATTGCTGAAAAAGGTACAATGGGAGTTGGATCATCTAGAATGTCAGGTGTAAATAACGTGGCACTTTGGACCGGTAGAAAAGCAAGTAAATATGTTCCTTTTGTAAATATCGCTCCAATTGTTGGAGGAACAAATGGTATTTCTCCAATTTTCTTAACGACTGTTGACGTTACCGGTGGTATTGGTGTCGATCTTAAAAACTGGGTTAAGAAAGTAGATGAAAACGGAAATATTGTTCGCAACGAAAGCGGAGAACCAATTCTTGAGCAGGTATATTCTGTTGCTACGGGAACGGTTCTTACTATTAATACAAGAAAGAAAAAACTTTATAATGGAGAGATAGAATTGATAGATATGTCAAAATCTTTCACTCCTCAAAAAATGGAATTCATTAAAGCCGGTGGATCGTATGCTATTGTTTTTGGAAAAAAACTTCAGACTTTTGCAGCAAGAGTTTTAGATATCGAAGCTCCGTTAGTATTTGCTCCGTCTAAAGAAGTTTCTTTTGAAGGACAAGGACTTACGGCGGTAGAGAAAATCTTTAATAAAAATGCAGTTGGTATAACACCGGGAACGGTATTACACGCTGGTTCTGACGTTCGTGTTGAAGTGAACATTGTAGGTTCGCAAGATACTACAGGTCTTATGACAGCTCAGGAATTAGAGTCTATGGCAGCTACAGTGATATCACCAATTGTAGACGGTGCTTACCAATCGGGTTGTCATACTGCTTCTGTATGGGATAAAAAAGCTCAGGCAAATATTCCGAAATTAATGAAGTTTATGAATAACTTCGGTCTTATTACGGCACGTGATCCGAAAGGAATGTATCATTCAATGACAGACGTAATTCATAAAGTACTTAACGATATCACAATAGATGAGTGGGCGATAATCATTGGTGGAGATTCTCATACAAGAATGTCTAAAGGTGTGGCTTTTGGTGCAGACTCAGGAACGGTTGCTCTTGCACTTGCTACAGGAGAAGCTTCCATGCCAATTCCGGAATCTGTTAAGGTAACTTTTACAGGAGAGATGAAATCTTATATGGATTTCCGTGATGTGGTTCACGCTACACAAGCGCAAATGCTTCAGAAATTTGGTGGTGAAAATGTGTTCCAGGGTAGAATTATCGAGGTTCATATTGGTACTCTTACCGCAGATCAGGCGTTTACATTTACAGATTGGACTGCAGAAATGAAAGCGAAGGCTTCTATCTGTATTTCAGAAGATGATACTTTGATCGAATCATTGGAAATTGCAAAAGGCAGAATCCAGATTATGATTGACAAAGGAATGGATAATGAAAAACAAGTTCTGCAGGGATTAATCAATAAAGCAGATAAGAGAATTACTGAGATTAAATCTGGAGAAAAACCAGCTTTAACTCCTGATGCTAATGCAAAATATTACGCTGAAGTTGTGGTTGATTTAGATCAGATTGCTGAGCCAATGATTGCCGATCCGGACGTTAATAATATTGATGTTTCTAAACGTTATACTCACGATACCATCAGACCATTATCTTTTTATGGAGGTGAGAAAAAAGTAGATTTAGGATTTATCGGTTCTTGTATGGTGCATAAAGGAGACATGAAAATTCTTGCTCAGATGCTTAAGAATATTGAGGATCAACAAGGTAAAGTGGAGTTCCGCGCGCCTCTTGTAGTAGCGCCTCCTACCTATAATATCGTAGATGAACTTAAAGCAGAAGGAGACTGGGAAGTTTTACAAAAATACTCCGGTTTCGAATTTGATGATAACGCGCCAAAAGGTGCAGCACGTACAGAATACGAAAACATGTTGTATCTGGAGCGACCAGGCTGTAACTTATGTATGGGTAACCAGGAAAAAGCGGCAAAAGGAGATACAGTAATGGCAACTTCTACACGTCTTTTCCAGGGAAGAGTCGTAGAAGATACAGAGGGTAAAAAAGGAGAATCGTTACTTTCTTCAACACCGGTTGTGGTTCTTTCAACGATTTTAGGAAGAACTCCAACAATGGCAGAGTATACTGCGGCGGTTGATGGCATTAACTTAACTAAGTTTGCACCTTCTAATAAACAATTAGTTATGTAATCAAAAGATTATTTATTAATAATTCAAAAGCCCGGGTCATAAAACTCGGGCTTTTTTATAATAATTGCTCTAATTTTTGTATCTTGTGATGTTCAAAAAAGAATAATAAAAACAAACAAATCTATGGCTTTTGATATTGAAATGATAAAAAAAGTGTACCAAAACATGCCTGAGCGCGTTGATAAAGCGCGTGAGATTGTTGGTCGTCCACTTACTTTAACGGAGAAAATTTTATACAATCACCTTTGGGACGGAAATCCAACTAAGGCGTTTGGAAGAGGAATTGATTATGTTGATTTTGCGCCAGACCGTGTAGCATGTCAGGATGCAACTGCTCAAATGGCATTATTGCAATTTATGCATGCCGGAAAATCTAAGGTTGCAGTTCCAACAACAGTGCATTGCGATCACCTTATTCAGGCAAAAGTAGATGCTGTAACAGATTTGGCAAGAGCAAAAACACAAAGTAATGAAGTTTTCGACTTCTTATCATCAGTATCTAATAAATATGGAATCGGTTTCTGGAAACCGGGAGCAGGAATTATTCACCAGGTTGTACTTGAGAATTATGCTTTTCCGGGCGGAATGATGATCGGTACCGATTCTCATACTGTAAATGCAGGAGGATTAGGGATGGTTGCTATTGGTGTTGGTGGAGCTGACGCAGTAGACGTTATGTCTGGAATGGCATGGGAACTTAAATTTCCTAAATTAATTGGAGTAAAATTAACAGGTAAATTATCTGGCTGGACTGCTCCTAAAGATGTTATCCTTAAGGTTGCCGGTATTCTTACTGTAAAAGGTGGTACTGGTGCAATTGTTGAATACTTTGGCGAAGGAGCAACAGCAATGTCTTGTACAGGAAAAGGAACTATCTGTAATATGGGTGCTGAGATTGGAGCAACTACTTCCACTTTTGGTTATGATGATTCTATGAGTCGTTACCTTCGTTCTACAAACAGAGCAGATGTTGCAGACGCTGCAGACAAAGTAGCTTCCTACTTAACCGGAGATCCGGAAGTGTATGCAAATCCACATGAATACTTTGATCAGGTTATAGAAATAAATCTTTCTGAATTGGAACCACACTTAAACGGTCCTTTTACTCCGGATTTGGCTACTCCAATTTCTAAAATGAAAGAAGAAGCAATCAAAAATAACTGGCCTTTACAGGTTCAGGTTGGTTTAATAGGTTCTTGTACCAACTCTTCTTATGAAGATATTTCACGCGCAGCTTCTTTAGCAAAACAAGTTGCGGCTAAAAACCTGAAAACTAAAGCTAAATTTACAATTACGCCGGGTTCTGAGGTGGTGCGTTCAACAATCGAAAGAGACGGTTTTATTGATACTTTTAATAAAATTAATGCCACTGTATTTGCAAATGCCTGCGGACCATGTATTGGTATGTGGGACAGAGAAGGGGCAGAAAAAGAAGAACGAAATACTATTGTGCATTCTTTTAATCGTAACTTTTCTAAACGTGCAGATGGTAACCCAAATACTTTAGCTTTTGTGGGTTCTCCTGAATTGGTAACAGCTTTGGCTATTGCAGGCGATTTAGGATTTAATCCGTTAACGGATACCTTAATTAATGAAGATGGAGAAGAAGTGATGCTTGATGCTCCAACAGGAGATGAGCTGCCTTCTAAAGGTTTTTATGCTGAAGATCCAGGCTTCCAGGCTCCGGCAGAAGATGGTGCAGGAGTTCAGGTTGTAGTTAATCCGGCTTCAGAGCGTTTGCAATTGTTAGCTCCATTCGATGCTTGGGACGGTAAAAATATTACAGGTGCCAAATTATTGATTAAAGCATTTGGAAAATGTACAACCGATCATATTTCTATGGCAGGACCATGGTTGCGTTTCCGCGGACATTTAGACAATATTTCTAATAATATGCTAATTGGTGCTGTAAATGCTTTCAACCAAAAAACAAATTCAGTTAAAAATCAATTGACAGGAGAATACAATGCGGTTCCCGCTGTTGCCCGTGAATATAAAGCTGCCGGAATTCCGTCTATTGTTGTGGGAGATCACAATTATGGTGAAGGTTCTTCGCGTGAACACGCTGCTATGGAGCCACGTTTCTTAGGTGTTAAAGCGGTATTAGTAAAATCTTTTGCCCGTATCCATGAAACTAACCTTAAAAAACAAGGGCTTTTAGGATTAACATTTGCAAACGAAGCAGACTATGATAAGATCCAGGAGAACGATACAATCAATTTCTTAGATTTAACAGAATTTGCTCCTGGTAAACCCTTGACAATAGAGTTTGTTCATGAAGATGGTTCAAAAGATATTATACTAGCCAATCATACTTATAACGCAGGACAAATCGGATGGTTTGTTGCAGGTTCTGCATTAAACTTAATTGCAGCAGGAAAAGCATAATTCCTTTTGTAAATAAAAATAGAAAACGCTCTGTAACACAGAGCGTTTTCTATTTTTAGTATTAAAATGTTTTCGGGCTAGTTCACTTTTACCATATTATTTTCGGATAAAATTTTAATTCGGTTTGGTCTGGTGGCATCAAATTCATCAATAGAAATGCTATAGACTTTTTCGGAAGGAGATATGATAAACTTGGTATATTCATGACCTCCAATGATATATAATTTATTGTTTAAAAAATGTATAGCTGCTGATTTTAAATAGAGTTCTATAAAGTATTCCTTAATTTCTTTTGATTTTATATTGTAAACAAACAGCTTCCCTTCTTCAAACAGGTAAATGGTTTCGGCATTATAGGTAATTGCTGGATTTTCCAAATGAGAAATTAAGGTTGCTTCTTTAGACCATTTTTCATTATTTAAATCAAAACTTTCAATTTCAGAAAGACTTTTGTTGTCAGCATTTCCAATTGTAAAAATTTTATCACCAATTAAAATGCCTTTTACTTCTTTTGCTTTGGGCATTTTTTCTAGCTCGTACCACAGCCCTGAAGTGATATTGTACATGTGGACTTTATCAGTAAAGAATTTTTGCCCTCTTTCGATTGCTCTTATAGAACCTCCCATAACAATAATATTATCCTTATAAACTATAGAAGCAGCATTTGCAGCTTTATGAGGATTGGTTTTGTCGATTTCAATCGTGTTTTTGTTAACATCAAAAACTTCAATTTCGTTATCAAGATATTCAAATCTTTTACTTGTAGATATTCCCTTTCCTCCTAATACATAAAGATTGTTGTCATAATAATTTAAGTTATGATAAGCTCTTTTTTTAAATTTTTCAGTAGACTTTTGCCATGTATCTGTTTTTGGATCATAAATCAGTAAATTTCCCCGATAGAAAGTTTTGCTGCCCTGAAAATTAAGGATTTGAAAGTATTTTAGCTCAAATTTAGGATCTTCGCTATCAATACTTTTTTCCTTTAAAATATTTATTGCGTTAGATTCTTCGCTGCCGTCTCCGCCCACTACATATATCTTGTCATTTACAACTACAGATCCAAATGAATAAATACCAAATTCTAATGGTGCCAGTTTAGTGAAA
The DNA here is from genome assembly GCF_039749035.1 of Flavobacterium olei. NCBI lineage: Bacteria > Pseudomonadati > Bacteroidota > Flavobacteriia > Flavobacteriales > Flavobacteriaceae > Flavobacterium > Flavobacterium olei. The sequence goes on from NZ_JBDKWC010000002.1 coordinate 827,027, forward strand.
TGCACTTTAGATTTCAATCTCGTATTTTGATTGTTAATTTCTACATTATTTAGTGTCTCAATATTTTCCTGAAGAGAAATAATAAAATTTGATTTTTTAAAATCAGAAACTGCAATTTTTTTGGTTATATAGCCAATATGAGAAACTTGTAAAGTGTCATTTAATTTTATTCTATTATTAAAAGAAAATTCTCCGTTATCATTTGTTAAAGTTCCAATTTTTGTGCGTAATGCATTTATGTTAGCATCTTCAATTGGCAGATTCGTAATTTGAGATTTTACAAATCCGTTTATCGTTTGCGCATTTATTATAAAAGGAAGCAAAAATATAATGTAAAGTAATTTTGTCATAGAATATTAGGTTTTTGTAATATAATAATGAGACAATTACCGTTTATGTAAAGCAAATTATTTCGTAAAGTTGAAACAACTTCTATGCCCAAACTGTTAATATGAAGTAAATTAATTGTTAAAAATTATGGTTTTTATAGTTTTAAGAGTTAAATTCGCCATCGAGGTAATATATTTGTAACTTTTGAGTTTAATTATGTAACAAAACTTGGAAAATTAGAAAAATAAAAACTGAAGATATGAGTTTTAGAATAATTGTAGTATTGTTTTTTTTAAGCGTTGGAGCTTATGCGCAAGAGAATCTTATTAAGCACAAAATTTCATCAGGAGATAACCTTTATGTTCTTGCTAAAAAATACGGTGTCAAAGTGAAGGACATTACGGATGCCAACCCGGACGCCCCAAAAATCTTAAAATTAAATTCTATACTCTTAATTCCGAATAAAAATACAACAAAACTAAAAAGTAAAACTGCTGAAGTTGCCTCAACGTCTGGTAATTCGGGAATCCATGAAATAGAGCCTAAAGAAACACTTTGGGGAATATCAAAAAAATACAATGTCTCTGTCGAGGATTTAAAGAGTGCCAATCCCTTTCTAGAGACAGAAGGACTGCAAATAGGAAGACAAATTATTATTCCTGCTAATGTTGCTGCTGTTTCTTTTAATGAAAAACCAAAAGTAGCGGCAAAAGAAAAAGTAAACAAAAAAGAGGCAGGAGAAATAAGTTTGACTGAAAATGTTTCGACAGACGTAGAACTTTTCAGAGAAGTGAAAGCTAAGGAAACAAAATACGGTATTTCTAAAGAATATGGAATTACGGTCGCAGAACTGGAACGTCAAAATCCATCTATTAGAGGAAAAGTATCTGTTGGTTATCTTTTGAAAATCCGTGTTCCAAAAGAAAAAGCAGAAGCAATTCAGGCAGCCAATTCAATGCAGGAGTTCAATCAAAATATAGCATCTGCTTCTGTATCAAATTCAAATCAGATCGTTGAAAATTCTTCGGAAATAAAAAGAGACTCTACTTACATCAGAACAGGAAATTATTCTGAATTGGCAGAGCAGCTTATTGCAAATGCTACCGAAAATATCGGAATCAGATACCGCTCAGGCGGAACCACCAAAGCAGGTTTTGACTGTTCGGGTTTAATGATTAATACATTTAATAGTTTTGATATTAAATTACCAAGAAGTTCAATTGAACAATCACGTGTTGGAACAAAAGTAAATAGTGAAGAAGCTCAAAAAGGCGATTTAATTTTCTTTAGAACCAACGGACGACGCCATATTAACCATGTAGGAATGGTAGTTGATGTTGCAGATGGCGAAATTAAATTTGTTCATTCGTCGACTCATGGTGGCGTTATGATTTCTTCTACAAAAGAGCCTTACTATACAAGAGCTTTTTCTCAGGTCAACCGTATTTTAAACTAGTTTTTAAGAAAGGCATTTTTTAAGGTTTCCATAGAGAAGGGTTTGTTCCAAAAATCGGACACATATTTATTTTCTGTTGCTTTTTTAATTTCGTCACTATCCAATGTAGAAGAAAGGACAAAAATCTCAATTTTTTCCTTTGCCTCTTCGTCCAGTAATCGGGCAAATTCATCCAGAAACTCAAAACCGTCCATAACTGGCATCTGGATATCCAGAAGTATAATTAACGACTTATAGTTTGTGTTTTTTAAAAGCCAGTCAATGCCTTCCTTTCCATTATTGGCAATAAAAAGCGGATTTACATCAAGACCTTTTTTGAGTAATTTTTTAGTGACAAACTGATCAATTAAATTGTCTTCTATAATAATGAACTGAGATTTATATGGCATACGAATTTGGTATTGTTACAATAAATTTACTTCCGACTGTACTTTCTGAGATGACAGAAATATCTCCTTTAATATTTTCAACAGCCTCCTTTACAATGTAAAGACCCAGCCCGGATCCTTTGTTTTTATTTGTTCCAAAATACATGTCAAAAATACTGGATTTGTGCTGGTCTTGAATTCCAATTCCATTATCTTGAATTTCAATTTTGTTCAAGCCTTCGCTGAAATAAGTTTTAATACGAATGTACATTTCCTGTTTATTGCAATCTGAATATTTTATAGCATTTGAAATTAAATTATTGATGATAATTTTTAATCGAAGGCCGTCACTTTCAATTTGATCGACTAAAAGTTCTTGTGTAATTTTAATTCTGTTCGCATTTTCAATGTGCATTAATTGCGAAATAGCCTCATTGAATAATTGTTTTAAGCTTACTGGTTCCAGAATTATTTCTTTTCGTTTGTTTTTAGAATAATCAATAATGTCACTAATAAACTGATCTTGTCTTGCCAGACTTTGCTGCATCATTTCAAGGTAGTTTCTAACTTGATGTAAATCATCTTCCATGGATGTAATTTCAATAAGACCTTTTAAAGACGTTATAGGCGATCTTAAATCATGTGAGGCACTGTAAACAAAACGATCCAGTTCCCGATTAACAAGTATCAGATTTTCATTTTTAATTTCGGTTTCTTTCTTAGAAAGTACCAGTCTTTTTACCATAATTGAATAATAAAGACAAACACTACAGATTATAATTAATACGAAAATGACATTTGTTACAATAAGCAGATCTTTTATTTTTCGTGTGCCCTCGCCTAAAGTGTTCGCGAAATTACTTTCATTAACATTCAGTTGATCACTTAAAGAACTGATTTCACTCATAAATTGTTTTTGTTTTTCCGGCGTGAGAATATCACGTTTAATCTGCGCATTTATTTGCTGGCCAGTCATAAACAGATCTGAAATGAGTTTGTCGCCTTTTCCCCATTCATCAATTGCCTTTGATACAAAAGGGACATTTTTAAAATTGTCAAATAACCAAATGGCATCATCCAGATCATTTTCATGATTGCGGCCAATTAAAAAACCATCTCTTGCAATCTTATTGTCACCTGCTTTTAAAAGGGTAATTCGGGCAATTGCATCACCTTGTGTAACTTTAATTTCCTGAAGGAATAACTGCCACTGAATCGGATTTTTGGTATATAAATAGGAAATAAGATGTCTTGAAGCATCTTTTTGGGCTTTAGAATAGTGCGACTCACCGGTAACGTATGCTCTATTGGCCGATAATATCTTTATAGTAAAAATATTAATGCAGATTAATAAGGCGCAGGAAATGAATACTATTAAAATAAGTATGAAAACATTCGGAAAACGAAAGTTTCTTAGGGCTTTCAATCTAGACATAATCCTGAAATCAGTAGGTTAATAATTAAGTGTCTTTTTAAATTCTATTCTGCTGCAAGTGACTTTTGGGGAAAGTTTACCTGATAGAATTAAACATTTGTTAATCTTATTTAAAAGTGCGTAGCGCAATTTAACTACTTAATTTCAAATATAGTAAAATTTATCTTATACTATTAGTTAAAACATAATTGTGAAAATAAATTAGTTTAATGCTTTAAAATAATTGTTTTCAGTATTTTAGGTTTTAATCAATACTAATTTGCCACATTTTTATGAATCCAATTTGATGAAAATTTTACAAAATGTAAAACATTAAACGAAAATGATACGATCACTTTTTGTTTCAGAGTGATGTTTTGTTTAATGTGGTTTTAGAGATAAATGATAAAGAAATAAATTAGAATCTGGCGTAGAGTAGTAAGCGTCTAAAGGCATAGATAGAGGGAACACTAGGAAAATAATTATTTATTCTTTTCTTAAATTCGCTGGATAGTTCTTCAAATTGGTCTGTACTAAGTCGTTCCTGATAAACCGTTAATGCAGAGCCGGAAATAAATTCAAAGAAGTCATCTTTTGTGCTGGAAATTAGCGGATATACTTTTTCGTAGATTACCAAATCTCTTCCGCCATTTTCAAAAAGGATTTTTGCATATTCATCCAAATTTAATACAGGAGAAGGGCGGGTCCAATTTTTTAGATAGTTGGCAAAAGGCTGTTCCTGAACTAATGTGTAAAGAATCTTATTCAGAATGTTTTCATTTTGCTGCGGCATCTGAACAGCCAATTGTCCGCCTGAATTGATGCTTGAAATAATTTTAGGAAAAAGTTCATTATGATTATCAATCCACTGCAATGCAGCATTTGAGAAAATCAAGTCGTATTTAATTTCTTCCTTAACTATTTCTGAAATAGATTTTTGTTTAAATTCAAGGTTTTCTTGTGCGGGTGCTTTCGCCAGCATTTCAGCAGAATTATCGACACCCACAACAATTGGATTGGTGAGTTTATCGTACAATTTTTTGGTAAGTTCGCCGGTTCCACAGCCCAGATCGATAACTTTGAGATTCGGTTTATCTATAATATGATTTGTAAGATCTTCGAAAGGCTTAAAACGCTCTACTTTAAACTCATTATATTTTTTCGGATCCCAGGTCATCTTGATTAATTATGTTAACGATTTAAGATCAATGGAAAAGCATGGCCCATTTGTGTAAAAGTTCCGTTAATAATCTCATCTTTACCGAGAACTCCTTCGTACTCAATTTTTAAACTCTCAACAGTAAATTTTAGAGTTGAATTTTCGAATGAAGTGGTAGTGACGGGAATTCCAAATGCTTTCTGGTCCGGGCTGTCTAAAGTTGCACTTAAAACATTATCTGCTTTACTTATATGCAAAACAAGATTAAGTTCTGCACCGGGTACTTTTAGAATTCCTTTCCAGTCGCCCGAAATATCTTGGGAAAATGCAGTTAACGAAGCAAAAAAGAATAATAATAAAACGATTTTTTTCATGGTATTTTGTTTTTGGTTTGTGAGATAAATCTACATATATTTTTTTGATTTTGGTAGAATAAAATTATTCTTTCTTGCTCTAAAATCAGATATTCAAAATTTAGATATTCTAAAAAAGCAAGGTGTTTTTTCTTTAATAGCCAACCGGCAGTTATCGTAAACTCTTGGATGTACTAAAATAAATTGATTCTGATTAACAAAATATCTGCTTAACTCTGTTTTTAGTTAAATTGGATTTTAGAATTTGAAGTTTAGGATTTCAGAAAAAAGTATATCTTTAAGCAACCTAAACCAATACAAATGCAAGAGAATAATCAGGAAAATTTTAAAAGAGAACTCGGACTCTTAGACGGAACTATGCTTGTAGTAGGTTCTATGATCGGATCCGGGATATTTATTGTCAGTGCAGACATCGCCAGACAGGTCGGTTCTGCAGGATGGCTTACATTAATCTGGCTTTTGTCGGGATTAATTACCATTATTGCTGCTGTTAGTTATGGCGAATTAAGCGCGATGTTTCCAAAAGCAGGAGGACAATATGTTTATTTAAAAGAAGCTTATAATAAGTTGATTGCTTTCTTGTACGGTTGGAGTTTCTTTGCCGTCATACAAACGGGAACAATTGCCGCTGTTGGAGTAGCTTTTTCAAAATTTGCGGCTTATTTATATGAACCTTTAAGTGATGAAAATATTCTATACGAGTTAGGTTTTTTTAAACTCAATGCCGCACAGCTCGTTTCTATTTTTACAATTATTATACTGACTTTGATTAATAGTCGAGGTGTTAAAAACGGAAAAATTCTGCAAACGGTTTTAACAATTATTAAAATTTTATCATTATTGGGATTAATCGTTTTCGGATTAACGCTTGCCGCGAAAGCTTCTGTTTGGGATGCAAACTGGGCTGACGGATGGAGTACCCGTACATTTGACAAAGAAAGTGGATCTTGGCTGCCCATTAGCGGAACTGCTTTGATTTCCGGAATTTCAGCTGCAATGGTCGGATCTTTATTTTCCAGTGATGCGTGGAATGGTGTAACTTTTATAGCAGGGGAAATTAAAAACCCAAAGAAAAATGTTGGATTAAGCTTGTTTTTGGGAACTTTTATAGTAACGATTATTTATGTTTTAACCAACATTATGTATTTGGCGGTAATCCCGTTTGATGAAATTGCAACTTCAAAACTGGATCGGGTTGCAGTTGTCGCTTCTGACTATATTTTCGGAAACATTGGTGCTTTGATTATTGCAATTATGATCATGATCTCAACTTTTGCCTGCAACAACGGACTTATTATGGCAGGGGCGAGGGTATATTATACAATGGCCAAAGATGGTTTGTTCTTTAAAAAAGCAGCCGTACTCAATCCCTCAGGTGTTCCTGCATGGGCACTTTGGGCGCAGTGCATTTGGGCATCGGCTTTGTGCCTTACCGGAAAATATGGAGATTTATTAGACTTTGTAATTATCATCGTTTTGATTTTTTATATTTTAACCATTTACGGAATTTTTATTTTAAGAAGAAAAATGCCCGATATCGAAAGACCTTACAAAGCATTTGGATATCCTTTTTTACCGATGCTTTATATTATTATTGCATCCGCTATATGTATATCATTATTACTGACAAAGTTCTCAACCTGCGGTTGGGGAGTTCTTATTATGGTTGCAGGAATTCCAGTATATTACCTGACAAAACCGAAAGACAACTAAACTTGATTTCATTAAATAAAAAAAAGCGTTTTGTATACAAAACGCTTTTTTTTATGAATTGATTTGAGACAAAAAAAAAGCACTTCAGTTAAAAAGTGCTTTCAGATGTAATAATCCCTACTTTTGTTAAGCCACAACAGCTTCATCTGTAGACGATATTATAGTTGAATTAATAATTGATACTGTAATCGGATCTTTTTCTCCAGAGAAGAAAGCATCGAGAATTTCCTGAAATATCGGATTAGCATTTTCTGTCATAGAAAACAGCGTCATACAAGAACGAAGTTTTCGGGCGTCTAAATCTCCGAAAATCCCATCTGCTGATTTTCTTTTAAATGTCAAAAGCAATTCAGAGATTTCTATTAAATGTTTTCCTAAAATAGGATGTTCCAAATAATCGGTAGCTTCTTTTAAATCATTTATGGCATAAAGAATGGCTGTATCACTTTGTCCCAAACCTTTTATTTGTGGAAAAATGAACCACATCCAGTGTGTTTCTTTTTTTCCTTTACTGATTTCAGAAAGCGCGGTAAGATAAAGTTTGTTCTGTGCATCTAAAAAACGCGATAGATCATTGTTGGAATAAGCCATTATGGTATTGTATTAAAAAAGGTTGCAAAAATAGTAAAAAAGATAGGTCTTGCCTAATAAAACGTTCATACAGTGTATGTTTTAACTTTTGGAGCAAGGAATATCTTACGTCAATTTGAATGAAAAAACAGTTATTTACTGATTCAATTCTATAAAAATCAAAGAATTCGATTGGTTCTTCTAAAGGTAAGATTGATCCTTGGCAAAACATCGCGTGCTGTTTTTGGTACTTGATGCTGCCAATAGCTATTAGTCGTTCCTGCCATTAACAAAAACGAACCATGATGCAGCGGAATCTCCACCTGAGGAATTTCTTTACTGTATTTATGACGAAGTCGGAACATTCTTGTTTCTCCAAATGTTACAGAAGCAATAATCGGATTAGGTCCTGTATTATGTTCTTTATCACTGTGCCAGCCTACACCATCATTACCGTCACGGTATAAATTTAGCAAAACAGTATTAAAATCAAGTTGGGTTTCTTTTTCAACGCGGCCGCGGATTTTTAATAATTCATAAGTCCAGTCAGGCCCTTTTGGATCTGCGCCGGGATTATCTTTATCCTCATACCAGGCAATCATTCTGGGAACGGTATACGTTTTATCATAAATTTCCATTTGATGTTCTCTCCATTTGGTTTTACGGAGCAGTCTTTCATAAAAAACATCTGATTCTTCTTTTGTAAAAAAATTATCAATCAAAATCAATTCAGAATCAGGAATGTCAAATATTTTTTTGCCTCCCAAACCGGCAGTAAATAATTCGGTGTCTTGAAATAATGTCATGATTTTATTTATTTTTTGTCAATTTCAATCCATACAGGAGCGTGATCACTGGTCTTTTCCCAGCCACGTACGTGACGTTCGACGCCGCCAGATTTTAGTTTTTTAGCTAATTGCGGACTCAGTAAAAAATGATCAATTCGAAGTCCTGCATCTCTTTGATAAGCATTTCTGAAATAATCCCAGAACGTATAAATTTTCTGGTCCGGATATAATTTTCTAATGGCATCTGTCCATCCTTGCGAAACGATATCTTTAAAAGCTTTTCTCACTTCGGGTCTAAAAAGTGCATCGTTTACCCATTTTTCGGGTTTATAAACATCGAGTTCTGTTGGCATTACATTAAAATCGCCAACCAAAACCACCGGCACTTTTAAATTTAATAATGTTTCAGCCCGATGCGCCAGACGATCAAACCATTTTAGTTTGTATTCCAATTTTGGTCCGGGTGCCGGATTTCCGTTCGGAAGATATAAACAGGCAACTACAATTCCGCCAATCAAAGCTTCAACATACCGGCTTTGCACATCTTCTTCGTCTCCGGGAAGCACACGGGTTATTTCTTCAATTTCCATATTTTTTGCCAGTATGGCAACGCCATTCCATTGTTTTTGTCCGTGCCAGATGGCATTGTAACCTGCATCATTAATGGCCTTAATCGGAAATTTATCCTGAGGAGCTTTTAATTCCTGAAGACAGACAATATCGGGTTTTGCTTCTTCCAGCCATTGTAATAAAACATTTAATCGTCCGTTGACTCCGTTTACGTTATAGGTCGCTATTTTCATAGTAGATTTTATTAGTTGTCATTACCGCTTTACCAAATTTTCACACATAGTCACGACACTTTTCTAAAGTTTTTTGAAATATAAAAGCGTTTTTCACATATTTAATTCCTGTCATCTGTTATGTGATAATCAGTTTATTTATTATGTATTTTGTATAAATTAATCTTTGCGTCTATGTGTTAAAAATGTTACGATATTAAATTTACAGCTTTAAAATATTTTTTTTTCTAAATAAAATCACAATTATTATCTTAGAAAGTGTTTGTTAAAGAACACTTTACCCGGATATTTTTCAGCGTAAGCAAAAATTAGCTGCTCAATATATTGATTGCTTTTGTAAAGTGTCACATAACTTTTAACCTCTTCAGGATCATTAATCGCAACATCTCGCGGAATATAGCCCATTCCGTGAAAACGACCATTTTCGATCCAGATACAGCTTCTTTCGTCTGCCGATCTGCCTTTGTCAATAATTGCAAAAGTGGGTCTGTTGTTCAATAAAAAATCAATGGCATGGTCAACTTGTTCGTTATGAAGTAAGGCATCCGGAAGCTCTTTTACTTCGGGAGTATAAAAAAACTCGCCTTCTTCGGGTTTTGAATATTTGCAAAAACGATGGTCAATTTCAAATTGCTCTGCCAGACTTCGCAATAAATTAATGCCGGCATGAAGACTGTTGAATTCGTGAATACAGATTTGAAACTTACTTACTTTGCCTATTGCCAGATATTTGTATCCATTTCTGGCCTCGTATTGATAAATTCCGAATTTACCTTCAAAACGTTTTAAAGCTCTGTTATAAGTTGGCCAGAGTTTTTTGATTTCGGTACATTCCAACAGTAACGCCATTAATTCGGTAGCACAGACTTCAAATGAAATGCCGTGAATATCCCTTAAAAAATGCTGACGTTGCGGTTTGATATTGTTTCCTGTGAAATGGGAGGTAACACGTTTTTTTAAATTAATTGCCTTCCCGACATAAATTACTTTCTTCGCCTGATTGTAGAAATAATATACGCCTGGTTTTTCCGGCAAGGCATTAAAATCTTCTGGCGGAAGGTTGGGTGGTAAGCGTTGATCCGGCGCTGTTTTTTTAATCATTTTATCGATTACGCCTTCATCATCCCATTCGCGTAAAAGCGAAAATAATTGAGCAGTGGCATCGGCGTCTCCTCCCGCGCGATGTCTGTTTTCCAGACCAATATTTAAAGAATTGCAAAGATTTCCTAAGCTGTAAGAACCCAATCCAGGTTTGATTTTTCTGGCAGCACGAACGGTGCATAGTTTTCTGGCTGTCCATTTAAATCCTGCCTGTTCCAATTGATGACGAACAAATGAATAATCGAAATTGACATTATGTGCCACGAAAATACGATCTGTCAGCATTTCAAGGACTTTCTCAGAAATATCATCGAAAATCGGTGCGTGAGCTACCATTTCGTTATTAATTCCGGTAAGGCCAAAAATAGCAGGCGGAATATCTTTCTCGGGATTTACAAGCGTTTCGTAACGGTCGAGTACAGTGGTTCCGTCGTGAATAATAATCGCGATTTCTGTAATGCGGCTGTGGCTGGCATTTCCGCCTGTGGTCTCGATATCTACTATGGCATATTCCTGCTTCTTCATTTTGATATAACGTAAAATGTTCTGTTTCTGTTATTTAATTTTCTGTGGTATTTAAACAGATGAATTGACTTTCTTTAAAGTACAAAAAAATGATGTGTCTGTGTGTTAAATGATTATCTTCATTTTTTAAAATTTCATTCGGTGTCTCGGCATGTTAATTTCATGTTCCTGCGGATACGGTTTTCTATTGGTCATGCTCACATCTTCCTTAATCTGACCTTGCGTTTTGTATTGATCTTTAGCATCCATATATCGCGGATCCGGAATAAAAGGCATTTTTGCCATTTTAGTGATTGTAATAGTGGGAAAATGATAATCGACTTCGACATTTCCTAATAAAAGGTAACAGCCGCCACCCTTAAAAGGATATTCTTCCAGACAATCTGGAAAATGTGCCGTATCAAAATAAGTACCTTCATGATCAATCCAGGTTCCAAAATACATGGCGCCTCTTTTGGTCGGAACGTGTTTTCTCGAAATTAAATAAGCCAGCATTTTCACTTGTTTTTTATGATATTGTACCAGGTCTTTTGCCATAACATCGCCACGGTATTTAGTCTGGAGAATATCAAAAACGGTACAGGAAACCGGAAAACTCAGTAATTCAATTTCATCAAAAGCATCTTCAAAAACAGAGCGTTCTAAAACTGGAAGCGTAAATTCTTTAGCCGGTTCCTGTAATAATTTTAAGTTTCTGTTCTCGGGTTTATAATTGTTTAAAAGCAGGCTGGCTACAACCAAAAGCTGGTTTTTGGTTTTTCCGGTAAAACGAAAAGCACCAATAAAAATCAGGATTTTAATACCTTCAATTCCAATCGGGATGCGGTTAATAAAATCTTCCAAAGAAAGATAGTCGCCGTTTTCTTCTCTTTCAGATTCAATTAAAAAAGCAATTTTAGATTCCAGGCTTTGCAGATGCATAAAACCCAAGTAAATATCAGTACCGTACAAAGTCGTTTGATATTCACTTTTATTTACACAAGGATTATGAACCCTTCCTCCGGACATACGTGCTTCGTGTACATAAACTTCGGTTCTGTAAAAACCGCCCTGATTGTTGATGACCGCTGTCATAAATTCCACAGGATAATACACTTTTAGATACAAACTCTGGTAACTTTCAACAGCATAAGAAGCCGAGTGCGCCTTGCAGAAAGAATATCCGGCAAAAGACTCGATCTGGCGGTAAATTTCCTGACTCAAAGTTTCAGGATGTCCTTTTTGGGCGCAACAGGCAAAGAAATTATCTTTTACTCTCTGTAAGGCTTCTTTAGAACGGCCTTTTCCAGACATGGCCCGACGCAGAATATCGCCGTCTGCAGCCGGAAGTCCGCCATAATGTTGCGCGATTTTAATAACGTCTTCCTGATAAACCATAATCCCGTATGTTTCACCAAGCTGCTCCTTAAAAACTTCATGAAAATATTCAAACTGAGTAGGATAATTATGTCTGAAAATATACTCTTTCATCATTCCGGATTGTGCTACACCGGGACGAATAATAGACGAAGCCGCCACCAGAACTTTATAATTATCACAATTTAAGCGGCGTAACAGGCCTCGCATGGCTGGACTTTCGATATAAAAACAGCCAATCGTGTTTCCTTTTGCCAAATGAGCATTGCATAAAGCCTCATCTTTAGAAATCGAAGTATCGCGGATATCCACCTTTATGCCACGGTTCTTTTGAATCAGTTTGACACTGTCATCAATATGTCCGATACCGCGCTGGCTTAGGATATCAAATTTGTCAAAACCAATATCCTCGGCAATATGCATATCAAAAAGTACGATAGGAAAACCTTTTGGAGGCATTTCGAGTGGAGTATAATTAGTCAGCGGTTCTTCAGAAATAAGAATTCCGCAAGCGTGCATACTGCGTTGGTTCGGATATTTTTGCATCATATGCCCATATTCCTGCACCAGTTTTACAATCTTATTTGTGGGATGAAGTTCCTCGGGGTTTTTAGCAAGTACATCCAGTTCTTCTTTTGGAAGACCAAAAACTTTTCCCACTTCCCTAAAAATAGAACGGTATTTAAATTCGACATTCGTACCGCAAAACGCAACATGATTTTTACCATATTTTGCAAAGATGTATTCTAAAATAACATTCCGTTCCTGCCAGCTCCAGTCGATATCAAAATCGGGCGGACTTTTTCTGTTGAGGTTTAAGAAACGTTCAAAATACAAATCAAGTTCAATAGGGCAGATATCTGTAATTCCGAGGCAATAGGCTATAATGCTGTTGGCACCGCTTCCGCGCCCGATGTGCATAAAACCCTGACTATTGCTGTATTGAATAATATCCCAGGTAATTAAAAAATAACCGCTGAATTTTAATTCATCAATAACTTTTAATTCTTTTTCTACACGTTTTTTGGCGATTATATTTTCTTTTCCGTAACGCCATTCAAAACCCTGCATTGCCAATTCGGTAAGCATTTTGATATCTTCCTCACGGCTTTCGGTAAAGAATTGTTTGTTTCTTTTAATTGAAAAAGCATATTTAAAATTACAAGCATCAATAATCTTTTGTGTGTTGAGAATGATCTCAGGATATTTTTCATAAAAAGGCAACAATGATTCTGTCGGAACCATATAATCTGAAGTTTTACAAAAATCAGATTCGGTAAGTCTGGACAAAATAATATTGGTGTCAATGGCACGCAGTACTTTATGCAGATTGTATTCTTTTTTTTCTGAAAAGGTAACAGGCTGTAATACCACCATTTTGGTGATTTTATTTTTATGTTTTGAAGTCAATAAACCTGAAACTTCTTCGGGACGAACACCAATAAATTCATTTTCATGAAGTACTTCCGGAGCATTTTCTAAGGTATAAATTATAAAAACCGATTCGAATTCTGGAGCAGAAAAGGGCAGAGGTTCTCCGCTGAAATTATATTCGGTTAAAAAGCGGTTCATTTCGCCCAGGCCTTCTGCATTTTTTGCCAGACCAATATATCGCAGTTGATGATTATATCGAAATTCCATTCCAACCAAAGGTTTGATGTCTTTTTCGCCACACATTTTTATAAAATCATAAATTCCCGTTACGGTATTAATGTCCGTAAGTGCCATTGCTTTTATACCGCACAAAACCGCCTGCTTAACAAGTTTGTCAAGCGGAATTGTGCCGTAACGCAGAGAATGATAAGAATGGCAATTGAGGTACATTATTTTATACGTTTTAAAATTTCATCTTTAGTATTTGGTTTAAAAGAAGCTCCTGCACAGCGCATTACAGCATCAAATCCGTAACGGCTTTTCATTTTATCCATAGCAGCATACAGCGCCAGCATTTCCTGGGTATCTTCAAAAAGATCAATTTGATAAGTGCCGCGAACTAATCCGCTAAAGCGAACACCAATTAAACGCAGACGCATACGACGCTGATAAAGTTTCTCAAAAAGTTCCATGACATTTTTGGTTAAAACATGATCTGCAGAAGTATATTGTACCCGGCATTGTTTGGTTTCGGTATCAAAATTGGCGTAGCGAATTTTGACTGTAACCGTCGAGGTAAGCCATTCTTCTGAACGAAGCTGAAAAGCCAGTTTTTCGACCATTCCTAAAAGCACTCTTTTTAATTTGGCAATATCAATAGTGTCCTGAGAAAATGTGTGTTCGGTCGAGATTGATTTTCTTTCGCTGTAAGCTTCTACCGGCGTATGGTCGATTCCATTGGCTTTTTTCCAGATATCCAGACCATTTTTCCCGATCATCTGTTGTAAAACTTCAGCCGGCATTTCTGCTAAAGTCTGAATTTTGCGAACACCGATTCGCGACAAAAGCTGAAAAGTCACCGTTCCTACCATTGGAATTTTCTGAATCGAAAGCGGATTTAAAAACCCTTGAACTTTATGTTCAGGAATTTCAAGGTTTCCTACCGGTTTACCTTCGCCGGTTGCGATTTTAGAAACGGTTTTATTTACAGAAAGTGCAAAACTAATGGGAAGTCCGGTTTCTTTAATTACTTTTTGTGCCAGTTCATCCGTCCATTTATAACTTCCGTGAAAGCGGTCCATTCCGGTAATGTCCATATAAAATTCATCGACACTTGCTTTTTCCAGAACAGGTGCTTGTTCCTGAAGAATTTCGGTAACATCATGCGATAATCGGGAATACAATTCCATGTCACCCTTCATTATTTTGGCCTGCGGACAAAGTTTCATCGCCATGGCAATTGGCATGGCAGAACGCACTCCAAATTTGCGGGCTTCATACGAACAAGAAGCCACAACACCGCGCTCGCCTCCGCCTATAATCAGCGGAATACCATTGAGTTCAGAGTTGGTGCGTCTTTCGCAGGATACAAAAAAAGTATCCAGATCCATATGTACAATTGCCCTTGCCATTTTCCTTTTTTTGTTTTGGTATGGAACAAAATTAGTACAGGTGGTAACATTTTTTTGTATATTTGCTGTTCCAAATTATAACAAATTTATTATGTCCTTATTTTCAGACAACATCAGAGCGTTAAGGGTTAAGCATAAAATATCACAAGAAAAATTAGCTCAAAACCTTAGTATTACAAGAGGAAGATACGTGAAATACGAAGATGGAACTTCGGAAGCACCGTATGATATCTTAAAGAAAATTGCCTTGTATTTTCATATGAGTATCGACTTGATATTATCGGTCGATATTCGTAAAATTGATGTGCAAAATTTGATAAGACTAGAAGGCAACCGACTTATTTTACCGATACAAGTGGATAGTTTTGGAGAAAATTTTATCGAAATTGTATCTCAAAAAGCAAAAGCAGGTTACCTAAACGGATATGCCGATCCCGAATATATTGAGAGTCTGCAGCAAATTTCGCTTCCATTTTTAGGTCCGGGAAAACACCGCGGATTTCCTGTTGAAGGAGATTCAATGCCTCCGCACGAAGACGGTTCGATTATTATTGGCCGTTATGTGGAAAGACTGGGTGAGGTAATGGATGGAAAAACGTATATCCTGATTACCAAAAATGAAGGAATGGTCTATAAACGTCTCAATAAAAACAAAAAGAATGCTTTGGTGTTAGAATCAGACAATAGTTTCTATCCGAATTATGAAGTGAAAGCTTCTGATATTTTGGAGATTTGGGAATACGAATGCAACATCGGCCGGTCAGACAAAAAACAAGAACTGAACGAAACAGAAACCATGAAAGATTTACTTTTGGAATTGAAAAGAGAAGTTAGGGAGATTAAGAATAATACTTCGAATGCGTAATTTTTTTTGCCACGAATCACGAATTATTTAACCAAAATTCGTGAATTCAGGCGAAAAATTCACACCTTCAACGCAAACCAAAACGTACTCCCCAATCCCAAATTACTTTCAACTCCAACACTTCCGTTTTGGGCTTCGATAAATTCTTTACTGATTGCTAAACCTAAACCCGTTCCTGATTTTGGACTGCCCGGAATCTGGAAGTATTTATCAAAAACTTTGTCTTTATATCTCGGTTCAATTCCTTTTCCGGTATCAATAACCTGAAAAACGGTTTGATTGTTTTCCTCTTTTAATTTAATGAGAATCGTACTTTTTTCAGACGAATACCGAATCGCATTCGATAAATAATTAATTAAAACCCAGCCTGTTTTTTCACTGTCGGCTTTTACATCTTTCAGGTTTTCATCAGCATCGATGATTAACTGAATCTGTTTCTGATCTGCCTGGACTTTTACCGCTTCAACGGCGTAATTTACAATCGCATACGGATTACTTTTCTCAATATTCAATTGGATATTTCCCGTTTCAAGTTGTGATAAATTCAATAATTCACCTGTAATTTTCAGCAAACGCTGACTATCATCTTTTATACTTTCTACCAATTGTTTCTGGTCGTCATTCATATCGCCGGTTTTGGCATTTTCGAGCAATTGTAAACTCAGTTTTATAGAAGCGATCGGCGTTTTTAATTCATGCGAAACGGTAGCGATAAAATTTGTTTTGGCAAAATCCAGTTCTTTAAAAAGCGTAATATTTCGAAGAATAATTACATCTCCAATATTGATTTCTTTTTCTTCACCTGTCGGCGTTATGGTAATGTTGACAGTTTCTTTTTCAAAATAACTTTCTTTGGCATTAGCAAAAATTTTCAGAGGCTGTTTCTTTGAATTTTCATCAGTTTCTTTCAAAATCAAAGAACGAATCAAATCATTTGCAGTGGCTAGGTCAGCAGCGTTTTTCCCTGTCACATCTTCTGATTTTAAACCAATAATTTTCAGTGCTTCATCATTGGCAAACAAAACAACTCCGTCATTGTCCAAACCAATAATCGGATCATTCATATTATTAATTAAAGTCTCCAGTCGTTTTTTCTCAAAAAGAAGTTTATAGACATTGCTGTCATGATATTCTTCCAGCTTTTGTGCCATCGTATTAAACGATTTGGCCAGATCTCCAAATTCGCTGTGACTCGTAAAATGTACACGTTCCGAATAATTTTTATTGGCAATTTCTTTAATACTCCACGTTAATTCACGAATAGGATTAGCAATATTATTCGGCAAATTGACAAGTAAATTAAACGCAATTAAAAAACATAAACTTCCAACGATGGCGATAGAAAGATTGGCAGTTTCGGCAGAATGTTTAGCAATGTCGCTCTTTTGTTTGATGGCGTCGAGATTGAGCTTCATAATAGCAAAAATGTCCTGACGAATCTGTGTTTTTATTTTTTCATCTGAACTGTTTTTTTCTAAAAGCGCAAAACTGGATTTCAATTTTTCTGTTGCCTGCTTTTCGCCGGGTTCGGTTATGTTTAAAGTTTGTTTTTTAAGATTTTCTTCAAAATTCAAAATTGTTTCTTTTGAATCTGATTTAATTTCATCTAAAGCAAAAATCATATTGCGTGAATATTCCAGCGTATTATAATTCGATTTCAGAATATTCTCTGTATCCTCTTTGATCAAAAAAACAGAATAAGCGCTAACCAGCGAAAGAATGATAATCATCAAAAATAATAATCCGACACCCAGATTCAATTTGGTTTTAATTCTCATAAATAAATTTGTGTAAAATGTTATTTGTAAAATGTGAAATGAATCATCTGACTTTTCACTTTTTACATTTTACCAATTAGGATAATATAACAAGATCAACGTTTGATAAAGACAGTTTGTTTAGCAGACGCCTGAAAATTGTTGTAGACAAAATTACTTTAAATAAATTCAAATGTGGCTTTCCAATACAGACAGTTGTAATTTGTTTTTCTTCAACGGTTGTCAGAATCGCATTGGCAATATTTTCGTTTTCTAATTTTATCACTTCGGCACCCAATTGCACCGCGAGTTTAAAATTATTAATTAGATGGCGTTGTTTATCGAGTGCGATTCTCGTACTGCTTTCCTTTGGGGTTTCCACATACAAAACATACCAGATTCCGTTATAGTAACTTGCCAGGCGGGCAGTTTTTCTAATTACAATTTTGGCAGTTTTGTCGTTACTGCTAATGCATGCCAATAATTTTTCATGTTTTAAGGCATTAATTTGTGGAACTTCATTTTCTACTTTCCGAACAACCTGACTTGCCACTTCTTTCAAAGCTAATTCTCTCAATTGCAGAATTTGTTCCGATTTAAAAAAGTTAGCCAACGCCGTCTGAATCTTATCGGCAGTGTAAATTTTTCCTTCTTTCAAACGCGCAATCAAATCTTCCGATGTCAAATCGATATTTACCACTTCATCTGCAATTCGAAGTACATTATCCGGAATTCTTTCCTGCACATCAATTCCGGTAATGCGTTTTACGTCTTCGTTTAAGCTTTCAATATGTTGAATATTCACAGCTGAAATCACATTAATTCCCGCTTCGAGAATCTCGAGAACATCCTGCCAACGTTTTTCGTTTTTGCTTCCTTCAATATTGGTATGTGCCAGTTCATCGACAATTACGACTTCGGGGCGCAGATTGATAATGGCCTGAACGTCGAGTTCTTCAAGTTCTTTCCCTTTATAAAAAATTGTCCGCCTCGGAATAATCGGCAGACCGGTTAATAATTCATGCGTTTCTTTTCGGCGATGCGTTTCGATATAGCCGATTTTTACATCAATTCCGTTTTTCAATAACGAATGCGCTTCCTGAAGCATACGGAAAGTCTTTCCCACACCGGCGCTCATCCCAATGTAGATTTTAAATTTTCCCTTTCGTGATTTCTGAATCAAATCGAGAAAGTGCTTTGCGTTATTATTTTTCTGTTCCATAAAAATTGCTTTATGCTATAAGCAGTAAGCTTTAAGCAATTTGACTTTTTAGCCTATTGCTTAAAGCTTATAGCCTAAAGCTAAAATGAAATCGCCAATGATGTTGTTACAAATGTATTTGAGTCTGTTGGCTGATTGTTTTTTGTGAAAATTTCATCTCTGCCCGAAAGGTTTCTGGCTTCGACTCTAAACATCACATTATCAGAAACTAAGTAATCAAAGTTAGCTGAAAATCCGTAAGTTTTAAATCCGTTTGGAGTTTCTGTCGCGATGATAACACCTTTTTCGTCGCTGTAATATTCACCGCGCGCTGCAAGCTGAATCTTATCTGTCGGCTTGTATTGTAAAACCAAAATTGGCGAAAACCAGGTATCGTATTTATTACTGTCTTTAGCCGATTGCTGAGAACCAATATCAAAACCAGCCGTTAGATTTGTTTTTTCGCTAAGCTTAAATTGTCCATAAAAATCATTAAAATAACGCCATTTTTTTTCAATATCAGGTTGCTCATTTCCAGCATACGTACTCCAATTTAAAGTAACATTTTCAGATGGTTTATACGTAACCTGTGTCCCAAAAGCCGGAGTCTGGTTGCCTTCTATTTTCTGAATTCTCTGCCAGCCGTTTAAATACATTGCTGCCAAATACCATTTTCCGGATTCAGAGGTATAACCAATTTTTACGCCTGTTTCATAATAAGGTGAATTTTCGGCAAGAATACTTCGCGTTAGCGTTGCACAATCTTTTCCAATCGCGCTTTCAAAACCAATATGCGAAGGCATAATTCCGGCGTCAATCCATAAATTATGGGTTTTCGAAATCTTTACACCAACATTGGCTTCATAAATATTTTTCAATAAATCCTGTTCGGCAGACATATTATATTCGGCATAAGTTCCCGCCATCAAAGCAAAATTTCCGCGAATGTTTTCTTTAGAATAATTCACTTTTGCCATTCCGAGGTTGAGGTTAACTTCATTACTTTTATTATAATTGTAAAAAAATCCCGGACGTGTATGATTTTCAGGTTTTGCGAAATCATAACTGTAATAAACATCAACATATCCCGAAAACGTAAACGGACTTTTAGTTTCTTCTTGTGCGTGTAAATTGCTAAAACCGAAAGCGATTAAAGCAGTAAGTATTATTTTTTTCATATGTCATTGCGAGGAACGAAGCAATCTCATCCTCTTAATTAAATTAATATTTAGTAGATTTTTTAGGAGCTAATCCCGCTATCCGCTACAATCTTTTTGTGCCGAACCCCGGCACAAAAAGGATTTTCGCTACTATCGGGGCTAGGGCATTTGGGATAAAAAAGGCGTTCTCGTTCCTGCAAGATTTCCAAAACCTTGTAGGTATTAATTTTAAATTTTTAGATGTTCAAAGTTCGATTTGTCATCCCGAGGAACGAGGGATCTCCGCAAGAAGCTCCACACAGTAATTCGCCAATCTTTGTCGAGTTACTTGCGGAGATCCCTCGTTCCTCGGGATGACAAACGAAGAGTTACTATTTGATTATTAGCTTTTCGTAGAATTGATACCTACAAGGTTTTGAAAACCTTGCAGGAAACCTTAGAACTAGTATCTTTTTAGCGAAGCTGATCAAGCGCAATATTCAACTCCAAAACATTAACAGTTTCAGGCCCAACAACTGCAGTATTAATTTTAGATTCCACCAAAGCTTTTACTTTACTTTCATCCAATTTTCGTTCTTTAGCAACACGTTTCACCTGAATCAAAGCACCTTGCGGAGAAATATTCGGATCTAAACCACTTCCAGAAGCCGTTACCATATCAGCCGGAATTTCAGATTTTTTCAAATATGGATGTACTAATAATAAGGTATCAATTCTTTTCTGAACCAAAGCCAGATAATCAGCGTTGCCCGGACCTTTATTACTTCCAGCACTTCCCGCCGCATTGTAATCAACAGCCGAAGGTCTTCCCCAGAAATAATTCGATTTATCGAACTTCTGTCCGATTTTTTGATAACCAACGACTTTTCCGTTGACAGAAATCGTTTCCCCTTTTCCTTGATTTGGAGCCAATTGCGCAATTCCGTAAATAGATAAGGGATAAATAACCGCAAACAGAATTAAAGTCACTACGGTAAGTTTTAGTATAGAAAATATGTTTTTCATTTTTTGTTTATGTAAAATGTTAGAAGTGAAATGTTAGATGTAAAAAGTGATTTGTAAATTGTTGTCTGTGTTTTTTGAGTTCGTCATTTTACATTTTACAAATCACATTTCACTAAATAAAAAGCGCTACAAGTAAATCAATCAATTTTATTCCGATAAAAGGAACAATTAATCCACCAAGTCCATAAATCAAAAGATTACGTTTTAAAATAGCACTTGCCCCAATCGGACGATATTCTACGCCTTTCAGCGCAAGCGGAATTAAAATCGGAATGATAATCGCATTAAAAATCACGGCCGATAAAATCGCACTCTCCGGACTGTGTAGATGCATAATATTCAAACCTTGCAATGCCGGAATCGCAGTAATGAAAAGTGCCGGAACAATAGCAAAATATTTGGCAACGTCATTCGCGATAGAGAAAGTCGTTAACGTTCCTCGAGTCATTAAAAGTTGTTTTCCAATTTCAACAATCTCAATAAGTTTTGTTGGATCATTATCCAGATCGACCATATTTCCAGCTTCTTTGGCTGCTTGTGTTCCGCTGTTCATAGCCACGCCAACATTCGCCTGAGCAAGGGCAGGAGCATCATTTGTTCCGTCACCCATCATGGCAACAAGACGTCCTTCTGCCTGTTCTTTTCGGATGTAATTCATTTTGTCTTCCGGTTTTGCTTCAGCAATAAAATCATCGACTCCGGCTTTTTCAGCAATAAATTTGGCAGTTAATGGATTATCTCCCGTCACCATAACCGTTTTAATTCCCATTCGGCGCAAGCGCTCAAAACGTTCTTTCATTCCGGTTTTAATGATGTCCTGCAATTCAATAACTCCTTGAATCTGATTGTTTTTAAGGACAACCAAAGGCGTGCCTCCGTTAGACGAAATGGTAATGACTTGTTGCGCTGTATCTTCAGGAAAATGATTTCCGGCTTGTTCTGCAATTTTCTTTGCAGCGTCTTGCGCACCTTTTCGAATATTGGTTCCGTCTTTTAAAATCACACCCGAAGTTCTGGTTTCAGCAGTAAATTTGATGGTTTGTGAAATGTTTTCTATAAAATGTGAAATGTCTGATTCCATTTTACTATTCACTTCTAACATCTTACTAAGTTCCAAAATACTTTTTCCTTCTGGTGTATCATCAGTAAGCGAACTCAAAACGGCAGATTTTACAAAATCATCAAAAGCAATTCCTTTTGTCGGATAAAAATTGGTTGCTTTTCGGTTTCCAATTGTGATAGTTCCGGTTTTGTCTAAAAGTAAAACATCAATATCTCCGGCAGTTTCAACCGCTTTACCAGATTTTGTAATTACATTGGCACGCAAAGCTCTGTCCATTCCAGCAATTCCGATAGCAGAAAGTAATCCGCCGATTGTTGTTGGAATCAAACAAACAAAAAGCGAGATAAAAGCCGCAATTGTAATCGGCGCATTTGCATAATCGGCAAACGGTTTCAATGTCACGCAGACAATTATAAATATTAAGGTAAAAGCAGCTAAAAGAATAGTCAATGCAATTTCGTTTGGCGTTTTCTGACGGCTTGCACCTTCCACCAAAGCAATCATTTTATCCAAAAAGCTTTCTCCAGGTTCTGAGGTTACTTTTACTTTGATTTTATCAGATAGCACTTTTGTTCCTCCTGTTACAGAAGATTTATCTCCGCCCGCTTCGCGAATCACTGGAGCACTTTCTCCGGTAATGGCACTTTCATCAATTGTGGCAATTCCTTCAATAATTTCACCGTCGGCAGCAATTAAATCGCCGGCTTCACAAATGAAAATATCGTCTTTTTTTAATTGTGAAGATGAAATATGTAAAATGTGAAATGTATCGGGCTGACCTTTTACATTTGACTTTTCACTTTTCACCAATTTTGCGGGAGTCTCTTCACGGGTTTTTCTTAAACTGTCGGCTTGTGCTTTTCCTCTGGCTTCTGCAATAGCTTCGGCGAAATTGGCAAACAAAAGGGTTGCAAGTAAGATTAAGAAAACAATTAAATTGTAAATGAAACTGCCCTGATCGTTTGCGCCCATCAATATGGAAACACAAACAGCAAACATAATTGCAGTTCCTATTTCTACGGTAAACATTACCGGATTTTTGATCATCATTTTTGGATTCAGCTTTACAAAAGACTGCAATAAAGCTTCTTTTACCTGCTGACTTTCAAACAATGATGTGGATTTATTAGTTGTCATTTTTTCTTTATGTAAAATGTTGTTTGTAAAATGTTGTTTGTAAAATGTAAAATGGTAAATGTGAAAATTCTTACTTTTGTAAAAAAATACTAGAAGAATGAAACCACACAAAAATTTGAATTCTTGGATTAAAAGTTTTGAATTTGTTAAAGAGATTTATTTAATCACGAGACAATTTCCTCCGGAGGAAAAATTTGGAATCACATCCCAAATCAGAAGAGCTTCAGTTTCTGTACCTGTAAACATAGCTGAGGGAGCAGCAAGAAAAGGAACAAAAGAATTCATCCATTTTTTGCATATTTCACTAGGTTCTCTATCAGAACTTGATACTTTAATCTTATTAAGCAAAGAGTTAGATTTTCTTAATGAAAAAGAATCTGAGCAATTGATTGAAAAATTAGATGTCATAGGAAAACTTATTTATGGATTAATTAAAAGTCTTGAAAACCGCTTGTAACTTTAGTATTAGATGTAAAATGTTAGATGTAGAATTTTTGGGTTTTTTACTTTTCACATCTCACATTTTACATTTTTCACAATGTGAAATACTCTGCCAATGGTCCAAGAGCCAACGCAGGAAAGAAAGAAAGTGCAGCAATAATCGCGATCACAGCAAAAATCATAATTCCAAAAATGGATGTATCTGTTTTTAAAGTTCCTGCACTTTCGGGAATGTATTTTTTATTGGCTAATAATCCGGCAATTGCCAATGGCCCAATGATCGGAATGAAACGGCTTAATAGTAAAACAATTCCCGTAGTGATATTCCAAAACGGATTGTTATCTCCTAAACCTTCAAAACCAGAACCGTTGTTTGCAGCACTCGATGTATATTCATATAACATTTCAGAGAATCCGTGATTTCCCGGATTGTTCAGCCAGCCTGTTGCATTTCCGCTAAACCAGTAACCCATTGCGGTATCATTTGCAGCCAAATAAGAAGCTAAAGCTGTTCCTGATAATATTAATAACGGATGAAGAATCGCAATAAAAGCAGCAATTTTAACTTCGCGAGCTTCGATTTTCTTTCCTAAGAACTCAGGAGTTCTTCCAACCATTAATCCGGAAATGAATACCGCCAGAATAATGAAGATATAGAAGTTCAAAATACCAACGCCGCATCCGCCATAGAAAGCATTTACCATCATTGCCAGCATTTCCATTGTACCGGAAACCGGCATCGAACTATCATGCATACTGTTTACAGATCCTGTAGAAATTACAGTTGTGGCGATACTCCAGAATCCCGAAACTGCCGGTCCAAAACGGACTTCTTTTCCTTCCATCGCGCCGGTGGTCTGAGCAATTCCCATTCTTTCGATCGCAGGATTTCCGTTTAGTTCACTGGAAATGGTTGGAATTACAAGCAGCAAAAATCCAACGGTCATTACACCAAAAATGATATAGGAGAATTTTCTTTTGTTGAGGAAAAACCCAAGCGCAAAAATCATGGCAAACGGAACAATCATCTGCGACCAAAGTTCAACAGCATTGGTTAAATAAGTCGGATTTTCTAAAGGATGTGCTGAGTTTGCTCCGAAGAAACCACCACCGTTTGTACCAATATGTTTAATCGCAATAAAGGCAGCGGCAGGTCCACGGGAAACTTCTACAGTATCTCCTTGTAAAGTGGTAATCGCATTTTTTCCTTCAAATGTCATGGGAGTTCCGCTAAAAACAAGAACGGTTGCTACAATTATAGAAAGCGGGAGTAAAATACGAGTACAGCTTTTGATGAAATAATTGTAGAAATTTCCCAGTTTCTCTGTGGTTCTTTCTTTCATTGCTGTAAAGACCATAGCAGCTGCGGCAATTCCGACTCCGGCCGAAACAAATTGTAAAAACATTAATAGCATTTGTGATAAATACGAAACCCCGCTTTCGCCTGAGTAATGTTGTAAATTACAATTGACAACAAATGAAATGGCAGTATTAAATGCCAGATCTGGCGACATATTCGGATTATTATCGGGGTTTAGAAATAAAGAACCCTGAAACATTAGCACAAAAAAGCAAAGAAAGAACCAAGTCATATTGATACTTAAAAGTGCTTTAAGATGTTGTTTCCAGTTCATTTCTTCTGCCGGATTGATCCCGCATATTTTAAAGATAAATTTTTCAATTGGATTGAAAATCGGGTCAAGAAGCGTTTTATTTCCCAAGAAAACTTTAGCAATGTATTTCCCGAAAGGAATTGCTAAAACAATTGTCAGAATAAAAATGCCAATGACTCCTAATAATTCTGTATTCATAATTTTATTTTTTGTGAGATGTGAAATGTGAATCGTAAAAGGTGAAATGTTATTTGTAAATGCATCTAACATTCACTTTTTACCTTTTACACAATTAAAATTTTTCGGGTTTAATTAATACGTAAACCAAATAGGCGAAAACGGCGATAGAAATAATAAAGAGTGCTGTCATGATTTAGATTTTTTCAAAAAGTTCAATCGATTTAAAACAAATCGCAAAGGGTAGAACTGCCAGTGCGAGTAAAAAAAAGGTGATTAACATATAAATGATTTTAGATTATGATTATTTGAGAAGTAAAATGTAAGTTGTGAAAAGTGAATGCAGACATCTTACAGCTCACAACTTACATCTCACATTATACTCCTGAAGCATTAACTTGTTTGATATATTCTGCTCTTAGTGTTTGCGGAAAAAGGTGAGAAATATTGCAGTGTCGCATTTCCATAAAAGAGGAAACCGAAAAAATGTACACGTTAGAAATAGCATTTTTAGTTTCGATACTTCCGGTAACCAATAGACGTTCAGCAAGTGCTAAACATTTTTTTGCCCGAACAATATTGCCGGATATAATCGATTTTTTGGTAATTTCTGCGAACCGTTCGGCTTGTTTGTAGATGGTATTAACTTGATTTTTCATGAGAAGGAATTTTTATGTTCTTCCTCCTTATGCCAAAAGATGTTCCGAAAAAGTAAAAAGTGGTCTAAAGTATTGTAGAATAGTAGATTATTGTTTTCTGCCAAAAATTGAGCACAAAAAAAGCCTATCAAAATGATAAGCTTTTATTAAAACGATAAGTTTTTTATTCCGGCGAGGTTTTGTCCCGAAACTTCGGGATTGCAGGAGCGTAATCTATAAATTGTACTCTTCTATTTTGCGATACAAAGTCGCAATTCCAATTTCCAGCAATCTTGCTGTTTCTGCTTTATTCCCTTTGGTGTAATTTAAAACCTTTTGAATATGCAGTTTCTCAATACTCTGCATAGAAAAAGCAGACATTGATTTAGAAGTTTTTTCGGATCCCTGCTGCATTTCGTAAGGCAAAACATCAGAAGTTAAAACTGTATCACTTAAAATGACCGAGCGTTCGATAATATTTTTAAGTTCACGAATATTTCCAGGCCATGAATAATTTTCTAATTTCTGAACAAAATCATCAGAAACAGATAACAATTTTTTATTCGTTTTTTCAGAAAACTGTTTTGCAAAAAAAGTAATTAAAAGGGGAATATCTTTAATTCTTTCTTTTAATGAAGGCAATTTGATTTCGAAAATATTCAAACGAAAATATAAATCAGAACGAAAACGATGCGCTTCACTTTCTTCTTTTAAATCACGATTTGTAGCAGCAATCAATCTGAAATTTGATTTTTTTGGAGTCGTATCACCAACCGGAATATATTCGCTGGTTTCTAAAACACGCAATAATTTCGCCTGAAGATCAATCGGCATTTCACCAATTTCATCTAAGAACAAAGTTCCGCCGTTAGCTTCTTCAATAAAACCTTTTTTGTCTTTTAATGCTCCGGTAAAAGCGCCTTGTTTATGACCGAAAAGTTCACTTTCTAAAATTTCTTTGCTGAAAGTACTGCAATTGAGCGCCACAAAAGATTTACCAATACGGTTACTATTTTCATGAATGGCCTGTGCAAAAACCTCTTTTCCTGTTCCCGTCTCACCAGTTAGCAATACAGTCGAATCGGTTTTGGCTACTTTTTTTGCTAAATCAATAACTTGCTCAATTGCTTTGGATTTTCCTATAATGGTATCAAACGAATATTTATCGCCAATTCTTTTCTCTAACTGTTGTACTTTTTTCTGCAATTGCACTTTTTCTACTGCTTTATAGAGAAGCGGAATAATTTTTTCATTGTCATCACCTTTTACAATATAATCAAAAGCACCGTTTTTCATGGCCTGAACGCCGTCGGGAATATTTCCGAAAGCGGTTAGTAAAATAACTTCCGTTAAAGGAAAACTGCTTTTTATATTTTGCACAAAATCAACACCGTTTCCATCAGGTAATTTTACATCACACAAAACAACATCAATTTCTGTTTGCTCCCGTTTTTTAAAACCGGATTTTAAATCTTTGGCTTCAAAAACTTCGAATCCTTCAGATTTTACTATGCGTACCAAAAGACTTCGTAGTTTTTCCTCGTCGTCTATAATTAATATTTTATGTGTCATTTGCAGATAAATCGAAATTCGAATTTTGAATACAAATTTAGGCTTAAAATCAGTTGACTTTTTGACTTAAAGGAAATTATTTACAGCATCTCCAATTTTAAAATATATTTAAAAAAAAGAAATGTATTTTTAGTTCGAAAATGAATCTCTAAATGTTATGCCAAAACGTATTCTACTTTTAATTGCAATAGTCTTTGTAAGTTTTGCTGGTTTTTCAAATGAAATCAAGAGTGATTCTACTAAATCAAAAACGATTTCATTTAAAATAAAATTAAAATCTGATGCCAAAGTTGATATTATACCATCTCCTTTGAAGTATAACAAACATTTTGCTTATAGCTTTACGCTCGATGATGGTTACCGATCGGCTTATTTAACGGCTTTTCCTTTATTGAATGGAGGAAAAATTAGTGCTTCAAATACAAATGAATGGAAAATGGATCAGGGAGGAGACGGGACAGAATCGAAAGGACTTTTTTATTCTGACGGATTTGGAAATAAAATTCCTTTCAAATTGGCTTTGGCAATAAATGCGGGATCCCTAAGAAGTGAACCTTCGAATCGGGGTCATCTTTCATGGGAAGAAGTTCGCGAAATGAATAATGCAGGCTGGGATATTCTCAATCATAGTTTACATCATGCTACAAAACACGGCACAAATTATCTGAGAGAAGTTACCCATAACACCAAGTCAATAAAAGAAAATCTGAATTTTACCATGTCACATTTCGTAGTTCCGGGTGGTGAAGGGGATGAGAAGTATTATTTAGAATATGAAAAAGAAGCGATTAATAATGGGTATTTTTCTGTGGCATCTTATTATGGTGCAGGACCGGTGTACAAAGTAAAATCAAAAGTAAATCTGGAGAAATTGATTTCAGCAAGAACTTTTGTGCAGAGTTCGCTAGATACAATTAGTTTTAAAACAATGGATCGCTATTTAAAAACAATAGATTCTATTGTAAAACAAAAAGATGCTGTTTGGTTTAATGAATTTACGCACGGAACAGGAAATGGAAATCTCTGGAACTTAAGCATGCGTTTCCCGGATTTTAAATATTATATGACGGCTCTTGCCAACAAATATGGAGTAAATGGAAATGATTCTGTCTGGATGGCGCCCTGGCAGGAAGTCTATGAATATATTTGGTTAAGAGACCGAATTAAAGTTGATTTTCAACAGAAAAATAAAGAAGTCAACGTTACCATTCAACTTTCCGAAATTCCTGAAACTTTCAGAAATCTTGATATCTCATTAAATATTAAGACTTCCTCAAAATTCGAAATAGAATACAATGCGGATTTAAAAATAAAGAATGACGGAAAAACAACTCATAAACAGATTTTTATTCAAATAAATAAGTAGCTACAAATAGAAGTATTAAAAATAATTTTATGTAATAAGAAATAATCCAGATAAATGTAAGAGGAGATAAAGCCAGCTGCCAATTTCCTTTCCTGATTAATTTTTCTCATTTAGAACAATATATAATATTATAATTCTATTAACATTAGAAATAATTGGCATTCGTATAAATGACTTAATTTTGCATCTTAGCCTTATTTATATATGAAAAAACCAATTTCAGTCTCCATATTAGAGCTCGCGATAATCACTCAGGATAGCAACGCGACAGAAACATTTCAAAAAACAAAAGACATTGCCCAACTAGCCGACAAAATCGGATACAAAAGAATGTGGCTGGCAGAACATCACAATATGGCTCATGTTGCAAGTACAGCAACAGTAGTCTTAATAGGTTATATAGCAAGTCAGACGCAAAATATTCGGGTAGGTTCTGGCGGAGTTATGCTTCCCAATCATTCTCCTTTAGTAGTGGCCGAGCAATTCGGAACTTTAGAAACGCTTTATCCCAACCGAATTGATTTAGGATTAGGAAGAGCACCCGGAACAGATCAGCCAACTGCCGAAGCGATACGTAAAGATTTTTTTGAGCAGGCACAACGATTTCCGCAGAATGTAAGTAAGCTTCAGGATTACTTTTCAGAAGAAAATGCTACAGGGAAAGTCCGCGCATTCCCGGCAGAAGGTTTAAAAGTGCCAATCTGGATTTTAGGATCAAGTATGGATAGTGCCGCTTTGGCTGCAGCATATGGACTTCCGTATGCCTTTGCCGGACATTTTGCCCCGAAACTAATGATTCAGGCATTTGAGTTTTACAGAGAAAATTTTCAACCATCAGAATATTTGGATAAACCAAAAACAATGGCTTGTGTCAATGTAATTGCAGCAGATACAACCGAAGAGGCAGATCTTCTGTCTACAAGTTTGTACCAAATGTTTTTAAACTTAATCAGAAACGATCGTAAAGGATTACAGCCTCCCGTTCCGTCATTAGATGACATCATGAATGAGCAGGAGCGTTTTCATGTGGATCAAATGACTGCCGGAACTTTTACAGGAAACAAAGAACAATTAGTAACCGATTTAAGAAAGTTTATCGATTACGCCAGAATTGATGAATTAATGGTAACCAGTCCAATTTTCGATCATCAGGCAAAACTTAAAAGTATCGAAATCACAAAAGAAGTCATTGATAGTTTAAATTATAGTATCACTATATAAGTGTATTTTTCTACTATTATATATAAGGTACATTTTTCACAAACCCGACCGTTATTAAAACTGTCGGGTTTGTTTTTATCCATATATATAAGGCGAGAAAATATATTGGAATTATTTTGTCAGGCTGAGCGTAGTCTAATCATTTTAAAATTTGGAATTTGGTTTTTAATAAGGAAGCTGTTCCCGCTATCCGTTGCAATCTTTGCTATTTAAAGAAAAAAGCAAAAGGATTTCCACTACTATCGGGGCTAGGGGATCTGTTTCCAGAAGAAATTTCTTGTTTCCATGAAGAGAAAAGGGAAAATTGAGCTGCTTTGAACCTTTTTTGAAAAGCAGGTAAGCCCAATAAAAAGGGAAGAATTAAAACTTTGCGCCTTGGAGCCTTTGTGGCAAAACCTACCCAAAACAGGCAAATCCAGCCAAAACCCGAAAATAGATTAAAAAACTTCTTGTTGTAAAAACCGCTATACCAGTAACTTATAAAAAAGATTAAAATTATATAATAAAAACCCTTGTAAATGTAAATAAAGGTGCTACTTTTGCACCCGCAACAACGACAGACGTTCACTGAAATACTGACAAGCAAACGAATTTAAACTGAAAAATTTTTTTCAAAAAAAGATTCCAAAAAGCTTGTGAGATTTGAAAACGGATGTTACATTTGCACCCCGCAAAACATTAGAAAGTTCATTGATAGATTGGTAGAGTTAAGTAGAAAAAAAGGAAAAGAAATTTTTCAAAAAAAAATCAAAAAACACTTGCCAGTTAGAAATAAGTTTTCTAGTTTTGCACCCGCTTTGAGAACAAACGAAAAACAAAAGAAGACACGTTCGTAGACATATTGAATTGACAGCCGTCTCGTCCAAAAGACGAGACAAATAGAATAAGAGTAATAGGATCGTGAGATTCGAAAAGAACCGATAGTAGGCATCGATTATATAATATTACAATATACGATGAAGAGTTTGATCCTGGCTCAGGATGAACGCTAGCGGCAGGCTTAACACATGCAAGTCGAGGGGTATAGTTCTTCGGAACTAGAGACCGGCGCACGGGTGCGTAACGCGTATGCAATCTACCTTTTACAGGGGGATAGCCCAGAGAAATTTGGATTA
>NZ_JBDKWC010000003.1:0-497050 GCF_039749035.1 Flavobacterium olei
ATTCTATTTGTCTCGTCTTTTGGACGAGACGGCTGTCAATTCAATATGTCTACGAACGTGTCTTCTTTTGTTTTTCGCTTGTCTCTCAAAGCGGGTGCAAAACTAAAACTTCTTTTTGTTTCTCGCAAGAAAAATTTAAAGTTTTTTTTGGAATTTTTTCAACCCCAATTTCCTCTCTTTTCCTTACCAGTCTCTCAATGAACTTCCGCGTTTTGCGGGGTGCAAATGTAAAAAGCATTTTCTAACTGCGCAAGCTTTTTGGAATCTTTTTTTTCTTTATTTCTAAAGATTCAATTCCTCTTCTTGTCAGTATTTCAGTGAACGCCTTTGTTTGTTGCGGGTGCAAAAGTAGCACCTTTATTTACATTTACAAGCCTTTTTGTTGCATTTTTTCCATGTTTTTTTATTCTTTTTCCTAACACACTGATAACGTAATTTTTACAGATACGCTTTTTTTGGTTCTCTGTGCGGTTTTTCTGAGTTACTATGCGGTTCTCCTATTTTTGGAGGGTTTTCACAGCTGGTATTTGAAGTATTTTCAATAATTCAACTTCTTTTTCAATGTATAAACACATTTTAAAAGCGTCGATACTATGCTTTTAATCTCGCAAAGACGCCAAGTCGCCAAGTTTATCCATAAACGAATTCCCAAAACAGTTTCCCTAACGGGATCAGAGCCCTGAAACCCGGATTGCAACAAAAGGCTTCTCTCGAGAAACTTCGGATGTTAAGCCTGACATAAACTATACTTATATATGTATAAAAGAAAAAACCGACTCATTTTACAAACTGTCGGGTTTCTATCTTTATTTACTTTTCTCGACTAATCGAAACGTATCGCTTTTACAGGAGATATTTTAGTTATTATATAGGAGGGAATTAACAGGACCAGAAAACAAATAGTTATTGTGAGTAAATTCAAAAGAAATATATACATCCAATTTAAATAAACAGGTGCCTGATTTACATAATAGTTTTCCGGATTTAGCTGAATTACTCCAAATTGCTGTTGGATCAATAAAAGTGCGATTCCAATTAAATTACCCCAGAATAATCCGCGAAGAATTAGATAGAAGGCATTGTATAGAAATATTTTGCGGACAGACCAATTGTTTGCTCCCATCGATTTTAAAATACCAATCATTTGTGTTCTTTCTAATATAAGAACCAGCAAGGCCACTACCATATTAATTGTTGCAACCAAAATCATGACAGCAAGTATAATTATAATATTAAAATCAAACAATTGTAGCCAGTCAAAAATATAACTGTATTTCTCTACAATTGTTTTTGTGTCCAGATTTGAAGAGGTTTCTTCATAGACTTTATTTCCAATCTCTTTTATAGTACTGAAATCTTTCACAAAAACCTCAAATGCACCTATTTGGTCAGCATTCCATTTATTGATTCTTTGAATGTGTCGTATGTCTCCAATAATATAAGTCGAATCAAAATCCTGAAATCCTGAATTGAATATGGCCGCAATTTTAAATCGACGAATATTTGGAAGTTTTCCCTGCTCTTCTTTTATAAAGAAAGTATTAAACTGGTCGCCTATTTTCAAATTTAAACGATTTGCCAAAAATCTTGAAATAATAACATTTTCATTTAAATCTTTTGTAAAATCAGGTAATTTACCTTCTACAATATATTCCTTAATATTATTCCATTCATAATCTGCACCCACTCCTTTAAATACAATTCCTTCAAAAGCATTTTCAGTTCGAATAATTCCGGCTTTACTTGCTACCGCCTGAATATGGCTAACTTCAGGAATTGATTTAAAATTCGGATAAAAGTTTTGTTTTTTAGAAATGGATATCGTTGTGACTTCAGAATTATTATTATCATAATTTGAAATTATGATCTGACCGTTGAATGCTGAAACTTTATCGCGAATTTTTTTCTGTAATCCGATACCGGTTGCTACAGAAACAATCATCATAATCATTCCGATCGCAATGGCAGAAATAGCAATTTTTATTATGGGTGCCGAAATACTGCTTTTATAATCCTTTGCAGTTATCAGTCTCTTGGCTATAAAATATTCTAGATTCAAATTATGGATATTCTTTAAGTTGTTTAATTATTCCTTTCTTCAAAAGTACATCTTTAAAAAAAGAAATCAAGAAAGTACGAATAACAAAATGCTTTATAACGGCAGTTTCTTCTTCATTTCTTCCACGATGTTAAATGCCGCAGGGCAAATTTCTACATTTTTCAATGTTAGGTTTGAAATCTGATAAAATTTATTTCGATCGGTATGTGGAAACTCACGGCAGGCTTTGGGACGAACATCATAAATCATACAATAATTCTCATTATCCAGGAAAGTACACGGAACACTTTTCAAAACATAATCCTTATCCTCATCAATACGAAGATACTGCTCGATGAATTGTTGTGGTTTTTGTCTAAAATGCTTCGAAATCCGTTCAATATCTGCCATAGTAAATAATGGCCCGGTTGTTTTACAACAATTGGCACATTTTAAACAATCTGTTCTTTTAAATTCTGCGTTGTGCAAATCCTGCATTACATAGTCTAAATTTTTCGGTTGTTTCTTTTTAAGCTTATCGAAATACTTTTTATTCTCGTTATGCTTATCTTTGGCTAACTTACTTAAGTTATTTAAAATCTGTTTCAAGTTTAAAATTAAAAGTTGATCTGCAAAATTAAACAACTTTAAACTTGAAACACTAATCTTTGAACTAAAACAATGAAAGATCTTTTTGGAAAAGCTATTTTTGATTTTCATACAAAAAATTCGCCTGAAGATATTATTACCGAAACTACTATTTCTGAAGAAGACGAAATGAGTGTAGAATATCTCTTTCGTGCTTATAATGAAATGCCAGAAATAGAGCAAAAAGCTTTACAGCTTGCAAAAGGTAAAATATTAGATGTAGGATGTGGTGCGGGAAGTCATGCTTTATCTCTGCAAAATGAACGCAATTTGGATGTTACTGCAATTGACATCTCTGAAAAAGCAATTGAAACATGTCTTCTTAGAGGAATTAAAAATGCTAAAGTTGAAAATATTTTAGATTTTGAAGGAGAAAAATTCGACACCATTTTACTTTTAATGAACGGAACCGGAATTTTTGGTAAATTAAAACATTGTAACCAGTATTTAAACAAGTTGAAATCTTTATTAAATCCTGGCGGCCAAATTTTAATTGACAGTTCTGACATTATTTATATGTTTGATGAAGATGAAGACGGCGGGAAATGGATTCCGTCTGAAAATGATTATTACGGAGAACTTGTTTTTAATATCTCTTATAAAGGAGAAAAAGAGGAACCATTTGACTGGCTGTATCTTGATTACAATACGCTTCAAAACGCTGCAATTGCAAATGGTTTTAATTGTGAACTTATTCTTGAAGGCGAACATTTTGACTATCTCGCCAGACTTTCTATTTAAAATCACAACCAAATTAACATATGAAAGAATTAGATTTAGAAACACTAAAATATCCTATCGGAAAATTTACAGCACCCACTGATTATTCGGGAGATTATCTTTCTCAAAAAATTAAGGAAATAGAATCATTTCCGGAGAGATTAGAAAAAGAAGTAATTCACTTAAGTGATGAACAGCTCGATACACCTTATCGTCCGGATGGGTGGACCGTAAGACAGGTGATTCATCATTGTGCTGAAAGTCACATGAATTGCTATATCAGGATTAAATGGGCGTTAACGGAAAACAATCCTGTTATTAAAGCTTATGACGAAGTCCTTTGGTCTGAATTAAATGATAATTTACTAATGCCGATTCAGCCAACTCTCGATTTATTAAAAGGACTTCATTACAGATTGGCATTCATTATGAAAAATTTATCTGAATCCGATTTAGAAAAAACCTTTGTCCATCCTTCTGATAATTCAGAAAACAAAATAAAGAAAATTATCGGAACTTATGCCTGGCATGGAAATCATCATTTAGCCCATATTACCAATTTAAAAAAGTACAAAAACTGGGATTGACAGTGTTTCTTTTTTACACGAATGTATACTTCGGTAAACAAACAAATCTCTTCGGTTGAAGAGATTTTTTTGTTTAAGGTATATTCAGATATTTATGCGTTTGAAGAGAAACTCTCCATTTTGGATTGTTCATAACATAATCTACAATGAGCGGAGTCATTTCTTCCTTTTTACTCCATTCCGGCTGAAGAAACAAAATAGCATTTCGATTGACCAGCTCTGCTTGTTCTTCTGCAAAAATAAAATCATGCTTATTATGTATAATAACTTTTAGTTCATGCGCATTATCATAGACAGTTTGTGTCGGCAGTTTATTTTTCTTCGGAGAAAGACAAATCCAGTCCCATGTTCCTGATAACTCAAAAGCACCCGAAGTTTCTATATGGACTTTTAAATTGTTGTTTTTTAACTTTTGCGTTAAAAGAGTCATATCCCATGACAATGGTTCTCCTCCTGTTACTACAACTGTATCTGCATATTTTGCGGCATTCGCAACAATTAGATCAATACTTGTTGGCGGATGACTTTCCGCATTCCAGCTTTCTTTCACATCACACCAGTGACAACCCACATCACAACCTCCAATTCTAATAAAGTAAGCAGCTCTTCCTGTATGCGCACCTTCTCCCTGAATGGTGTAAAACTCTTCCATCAACGGAAGCATAGCTCCTTTATTTACTTCTAATTGTATTTCTTTTGGTAACATTTTATTATTTTAAAGTGCAAAGATAGTCAATAAAATACGGAACAAAAAAACCGGCAGTTTTTTGAACTGCCGGCTTCTTGTTATTATTAAAAATCTAAATTATTTTAAAGATTTTACGGATTGAGCCGCGTATGTATTTGCAGGATCTAAAACTAAAGTTTTATTAAAATATTCTACTGCTTTTGCTTTATCAGTATTTGCATAAGCCGCACCAATTGCATTGTAAGCTTCAACAATTTTCTTAACTGTTGCAGGTTTTGCTAATTCCTCAGCACCTTTAGCAGTAG
Organism: Flavobacterium olei; assembly: GCF_039749035.1. NCBI lineage: Bacteria > Pseudomonadati > Bacteroidota > Flavobacteriia > Flavobacteriales > Flavobacteriaceae > Flavobacterium > Flavobacterium olei. The sequence continues at coordinate 4,987 of NZ_JBDKWC010000003.1, forward strand.
TTTTTGCTACATATTCTTCGTAATTTTTGATAATCATATCATCTTTATCCAAGGCACTGTTAATTCTTCCTTTATATAAGTAAGCCTCATCATAAGTCGGAGAAGCTTCAAGAACTTTATCGAAAGTAGCGTTAGCATTTTCTAAAGCAGCTTTGTCACGGCTCTCAGCAGGTTTGCCTGCATTACCATAGTATACAGAGATTCCGTAGTAAACAGCATCATCCAAATAGTTTTTAGACTCTTTATTAGCTGCGCCAAGTTCAAAAATAGCTGCAGCCTGGTTGTATTGTTTTTTACCAAATAAGGCTTTTCCAAAATCGGCTAATTCTTCAACTGCAAGAGGCTCTAATTCAATAGCTTTTTTGATATCTGCTAAACCAGCATCAAAAGCAGCCTGATCTACCACACCTTCAGCATTTGTACCTTTTTTAATTTTAGCTAAACCTAAGTATAAATAATCTCTTCCAATTACTTTATTAGAAGGAACTTTCATATAATCTTCAATAGATTTGATCGCTACATCAACGTTTCCATTCTCATAAGCAGCATATCCTAAATATCTGTAGATTCTTGGATTTACTTTATCCTCTGCAATCATTTTGTTTGCTACAGTTTCTAAGCTTTTATAATCTTTTACTAAAATCAAGAAATCTGCATGACGCATTTTGGAGTCCATTGAATAATCCGTAAGACTTAAATATTTCTCATAATTTGTGATCGCTTTTTGCAAATTAGCCTGAGCAGTAGAAGGTTTGTTTCTTGCCCATTTGTAGTAAGTTTCAGCAAGCTCTCTGTAAACTGGTCCGTAATTAGCATCTAAAGCAATAACTTCATTAAAAGATTTAATTGCTTCATCATAAGATTTAGCATTTTTCAACAATACTCCAGATTGTACTTTAGCTCTTAATAATGTATTATCTGCTGTAAAAGCATCTCTGTACGCTTTGTAAGCTTCATTTTGATTACTCGCTCCAAAATAAGCGTCTCCAATTGCTACAAGCGCCTGTGCATTTTGTGGTTCAATTGCTAAAGCTTTTTGTAAAACGGTGATAGCACTTTTATAATCAGGATTTTCAGAATTTATATAAGCTCTACCAATGTAAATAAACTCATTTACATCTTTTTTTCTCATATCCTTAGTAGCCAAAGCAAAGTTTGCCTGAGCTGCAGCAGCATTTTTAGCATCTAAATCCAATTGCCCTAAACCAATATAGTTTAAGTTTTTCTTTTCCGAAGCCTGTAATCCGTTATTGTAATAAATCTTTGCAGAATCTACAACAGATTGGTTTAGATAAACGTTACCTAAAATAAAATTAGCTTCACCATCAGAAGGTTTCGCTTTGATGATTGATTTAAGCAAATTTTTTGCCTTATCAAATTGTTCCGCATCAATTGCTTTTTTTGCTTGATTGATGTCTTGCGCTTTCGCCGCCGTCGCAGAGACAACTAATGCAAGACTGAAAATTTTAAATTTATTCATCTTTATCGTAATTAATTTATTCTTTATCTTTTATAATTTCACTTCTAATTTTAAGTTTTCTTCCAGGAGTTTTATAGGGTAATAATCCTGATTTTAAAACTATACGTTGTCCGATATCACCAGCTACAAATGAGGCAAACCCCATTCCCAGACCTGAGTAACCCTGACAGTTAATAATAAACAAATCGCGTGCCAAAGGATATTTTCCGATTTCTAAATCGTTTTGAGTCGGACTGTAATATCCGTCTCCATTTAATCCTTTTACACTTAATACATTAATTTTTTTAATTGTTTCTGTCATATCCGGAGTAGGCTGGTACAACCAATTCACACCGATAACACCAATCATTCCATCATTTTCAGAAACAAATTTGATTACCTCATTATTAGTTTTAAAAGAAAAAACCCCAGCTGTCGGAACAGCATTAACCTTTGCCAAATTCTTCATGTATCTTACAGTACTTGAGTTCGGATTATCAAAGACTAAGCCTTTAATCTTAGAATCTGGCTTGCCCTGTATAAAATCAATTACACTTTTCAACGCAATTAAAGTATCATTATTGCTCTTATTTGAAATAAATGCCACGGCATCCTGAGCAAACGGCGTAACCCTTGGATTAATCTTACTTTTATCGAAACGGGCTCTTTCTTCTTTTGTCAAATCTCTCGTCGTAATTGCAACTGTAGCCTTCTGATTTAACAAATCATTGATTACTTCAGCTTCTGACTTGGGCTTAACTGTAATTTTTGCGTCATAGTAAGTTCCTTCAAAAACCGCAACCTGATCGTCTACAATCTGCTTTACAGTTTCATCGACAGTAATATCAAGGGCTCCTTTTAAAATTGTTTCTTTTTCAGCTTCACTTTTGTTTTTTTGGTTGCACATCACAAACAAAAAGACAAAAACGATTAAACTTAAAGCCTTACCATATTTCAACATAATCTATTACTCTTTTGAATTAATTAATCTTAAAAATCTTACCCCCGAATATACGATCAACAAACCACCAAATGCATATCTGTATTTTGGCTCCATGTCTAGCGGAAGCTTTTTCCAAAACATAATCATTAAACCGAGTACAAGATAAATTAAAAAAAACAGTATTCCTAAAACAAGAAGAAATCGCTCTTTGAGCGATTTCTTCTGAATATTATTAAGCATATCTTTTAACATTATTCTGCAGATTGAATAGTAATAGGAAGAGAGTATAATACCCTAACTTTTTTACCATTTTGCTCACCAGGAGTCCATTTCGGACATTTTTTAAGAACACGAATTGCTTCTGCTCCTGTACCGTAACCGATATCCCTTAGAACTTTAATGTCGGTTAATGAACCGTCTTTTTCAACTACAAACGTAACGTAAACTTTACCTTTAAGACCTTCTTCTTCCGGAGTTTTGTAATTGTTTCCTACGAATTTGTAGAATTTATCAATTCCTCCAGGGAAGTCTGGTTTTACTTCGATACCTGCAGTATTATATACTGTGTTATCTTCTGCAACAACCTCGGATACTGGTCCTTTACCAACTGGCTCATCAACAGTTAAAACTGCATCCGGATCTCCTTTGATTGTTTCAGCACCCACTTTTTTGTCTTTCAAATCCACAATTTTTGGTGGATCTTCAGTTACTTCTTCTGCTTTTGCAACCACGGGTTTCACAAACTTAACCTGATCCACTTTTGGTGGTGGCGGTGGCGGTGGTGGTTGATTTGGTTTAATTTCCTCTTTTTTCTTTGGAGGTAATTTTACCGTTGCAATCTTAATATCGTTGTTTACCTCTTCTTCTTGAGAATCTGGTAAGAAACTTGCAATAAGAGGGGCAGCAACTGCAAAACTAAAAATAAGTGAACCGATAACAAGTGCTTTCACAGTTGTTTTACCGTTCGATTTTCTTAGCTCGTATGCTCCATATATCTTATTACGTCCTTCGAATACGATATCAAGCCACTGATTTTTTATAATATCTAATTTCATATCTCTTGATTTTTAATTTGATAAAAGTAAGATCGCTCTTATTTTTTATCTATTAATTTCGTTTCCTCTGGTGAGAATTCAGGAACAATCGCATAAGTGTCTACGCCTGAAATTGCCATTTCGTCCAAAATATCAACCAAATTGCGGTAATTTGATTTCTTAGTTGGTTTAATGATCACAATGATACCATTTTTCGGTTTTCCTAAAGCTGCAGAGTAAGCTAAAACATTTTTTTTCTGTTTTAATAATTCTCTACGGATACCATCTTTACCATACGTTATGTCTTTAGGCCCTACTTTTGGAGTAGCCAATAAACCCATATAGTAAACCATTTTATTGTCACCACCTAACATTACTGTCATAGTACGATTTTCATCTACTTTGGTGTCAACCTTTGGTTTATTTGGATCATCATCTTTATCTGGCAATGATAAATCCATGGATTGAGGTTTTGACAACGAAGTAGTTAACATAAAGAATGTGATCAATAAGAAAGCCAAATCCACCATTGCCGTTAAATCGACTTTTGAGTTCTGCTTTTTACTTCTTACTTTACCACCTTTACCACCACCGCCGTCGCCTGTATTTAATTCAGCCATCTTAGTGTATATTTTTTAATTAAAAGTCTTTTCCTCTTTTACCTGTAACTAAGTTAAAGGAATTGATTTTCTGATCTTGTAAAATATCCATAATTTTTTTAATTTTTGGATATTCTTCTTTAGCATCTCCTTTTATCGCAATCTGCAATTCTTTATCATCCAAATCAATTGTAGCTCTTCTTGAAATAAGAAGCCATTCTTTTAATTGATTATCTAATGAATCCAAAGGAATTCCAGGTTGTTCTGCTTTGGTTCTGTCCGCCGCTTTCATATCAATGATCTGCTTTAAACCTGTAATTGGCACACCAAAGTCATCCATAAGAGCAAATTTGGTTTTATCCTCTTCAGAGAAATTAATACCATATTTTGCACCCATTCCCTCAAGAGTTCTTTTACGAACTTCTCTTCCTTTGATATCAAAAAACACTTTTCCTTTTCCTATTGTAATAATAGCCAAATCGGTATCTGGCAATTTAGTCTGAGCAACAGAAGAAGGCATGTCTACAGGAAGTGCTTCTGGCACTTTAGCAGTAGCGGTCAAAATAAAGAACGTCAGCAAAAGGAACGCTACATCACACATCGCAGTCATATCTGTCGATGTAGACTTTTTTTTCATTTTTATTTTAGCCATTATCTTTTATTTTATTTTTTTGATATTACTATCAAAAATTAATTATTGTCTTAAACTTCCTCTGAATTTTCTGTAAGTATTCACGATAGTAGTACCAGCCTCATCGATAGAGTAAGTTAAATCGTCAATTTTAGCAGTAAAGAAGTTGTAAGAAACAATTGCTAAGATAGAAGTAGAGATACCTGTAGCAGTGTTGATAAGTGCCTCAGAAATACCTGTTGCAAGAGCAGCCTGGTCAGGAGTACCAGCAGAAGCTAACGCACCAAACGCTTTAATCATACCAGATACAGTTCCTAATAATCCTCCTAATGTACCTAAAGATACTAAAGTTGAGATAATAGTCATGTTTTTCTCTAACATTGGCATTTCTAATGAAGTTGCCTCTTCAATTTCTTTGTGGATTACCTCAGAAGCCTCTTCACTGTTGAATCCTTCTTTTTTCACATCCTGGTATTTTACTAAAGCAGATTTAATTGCGTTTGCAACTGAACCTTGTTGTTTGTCACATGAAGCGATAGCAGCTTCAATGTTTCCTTCTTTAATACTACCTTGTACACTTTTCATAAATTTGTCAAGGTTAGATTTTCCAGCAGCTTTACCGATAACAATAAATCTTTCGATAGAAAAAACAACAACCATTAAAAACATACCTAATAATACTGGTACGATAAAACCTCCTTTATAAACTTGTCCTAATGTATTGATTGGATGTCCAGTTTCTGGATTACCTCCTTCGAAGTTCGCAGAGTCTCCCATGATTACTTTCCAAATAAACACCCCTACTAAGATACACGCAACAATAATGATTCCAGTGATCATTCCTCCCCCATTTGAAGTGCTTTCTTTTTTAACTTTAACGTTTGCCATTTTTTTTAATTTTAATAGTTTTAAATAATTTTTATTTTTTAGTTATATTTAACTTGTAGAGGAGCAAATTTATACGTTTAGTTTAAATAAAAAAACTTTTTTTAATTTAATTGACCGAAATTTAACTTCAATTTAAAAAATATCTCATTAAATTGCCGGCGTCATTTTTTAGATAAAACAAAAAAGAGGACGATAATTAGAAAAATTACAACGTTTTAGTAAATATTCAAAGATTCCTTTGATATGTTCTTAAAAAGCTGAGAATTTTTTTTTTATTAAATTTTCAATCAAAAAGAGCTTTTTCCTACTAAAAAAACCATATTAAACTTGCCCAAAAACAAGGAAATACTCATATAACCAACTAAATTACAAATAAAAACATGAATATAAAAGAGAATTTTATTACAGATATAAATTTGGGTTATTCCTGCAAGGGAGACAGCATAATTCTCGGCGGCGCAATGCTTGACGGTGAACCACTTACAGAAACTCATGTAAAAATTCCGCTCAAAACTTTAAATCGTCATGGCTTGATTGCAGGTGCAACCGGAACGGGAAAAACGAAAACAATTCAGGTTTTTTCTGAGCAGCTTTCCAACGCCGGAATTCCGGTTTTGATGATGGACATTAAAGGTGATTTTAGCGGTATAGCTAAAGAAGGAAAAGAAGAAGGATTTATTACCGAACGACATGCCAAAATAAACCTACCTTATAATGTATCTGCATTTCCTGTTGAACTAATGTCTTTATCGAAACAAAATGGGGTTCGTTTACGGGCAACGGTTTCAGAATTTGGACCTGTTTTGTTTTCAAGAATTCTTGATTTAAATGATACCCAGGCTGGGGTGATTGCTGTTATATTTAAATATTGTGACGATAATCAGATGCCATTACTGGATTTAAAAGACATTAAAAAAGTAATCAATTATATTACCGAAGAAGGCAAAGAAGAAATTGCTGCCAGCTACGGGAAAATTTCGACTGCTACCACCGGTACCATTCTTAGAAAGATTATCGAATTGGAACAACAAGGCGGAGATCTGTTCTTTGGGGAATTATCTTTTGAGATCGATGATTTGATGCGAATTGATGAAAATGGAAAAGGTTATGTCAATATCATCCGCCTGACGGATATTCAGGACAAACCTAAATTATTCTCTACTTTTATGCTCAGCCTTTTAGCTGAGATTTACCAGAAAATGCCTGAAAAAGGAGATGCGGAACAACCTGAATTAGTTATTTTTATTGATGAAGCGCATTTAATTTTTAATGAAGCCAGCAAAACCTTGCTGGAACAGATTGAAACGATTGTCAAACTGATTCGTTCAAAAGGTGTTGGTGTTTATTTTGTAACGCAAAATCCAATGGATGTTCCAAGTGGTGTACTAGCACAATTAGGATTAAAGATTCAGCATGCTCTTAGGGCTTTTACCGCAAATGATCGTCAGGCGATTAAAAAAACAGCCGACAATTATCCTACTTCTAAATATTATAAAACTGACGAATTACTAACGAGTTTAGGAATTGGAGAGGCCTTGGTTACTGCACTTAACGAAAAAGGAATTCCGACACCGCTTGTTGCAACGATGATGCGCGCACCAATGAGCAGAATGGATATTTTATCTGATAGTGAGATTGAGGAAATAAATGCAAAATCTAAACTGGTAAGAAAATATGCTGAAGAAATTGACCGCGAAAGTGCTTTCGAAATTTTAACTGAAAAGTTAGCTCAGGCGGCGGAAACGGCAGCACAGCATCAGGAACAAACTCCGACAAAATCTCAAAAAAGCGAACCAAGCACAACAGAAGTCGTTACAAAATCGGTTTTAAAAGTTGTGACAAGTGCCACTTTTATTAGAGGGGTTTTTGGCGTTCTTACCAAAATATTCAAGAAATAAAACTTCACCATATAAGTTATATAAGTTCATTTTTGATTACAATAAAACTTTAATGAGCTTATATTACTTATATCGTTCAAAAAAAAAATTATTTGGAAAGCAATTCCAGAATCTTATTCTCAACTTCCGGCGTATTCCAGATATTTTCGATATCGTTCAGCTTTAAAACTTCTTCCATAATAGCGTTTTGAAAATCTCCAATAGCCAGTGCTTCTGCATAAGGACGATCGCTAAAAGTTACGCGACTATAAAGTGGAATCCATTTATCGGGATGCTTCTCAGAAAACACTTTTTCTATTTTCTTTTGGAGTAAAAACTTTTCATCTGCTGTTTTGGTACTCATTTCAAGGAAATTTCGATACGAAAGTTCGGCAATGGCATCTGCATTTGGCTTTCTTGAAATTTGATATTCTGAAAAAATCTTTTTCCAATCATCCTGGTACTTTTCAATCATTTCACTTAAAACGGTAATATCCTCAAAACCAGCATTCATTCCCTGTCCATAAAATGGCACAATAGCATGACAGGCATCACCAATTAAAGCAATTTTATTTTCAAAAGTCCACGGAAAACATTTCATCGTTACCAGTGTACTTGTCGGATTTTTAAAGAAATCGTTGGCCAGCTCGGGAATTACTTCAATCGAATCGGGAAAGTTTTTCTCAAAAAAATCTTCAACCATTTTTCGATCCGTAAGCGATTCAAATGAATTATCGCCTTCAAAAGGCATAAATAAAGTACAAGTAAAACTTCCGTCAAGATTTGGAAGCGCAATTAACATGTATTCGCCTCTCGGCCAAATATGAAAAGAGTTTTTATCTAACTTATGTGTTCCGTCAGCATTGGCGGGAATATTCAATTCTTTGTAACCCATATTCAAAAATTCCTGCGAATAGTTGAACATACTTTGACGCTGCATTCTGTGGCGAATTCTCGAAAAAGCACCATCTGCACCAAAAACCATATCGTATTTTCGTTCTTCCCATTCTCCTCTTTCACTTTCACCTATATGCAAAGTAGCATCACTTAAAGTAACATCCCAGATTTTCTGCTCAAAATAAAACTCAGCACCGGCATTTTCTGCCAAATCAATCATTCTTCGGTTCAGTTTTCCTCTTGAAATGGAGTATATCGCTTCTCCATCCTGCCCGTAATTCTGAAAATTCAATTTATCGACCAAATGAATGGCGCGTTTGTCCATTGGAATTGCTATTTCGCGAACCGAATCGCCAATGCCGACAGCGTCCAGCGCTTTCCAACCACGATTGGACATTGCCAGATTAATTGAACGACCAGAAAAATTAATTTTACGAATATCGGGACTGCGATCATAAACATGAACGGTATGACCAGCTTTTTTAAGATAAATTGCCAGAAGCGATCCTACAAGTCCAGAACCTACAACTGCAATTTTTAGTGAAGTTTGCATTGAGCGAAATCTAAAATATGAATCGTAAAAATAAGTAATTAATATACATCAGCTTTAAAATAAATAATTTATTTGACTATAGGCTTTAATATTTATTGGCCGTCCTGCATTAATCATTTAAATTCGTTTTATTACCATACCAACTTTGATTTAAAATAGTAATTTAGTGTCGTTATGAAATCATAAAAAAATGAGCCTTTATTCAGAACATTATGTCTCGTCAAGATCCGAAAGATTTGTCAACAAAATATGGTGCCTTGATAACAGCATCGGCGAAAGCCCGATAGAGAATAAACTCGTTTTACCTAACGGCTGTTTTAATCTTGCAATTGTAAATGGAAACGGAATCGAAGTTCATACGAGTAAAAAAAAATACCAAATGAACGAAGGTATTTTCTTTTGCTCACAAATGACCAATAAAGTTCTGGTTAACATGCAACCAAAGACAAGAGTTACCATTATTCAGCTTCATGCGTGGACAATTTCGATGTTTCCAAAATATGATTTAAATACTTTTTTAGATTCCATTATTAAACTTAATTCCGAAGAACTGCCTTTTACTATTGCAAATGATTTTAATATCGATACTTTATTAAATACGATTAACACCTACTTTGAAGCTTTGACTCGTTTAAATCCAGATAAAAATCTGATTGAAAAAATAAGCGAAATTATTAAAAATGAGAAAGAAGAAATTTCGGTTTCGCATATTAGCACTACTTTAAAGAGTTCTCAGCGTTTACTGCAGCTTAAATTTAAAGCATCAACAGGATTGACGATCAAAAAGTACATTCAAATACTAAAATTCAGAAAATCGGTTGATCAAATGGTAAGTGCCGATTTAGAAAAAATGAATTTAACTGAAATTGCACTTTATAATAAGTATTTTGATCAGTCTCATTTTATTAAAAAGTTTAAAGATGTAACCAAAACGACGCCGAAAACATTTGATCCCGATTCTTATTTTCTTTCTCAAAAAAGATAAAATTTCGCTTTTATACAATTTTGTGATTGGTAACTGAAGTATTTTTGCACCTCATCAATCAATCAATCATAAAATGAAAATCAATTTATCTTTTTTCCAATTAAAAATTCTCTTTACGGCATTCTTTATTTTTCACTTTCAAATGGGTTTTTCTCAGGAAGAGAAAAGCTCAGTTTTGTATAAAACCATTATTTCCAAAGACAGTCTTCTGTTTAATATTGGTTTTAATACCTGTGACATTAAACAATTTGAAAATCTGTATACGGAAGATTTTGAGTTCTATCACGATAAAGACAGTATTTCAGACAAAGCCAAATTTATAAAGACCTTTACAATTGGCATCTGTTCTCCATCGAGAAAATACAGTTATCGAAGAGAACTTATTCCAGGAAGTACAGAAATTTATCCTTTGTATAAAAAAGGCATTTTATACGGAGCGATACAAATGGGAACACACCGTTTTTATGAAATTTCAGCAGAAAATCCGGAACAGCCGGGAAGCTTTGCTAAATTTACGCATCTCTGGCTTCTTAAAAACAAAGAATGGAAACTCGCAAGATCGCTAAGTTACAACCATCAAATGACCACTTCTACAGCAGATAAATCAGCACTTTTTGATAATCAGCAGGAAACTGAAAATTGGCTGAAAGAAAACAACATCCCCGCTTTAGGAATCGGAATTATTACAGATGGAAAACTGAAACAGGTAAAAGTTTTTGGCGAACTTAAAAAAGGTATTTCTGCACCGTACAATACAATCTGGAATGTGGCTTCTTTAACAAAGAATGTTACTGCATTTGTAACTTTAAAACTGGTTAGTCAGGGAAAATGGAATCTGGACGAACCTTTATCAAAATACTGGACAGATCCTGATATTGCAAAAGATCCAAATCATAAATTATTGACAACAAGAATTGTTTTGAGCCATCAGACCGGTTTTCCAAACTGGAGATATTTGAACGAATCTAAGAAATTGGATTTTAAATTTAAACCCGGAACAAAATATCAATATTCTGGTGAAGGGTTTGAATATTTGAGAAAAGCTCTGGAAAAGAAATTTCATAAAACGTTAGATCAATTGACATCAGATCTGATTTTTGAACCTTTCAAAATGAATGACTCGCAACTAGTTTGGAATGACAAACTTGATCTTTCGAGGTTCGCAACTGGATATGACAATAAAGGTAATGCTTATGAACCAACCAGAATTAAAACTGCAAATGCAGCCGACGATCTTATGACTACAATCTCAGATTACGGAACATTTTTATCAAGCGTAATGAATGGCAATGGTTTGAGTTCGTCGGTTTTTAGTGAAATGACTGCGCATCAGGTTCAAACTAAAAAAGACAAATATTTTGGTTTAGGATTTGAAATTTATGATTTAGGAAACGAGAATTATGCGTTGTCTCATGGCGGCGCAGATAAAGGCGTTCAGACTATATTTATCTTACTTCCGAAAACAAAACAAGGTTTAATTATTTTTACCAATGTGGACGACGGTTATAAAATTTACGAAAATATACTGGTGCATTATTTGGGAGAAAACGGAAGAAAAATAGTCGATATTGAAACAAAATAATTAGCAATTCGACTTTAAATCAATTTTAATTCGGAGTAATATGATTAAATTATTTATTCTTATTTTAATGTATTTTAGTAAAGTGCTGACACTTTAAAATTTATATAAAACATTTGTTAGTTATGAGCATAGACCAGCTTTAAAAGTATTTTGGTCTATGCTCTGCTTTTTTATATTATATCAAAAAAAATAAAAAAGTGTGCTATTTCTGAAACCAAATCGTAAAACGATCGTCTAACCTTTATAAACAGAAATTTATTACAATATAAAAATCGTAATTTCGATTTAAATTATTGAATATCTTTTCTTTATTAAGTTTCAGTCATCAATCAAAAAACGAATCATTTCATTAATCTTAAAACCAATAATCAATCATTTATTATGAAAAAATCAATCAGACTCATTGCGCTTTTTATTGCTTTTCAATTTTCGGCATTTTCTGTTTTTGCTCAGGATAAAGTGCAGAAAATCGAACAGCTTTTGAGCAAATACAACGAATACGGACAATTTAACGGTTCTGCTCTGGTGGCAGAAAATGGAAAAGTAATTTTCAAAAAAGGTTTTGGTGCTGCCAATATGGAATGGAATATTCCGAACCAAAGCGATACAAAATTCCGCTTAGGATCTATCAGTAAACAATTTACCGCACTTTTGATTGTAAAACTGGCAGAAGACGGAAAATTAAAATTAGATGTTCCTATTACCACTTATCTAACGGACTATCCAAAAGAAAATGGGGATAAAATTACAATTCATCAGTTATTGACACATTCTTCGGGAATTCCAAATTATACCAATGCGCCAGGTTTTTTTAAGGATAAAGCCAGAAATCCTTATACTCCAACAGAATTCGTAAAAACTTTTTCGAGTTTGCCATTAGAATTTACTCCGGGTGAAAAATTCAATTACAGCAATTCCGGTTACTTTTTATTGGGTTATATTGTTGAAAAAGTTAGCGGTAAAACGTATGAGCAATATTTACAGGAAGTTATTTTTACACCTTTAAAAATGGTTAATTCCGGTTACGATCACAATGATGTAATTTTAAAAAACCGCGCTGCAGGTTATGAAAAACAAGGCAAAAAAATTACAAACGCTGCTTATTTGGACATGAGTATTCCGTACGCGGCTGGATCTTTATATTCTACTGTTGATGATTTGTATTTATGGGATCAGGCGCTTTATACGAATAAATTGCTTTCTCAAAAATCAATTGAATCATTATTTAAACCTTACATCAAAGCTGGCGGCGCATCTTACGGTTACGGATGGTTTGTTGAAGAAGATGAAAATGGAAAAACAGTCGGTCATGGCGGCGGAATCAATGGTTTTAACACTATAATTTCGCGAAACTTTAAAAATAAAAATCTGGTTGTTTTATTGAATAATACCGGAGGAACTGTTTTGGGAGAAATGACGGATGCCATTAATAATATACTTTTCGGAAAACCATTTAATCAGCCACAGAAATCACTGGCTCTGGATTTATTAGATATTTATACAGAAAAAGGTGCTGCAACCGGAACAGAAACTTATAAAAAACTAAAAGCTGATCCGACGTTTGCTATTAAAGAAAGCGATATGAACAGAGTAGGTTACCAACTTTTGCAGGACGGAAAAAAGAAAGAAGCGATCGAGGTTTTCAAAATCAATGTAGAAACTTTCCCGAAATCCGGAAATGCTTATGACAGTTTAGGCGAAGCTTATTTAGCAGATGGCGATAAAAAACTGGCGATTATCAATTATAAAAGATCGGTTGAGTTGGATCCAACTAATGAAAATGGGAAAAAGGTTTTGGCGGAAATATCTAAATAAGGCGCTAAGATTCTGAGACACTAAGTTGCTAAGATATTCCTTTGACGAATATTTAAAAAGAAACCCTAATGTATTAATCGTATATTAGGGTTTCTTCTTTAGTTTATTTTTTAATGCAAAAAATTATTTCTGGAAATCAAAGAGCGACTCTGTAGCTTTGTCTTTTTGAAACTTTGCAGCTAACCTTTAGGCTTAAAAACCAATTTGGTTGACGTCTTTATAATTTCCTCCTTATTCAGTTTCATTTTTCTAAACTTTCCTGCGTTATACATTTCTGCCTGATCGTCATAATGTTTGCTAAAGGGATTTCCGGATTGTCCTGTTGGTAAAATACTCCAGCTGTTCTCTACATCTGCAAAATCAACAATTCTTCTAGTTGAAGGTCCGCCTTTGGTATAATATTTTCCTTCGTCATTAAAACCAAAAAATAAATTATTAATTACCTCATTAGAACCCGGAGAATTAAACGGCCCAACATTAAACAAACCGCGCAGTGCTTTTACTTTTCCAAGCGGATGTTCATGTTCTACGGTATGAACTGTTCCCCATTTCCATTCTGAAATATTATTTCCCAATTGATTTTTAAGGGAAATAACAGCATCTCTGAAAGCCTTCGAAATAATATCTGTTCTTGTTTCTTTTTTGTTTTTAGTCTGAATATTATCCCACCAGACCGAATTTTCATTCTTAATCTGATTAGCAATAACTTGCTTGCCCGTAGAAATTCCTAAAAACAAATCGAAATTTTCTTTGCCCATTTCATCCTGAAAAGTATTTTTCAAATAGAGGTAAATCCACTTATTATAGATGGTTGGCGCAATATCTTCTAAATTAGTTGTTCCTTTCCAGGATTTTAAAACATTCAAAACTTGTTTTTCTTCCTTCGAAAGTGTTTCATGATTTAAAACTGAAACAAGGTTTTTAACAACTTCCACCGCAACATCAGAGGTGTTATCAAAAATCATTTTGCTGATGGCTTCTTTATCCCAGTCTGATCTGGCATCCAGAATTCCTGAAATTCTTTTGGCACGGTCTTCAGGCAGATAATAGCCCGGATATAAAAAACCATTGTCAATAGCTTCCGGCTGATTATTTGCCGAGTAAACATATCCCCATTCAGGATTTTCTGCAGATGGATTTTTTTCAAAATCGAAAAATGCCTTTATATCATCTTTTCCGTCTGCACCGTTTAAAATTAAATGAGTATTTACGCCTTCATTATGTCTGTACAATTTGCCGCTCGCCCACCAGCCAACATTTCCTTTGGCATCCCCATACATTACATTTAAACCCGGTGCAGCAATCAGACTGACTGCCTTTTTAAAATCTGTTGTGTTTTTGGCATGCGAAAGTCCGTACGCTGCTTCAAGAATCTGAATTGGTTCCCTTGTATACGTCCACGACATTGCAATCGGGTTTTTCTTTTCCAGACGTTCCATAAAATCATTCATAACAGGACCATGTCGGGTTGACTTAACGGTTATAATAACATCTGACGAATCTTTAACTTTAATAGTTTTTTTTCTGATTTCGTATTTACTAAAGCCGTTTGGAGTTTGGTATTGAGAAGAATCATCTGGTTTATTCTTTTCCTGATAAAAATCGATATCATCATTTTCAAACATTGTCAGACCATACGCATAATCGCGGTTATGAGCCAAAAGCGGAAACGGAGTTCCTGCCAGATAACAGCCATATAATTCGTGTTGCGGTGTTATCAAATGTGCTTCGTACCATGTTGCCGGCTGCGAAAATCCAATATGCGGGTCATTTGCAAAAATTACTTTCCCGCTTTTTGATTTATGAGGCCCAACTACCCAGCTGTTACTGCCAACAAATGCCGGAACCGGAGATTGATCCAGCATGGCTGTAATCGATTTTGAAATTGCTGAATATTCTTCTGCACGCTCTTTAGAAATTTTAATTCTCGTTGTATTAAATTCACCTTCAATTCCTAAATCTTTCAAATATTCGGCTCCGTATTTATTTTTTATATCCGTTAGCAAGGGATCGGTTTTTTGTGCCATTGCAAAGCTGAAAGACATGTATCCAAAAATATTGTAAACATCTTCTATGGTAAATTTTTGTTTTTTAACTCCAACCAAAGTAAACTCAATTGGCGTAACTCCTTCTTCCATATATTGGTTAATTCCGTCCAGATAAGACTGCGTCAGTTTATAACTCTCACTGTTTTTATCCAGTTTGGCAATCGCTTTCGCGGAAGCCTCTTCAATGCCAATTCCGGCAAAAAATTTATCGTTTTTAAGTGCAACACCTCCGAAAATTTCAGAAAGTCTTCCGGGCGCAATTCTTCGCAATAATTCCATTTGCCACAATCTCTCCTGAGCATGTACATAACCGAGGGCTGTCATGGCATCTTTTTCAGAATCTGCATAAATGTGCGGTACTCCAAAATCATCAAAATAAACAGTCGTTTCCTTTTCCAGATTTTTCAGTTGTAATTCGCCTTCATATTTTGGTTTTAAATGGAAAATATAAGCAAACAGACCAATTGCGATTACCACAATTAAGATTACTAACACAAGCAGAATTCTTTTTATTATTTTCATATTAAAATAAGGGGATGAAAATTCGTAATAGTATAAACTTTCTCTTAAATTTTATAAGAGGAAATGATATTTAAAAGTCTAAATTTATGTATTTAAAATCAATACTATAAATGTCCCTCTATAAAAAAATAGCAATTGGAGTAATTTCTCTTTTAATTCTATTAATTTTTGCCAATGTTGGTTTAAATTACTGGATAAAGAAACAGCTTCCGGTTATCATTCATGAGAAAAACAAAACTGCTTATAATATCAATTATGAAAAAGTTGAAGTTTCTCTTTTCTCAAGGAACATTTACGCTGAAACTTTATTGGTAGATCCTAAAAACGCCCCAAAAGACAGCAAGAACGGACTTTTCTCCAAAATCGAATCTATTACCATAAAACATTTTAACATCTGGGATCTGGCTTTTCGCGATATTATTCAGGCAGAAAGCATTATCATTAATAAGCCGCGTGTAATTTTATATAAAAAGGGCGAAAAACTAATCAATAACAGCAAAAGTATTAAAAGCGAAATTGTTGATCCGTTCAGAAAAATCATTGCCGTTTCTAATATATACGTAAATGACGGAACTGTCGACGTTGTTTCACTCGATACCGAAAAACCAATTTTTAGCGTAAAAAAAATTCTTTTAAAACTGGAAGGCATTTTAATTACCGATGCTACATTAAAAGAAAAAATTCCGCTACAATATAAAACGTACACGCTGGTTATCGATAGTTTATTCTACAGACCAAGTGCATTTTATCACATCAATGTTGGAAAAATAAGCACTGAGAAAAACTTTTTAAAAATTAATAATTTCACTCATATTCCGCAATTTAACAGAAGAGAATTTACCAAACGACTGGAAAAAGAAAAAGATATTTATACTTTAAAATTTGATTCGGCGCAAGTTCAAAAATTAGATTGGGGATTTAAAAACGATCGTTTTTATCTAAAAGCAAATTCCATGGTAATCAATCACTTTGACGCGAATGTCTACCGCGGAAAAATGCCAAAAGATGATTTAAGCAAAAAATATCTTTACAATCATTTGTTGCGAAATATTAATTTTCCGCTTCAGATTGATACTTTACAAATTTTAAAATCTAAACTGGTTTACGAGGAAGAAATTGATTTTTCAAAAGGTCCCGGCATTTTAACTTTTGACAAATTCAATCTGCAGGCCACCAATCTTAGAAGTGGTTTTGGAATGAAAAAAATGAATGATGTTAAAATTAAGGTGAATTGCATTTTCATGAAAAATTCTCCGCTAAATGTTGACTGGAGATTTAATGTTCTGGACAAGAATGACGGTTTTCATATTCAGGGTATAATCTCAAATTTTAATGTAGCGGCAATGGGACAATTCAGTAAGCCCTACATGAACGCTTCATTTACCGGGACATTTCATAAATATCGCTTTAACTTTTATGGAAATGATAATATCTCAAAAGGAAATGCTTCTTTAGATTATGACGACCTGAAAGTGAAATTATTCAAAAAGAAAAAGCCGGAAAAAGAGGCAAAACTTAAAAGTGCGATCGTCAATTTATTAGTTAAAAATGATTCTAAAGACAAAACCAAAACTGCAGAAGTAGAATTGGAAAGAATTCAGGAAAAATCGTTTTATAACTTTTTATGGAGAAGCATTGCAGAATCTTTGAAGAAGATTTTGATATAATGCATTTGCCAGAAATCTTTACAAATTAATCCTTAGAAATGGTGTACTTCATTGTGATGGACACTACAACTTCCAAACCTGACAATTATCAGGTTTTAAAAAAAAATATTTTTTTTCATTTGCTTCTATTTTAATCTGAATACAAATGACAAAAAAAAATATGCATACCTTTCATATTCCGGTAATGGGACTCGCCTATACAATTGACAGTCCCATTCGTGTGGCACAATATGGAATTTCCTCTGTTATCGCACTTGCGGATGATGATCTGATTGAAAAGATGCGCAATTTTTACAGCACAAAATTTAATATTCCTTACGAAGAAATCACTCAGAAATTTCATGATTACCGCGCGCAGCGAATCACTTCGTATTTAAATCTGGTCGATAAAATTGTACAGGAAAAATTTGAAAGTTTTAAAACCGAATTAACCGAAAGCAAAACCGCTCTGGAAAACTTTATTTCGATGTTGCCCAATACTTCAGACATCAAAAAGGGTTTTCAAAATTTACTGGATGACGGAATTTCTTTTAAGGAAAACATTAAAAACTATATTGAATCGCATCTCTTTCCCGGAGAAATCGACGTCAATATTATGACGAAACTGGACAAAGACAATTTCATCAAAAACGAACAGCTTCCAATTGAATTTAATGATGCTCATGCTGCCTTAAGAGGTTTTGCAAACAGCAATCTGGAATCTTCTGTTGTACTTTCTGCCGGAATGAATCCTCGTCTTTACAGCTATTTTGAAAACTTTAAAGACTTTTTTCCAAATGAAAATAACGAACTCAAAAAGAAAATCATCCTGAAAGTAAGCGATTTCAGATCGGCTATGATTCAGGGAAATTTTTTGGCTAAAAAAGGACTATGGGTTTCCGAATACCGAATTGAATCGGGTTTAAATTGCGGCGGTCATGCCTTTGCTACCGACGGACTCTTACTGGGCACGATTTTAGAAGAATTTAAAGAGAAAAAGGAGCAATTGGTACAATCTGCCCACGAATTAATGATTAAAGCTTTACAGCTAAAAAATCAGCATTATCCGGAAACTCCTTTAAAAATAAAAGTCACTGTTCAGGGCGGTGTCGGAACTTCGGCAGAACACGAATTTTTATTAGACCAATACAATGTTGATTCTGTAGGTTGGGGCTCGCCTTTTTTACTGGTTCCGGAAGCAACTTCTGTAGACAAGGAAACGAGAAAATTATTAATGAATGCCAAAGAAGATGACTTTTATCTTAGTAATATTTCTCCTTTAGGAGTTCCGTTTAATACTTTGAAAGGAACTTCAAACGAATTTTTTAAACAAAAAAGAATCCAGGAAAATAAAGCAGGAAGTTCCTGTCCTAAAAAATTCCTGGCTTTAAGCAAAGAATATGATTCACACGGAATTTGTACTGCTTCAAAAAAATACCAGGATATTAAACTGGAAGAACTGGAAAGTATGAAGGATGCTTTATCGGCAAAAGAATTTGAAAAACAGCAAATAAAGATAACCGAAAAATCCTGTTTGTGTGTGGGTTTGGCCAATGCTTCTTATCTGGAAAATAATATAAAAATAAAAGGCCAGTCACAAGGAGTTGTAATTTGCCCCGGACCAAATCTGGCTTACTTTGATCAGGAAGTTACATTGAAAGAAATGGTTCAGCACATCTATCTTGGAAAATCGGTTATCAGAACAAATGATCGTCCCCATATTTTTGTAAAAGAACTCAAGATGTATGTGGATTATTTTAGAAATGAAATTCAATCTGTTGCAGGAGAACTTTCGACTGCGCAAATTAAAAAATGGAATACTTTCAAAACTAATCTTCTGGAAGGAATTGATTATTATCAACAACTGTTTTCTAATTCATTTTATTTTAAAAACGATATGCAGAAAATTAAAAATGATTTTGATATGTACAAGTTAGAATTAATGGAGATTAAAATACCGGAAAATAAATACATTGTATAATCTTTGCAGATTAATAAGGCATAAATAATTTAAAAATATGGTGCGGTATTTTGCTTTCCTATTATTCTCATCTTGTTGTTTTGCTAAAAATCTAAAACTTGCAGATTTTTCTGCTATAGATTTCGGAATTGAACGATATGTCGCTGAAAAGATCATTGGCAAACCGCATTCGATTTTAAAATCTGATATTAATTATTATGTGTATAATTTAGAGAATTCCTGCATGGTTAAATTGGCATATGATAAGAACAATAAGTTAAGTATGTTTTATTTCATCGACTCTTGCAAAAGGCAATATAAGTTACAAGAAGGAGAAAAAGAAAACAAGCCTTTTGTTTACAATACTGACAATGAAAAATCTAAAACATTAATGACTCAGGATTTTTGTGTAGTAAAATCAGGAATGCACTATACTCAGGTCGAAAAATTACTAGGCAAACCTTCGCATAAGGGATTTGGCATCATTTGGAAAATATATAAATTTACTGACCATTCTTATATGAAATTATGGTACAATAATGACACATTGCTTTTCTTTAAATTTGTGGATAATGTGGGGCGTGAATATGATTTATGCGACAAATTTTAAAGATTATTATAAAATAAAAGGGAACGAATATTCGTTCCCTTTTATTTATCAACTTGTATGTCTTAAAAAGAATTATTCTTTTTTCTTTTTCTCGTCTATAACAGCACCTGTACCTGTTCCTAAAGCAGCACCGGCTAATCCGCCGATAATGGCACCTTCACCTTTTTTCTTACTAACAATAGCTCCGGTTGCAGCACCTACTCCTGCTCCAATTACAGCACCTTTTGCAGTTGCGCTCCAGCCTTTCTTTTTTGTAGTGGTAGTAGTTGTAGCTGCAGTTCCATTTGCCTGTTGGTGCACTACAACAACTTTTTCTTTTTGAGTCTCAACTTTCTGTGCTTCTTTTATATTTGCCATTTCGGTCTTCATCGAATCGATAACACGCTGTTTGTCAATTTCAACTTTCATTGAATCAATACTGGCTTGTTTGGCTTTATTTAACTCTTCTTTACTTTGTTGTTGTTGACAAGAAGTTAAAAGTATCGCTGCTAATAAAATATATAAGCCTTTCATGATTGTAATTTTTAAAA
Organism: Flavobacterium olei; assembly: GCF_039749035.1. Taxonomy (NCBI): domain Bacteria; kingdom Pseudomonadati; phylum Bacteroidota; class Flavobacteriia; order Flavobacteriales; family Flavobacteriaceae; genus Flavobacterium; species Flavobacterium olei. The sequence continues at coordinate 25,566 of NZ_JBDKWC010000003.1, forward strand.
TTATACATTACAAAGGAAGGAATATTTGTTTTGAAAGTATTACAAGATTATAACGATCTTTTATAAAATTAAAAGAAATTATTAAAGAACAAAGTTACAAAGTCGCAAAGGTTCAAAGATTTATTTAGATTAAACTATTAATTTTTGAATTAAGGTCTGAAAGCTTATTGCATTATTTGATTACATATCTTTTTGTAAAATTCCCTTTTTCAGAATCTGACCAAAATCATACATATCCTCATAAGAGCAATATAATGGAACTGGCGCCAGACGAATTACATTTGGTTCGCGCCAATCTGTAATAACTCCGTTTTTCATTAAATAATCAAATAAAGTTCTTCCTTCACCGTGTAGAAAAACCGATAATTGCGAGGCTCTTTCTGCAGGATTTGATGGTGTAATAATCTCAAAATTCCCTTTTACTTCTTTATCAATTTCATGAAGAATAAACTCTAAATAAGAAGTGATATGATCTCGTTTTTTAATTAAGGCATCCATTCCAACCTCTGCAAACATATCGACAGAAGCCAGATAAGGTGCTAAAGAAAGAACCGGAAGATTACTAATCTGCCAGCCATCTGCACCGTGAACAGGATTAAATGTTGGCTCCATCTTAAAGCGACGTTCTTTGTTATGTCCCCACCAGCCTGCAAATCTTGGTAAATCTGAATGGTGGTGTTTTTCGTGTACAAAACATCCCGAAGCATTTCCCGGTCCGGAATTCATATATTTATAACTGCACCAGGCAGCAAAGTCTACATTCCAGTCATGAAGTTCCAGTTTTATATTTCCTGCAGCGTGGGCCAGATCCCAGCCTACTTTTGCTCCGGCTTTTTGTCCGGCAGCAGTTATTGTTTTAATGTCAAAAACCTGTCCGGTATAATAATTTACACCTCCTATTAAAACCAAAGCCAGTTCGTCGCCAACTTCTTCGATCTTCGCCAGAACATCTTCGAGACGAATATTATGTTCCCCATCACGGCGCTTAATTTCTACAATGGCATCTTCCGGTTTATAACCGTGAAAATTTACCTGGCTCTGAAACATATATTGATCGGACGGAAATGCTTTTTCCTCGCAAATAATTTTATAACGTGTTTTGGTTGGCTGGTAAAAAGAAACCATCAGCAAATGAAGATTGACCGTTAACGTGTTCATTACGGTAACTTCAGTCGGAAGCGCGCCAACAATTTTACTCAAAGGTTCTGCAAATCTTTCCTGATAATCCCACCATGGTTTTTCGGCATAAAAATGACCTTCAACAGCCAGTTCTGCCCAGTCGTTCATTACTTCATCGATGTAGGCTTTGGTACGTTTCGGCTGTAAACCCAATGAATTTCCTGTAAAATAAATAACTCGTTTGTCGTTTACTTTTGGAAATATAAATTGATCCTTATATTGATTTAAAGCATCCTGTGAATCTAGCTGTTGTGCAAACTCGCGTGTATTTTGAAAAGTCATTATTTTTTATTTTGAATCGTAAAAATAGGAAAATGTTTCTTTTGTTTCAGGTTTCATGTTTCACGTTCGTTGCGAAAACTTGAAACCTAATACTTGAAACTTGAAACCATTAAAAAAACAAAAAACCCGACAGGTTTTAAAACTTGTCGGGTTTCTTTATAAAATATCCGAGATTAGATGATTAACATTGCATCTCCGTAAGAATAGAATTTGTATCCTTCTTTGATCGCTTCATCATATGCTTTTTTCATTAAATCATGTCCACAGAAAGCAGAAATCATCATTAATAATGTTGATTTTGGTGTGTGGAAATTGGTAATCATGCAGTTTGCAATACTAAAATCATGAGGAGGAAAAATAAATTTATTTGTCCATCCTTCGTAAGGATTTAAAGTATTTCCTGAAGAAACAGAACTTTCAATGGCACGCATAGAAGTTGTTCCTACGGCACAAATACGTTTCTTTTTAGCTTTAGCATCATTTACAATGTCGCAGGCCTTCTGATTGATAATCAATTCCTCAGAATCCATTTTATGTTTCGATAAATCTTCAACCTCAACCGGATTAAAAGTTCCTAAACCTACGTGTAAAGTTACCTCAGCAAAATTTACTCCTTTGATTTCTAATTTTTTCAAAAGATGTTTAGAAAAGTGTAAACCGGCAGTTGGTGCCGCTACAGCACCTTCTTCTTTGGCATAAATGGTCTGGTATCTTTCTGCATCTTCTGCAGTTACTTCTCTGTTGATGTATTTAGGAATTGGAGTTTCTCCCAGTTCTGTCAATTTGTTTCTGAATTCTTCATAAGAACCGTCGTATAAGAATCGTAAAGTTCTTCCACGAGAAGTTGTGTTATCAATTACCTCAGCAACCAACGAATCGTCATCACCAAAATAAAGTTTGTTACCAATACGAATTTTTCTTGCCGGATCTACTAAAACATCCCAAAGGCGTTGTTCAGAATTTAATTCTCTTAATAAGAAAACTTCAATTCTTGCACCGGTTTTTTCTTTATTTCCATACAAACGTGCAGGAAAAACTTTTGTATTATTTAGAATCAAAACGTCTCCGTCATCAAAATAGTTGATAACGTCTTTAAACATTTTATGTTCTATAGTTTGTTTTTTACGGTCAATTACCATTAAACGAGATTCATCTCTGTTTTCTGCCGGAAATTCAGCCAAAAGTTCTTTCGGTAAATTGAAATTGAAGTGTGATAATTTCATATTTGAATTGTAGATTTTAAAATATAGCTTTTAGATTTTATACCTAAAGCTTTAAATCGGTTGCAAATATACGATTGTGAGATAGGCGTTGTCAAGTGTTTTGACGTTTATTTTCAAAAGTCCTTGATTTTGTGCTGTTTTTAGCTTATAAAAAAATGTTTTAAAACATATAAGTGATATAAGTTCATATTAATTGGAACTAAGTATTTGGCTAATGCCTGAAAATCATAAAAAAACCTCCAGTTAAAACTGAAGTTAATTCAATAAAAAATATTTTAAACCATATAAGTAATGTAAGTTCATATTATTTGAAATCATCCTTTCGGCGAAGCCTAAAATCAAAACAAAAAGCCTCCAGTTAAAACTGAAGGCCAAGTTATTTTTTGAACATTAATTTAAATGAACTTATATTACTTATATGGTTTAATTTGATTCCTCAACCTTGAAATTTAATGCTTTTAAATCATTCCAAAAATCAGGGTACGATTTTGACACCACTTCTGCATCATCAATAATAATGGGTACTTTTATTGCCAAAGGCGCAAATGCCATTGCCATACGGTGATCGTTGTAAGTTGCAATATGAACATCATGATTAATGTTTTCTGAACGAACTAAAGTCAAACTATCATTGGTTACAGAAATATTGGCACCCAATTTTGTTAATTCAATTCTTAAAGCTTCTAATCTGTCGGTTTCTTTAATTTTTAAAGTATGCAGACCTGTTAAATGACATCCAATTCCTAAACCTAAGCAGGTAACTACAATTGTCTGGGCGATGTCCGGTGTATTGTTTAATTCGAAATTGACATCCTGATAATTAAATCCGTCTACTTTTTCCAGAGTCATTTTATTGTTTTGGAAAGTGGTTTTTACTCCCATTTTTTCATACAATGAAACCAACTCAGAATCTCCCTGAAGACTGTCTTCTTTATAACTGCTCAAGGTAATTTTTGCCGCATCTGCCAAAGCCACAAGGCTGAAGAAATAAGAAGCCGAACTCCAGTCAGATTCTACAACCATTTCTTTTGTTTCAACAGCTTTTTTAGGGTAAACCTTAATTACATTTCCTTCAAAGCTGGTTTGAATATCCAGATCCTTCAGCAAAGCCAACGTCATTTTAATATACGGAATAGAAGTAATCTCTCCTTCTAAAGTTAATTCTAAACCATTATCTAATTTGGAAGCCACTAATAAAAGTGCCGAAATGTATTGGCTGCTCACATTGGCTGCCAAAGTTACTTTTGAAGCTGTAACTTTTTTACCTTTAATTCTGATTGGCGGATATCCTTCATTTTTTTCGTATGAAATCTCCACTCCTAACTGAGCCAAAGCTTCAACCAAAATTTTAATAGGACGTTCCTGCATTCTGCTCGATCCTGTCAATACCACTTCTCTTCCTTCGTTTACAGAAAAATAAGCCGTAAGAAAACGCATTGCAGTCCCGGCGTGATGAATATCTACAATTTCATCATTACCTGCCAAAGCTTTCTGCATTACTTCGCTGTCATCGGAGTTGGATGTATTGGCTAAAGTAATATTAGGAAACAATGCTTTTAACAACAATAAACGATTGGTTTCGCTTTTTGATCCTGTAATATTTAGTTGTGAATTTTCAATGGTGAATTGTGAATTCGTGCTTAATTTTAAATTCATGATAGTAATTATGATTAGCGAATTACGTGTACATAATCCGGGCACGCAATTTAGCACTCCTCGCCTTTAAATCAAAATTCACCATTGATATTTCACAATTATTTCAATTTATCATTGTTTTTATGACGGTCTTTGTCGCGAATCGATTTTAAATCCATTTTTTTGTCAAAAGCGGCTTGTAAATCAATTCCGGTCTGATTAGCAAGACATAACACAACAAATACAACATCTGCCAATTCCTCTCCTAAATCTTTATTTTTATCACTTTCCTTTTCAGATTGTTCTCCGTAACGGCGTGCAATAATTCGGGCTACTTCTCCAACTTCTTCTGTTAATTGCGCCATGTTGGTTAATTCATTAAAATAGCGAACTCCGTGTTCTTTTATCCACGTATCAACATCTAACTGTGCATTTTTTAAATCCATTTTTTAAATTTTTTTAAGAACAATTTTTTCATTTTGACAGGCAATTACTTTCTGAAAAAGGGTTTTCAGCGCATCGTAATAATCTGCTGCAAAAATAGTATTGTTAATGTCTTTGGAAAAGGTAAACTGAATTTTGTTTCCGTCATTTAAGACATTTAACATTACAGTTATTGACTTGTCTTCAAGAGAAAAACGGGCTGGCGCCGGAAGAGCTTCAACAATGTAACCTTGCGGTATTTCTAAATTCATTAAATACTTTTCCTGTTTGGGATATCCGAAATAAATACCCATTTGCCTTTGTTCCTGTATAAAAGGATTTTTAGAAGAAGTGAAAAACAACATCGGACTTATGTACAATTTGCCGGCAATATTTTCAACAAAATTATTGGTTTCAAAACTAAAAGTTTCCATTATAGGATCAGAAAGATTTGAAACTTTATTTGTAATCAAGTAATCTGAAATTTTCAAATCTCCCAATCGCTGTTCCAACTTTTCTATATAATTCTCCTCATTTTTATTACTCTCCTGCGTCCTGAATTTATAAGCTTCATAATCTGTCCTTGAAATTCTGGCTTTACCATCAATTTTTCCATCTCCACTCAAAACAGCTGTTATTGTAACGCTTTCTCTTGAAGATTTGACCGGAATCAAATCAATTTGTTTAGAAATTCCGTCGCTTTTAATTAATCTTCCTTTCCAGTTTAAAACATTTAAAGGCAAAATCCCGGGCGATGTATATTTTCGGGAAGCATCTAAAAGAATTTGTTGTCCGTCTATTTCTACAGCAGCAATTACATAATTGAATCCCGTCTGAGTCGGATAAATCGGCACCCCATTTTCAATTGTACTTACTAAAACAGGATCAACCTTAATTCCTGCGACATTAAGCATGTTTATAAGTATGAAATTTATTTCCGCTACATTTCCTGTCTGATCTCTATATGCCTTTTCAACACCTTTTTCTGTGAAGTAACCATTTTTCTCAGTCCAGTTCATTTTATTTTGAACGAATTTAAAAATAGTGTTCATTCTATCTGTCTGAGATTCTACATTGGCTAAACATTTCCTTACATCCTCTAAAAAATAACTTTTCTTATCGAGTTCTTTACCAAAATGATTTTCTTTAAAAATACTTGAAGCGACACCTTCCCAAGTAAGTGCGAAGTCTTTTACAGGCTGATTCGGCATTCTCACTCTTTCCAGTTCGTGCCTTATACTTCCTCTGTAATTTTCAATATTATTTACAAAAGGTTCTTCTTTAAGAGCTGGAATATTTTTACCTGAATAAAATCCGTCAATCTGTTTGTACGTCATTATTTGGCTTTGTCCATATTCATTGCTAAAATTTTGACTTCCACTTACCATTTTAGAATTCTCTTCAATTGGACTTCTTCCGACCAAAAGGGTTTTGTAGATATAAAACTCCGGAAATTCTGTTTTGTACTCAAAATAATTTAGCGGGATGCTGTATTGAAAATCAAAGTCAGGAAATTTGCCAATATATTCAGATTTCAGCACATATTTATATTCGATAACAGATCCGACTTTAACGTTAGGAAGTATTATTGTTTTTTCATTCCAGTATTCGTTAATTTTTTTTTTAAATGTACCCTGACTTTCCAATTTTGTCTTTTCTACTCTTCCATTTTCTAAATTATATGTAGCAGCATTGGAAAATGACAATAAATCTTCATTCAGATTCTGATAACCAACATAATAATGCACTTTTTGGTCTGCCCATTTTAATCCTTCTTTTTTATATATTTTAATCTTAAACTGATAAGTATGAACAGTAGAAAATCCAGTTTTGTCGTTATATACAAAAACAGTCTTTGCTTTTTTGAATAAAATTGCCGCTGGAGCTGACGAATCTGCAGGATGCATTTTTTCCTGCAGTTCGGCAATCGTCACTTTTCCCAGCTCATAATCTTGAGCTTGGATATTTACTATATTTAAAAATAAAGTAATCCAAAGCAAACAGAATTTCTGCATATTAAATACGTTTTAAAACTATTTTTTCTGTTTGTTTGGCAATCATTCCTTTATAGTATTCTTTCAGCATTTCGTATTGTTCTGTAGAAACAATAGCCGAATTAATCTGGTGTGCTACGCTTAACTGAAGTGAATTATCACTTGCAGCAATATTAAATTTAAAGCTTCCCAAATTGTTTTCCATATTGTAGGCAACGGGCGCAGGCATTGTTTCCACAGCAAAACCTTCCGGAATTTTAATAGTAATATTATATTTATCCATAAAAGGAAAACCAAAATCAACCGGATACTCCCTCACATCTTGTTTAAATGGATTTTTATCCTGAGTAAAAAACAACATCGGATTTACATATATTTTCCCTCCAATAAGTTCACATAAATTGTTTCCTGTAAAAGAATACGTTTCAATAGTTGGAGACAAAAGCTCTTTTTCATTGGTTCTCGAATATTCACTCACCTCAATTTTGCTGTTATTGTTTTCCAGTTTTTCAAGATAATCTTCCTCTTTGAGTTTTCCGAAATTTTCTCTGCTAATCATGGCATTGTAGTCGGTACATTGTCTTCTGGCTTTTCCTGTAACTTTTCCCTCGGCATCGATATCGTAATTCATGAAAACAATATCATTGGATGTTTTTTGAGGCATTAAATCTATTTCCTCCGACGAACCATCTTTTCTAATTAATCTTCCCATCCAGTTTAATGTTCTAAGAGGAAGCACGTTTGGAGTAGAGTATTTATCGGTTCCGTCTAATAAAATATATCCGTTTGGAGTTTCAACCGCAGCAATTACATAATTAAACGCATTTCTGTTCGGAAACAAGGCGATGCCGTTGGAACGCGTGCTGACCAAAACCGGATTTGCAGTTAATCCCGAAGATCGAAGCATCGCAGTCAGCATTAAATTAATATCGGCTATATTTCCTGTTTTTTCCTTATATGTTTTTTTAACTCCATTATCACAGCTGTATCCTGTATAACCGTTCCATTTCATGGTCGATTTTACGTAATTTAAAATATTCCAGATTCTTTCATCCTGACCATTTATCCCGGCAAGAAGCTTTTTTAAATCTTCTTCAAAGTAACCCGTTTTATTAAGCTCCGGTCCAAAATCATCATATTCGTAAATCGTTTTTACAACAGAACTCCAATCTGTAGAAAACTCTTTTATCGGGCTGTTTGGAAAATGAATTAACGATAATTCATGTTGCACACTTGAGGTATAATTATCAATATTGTTCACAAAACTTTCCTCTTTCAAAGCTGGAAAATCCTGAGCAACATACGTAACTTCGGTTTCTGTATAATTTATTTTATCAGAAGAAAATTCGGTTGTCGAAACTCGTCCGGTTCCTCTCTCCTTACTGTTGATAGTAATGGATTTAGAATTTTTTAAGGTAGAGATTTTTGGAAATATATACCCTTTTTGTCTTGGTTTAAAGACGTAATATTCCGGATATGCCACTTTAAACTCTGAATAATTTACCGGAATTGAAGTTTGAAAATCCCAATCGCGGACTATACCTTCATTTGGACATCGGATAGTATAGCGAAATTCGATTACAGAGCCTTCTTTAACATTCGGCATCGTTATTTTCTTTTGTCCTCTGTATTTAGAAAGAACCTCGTCAAACGAGCCGTCGCTTTTTAATTTTGTTTTTTCTATTTTACCATTTACAAGATTATAAGTAACAGCATCTGCAAAAAACACTCTTTCCTTAAGGTTGGTCGTATTATAATACCAGACTTGCTGATTGGCCCATTCGTAACCTTCTTTTTTATAAATTTTAATACGCGTTTCCACTTCGGTCATCATACAAAAACCTTCGTTTTGATCATATTCCATTCTGGAAGTTCCTTTTTTATAAAGGACAGCGGCAACAGCCGAAGTATCTTTGGGATGTACTTTCTGTTCTAATTCTGCAACAGAAACTTTTCCCAATCTAAAATCCTGTGAAACTGCTTTGGGAGCGCATAATAATATCACAGAAAAACTGAGTAGTTTTAAAATTTTCATTGGCTGCTTTTGATTGTTTTGGTTATAATGGGGTTTAAGATTTAACTAATATAATTTTGGCGTTGTCATTGCGGGAAATCTGTTCCATAAAGACACGATATTCGTCATATTCTTTATTTGAATATTTACCTTTATTTAGAAACATTGATCGTTTATAAGTTAATTTGTTGTTTTCTTTTTTGATAAGTTCCGTTTTATATTCACCAAACTTTCCTTTTAATTCATAGTTCGAAGGAAGAAATTCTATACCATAGCCAGCCGGCAGACTAATTTCGATTTCGTCTGTATCTAAATAACCGCGTTGGATCTGAAACGGATTTTTTCTGTTTCGAATTCGTTTTACATTTCCTGTATACTGATTAAAAGCATCCACAACAAAAATCATTTTATTACCCAAAATTGCTCCATAATTTGATGCATTTATCTGAACATTTTCGGTAAAACAGGTATTTTCCTTATCATTGGTAAAAGTTATTTTACCTAATTTTAAATTGTTGATATTGTCCCAATACTCTTTATAGTGTTCTTCTTTTTCATTGGGCTGCATTGTCTCAACCCGCGACTTTAATGAATATTGACTTCCTTGCGATGCTATTTTTAAAGAACCCGAAAAATTTCCATTTTCATCGATTGTGTAAGACCCTTTTCCTTCCTGAGTGTTTCCTTTATCCTCATAAATTTTGGTTCTGATGATTTCTCCACCTTCGGGTTTTACGACCAAAACGTCACGATCATCTGTAAAAGTTCCCTGATATCCAAATGGATCATCCTGACTTGTACATTCTAACCAGATGTAATTGTTATTGTTAGGAATCGCCAATATCATATGATTTCCCTGCATGGAAACAAAATCAGACTGAATATCGGACTTGTATCGGTCTCCATATAAAATCGTATTATACGAAGGAACATCTACAACCTGCAAAAGAGCTTTGGTGTAATTGGACAACGCCTTACAATCTCCATATCCTAGACGATCTACGTCGCTTGCCAACATGGGTTTCCAACCGCCAATACCAACCGCAATATTTACATATCTGGATTTTTTCTGTACATAATCGTAAATGATTTTAGCTTTCTTAACAGGGTCTTTTTCATCTCCTACCAGCGCTTTAATTTTTACTTTAGTTTCTTCTGGCAAGATTGTAGTTCCGTTCAGGATTTTCTCGCCATACCATTTTCCAAATACTTCCCAGGTTGTCGCTTTTCCGTCGACTCCTTCTAAGTGAAAATTTTCCAGACCCATCATCACTTTTGGAAAAAGATCGCCATAAGAAGGACTCATATCTTCTTGTTTTTGGGCCACAATATTGGCAGCGGTGTAACTTAACCGGGTATCGCTTTCTGTAGTTTTTTTAATATTGAAATCTGAAAAACGAAATTCTTTCTTTTTGAAACCCAATTCCTTTGGGAAAGTCACGTTCAGAATACTTTTTTCCACACTTAAGTAGTAACCTCCAATAAAGTACCATTGAGGTATAAAAGCGGTATTTGAAGTTTCGACTTCACAAGTATAAACAATTGTAAAAGGATATGAAATCGGAGTATAATCTAAATAAAGAACGCGATTGTCTGAGAAAAGTGTGCTTCCGCTTACTGCACTTTCGTCTCTGAAATCTTTTCTTTTTAGTTTTTTTATTTCGCTTCCCATGCCATCATACACCACAGCTTCTATATTTTTTATTGAAGTTGTTTTATCATAATGATGATAGGCGTCGATATCATTTAAACCTTTTTCATTAAATACCGAAACAATTCTCTGGGTTTTGATGTTCATGCTTCTTTGCGAAGCAATATTGATATCCATTTGGTCTAAACGAACAACTGCATTTGCATTTTGTTTCAGGCTGTCGGTAATTAATAATACCGAGTAATCACTCTTTTGAGCGGAAGAATTAATAATTACGCTAAAAAAAAATAGTGCGCAAAAAAGGTTTTTCATTAGTAAGGATTTTCGTCAAATATATATTATTTTTAGAAATCCTTAACATATCTTTAAGAAAATTTATTCCCTGTTTTTGCTGTCCATAACAATAGTGACAGGACCATCATTTAAAAGATTTACTTTCATATCTGCACCAAAAATTCCGGTTTGCACTTTCTTATGAAATTCTCTTTCCAGAGATTTTACGAAACTCTCATACATAGGAATTGCGAATTCTGGTTTTGAAGCTTTTATATAAGAAGGACGATTTCCTTTTTTGGTTGAAGCATGAAGTGTAAACTGACTTACAACAATTATGTCGCCATCTATATCCTGAACCGAGCAGTTCATTACATTATTTTCGTCGCCAAAAATTCTCATTTTTATGATTTTTCCAGCCAGCCAGTCAATATCTTCCTGAGTATCGGCATCTTCAATTCCGACTAAAATCAATAAACCTTTTTCAATTTCAGCTACTTTTTTTTGATCTACTGTTACAGATGCTTGCGATACTCGTTGAAGAACAATTTTCATATCTTAGTAATAAAGTTTGAAAGTCGTAAGTGAAAAAGTCTAAAAATGTTACTTTATAACATTAAGACATTTGCCTTTAAACTATTATCTATTTTTGGTTTCTGGTTTCATCGCTAATTTTACGATCTTCATCGTAAGTATCAGTACGGTAATTTTCTTCATCTCCTTCCAGAATTTTCAAATAACTATTGTAACGCGACCAGGCAATTTCATCCCTTTCAAGAGCAGCTTTTATTGCACAATGTGGCTCTTCCTTATGTAAGCAATTGTTAAACTTGCATTGATCCTTTAATTTAAAAAATTCCGGAAAATAACCGCTGATTTCTTCTTTTTCCATATCGACGATCCCAAAACCTTTAATTCCGGGTGTATCGATAATTTTGGCATTAAAAGACAAATCATACATTTCAGCAAAAGTAGTGGTATGCTGACCTTGTTTACTGGCTTCAGAAATAGTTTTGGTTTTAAGATGCAAAGAAGGTTCCATAGCGTTTACCAAAGTAGATTTCCCAACACCTGAATGTCCGGAGAACATGCTTACTTTACCAATCATCAATTCTTTCAATTCTTCAACACCTTTCATTTCTGTAGAAGAAACACGAAGACATTTATATCCAATCTGCTGATAAACATATTGCATATACAATTGATCTTCTAAAGTAGGTTCATCAAAAGTATCTATTTTATTAAAAACCAAAATAGTCTCAATGTTATAAGCTTCGGCCGTTACCAGAAAACGGTCTATAAAGTTGAATGTTGTTGGCGGATTATTTATCGTTATCAATAGAAAAACGCGATCGATATTTGACGCAATAATATGCATCTGATGGGATAAATTAACCGATTTACGAACAATGTAATTTTTTCTTTCGTGAATATTAAAAATCGTTCCTGTTACAGCATCAGAAGTTTCTTCGAGCTCATAATCTACAATATCGCCCACAGCAATTGGATTGGTACTTTTGATACCTTTCATTCTGAATTTCCCTTTCATACGGCATTCTATAAAATCACCTTGTTCCGATTTTACAGTGTACCAGCTTCCTGTAGATTTATATACGAGTCCTGTCATTCAATTTAATTGTTGATTTTAGATTTCTGATTTTAGATTTCTCATGTAAAATCTAAATCTTCCACAAAGATAAATGAATATTTTCAAACATAGCCCAAGGTTTCAACCTTGGAACAAAGATTGTGAGTATGATTGTGAATATAATTGCGTACCCACGGTTGAACCGCGGGCTATGGTTATATCTCAAAAAAAAATCTCCAACACTTTTTTACAGGTGCCGGAGATTCTTAAAAAACAATCTATTTTCAATTAATGCTATAAGAAAACTTTAAAACAAAGCTTATAAAAAACTAAAATTCTCTTATATCACTTATATGGTTAAAGAAAATTATGCGTTGAAAATTTTCTCTTGGTGACCAATACTTTCTTGGTGAATTGCTTTGAACATTCTTAAAACAAACTCTTCCGTAAGGCCTTTTTTCTCACCTTCTAAAATCATTTTTCCTAAGATTTCGTTCCAACGGTTGTTTTGAAGAATTGCAACGTTAGCATCTTTCTTCACCTGACCAATTTCGTCAGCTACTTTCATACGTTTTCCTAACAACTCTAGTAAATTAGCGTCAAGAACGTCAATGTTTGCTCTTAATTTTGTCATTTTTGAACTGTACTCATCTGTAGTATCATCCGTTTTTCTGATCGTCAAATCTTTGATGATTTGTTTCAAAGCATCAGGAGTAACTTGTTGCGCAGCATCAGACCATGCATTGTCCGGATCGTAGTGCGTTTCGATAATCATACCGTCGTAATTCAAATCTAAAGCCTCTTGCGTTACTTCAAAAATCATTTTGCGATCTCCGGTAATGTGAGATGGATCGATGATTAATGGCAAATCAGGGAATTTATTTTGCAATTCGATAGCAATCTGCCATTCCGGAATGTTTCTGTATTTTGTTTTCTCGTAAGTAGAGAAACCTCTGTGAATAACGCCTAATTTCTCGATTCCAGCCATGTGTAAACGCTCAACACCACCAAGCCATAAAGCTAAATCAGGGTTTACAGGGTTTTTAACCAAAACGATTTTATCTGTTCCTTTTAATGTATCAGCAATTTCCTGAACTGCGAAAGGGTTTGCCGTTGTACGTGCACCAACCCATAATACATCAATATCATGTTCTAAAGCCAGTTTACAATGCGCTGCAGTTGCAACTTCAGTACCCATTAATAAACCAGTTTCTGCTTTAGCTTTTTGTAACCATTTCAATCCAATTTCACCAACACCCTCAAATCCTCCCGGACGAGTTCTTGGTTTCCAGATTCCAGCTCTGAAAACACTTACTTTAGAATCTTTTAATTCATGCGCTATTTTCAAAACCTGATCTTCCGTTTCTGCACTACAAGGTCCAGCTATCACAAGTGGGTGATTTAAATTGAAATCTTCTAACCACTTTCTCATTTCTTTCTTATTTTCCATCTTAATTCTAATTTTACTTTTTAGTTGTTGTTAATCCGTTTAGTATTTCTTTTATTTTATTTGTGCTTTCCATTTCTTCAAAAATGGCATTGTAATTTTCCTCTTTCAGCAAATCCCTAAACCGACTGAGATTTGCAATGTATTCTTCTAAGGTTTCCAGAACGTGTTCTTGGTTTTGTTTAAAAATCGGTGTCCACATCGCCGGCGAACTTTTTGCGAGACGAACGGTACTTTCAAATCCGCTTCCTGCCATGTCAAAAATATCCTGTTCGTCTTTTTCTTTATTCATAACCGTTTTCCCCAACATAAACGAACTAATGTGCGACAAATGCGAAACGTAAGCAATGTGTTTGTCGTGCGAAGTCGGGTCCATATAGCGAATCCTCATTCCGATTGCCGTAAAAAGATTCAATGCTTTTTCCTGCAGTTTAAAAGTGGTTTTTTCCACTTCGCAAATAATATTTGTTTTTCCCTGAAACAAACCTCTTATTGCTGCCGATGGTCCCGAAAACTCTGTTCCGGCAATCGGATGGGTTGCAATAAAGTTTCTCCTTTTCGGATGATTGGCTACTGCCTCGCAAATCGGTTTTTTAGTCGATCCTACTTCAAAAACTATTGTTTTATCTCCTACTAAATCCAAAACTTTAGGCAAAACCGTTAGCGCTACATCAACCGGAACTGAAACAATTACAAAATCGGCTCCTGCCAGATCTTCCATTTTTCCTTCTTGGTCAATAACACCCAAATCAATAGCTTCCTGCACATGTTTTTCGTTATTATCAATCCCGAAAATAGTCGCTTCAGGATAACGCCCTTTGATGTCTAACACCATTGAACCGCCAATTAATCCTATTCCTATTACGTATACTTTCATATTTTTTATTATTTGAAGCTAATTCCTGCAAGGTTTCCAAAACCTTGTAGGTATGATTCCTAGGTCCTTATTATAAACCTACAAGATTTTGGAAACCTTGCAGGAACGAAAAAAATCTAAAATCGATTTATCGCTTCTTGTACTCTTTCTTCTTTCACACACAATGAAAACCTAATATATCCTTCACCGTTGCTTCCGAAAATTGTTCCTGGCGTGATGAAAATATGTTTCTCATATAATATTTCGTCAATGAACTTTTCTGCTGATGCTATTCCTTCCGGAAGTTTTGCCCAAACAAATAATCCGACACCTTCTTTATATACTTTACAGTCTAATTTTTCTGCCAGCTTTTCAGTCAATTCTCTTCGACGTCTGTAAATTTTATTATTATCTTCAAACCACGATTTATCACATTTCAACGCTGCAATAGCGCCTTTCTGAATTCCGTAGAACATTCCGCTGTCCATGTTGCTTTTTACTTTTAAAACTGCATCGATAATTTCTGCATTTCCTAAAACCATTCCGACTCTCCAGCCTGCCATGTTAAAAGTTTTACTAAGTGAATTCAATTCTAAAGCCACGTCTTTTGCTCCTTCAACCTGCAATAAACTCATCGGATTATCATTCAAAACAAAACTATACGGATTGTCGTTGATCAATAATATATTATGTTTTTTAGCAAAAGCTACCAATTTTTCAAATAACGCTAAACTTCCTCTCGCTCCTGTAGGCATGTGCGGATAACCCAGCCACATAATTTTTACTTTCGAAAGATCCTGTTTTTCTAAAGCTTCAAAATCCGGTTCCCAGGCATTTTCTTCTTTTAAATCATAATAAACCGGAACTGCTCCTACCAAATTGGTTACCGAAGTATAAGTCGGATAACCGGGATTCGGAATCAAAACGTGATCGCCTTGATTTAAAAAAGCCAGCGAAATGTGCATAATTCCTTCTTTCGAACCCATTAATGGTAAAATCTCATTATTCGGATTCACTGCAACACCAAATTGATCCTCATAAAAATCTGCCATCGCCTGTCTCATTTCCGGTAATCCCTGATAACTCTGATAACCGTGACCGTTTTCATCCTGAATTGCCGCAGCAACTGCTTCTATTACTGCTTTTGACGGACTCAAATCAGGGCTTCCAATTCCCATATTGATGATCGATTTTCCTTCAGACATCAGTTGTCTCACTTCTCTTAATTTTGATGAGAAGTAGTATTCTTCAACTGTGTCTAATCGTTTTGCTGTTGTAATCATTTTTTATTTGCTTTAGGCTTTAAGCTGTATGCTTTAGACTCTTTTAAACTTTTTAATTTGCTTTCTGCTTTTTTGACTTTAAGACTTTCGACTTTTCAACTTTTATGACTCACTAAGAGGCTTCGTATTTCTATATTCTCCCAACACTTTAAAATATTCTGCCATTATATTTAATAAGGCTTTTGCTTTTGCGTAATCTTCGTATTTCTCAAAAGTTACATCTACGAAAAACGAATATTTCCAAGGTGTTTCAATTTTTGGAAGCGACTGAATTTTTGTCAAATTCAGCTTGCAGTCACTCATTACGTTTAGAACTGCTGCCAGACTTCCTCTTTTATGATCCAGTTCAAATTTGATCGACGCTCTGTTGATTTCGCTTTCCGGTAAAAATGAATTTTGCTTTTTAATAATCACGAAACGTGTCATGTTATTTTTTATCGTCTGAATTTCCGGAGCAATAATTTCAAGATCGTACATTTCTGAAGCCACCTTACTTCCAATCGCTGCAATTCCGGTTAATTGTTTTTCCTGAATTCTTCTTGCCGTTTCAGCCGTATCTTTATCTTCAACCAATTTGATATTCGGATATTGTTTCAAAAAATCCATGCACTGTAACAATGCCATTGGGTGCGAATGAACTTCTTTTATGTCTTCAATTTTCTGACCTTTTAAAGTCATTAAATTTTGGTGAATGCTTAAATAGTGTTCTCCAATTATGTGTAAATTATTCTTATCAATCAAAGCATAGTTCGGAATAATCGGACCCGCAATAGAATTTTCAATCGCCATAACCCCCTGATCTGATTTTCCGGCCAAAAGACTATCAACTAATTCTTCAAAAGACAGACATTCATCAATAGCCACATTTTCAGAGAAATACTCTTTCACAACCTGATGATGAAATGAACCTTTTATACCTTGTATTGCAATTTTAGTTGTCATATAGTCAAAAAAAAATCCTGATTTGCATCAGGATTGTATATTAGTTTTATTTGTTGTAAATTTTATCTCAAATAACCATAGCACAATCCTGACTTCTACTAAAGAAGAAATAAAAATTGTTGCTAAAATAAAAACGGTTAGTTGCCATTTTGTTTGTGTTATTATTTAAATTCTCTGCGAATGTATAAATTATTTTTACCCCTCCAAAAAAAATATTGCATTTTATGAAACAAAAAGGGATTTCTTAACAAATTTGGGAGGTTTTGTATGATAATGTAAAAATACAGGATTAAAATGAGAATATTAAAAAGAGGTACTGAGGTTCTGAGATGCTAAGGTACTGAGTTTTTCTGCCACGAATTCACGAATTATCTCAAATCATTGTTAGATGAAATTCAATTTGTCTAATCTTTTGACACGAATTCAAAATAAAATTAGAAAAATTCGTGAATTCGTGGCGGAAAAAAAACTTTAAAACAATCCTGAAACCGCCTTATTTTTAATTCCGATTTTAGTAGAATCAAAATCCAGTTTCTCTTTTAATAAAGAAGCATAGACACTTCTAAAATCAATTTCATATTTTAAATCACCATTATCCAGATTCGCCAAATCGGGATTATTACCCAAAATGGTTCCTTTATTATTTCCTCCAATAATAAACATTGGCGCTGCTGTTCCGTGATCGGTGCCGTTGCCGTTGTCTTTTACACGGCGTCCGAACTCAGAAAAAACTACAATTGTGACATTCTGTAATATATTAGCTTGTTTTAAATCTTTGTAGAAACTAAATATCGAATCGTTTAAATCTGTTAATTTCCTTTCGTGAACAGCAAGCTGATTGTCATGTGTATCAAATCCGCCAAGCGATGTATAATATACTTTGGAGTTTAAATTTCCTTTTATCAAACGTGCAATCCATTCCAGGTTTTTTGAAAGTTCTGTTTTTGTATAACTTGTTTCTGTTTTTGATTTAACTAAGGCTTTCTGAATTTCATCTGATCCTTCGATAACCGAATTGGCAATTTTCCGAACAAAATCCAATTGTGGATTATCTGATAATTTGGTTTCTTCCAGTCCTGTTTTCATCTTAAATCGATTTGGATCTTTTACGGTTATCGAATTGGGTTCAATTCCTTTTAAAGCCAAATTATCAATAGAATCTAAATTGACGCCGGCAGTTGGCTGATGTCCGTTGCACTGTAAATCAAGATATCTTCCCAACCAGCCCTCATTTACATATTTATTAGAATCGACAGCAGTCTGCCAGATTTCCTGACTTCTAAAATGCGAACGAACAGGTTCCGGATATCCAACATTCTGAATCACGGTTAAATCTCCGTTTTGCTGCATTTGAGCAAAATCTTTTAAAGAAGGATGAAATGCCATTCCGCGATTTTTACCAATAACCAAATCCTTATTTAAAGCAATTTTAGTTCGTAAATCATAATATAACGGATCATCGTATGGAATAAATGTGTTTAGTCCGTCGTTACCTCCATTCAATTGTACAAAAACAACACATTGTTCTCCGGTAATTAAGTTTTGCTGTGTTCCAAAGGCATGAAGAAATTCCGGGAGCACCAACATTCCGCCTGTAAAAGTTCCTGTAAGGGTTAAAAAAGTTCTTCTGTTCATGATTTCAAACTTTTAGATTAATTGATATTCGGGCAATTTCGTAATATAACTGAACAACCTCACTACCGCTGCATCTGCGTTTGGCTCTTTTGGAACGAAATCATATTTCAAAAGATTTTCCATGTCTTTTTGAATCGATTCGTTTGTTTTAAAAAGCAATCGGTCCGAAAGTTCTGAAATGATTGTTTTATTATTTCCACTGTTATCAAATTTAACTTTCACTTTCACTTTATTAATTTCTAACACCGGTTTTTCGGCATCAGAATTAATTTTATTTAGAAACTTTCCTTTAATTGTTCGCCCTTTACAAAGCAGATCTGAAGTATTGTTTCGCTGTAAATAAATCTGCGAAGTAAGCCAGGAATTTCCTCCATCCCAGCCTTTGACATTTGTCTGATTGTATAAATCCATTCCCTGTTGTTTGAGAAAATACTGAACCATGCCATTATCAAAATCCTCCATCTGCAATTCATCTGCCAATTGCAAAATATAAACCAGCGGATTTTTAATTTTACTTCCCGCATTTTCTTTCGCATATTCTTCAGTAAAAATCTTGGTCAGCAAAGGTTCAATTTCAAACTTTGCTTTTCTGAAATAATCGCCATAATACTTTACTAATTTTTCTGACGGATTATCGTAAACAAACCATTTCAGTAATTTTCGGGTAATGAGATATGGAATGTTTTTCTGTTTAAAAATGATATCGACTAAATCGTCGGCTTTCCAGTTTCCTGTTTTTCCGAAATAGATTTTATCACTGTTATCTTCTGCATTTTTTCTGTAAACAGCGCCATTATCTCCAACATTTAAACCCGCCAGAGCTTTTGCACCGTTTTTAATGTCTTCTTCGGTATAATTTCCAATTCCGATCGTGAATAATTCCAGCAATTCCCGGCTCAAATTTTCATTGACTTTTCCTTTTTTATTGTCGCCATTATCGAGATATCTAACCATAGCATTTGATTTGAGAATCTGTTTGGTCAATTCTTTAAAATTACCAAAAGCATTTTCACGCAAAATCATATTGTGCTGGTAAATCCAATAATTAACTTTTACCTTTTGTGAAGTAGAAACGAAATGATTGTGCCAGAAACAAACCATATTTTCCCGAAGTGGGAATTCGTCGTTTCGCATTTTGGCAATCCACCATTTCTTGAGTTCAAGATTGGAATAGATTTCTTTCTTTAGAACTTTCTTTTTAAATTCTGAATCGGCATTCTTGATGGATTCGCGAAGTTCTTTAAGCTCTAACAACGTTTTGGGATCGTCTTGCAGAAAATCAGGCAGCGCCTTGTCAAATTTTGACTCGTAAGAATACTTTAGAAATTTTTCAATTCCCAGTTTTTCTATTTTATCGGCTTCTTTTCCGGAGAAACCCAATCGTAAGGACCAAAGACTGCTCTTTTTCATAATTTGGAAATTATTACTATAAGACTTCGCTTTCTTTAAAAGGTTTAATTTTTTGAAGAAGCTAAGTCACTAAGGTTCTAAGGTGCTGAGATTTTGAAGTTTTTTGGTAATAGTTTTAAACGGAGGATTTTTGTGAATATTGTTATTGTGAAGTAAACAAAATCAAGTTAGGATTTATTCATAAATCAAACATAGCCCAAGGTTTCAACCTTGGGGACATGCAGGAGACAATCGTTACGTACCCAAGGTTGAAACCTTGGGCTATGTTTAAATTCGATGTCATTAAAAAACAAAAAAAGCAGCTATCAAAAATGACAACTGCTTTTATATAATTAAGAATAAAATCTTTCTTCTTGATTCTATTTTCTTTTCTCTAAAAAATTAAGACCCACACATTTCACAATCCTCAGGACCTGCTGCTTGTGCTTTCAACAACATTGCTTTGTAA
This sequence comes from Flavobacterium olei, assembly GCF_039749035.1. Classification (NCBI taxonomy): domain Bacteria; kingdom Pseudomonadati; phylum Bacteroidota; class Flavobacteriia; order Flavobacteriales; family Flavobacteriaceae; genus Flavobacterium; species Flavobacterium olei. Next base: position 45,849 of record NZ_JBDKWC010000003.1, read on the forward strand.
TCTTCAACAGAAATCTCTTCTGTTTCTGCAACTAAAGATGGGGTTTCTTCTTTTTTATCGTTGTTTAAGGTAAATTTAATCGCATCTACCGCAGATTTTGTTCTTAAGTAATACATTCCTGTTTTTAAACCTGATTGCCAAGCGTAGAAGTGCATTGACGTTAGTTTAGAATAGTTTGCATCCTGCATGAACAAGTTCAAAGATTGAGATTGATCAATAAAGTAACCTCTTTGACGTGACATATCGATAATGTCTTTCATTGACATTTCCCAAACTGTTTTATAAAGTTCTTTTAAGTCTTGCGGAATAATATCAATATTCTGAACAGATCCGTTATGACGCATGATTTCTTGTTTCAAATCTTCGTTCCACAATCCTCTTTCTACTAAATCGTGAAGTAAATGTTTGTTTACTACGATAAATTCTCCAGACAATACACGACGTGTGTAAATGTTTGATGTATAAGGTTCAAAAGCTTCGTTGTTTCCTAAAATCTGAGAAGTCGAAGCTGTTGGCATTGGTGCAACCAATAATGAGTTACGAACCCCGTGTTCTACCACTTCTTTTCTTAATGAAGCCCAGTCCCAACGACCAGATAATTCTTCATCTTTCATTCCCCACATATTGTATTGGAATTCTCCTTTTGACATTGGAGAACCTTCAAATGTAGAATACGGTCCTTCTTCTTTCGCCATTTCCATAGAAGCGGTTACGGCTGCAAAGTATAAAGTTTCGAAAATCTCCTGATTCAGTTTTTTAGCTTCGTCACTTGTAAACGGCATGCGCAACATAATAAAAGCATCCGCCAGACCTTGCACTCCTAATCCAACCGGACGGTGACGCAAGTTAGAATTTTCAGCTTCTTTTACCGGATAATAGTTTCTGTCGATTACTTTATTTAAATTACGAGTTACACGTTTTGTAACATTATAAAGTGCTTCATGATCGAATTTTCCGTTCTCAATAAACATTGGTAAGGATATCGAAGCTAAGTTACAAACTGCAATTTCGTCTTTAGACGTATATTCCATAATCTCTGTACACAAGTTAGAAGAACGAATTGTTCCTAAATTCTTATGGTTCGATTTACGGTTTGCTGCATCTTTGTACAACATATACGGCGTTCCGGTCTCGATTTGAGATTCAAGGATTTTCTCCCATAATTCACGGGCGCGGATTGTTTTTCTTCCTTTATTTTGAAATTCGTAATCGGTATATAATTTTTCGAATTCTTCTCCGTAAACATCATAAAGTCCCGGACATTCGTTAGGACACATTAAAGTCCATGTTGAATCTTCCTGAACACGCTTCATGAATAAATCTGAAGTCCACATGGCGAAGAATAAATCTCTTGCACGCATTTCTTCTTTACCTGTGTTTTTCTTTAAATCTAAGAAATCAAAGATATCGGCATGCCAGGTTTCGATATAAATCGCAAAACTTCCTTTACGTTTTCCACCACCCTGATCTACGTAACGAGCCGTATCGTTGAAAACTCTCAACATTGGCACGATTCCATTTGAAGTTCCGTTTGTACCGCGAATGTAAGATCCTGTGGCACGAACGTTATGTATAGAAAGGCCAATTCCTCCCGCTGACTGAGAGATTTTTGCGGTTTGTTTTAATGTATCATAAATACCATCAATACTGTCATCCTGCATTGCTAAAAGGAAACAAGAAGACATTTGTGGCTTTGGAGTACCTGCATTGAACAATGTTGGCGTTGCATGCGTAAAGAACTTTTTAGACATTAAGTCGTAAGTCGCGATAACCGATTTTAAATCGTCTAAGTGAATACCAACGGAAACACGCATTAACATGTGCTGTGGACGCTCAACAATTTTTCCGTTTATTTTTAACAAATACGAACGCTCTAAAGTTTTAAATCCGAAGTAATCGTAATTAAAATCTCTGGTATATATAATATGAGAATCCAAAAAAGCAGCGTTTTCCTGAATCACCTTAAATACTTCATCCGAAAGCAACGGCGCGTCTTGTCCGTTTCTTGGATTAACGTAATGGTACATATCTTTCATCGTTTCGGAGAACGATTTTTTGGTATTGGAATGCAGATTTGAAATTGCCACACGAGCTGCCAGTTGCGCATAATCAGGATGTGCAATAGTCATAGATGCTGCCGTTTCTGCCGCAAGATTATCCAATTCAGAAGTAGAAACTCCGTCATACAATCCTTCGATAACACGCATGGCTACCTTAACAGGATCTACAAGCTCATTTAAGCCGTAACACAATTTTTTTATTCTTTCTGTAATCTTATCAAACATTACGGGCTCTCTGTGGCCATCTCTTTTTACTACATACATAAGCTTACTATTTTAGTTATTGAAAAAATGAAAGTCACTTGAAAAACGAATTCCAGGACTTAACATTGCGTGTTTTTAAATTAATTTCTGAGAATTATGACATTCTCAATAGTTACCCTTTTCAAATTCTAAAAACGAATTTAAAAGCGTTAAAAATTGCTATTGAATCTACGACTTGGGGAAAGAGATTCAACCTGAAAAAATCTTGTTAATCTTTTTAAAGCTGCCTGAAGTGCAGTCCTTAAATTATTTTTGTTGTCTAGAAATCTGCATCAAATGAAATTTTCTGAGCATCACTGTCGGTATTCATCACACCGGATTTTTGATACTCTGCAACACGTTTTTCAAAGAAATTGGTTTTTCCCTGAAGAGAAATCATGTCCATGAAATCAAACGGATTCGCTGATCCATACACACGTTCGCAGCCTAATTCTACTAATAATCGGTCTGCAACAAACTCCAGATATTGTGTCATTAGAGTTGCATTCATTCCAATTAAACTTACCGGAAGAGATTCTGTAACAAATTCTCTTTCGATGTTTAAAGCATCTACAATGATTTCTTTAATTCTGTCTTTTGGAACTTTGTTTATTAAATGATGATTGTGCAGGTGAACTGCAAAATCACAATGTACACCTTCGTCACGGGAAATAAGCTCATTAGAAAAAGTTAATCCTGGCATTAATCCACGTTTTTTCAACCAGTAGATGGAACAGAAAGCTCCCGAAAAGAAAATTCCTTCTACGGCTGCAAAAGCAATAAGTCTTTCTGCAAAAGAATCAGACTCGATCCATTTTAGAGCCCATTCTGCTTTTTTACCAATTGCAGGAAAAACTTCCAGCGCATTAAACAATTCTGCCTTTTCTGCTTCATCTTTCACGTAAGTGTCAATAAGAAGAGAATACGTTTCGCTGTGAATGTTTTCCATCATGATCTGAAAACCATAGAAAAACTTCGCTTCAGCGTATTGTACTTCGTTGACAAAGTTTTCAGCTAAGTTTTCGTTTACAATTCCGTCAGAAGCTGCAAAGAATGCTAATATATGTTTAATGAAATATCTTTCGTCGTCACTAAGCTTATTATTCCAGTCTGTCAAATCCTGGTGTAAGTCAATTTCTTCTGCAGTCCAAAAACTCGCTTCCATCTTTTTATACCACTCCCAAATATCATGATGTTTAATCGGAAAAATAACGAAACGATTTTTGTTTTCTTGTAATATTGGTTCGATTTGTGACATGACAGATTTTATTAATTTTTTAATGAATTCTTCCTCATTAAGAGGAATACAAAGATTGGCAATTACTGCCAAAAAAGAAAGGCAAACTTATTCACAATATGCCATAGTTTTTAACAACGGGAAAAATTGAAATGATTTTCATACAATATTTTAACATATTGTAAATGAGTAATTTAAAAAATCAAATGCATTGGAAAAGCCTGTAAAATATAGACTTTATAAAATAAAAAACAAGCAAATTTAATTTGTTTTAAAAAGATTTTTTAGAGCTAAAAAATTATTCGTTTGAGTTAAAAAAGATGTCAGATTTTTAAGAATTTGAAACACTCTTTTTTCACGAATTTTTAAGTTCTTCTGCTACTTTTTCAAGTTCCATATACCAATCTGCCCCAAAGCGTCGAATCAACGCTTCTTTTACAAATTTATAAACCGGAACTTCTAATTCTTTTCCCAGAGAACAGGCATCGTCACAAATTTCCCATTTGTCGTAATTAACCGCAGCAAATTCAGTAAAATCTTTTACACGGATAGGATATAAATGACAGGAAACCGGTTTTTTCCAATCCACTATCCCCTGATTGTAAGCCTGCTCAATTCCGCAAAGTGCGGTTGAACCGTCAAAAATTACGTAAGCACAATCTTTATTATCTATTAACGGCGTTTCAAGATCGCCATCTGTACCATTTACCCATGTTCCCTGCGCCTCAATTGCATCTATTCCTTCCTGACGTAAAAAAGGTTTTACTTTTGGGTAAATTTCCTCCATGATTTTAGTCTCAGCCTCACTCAGAGGCGCACCTGCATCACCATCAACGCAACAAGCTCCTTTACAGGCAGACAAATTGCACACAAATTCTTTTTCAAGAATATCCTCCGAAATAATCGTTTTTCCTAACTGAAACATGATCTTAATACTGTAATTTATAAAGTACAAAGATAGTCAAAGAAAGTAGATATTGCCTGCTAAAATTTAACCGCAGGTTTTCCAAAAGGTTACTCAAAGTCCGCCAGCACTTTTTTACAATTACTACTTTGCGAAGCTTTGCCAAAAATACTTGCGAAACACTATGATAAAAATCTTATTTGTTATAAATATCACTTTTTTAAGCAGTAAACCGTGTTTTTATAACAAAAATGATTTGTAGAAAAAATCACCTAACTTTATTATCTACTTTTGCACCAGTTTTTAAACACTTAAAATCAACACGATATGTTAGAAATTGACTTTAAAGAAATTGTTACAGTGAGTATGGTACTTTTTGCAGTAATTGATATAGTTGGCTCAATTCCGATTATCGTCAATTTACGCGCAAAAGTAGGTCATATCGAATCTGAAAAGGCTTCACTTGTTGCCGGGGCAATTATGGTTGTTTTTCTTTTTGTCGGAGAAGGTTTTCTAAACTTAATCGGTATCGACGTTCACTCTTTTGCCGTAGCAGGATCTTTTGTGCTATTCTTTCTTGCTCTGGAAATGATTTTAGGAATCCGGATTTACCGTGACGAAGAACCGGGATCTGCTTCAATTGTACCATTGGCCTTTCCGTTAATTGCCGGAGCCGGGACTATGACGACTTTATTGTCACTTCGCTCACAATTTCATACTATTAATATTATAATTGCTATTTTACTAAATATTATACTGGTTTATGTGGTTTTAAAGTCTTCCAAAAAAATCGAAACTTTATTAGGAGAAAATGGCTTAGGCGTTGTACGTAAGACGTTTGGAGTGATACTTTTAGCTATTGCTGTTAAATTATTCGCTGCTAATGTTAAAGGTTTGTTCGTCTAGAATTTATTTTTATACTTTTACCCCATAAAATTTCTAAAATACAACTATAAGACATTTTTTATCCTTTAGTTCTACTTTATTATTTTAGACAAACAAACCAATTTTATGAAAATTTTCACTTCAATCTTAGTGCTTTTAGCATTAGCTTTAATTGTTTTTAATATTACGCTGCTAGACTTTAAAAATCCTTTTCAGGGAGATAGTGCTGTAGCTTTTATTGGAATCGCCGCTTCATTTTGCGCTGTATTGATTCTTTTGATTTTTAGAATTTCAAAAAGAATTGAAGAAAAAATGAACGAGAACAGATAATATGTTTGATGTTTTAATTATTGGCGGAGGAGTTTCAGGTATGTCTTGTGCTCTGGTCTTAGGATCCGCAAAAAACAAAACTTTCGTAACCAACAAAAAAATTGGAATTTTTACTCATCAAAAAAATTCTTCTCTTCAGGAAGCCATTTTCTACAATGCATACGGAATAACTCCAGGTAAACTTGGTTCTGAGCTTCTTACAGAAAGCACTCAGGATTTAGCGCTGACTTATCCGCATATTGAGCAGATCGCAAATGAAAAAGTGGTTAGAATTGACGGACAGTTTCCTGAATTTACGATAACAACAAACAGAAACTCATACCAGACAAAAACGATTGTGATCGGAATTGGTTCTGCCAATACTTTTGATATCGAAGGTTTAATGCATTTTATTGAACCACATAAAAAAGCACTACCCGAAAAACAACGTATTCAACTCAGAAATGATGACCATAAAGTGGCAGACGGCATTTATGTAATCGGAACTCTTGCAGGCTGGAGAAGCCAATTGGCAATTGCCGCCGGAAGCGGAGCAGCTGTTGCCACGGATATTTTAACTTTGTGGAACAACGGCGTGCAGACTCATTCTCACGATAGTATTCGATAATATTAATAAAAAAATTAAACCATATAAGTTATAGAAGTTTATTTTTGCTTTGCGCATAGATTAAATAAACTTATATAACTTACATGGTTATCTTTTTCTGCAGTTATATTTTTCTTACTTAACCGAAACGATTTCTGTTACTTTGATGTGATTTTCATCTTCAGATTTCCATTTTTCTCCTTTTACAGAAATGGTATTTCCTATTTTTACCTGTTTGTAGTTTTGAGGACCACCCACATTTACAATACTGATAGTAGCAAAATAAACTTCTTTATTATCTGTAGTAATTTTTGCTGTATAACCGTCTTTTCCAGATTCTATACTGTCTACTTTTCCTGAAACTGTAGCATTGTTATTTGATTTCATACCTGTGCACGAGATTATAAAAGTCATTAAAACAACTAGTAAACCGATTCTCTTTAAATTTTTCATATCTATTTGATTTTAGCCACGAAGTTCGCTAACGTTTTCATTAGTTTCGCCAATTTATATTTAAGTTATCATTATTCTTTCAGCTTCAAACTTTATGCCAGCTGAGTGCAGCTTCCGGCAATAACTTTTAAATTATTCTCACATTTCTTCCAAACTCTTATGTATTTAAACACCCCACTAGTCGCATTACTATCATAAGTTCCTCTTAATGAAACAGTAACAGCAACCACCGCTGTATCCTCAATTACATTCACAATTTGATCTGAAGCTTCTAAAAAATCTATCTTCATTTTCCCGGAACGGTATGCTTGTAAGTCCAGCTCTTTGGTTATGGTTTGTCCGTCTGGCATATTAAACAATAAATCATCATGGAGGATGTTTTCCAAAACCATAACATCAGATTTTTTTATGGCTCTAAGAAGTTCATTTTCGGCATCAACAACGGTTTCTACTTTCATGATATAAAATTTTGAAGTTATTTCAGTCAGTCAGGATCCTAAAGATTTAATTACCAGCAAAAAATCCGAAACTAAATATTATCTCCCTGGATTAGCATATCAGACCATTTGTTGTCTCTGAATTTGTTTATTTCTTCGGATGCAAAACTGTTTTTATCATCGCGTCATCTTTTAGGATCACATCATAATAATACAATTCTCCGTATAATTGTCTGGCGAATTCGGCAGTTATATAACGATTTACCAGGGCTTTGGTTTTATCGAGTTTTAAATCCAGACCGGTTTGTAAAATATAGTTTCTAAATTTCTTAAAATAAACATCTGAGTTTTTCATTTTAGCTAAAAATTCGCCAAACTGAACGCCATCAAAAGTATGACGGTTTTTATCTAATTCCTCAAAAACAAAATGACCAACAATTCCCGTTTGCAGCAGGTACGCTACGTTTTCATTTCCGTGCTCGGCTTCAATCGGTACAAAAACATCCGGAACGATTCCGCCACCCCCGTACACGATTTTACCTTTTGGTGTTTTAAATTTTAAGGAATCTGCCAGTTTAATACTGTCTTTTGCATACAATTCTCCTGTTGCAACTCTGGATTCTGACTCTTTAAAATATTCTTCGTTTCCTTTTTTATAAGGTTTCTGTATAGATCTTCCTGTTGGCGTATAATATCTCGCAACGGTTAATCGCACCGCAGATCCATCATTAAAATCCATTTCTCTTTGCACAAGACCTTTTCCGAAAGAGCGTCGTCCCACAATTGTTCCGCGGTCATTGTCCTGAATGGCACCGGCCAAAATTTCGCTGGCAGAAGCACTGTTTTCATTAATTAAAACATACACTTTCCCCGTTTCAAAACTACCGGCTTTTGTGGCGTATGTTTTTTCGGTTGTACCATTTTTACTTTTTGTAAAAACGATCAATTGTTTATCTTTTAAGAATTCGTCTGCAATTGCAATCGCCTCTTCCATATAACCGCCGCCATTATCGCGAAGGTCAATTACCAGCGATTCAATTCCTTTTTGTCTGAGACGGGTTAAACCTGTTTTAAACTCATTAAAAGTAGTTTCGGCAAAACGATTGATTTTAATATAACCGGTTTTGTTTCCAATCATAATCGACGCATCGACACTTTTTATTGGAATAACATCTCTTTTGACCTTAAATTTTAATTTCTTCTGTTCGGATTTTCTAAATACAGTCAACTCGATTTCAGAACCCTGAAGTCCTTTTAATTTTGAAAACAAGCTGTCTGAAGGCAGTCTTCTTCCATATAATTTGGTTTTGCCCGCGAATAAAATCCGGTCTCCCGATTTTAATCCCGCTTTCGCGGAAGGGCCGTTTTCTATCGGTTTTATAATCGCGACCGAATCTTTATACATATAAAAATTAATTCCGATTCCGACAAAATCGCCTTTCATACTTTCGGCAACTTCTGCCTGTTCGCTTGGCGGAATATAAACAGAATGTGGGTCTAATTTTGAAAGAATATTATCGACGGTAAGGTTTACAATCGAATCGGTATTGACACTGTCAACATATTCTGTATTGATAAAGTCAATAAGTTTATTAAGCTTGGTTTTAGAGTAATTTTTAGCCAAAAGCTGATCATTAGCGGGAGCATTCATTACGCTTCCTGCTATGGTTCCGAGAGCAAAAGTTGCTCCGATTACGATTGGTAAATATTTTGAATTAAATTTCATTTACTCTTCTAAAACAGGAATATGTTCTACCTCAACGCCTGCTTTTATTAAAAATTGAATTCCGGAATCATCGCGATATCCATCTTTATACACCACTCTTTTTATACCGGACTGATGTATTAATTTGCTGCATTCCTTGCAAGGTGACAGCGTAATATATAAGGTTGCCCCTTCGCAGGATTGTGTCGAACGTGCCACTTTAAGAATTGCGTTTGCTTCTGCGTGCAATACATCCCAGCGTGTTAAGCCATCTTCATCTTCGCAGCAATTTTCAAATCCGGACGGCGTTCCGTTGTAACCATCAGAAATAATCATTCTGTCTTTTACGATAATCGCCCCGACCTGTTTACGTTTACAGTATGAAAGCAGACTCCATTCTTTTGCAATTCGAAGATACGCTTTATCGTACTTATTCAATTTTTTTATTTCCATTATTTATCTGTTCCAGATCGGACTTTCGATAATCATCGGAATTACAACTCCAATGATAAAAGCCGACATTACAAGTGCCCAGTCGCGTTTTGAAAAACGAAACACAGTCTGCACGATATATGAAATTACTAATACTACAAACACCACAATTAACTGCGCCGCTTCGATCCCTAAGGCAAACTCTCCTAAAGGTATTAATTTTGATGTTGGCGATCCTCCTAAAATAGTTTTAAAATAATTGGAGAAGCCAAGACCATGAATAATCCCGAAGAATAAAGTTATAAAAAATACCAGATTTATACTATCATTTTTAGAAGTCTTTCCTGCCGTAAACAAATGATAAAGAGCTGTTATTAAAATGGTTATCGGAATCAGGAATTCAACCAGATTTACTTTAATCGTTACAATTCCGTAAACTGAAAGTATTAAAGCCAAAGTATGCCCGATGGTAAAAATGGATACTAATACAAAAATTCTTTTCCAGTCTTTAAATAAATAGGGAACGGTTAAAGCGATTAAAAAAAGAACGTGATCGTAAGCATTGATATCTAAAACGTGTTTTAATCCTATTTGAAAATAAATCCAAAATTGTGACATAGGTATATTTAAATTTAATAATTAGGGGTTGTAAACTTACGATTAATTTTCAAAACTAAAGATTTCAATGTCAAATCCTGCATCAAAAATAAGTTAAATTTTATGAGAATTTTAAAAACAATAATTTAAAAAATGGGCTATATTTGTTTCTTAAAAACTAATTAATTATGCCATTTTCAGAATTATTTGATAACGAATTCAAACAAAGAAACAGAGGTCATTTCTCTGCTATAGTTCGTGTAGCATTTGCTGACGGAAAGATAAATCCACAAGAACAGGAATTTTTAAATAAAATTGCTTCTACATTACAAATTTCAGATGAGGAATATAGAGAAATCCTTGCAGATCCATGGAAACATCCAATAAATCCTCCTTATTTATATACGCAACGTCTGGAGCGTTTATATGACCTGGCGAGAATGGTACACGTTGACCACCACTTAGGTGATTTACAGGAAGTAATGTTAAGACGTATGGGACTAGCTTTAGGCTTTACTCCGGGTAATGTAAATTATATTGTTGCAAAAGCACTTTCTTTAGTAGATAAAAAAGTAGATTTGGATACTTTCCTTTTCGAAATGGAAAATATGAATAAATAATATTTACAACTCAGTTCTGAGTAGTTAGTACTTAGTTATACATAATTTATTGAGAGCCAGCAGATTAAAAATATGCTGGCTTTTTTTATTTTTACCATCAAAATGTTTTACAAAACAAAGCCCGACAGGTTCAAACAAACTATCGGGCTTTATTCCCTACATTTACGGACCGACTTCAACTTAAAACAAACTAAGTTATTTTTAAAATTTACCGTCGTTGTTCTGTGAAGTAGCACTTTATCATTTGACTTTCTGTTCCAAAACAAACTTACCTTCAAGTCCGCCTTTAAAAGGCACTTCAACGTTTTTTATTCCGTCAAAAGCTGATGGACTAACAAATTCAAATTTAAAATTCGAATTACCATTGTCTGTTATTTTAAGAGAATAACCGGCAATATAATATCTTTTCTCAGGAGCATAAAATTCGACCTGAACTAATTGTTCGTCAGCAGTGCCCGGACCATACGAATATTCACCACTCAAATTTTCTTGCGTTGAAGGAAAAGAAATATCAATGTAAAGAAATTCATCATTTCGATCATTACTGGCAACAAACCTAACTTTCTTCTGCGAATTAAAACTTGCTTCTTCATAAGAGTAAACCGCTTTATCAGGTCTAAACGATATTCCGTCAATAACTATTGAAGAACTTACATTGATTTTATCATCATCATCATCTGAACATGAAGTAATACAACAAAGTAAAACCAATAGCAATAAAGTAACTTTTTTCATACTTAAATTTTTAATCAAATATATACAAAACATATATAAATACAGAACGTTAATCAGCCGAATTTTAAATCAAAAAAACCTAACAGTTTTAAAACTATTAGGTTTGAGTTGTGGCTGAATATTAAACCTGAAAGCTGAATACTTTTACTGAGCTGCCATAAACTCTTCCGCTTTTTCTACCATATTATAACTTCCGCAGAAAAAAGGAACTCTTTGGTGCAGTTCGGTTGGCTGGATTTCCATAATTCTTCCAAAACCGTCTGTAGCCTTTCCCCCAGCCTGCTCTGCTAAAAATGCCATCGGATTACATTCGTACAACAAACGTAATTTCCCTTTTGGTGCTTTTGAACTTGTCGGATAAATATAGATACCGCCTTTAATCATATTTCGATGAAAATCGGCTACTAAACTTCCAATATATCTTGAAGTGTACGGTCTGTCTTCTTCTTCTCTCTGGCAGTATTTAATGTAATTTTTTACGCCCTGCGGAAAATGGACATAATTTCCCTCATTGACCGAATATATATTTCCATCTTTCGGAAATTTCATATTTGGATGTGAAAGGTAAAATGTACCAATTGCCGGATTTAACGTAAAACCATTTACACCATATCCTGTTGTATAAACCAACATAGTCGAAGTTCCGTAAATTACATAGCCCGCTGCCACCTGATTGATTCCCGGCTGTAAAAAATCCTCGCTTGTTACCGGGGTTCCCATTGGCGTAATTCTTCTGAAAACAGAAAAAATAGTTCCAACAGAAACATTCACATCAATGTTTGAAGATCCGTCAAGCGGATCTATTAAGATCACGTACTTATTATTATGACAGTTGTCGCTCCCCTGAACTGTGATAAAATCGTCGTTTTCTTCTGAAGCAATACCACAGACAATCTCACGGTTTATTAACGTCTGGATAAATACTTCGTTGGCATAAACATCTAACTTTTGCTGGTCTTCTCCCTGAATATTTTGTTCGCCTGCGGCTCCAATAATATCCACCAGACCTGCCTGGTTTACTTTATGATTGACAACCTTGGCTGCCAACCGGATAGAGTTGATAATCCGGGAAAGTTCTCCCGAAGAATACTGAAATGCTTTTTGGTTCTCAATAATAAACTCTCCCAGTGTTTTATTGCGTTCTTCCATTTCTAAATCGTTATAGTTTTAAATTTAAGTCACAAATATCGTTTTTTTTGTGAGAATGATTTAAAAATTATTTCGTTAGTTTGCTCTTATTGTATATTTGCTAATATTCGGCAGCAAGCAACAATTAAAACGGTGTTTTATTAGATAATAAATACTTAAAAATACGAATACCTGAAATTGCTCCTTTTATACCTTTGTCAATACAAATCTTATACAGGAAAAAGCGGTACAGAACAGGACAAAAAAAGAGAATTGATTAATTATGAATATTAGAAAAGGGAATCCTGAAGACATGAAATCGGTGTTGGAGCTTATTCAGGAGCTGGCAATATTCGAAAAAGAACCCGAAGCGGTTGTCATTACAGAAGAAGATTTAATACGTGACGGTTTTGGTGACAAACCATTATTTCATGTATTTGTTGCAGAGGTTGAAAATGACGAAAAACAAAAAGAAATTGTTGGAATTGCGCTGTACTACTATCGTTATTCTACCTGGAAAGGAAAAACAATTCACCTGGAAGACTTAATTGTAAAAGAAAAAATGCGTGGTACCGGTTTGGGATCTGCCCTTTATTCTGAAATTATGAAACAGGGAAAAAGAGACAATGTCAGAAGAATAGAATGGAATGTTCTGGAATGGAATACTCCGGCGGTAAATTTCTACAAAAATTCCGGCGCCAAAATTCTGGAAGACTGGCAGGTCGTGCAAATGGATGAAGCCGGCGTTAATGCGTTCTTAGAAAAATTATAATAATAAAATTAAGATTCGCCCAAATCTGAAATCTATCCCGTCCCGAAGTTTCGGGATCGGACTAAAATCTATAAATTAATAATGAGAGTATTTAAATTTGGAGGAGCATCGGTAAAAGATGCAGATGGAATTAAAAATGTTTACGACGTTTTACAAAAAGTAGGTTACGAAGATGTAATTCTTGTAGTTTCGGCTATGGGAAAAACAACCAATGCTCTTGAGGTTGTTATTAAAAATTATTTTGAAAAATCGACAGAATTGAATTCTTCTGTTCAGGAAATAAAAAAATACCACAATCAAATATTGCTGGATTTATTTGAAGATGAAAACAATGCCGTTTTTGCAGCTGTGAATGCACAGTTTGCCGAACTGGAATATTTTTTAGCACATAATAAATCGCCAAATTACAATTTCGTTTACGATCAGGTGGTTAGTTTTGGAGAATTGATTTCTACTAATATTTTAAGTCATTTTATGAATTTCATGGGCATTCAGACGCAATGGTTGGATGTTCGTAATTTCATTAAAACCAATGCCAATTACAGAGATGCAGAAGTAGACTGGGAAACGACACAACAAAATATCAGCAAAAATGTCCCGAGAAAACAGCTCAATATCACACAGGGATTTTTAGGCGCTGACGAAAATAACTTTACTACAACTTTAGGACGTGAAGGTTCAGATTATACTGCAGGTATATTTGCGTATTGCTTAAATGCTGAAAGTGTAACAATCTGGAAAGATGTTCCGGGAGTTATGAATGCCGATCCGCGTTATTTTGAAAATGCAAGTTTATTAAACCAGATTTCGTATCGTGAAGCTATCGAATTGGCGTTTTACGGAGCAACGGTAATTCACCCGAAAACATTACAGCCATTACAGAAAAAAGAAATTCCATTATATGTAAAGTCTTTTATCAATCCTTTATTAAAAGGAACCTGCGTTTCTAAAGGTGTTGATTTAGAACCGCAATATCCATGTTTTATTGTAAAGAGAGAACAATTATTAATTTCGCTTTCTTCAATTGATTTTTCTTTTATTATGGAAGAAAACATTAGTGAGATTTTCGGATTATTCCATGAATTCAAAATCAAAGTAAACCTGATTCAGAATTCGGCAATTAGTTTTTCTGTTTGTGTGGAAGATAAATTTGGAAATTTCGGCGAATTGAATTCTATTCTTTCGAAAAAATTCAAAGTTGATTTTACCGACAACGTAACATTATATACTATTCGTCACTTTACAGAAGAAGCATCGCACACTGTTGAGTCAAACAAAGAAGTTTTACTAAAACAGGTAAGTCGCGAAACGATGCAAATTGTGACAAAAGAACTCAATTAATTTCTTAGTGTTAATTATTCAATTCATTATAAAAGGTTTCATCTTAACGGATGGAACCTTTTTTTTGAACATCGGGATATCCGGCCGATTCGCTTTCGCGAAGGCGGAATCTAAAAAAATTCTCTATTGAAAAACAAAAAATGTCATTTGGCAATCAATTGGCAGGGACAATATTTTACCAATTATAAATACTACTTTTGGCTTTTGAGAGTTAAAGTATTTATGTTGAAAAAATTACTGTTTTTTACGGTGTTTCTTTTCTGTTCTGCGCTTCAGGCACAGGAAACAGAATCGTTGTATAAAACCAAAAAAGTAATGGCTTCAAAAGACACTATCCGTCTGGAAAAAGCAAGTATTAATTCCGGCTTTTTTGAAATTTTAAATACCAAAAACGAACGAATTGATTCAACTTTTTATAAGGTTGATTTTCAAAAAGGCTTTTTTCTTTTAAATGAAAATTCCCAATTCTCTTCAGACACCTTAATTGTAAATTACCTTCAGTATCCGGATTATCTGACCAAAGAATATAGCCTTTACAAATCAGATCAGATCGTGAGCGGCGATGTCGGAACAGCAAAATTATACCGCATTGACAATCCAAATTCGAAAAAAGTCACCCCTTTTGACGGCTTAAATACTTCCGGAAGCATAACGCGCGGTGTAACGATTGGGAACAATCAAAGCACGGTTTTAAATTCTAACCTGGATCTGCAGATTACCGGAAAAATTTCAGACAAGGTGAGTTTACGGGCTTCCCTGCAGGACAGTAATATTCCGTTGCAGGATGGAGGTTATTCACAAAAACTGGATCAGTTTGATAATATTTTTATGGAGCTTTTTAGTGACAACTGGAACATTCGCGCAGGAGATGTTTTTCTCGAAAACAGGAAAACACAGTTCTTAAGTTTCAATAAAAAGGTACAGGGAATTTCAGCAAGTTTTGATTTTGATAACGGAAAGGCGAAAACAAATGTTTTTGCTTCGGTTGCTTTTGTAAAAGGTCAATATGCCAGAAGCACTTTTACAGGTCAGGAAGGAAATCAGGGTCCGTATAAATTAAAAGGACAGAGCGGCGAATTGTATGTTCTTGTTATTTCTGGTTCAGAACGTGTTTATGTAAATGGCGTTTTACTAAAACGCGGCGAAAACAATGATTATGTTATTGATTATAATGCCGGAGAAATTGTGTTTACTTCACTTTTTCCTATTACTTCAGAAATGCGTATTAATGTTGAATACCAATATTCTGAACGAAACTATAATCGACTGGTCACGTATGCCGGAGTAACGCATGAAAATAAAAAATGGAGTTTTGGCGGTTATTTATATGCTGAAAACGATTTAAAAAACCAGCCTTTACAGCAAAATCTTTCTCCTGAGCAAGTTCAGATTCTGAGTCAGGCGGGAGACGATGTCAACTTAATGAAAGCACCTTCTGCTTACGAGGACGCTTATGCGGACAATAAAATTTTGTACAAAAAATTGAGTATCAATTCGGTTGAAGTTTATGAATATTCTAATAATCCCGCTGATGTTTTGTACAATGTAAGGTTCAGTCAGGTGGGTTCTAACGGAGGAAATTATATTGTTCAAAATAATAATTCTGTGGAAAGAATTTATCAGTATGTTGAACCTGTAAACGGAATTCTACAAGGAAATTACGAACCCATTATACAACTTGTTCCTCCAATTAAACTTCAGGTTGCAACATTTCTTGGAAAGTATAATCCGAATGAAAAAACTTTGGTTGACGTTGAACTGGCTGTCAGCAATAATGATCAAAACTTATTTTCGGGAATTGATGATGCTAATAATAAAGGAATTGCTTTTAAAACCAATCTTAAAAAACGTCTTTTTTCCAGAAGCTGGAATTTAGATGCTTTTGCTAATTATCAATTTGTCGAGCAGAATTTTAAATCGGTCGAACGTTTGTATAATATCGAATTTAACCGCGACTGGAATTTAAACGGAGCACTTTTTGGCAATCAGAGTTTATTGGTAACAGGTTTGAATTTTGATTTGTTTTCGAAAAAGAAAACTTCCAATATCGGTTTATTGACGTATCAGTTTGAAAAACTAGATTTCAGTGAAAGTTATTCAGGTACCAGACATACAACAAATGCTTTATTTAAATTGAAAAAATGGACCATTGAAAATAACGGAAGTTTCCTAAATTCTGATGCGACGGCTTCGACTTCAAAATTTATTCGAAATCAAACCAGAACCAAATATCATTTTGGAAAAAACTGGATCGGCGGAAGTTTTCAACTCGAAGACAATCAGGAAAAAGATAAAGTGACCAATCAGTTTTCGGCTTTAAGCCAAAGATTTTCTGAATATGGTTTCTTTACCGGCCGTGGCGACAGTACAAAAGTCTTTGTTGAAATCGGATTTTTGCAGAGAAAAAACGACAGTTTGCAAAACGGACTATTACAACATGTCAACAATTCGCAAACTTATTATTTTAAGTCAAAATTAATTCAAAATAAAAAAACAGATTTAGCGGTTTACGCAAGTTATCGAAATCTCGATTTTACGGATGATAACAGAGAAAATGAACCTTCATTAAATTCAAGGGTTTTATATAATGACCGTTTTTTTAATCAGTTCATGCAAATTGGAACTGCTTACGAAACCAGTTCTGGAACCATCGCACAACAGGAATTTACCTATGTAGAAGTTCCTACAGGACAAGGCGTTTACACCTGGAACGATTATAACGGAAACGGTATTCAGGAATTAGAAGAATTTGAAATTGCGGTTTTTCAGGATCAGGCCAAATATGTGCGAATCTTTTTGCCCAATCAGGTTTATATTAAAACCAATCAGAATAAGTTTTCGCAATCTTTAACTTTAAATCCGCTGCAATGGCAAAATGGAAAAGGTTTCAAAAAACTGCTGTCTCATTTTTACAATCAGACATCTTTTATTCTGGACAGAAAAGTGAAAAGTGAAGGTGAAAAATTAGAGCTTAATCCATTTGATTCATCAGAGGAAAATATTTTAGGTCTGAATTCGAGTTTTAGAAATAGTTTATTTTACAATCGCGGCAGACAAAACCATTCTGTAACGTATTCTTATTTGGTAAACAAAGGAAAAAATCTGCTTTCTATTGGTTCGCAACAGGTTCAGAATTATTCCCATCAGCTTCAATACACACATTTGTATCAAAAAAGCTGGCTGTTTAATTTCTTCACTAAAACGATTAAAACCGATTTAGTTTCAGAAGATTTTGTCGAGAAGAATTATGATATTAAAGGATGGCAAATTGCTCCGAAGGTCAGTTATTTATTTTCGAAAAATACCAAACTGGATTTCTTTTATGAACTTCAAAACAAGAAAAATCAAATTGGAAATTTCGAAACTTTAGAACAAAACAGAATCGGAACCTCATTCTCTTATGCCGGCGAGAAGAAAATAACCGTGAATGGTGAATTTTCTTTTTATGAAAATAAATTTATTGGAAACGAATTTTCATCAGTAGGTTTTCAGATGTTAGAAGGGCTTCAGGCTGGTTCCAATCTGGTTTGGAAGTTACTCCTGCAGAAGAACATAACTTCTTTTCTGGATGTAAATTTAAATTATCTCGGACGTAAAAGCGAAACAGGTTCAACCATCCATACAGGAAATGTTCAGCTGCGTGCATTTTTTTAATCACGCACGAAAAAGATTACAGAAAATTGTTTAATTTTATTTCAAATTTAAACATATAACCTTATGAAAAAATTAGTATTAATCTGTTTATTAGGAGTTTTCTCTTCTAATTTCTACGCACAGGAAACGACTTCAAAAACAGCGAAAAGCAAAACAGAAAGTTCAGCAAAAAAAGCAAAATCGACAGCAGACAAAGCTTCTGCAGATGCGAAAAAAGAGGCAACAAAAGCCAAAAAAGCAGCAGATGAAGCAAAAGATGCATCGGCTAAAGCTAAAAAAGAATCTGCCGACAAGGCTAAAACCGCTGCCGATAAAGAAGCAGCGAAAGCTAAAAGCGATGCTAAAAAAGCAACAGCGGAATCTGAAAAAGCAAAAAAAACTGCCGACAAAGCAAAAGCAGATGCTAAAAAAACAACTGTAAAAGCAGATGCAGCAACAAAAGATGCAGCAAAAGCAAAAAAATCGGCAACCAAAACTTTAAAAGAGACCAACGAAAAAGCGCCGTCTGTTCCAGATAAAATTACCGGCGAATACAATGGTAAAAAAGTGTATACGGGTCCAAGGGGCGGTAAATATTACATTAATAAAAATGGCAATAAAACGTATATTCAGGATTAAGCTTCTGAGCTTCTGAGCTTCTGAGCTTCTCTGTACAATAAAACCGAACTTATGTTCGGTTTTTTTGTTATAAGCAGATCGGCACTTTTATTAACTCAGAAAATAAGCAGTTAAAAGAAACTTAGAATCTTAGTAACTCAGAAACTTAGTAGCTGGGAGCTTAAAAAAAACTTAGAATCTTAGTAACTCAGAAACTTAGTAACTTAGCACCTATAAAGAAGTTAATAATTTAGTAATATGTCCGAAATATCATAAAAAGTATATTTCTCTATCTTCGTTTTTAAAACGTGTTAAAAATGAGCATTGATTATTCTGCGAATAAAACTATTTTAGTAGCTCCATTAAATTGGGGACTTGGCCATGCTACCAGATGTATTCCGATTATTAAAGCGCTTCAGGAGAATAATTATATTCCGATTATTGCGTCTGACGGTGTTGCACTGGCTTTGTTGCGAAAAGAGTTTCCTTATATACAAACTTTAGAATTGCCTTCTTATCAAATTGAATATGCAAAGAATGGTAAAAACTTTAAATGGAAACTCATCAAAAATCTCCCAAAAATGATTACCGCTATTTTGGACGAGAAAAAAATGATTAATCGCTGGATTAAAAAACACGGCATTGATGGTATAATTTCTGATAACCGACTGGGCGTTTTCAGCAAAAAAATACCTTCTGTTTTTATGACACATCAATTGAATGTGATGACAGGAAATACTACCTGGTTTACGAGTAAATGTCATCAATATTTTATTAAAAAATATACAGAATGCTGGGTTCCCGATACAAATGACGAAGTTAATCTTACCGGAGATTTAGGTCATCTTAAAAACAGCCAACTCAATTTAAAATACATTGGCCCGTTAAGCCGAATGAAGAAAAAAGAAACTCCAAAGGTTTACGATCTGATGATTATATTGTCGGGACCTGAACCTCAGCGTACTTTTTTAGATGAAAAATTGCAAAAAGAAACCGCAAATTATCCCGGAAAAGTAGTATTTGTACAGGGAGTTGTAGAAAAAACACAGACCAAACGGGAGAATGGAAATGTAACGTATTATAACTTTATGAATTCGAAACAGCTTGAACAAACTTTTAACGAAAGTGAATTTGTTCTTTGCCGTTCGGGCTACACTACCGTAATGGATTTGGCAAAACTGGGAAAAAAAGCTTTTTTTATTCCCACACCAGGCCAATATGAACAGGAATATTTAGCAATAAAACTTCAGGAAGAAAATCTGGTTCCGTATGCTTTGCAGGATGATTTTACCATTAATAACTTAGATAAAGTAAAATCTTTTAAAGGTTTATCCCAATTTAAAAATGAGATTAACTGGGATTCTCTTTTTACTGTTTTTGAAGATTCTGCTACGCAATAAAAAATTGGAACACGGATTAAAAATGATTTTTTGATTATTAGCAAGCAATTCCTAAATAAAAAAACCTCCAGCTAAGCCAGAGGTAGTTCCTGTTTTTTTGATGTATTCAAAATTAGCGATATCAACGTTTTGGCGACAGTAATCGATTTTATCTGCGTAACATTGTACTAGAAATTAAACTGGGCTTGCAATCTTAGTAAGTTTCCCTGTTGTCTGTTTATTGGCAGGGCACTGTCTTCAAACCTTCTGTCGGCAATTACATATTCTGCAGTAAGCTCAAATGCTTTAAAAGGCTGCCATTCTATACCTAATTCGTAATCACGAACAACATAACTTCTGGCGTCTTTTTCGTATTTTTTACCTCCGTCGTAATATTGAAATTTAGCAAAAGGATAAATGTGCTGCTTTTTAATATCCAGTTTATAGTTTAATAAAACATATCCGCCATTTAAATCTGTTTCGTCTACCGTATTGGTAAGAGTATTATATCGGGGCCCGGTTCCGATGTTGTATTCTGTCTGGATTCCGAATGGTTTTGGATATAAAACGAAAGTCGCTCCAACACGTTGATCTTTTACATACTGCGGATCATTTACTGTAACTCCAGGTGAAATTTCTCCTGTAAAAGCCCACTTTCCTGTATAAGCCTGAATTCCCGGTTCTATAATCTGATTTCCAATTACAAAAGGATATGTTACTCTTGCCACGACATTAAGATCTCTGTTTCCGTCTAACTTATTAGCAATCTGTCCGTTGTAAACTCCAAAGGCAAAAACTCCAAAATCTCCTGAACCTTTGAAACCGTCTTTTACCAACATTGCGAAACGCTCTCTAATCTCTGCCGGAGCCCAATAGAAGAAAAGTCCCAAGTCACGTTCGTTTAATATTGCACTGTTCATTGCATCGTTACGATCTAAAGCCAAACGCTGAGAACTGGACTGCATATTTTCAAAACCATACGGTATTTTACTTTGTCCGACACGAAGGCGATATTCTCTTTTCTTGTCGAAAGAAAGATCAAAATAAAGGTCGCGAATCTGCACAAAGTTCTGAATTCCTGTACTTGGCGAACTGGCAAAATCGGGTTGAAAATAAAAGAAAACATTGGGATGGACCTGTCCGGAAAATACTAAACGGGCACGGCGAATAAAAAGTCCGTTATTTGCTTTTGCATCAGGAGCTGTAGAAGTTGTTCCCCAGGATTTATCACATTGATCGCAGGAAACTTTGTCATTGGTAGAAAACAAACCATTGTATCGAATTTGCGCATAACCTCTCAATGAGATTCTGTCGTACCAGTGTTCCTCTCCACTCACACCAGATTTTGTATCCGGAAGTTTTGACTTATTAATGGAATCTAAAAGACGCATTACTTCGTTTTTTACATCCTGTTTATTTAATTCCTGGGCTTTTGCACCGCAAGTGATCACTAATAAAACTGCAACAATTATTTTTTTTATCATCTCTTTTGTAATTCCCTTAATTTCAGGATGCAAAGATGACTCACCTATGTTAAGAAATCATTAACCAGATGTTACTATAATAAAAATTTAATGTTACGGACTAAATCCGTGTGTTTCTTTATTGTTAAAACCCTTTGTTTTAGGGCTTCCAGCGTAAGTCAGCTTACATTTTCTTAATATCAGCTTTTGAGTATTTGTTGGCTTTTTCAAGCGTAAAAGAGAACTCCGAACCAATTCCGAACTCACTTTCAACATATACTTTCTCTTTATGCGCTTCTATAATATGCTTTACGATCGCCAATCCTAATCCCGAACCACCTTCAGATCTTGTTCCGCTTTTGTCAACTCTGTAAAAACGTTCAAAAAGTCTTGGAATGTTTTGTTTTTCAACTCCTTCTCCATTATCACTAATTCTGATTAAGACTTTTTTCTTCGTAAGGTTTACCACGCCAACTTCTGTCAAACCACCTTCTTTTCCATATTTTATAGAATTGACAATCAGGTTTTCCAAAACCTGCTGAATTCTGTCTTTATCTCCACGGATAATTACAGACTGAATGTTTTTACTCTCAAAAGCCAATTTGATTTTCTTTTTGTCGGCTTTCATTTCCAACAATTCAAAAACATTCTGAATGAGTTCGACAATATCAAAATCAGTCATATTTAGATCTAAATCACCCGATTCTAATTTGGTAATCATATCGAGATCTTCGACGATATAAATAAGACGCTCTACTCCTTTTTCGGCACGTTTTAAATATTTTTTTCTGATATTTTTATCGTCCATTGCACCATCAAGCAAAGTTGAAACATATCCCTGAACGGTAAATAAAGGCGTTTTTAATTCGTGCGAAACGTTTCCTAAAAATTCTCTGCGATACTGCTCACGTATTTCCAGCATTTCGATTTCCAGCTTTTTATCTGTGGCAAACTTTTTCACTTCACGCGAAAGCGTTTCCATATCTGTATTTATCGGCTGATTGATAAGTGTTGTCGATTCTAATAACGAAACCTCATCATAGATTTTTTTAACACGTCTGTAAATAAAACGCTCTACACGATATTGCAGTACGAGGAAAGAAAATATATAAATGCTGATAATGAAAATTATTCCAAATGCTATTTGGTGTTTCAGCTGCTGTTCTTTGTAGAATAAAGACATCAGCATAAGCACAAATCCTGTCGAAAACAGACTTATATATAATGCCGATTTAATAGCAAATTTGTATGTTTTTTTAAAATTAATCTTCATTGAAAAATGGAACTATTAAGATATTAAGAAAATTAAGTTTTGTAATGAATACTCGAATAACTCAAAAACCATATAAGAAAATGAAGATTTATGGTCTTCAGTTTCTTATATGGTTTAAATGTATTGAATATTATAAAATTATTTGAATGTATTTTAAACTTTTCTAAATTGAGGTTATTAACCTTAGCTGCTTAGTAAATCAGTTCCCAAGGTTTCGGGATCAGCAACTTAAAGACTAAACTTCAAATTTATAGCCTACACCTTTAATAGTTTTAAAAAGGTCCTCACCGATTTTCTCGCGCAGTTTTCTAATGTGCACATCTATTGTTCGTCCTCCAACTACCACTTCATTTCCCCAAACTTTATCCAGGATTTCGTCTCTTTTAAAAACTTTTCCTGGTTTAGAAGCCAGTAAATAAAATAATTCAAATTCTTTTCTTGGTAAAGCAATTTCTACATTGCCTTTTATGATTTTGTATTCCTCACGGTTAATCTCGATTCCGCCAACATTTAAAGTATCTGTAACAACTTCTTGTTCTTTTAATCTTCTTAACAGCGCCTTTACTTTAGATACCAATAATTTTGGTTTGATGGGTTTTGTAATATAGTCATCAGCACCTGCATCAAAACCAGCTACTTGCGAGTAATCTTCGCTTCTTGCTGTAAGGAATGTTATGATAACATTATTTAATTCCGGAATTTTTCTAATATGCTCGCAAGCCTCCATTCCGTCCATTTCTGCCATCATCACGTCCATGATAATTAATTCTGGAAGCTCTTTTTGTGCTTTTGCTATAGCATCTTTTCCATTAGAAGCTGTAACAATCTGATAGCCTTCCTGAGCAAGGTTATAGCCAACGATTTCTAAGATATCTGGTTCGTCGTCAACTAATAAAATCTTAGTTTGTGTTTTTTTCATAAATAGCAAAAATTGAGATTTTTATACCGAAACTTTTTCATTAAACATTCGGTATTTCTTATTTCACAGGGTAAATATACTAACAAAAGAACCTTTAAAAAATGGTGTTAACCGTAATTTAATCTCGTAACAATTTGATAATCTTAACAACACAAAAACATAACAAGTACGTAACATCGACTTTACAGCGCGGTTCTTTCTTTGCACCAAAATAAATTAAACACAACACTGAAATGAAATTCAATTTAAAATTTCTATTAATTGCATTATTTATCTGTACGGTTTCGATCGCGCAAAACAAAGGTACGATTTCTGGAGTTCTAACCGACAAGGAAATGAACAATGAAGTTTTACCGTTTGCTAATGTTTTAATTAAAGGTACAAATATTAGCGTAAATACAGACGTAGACGGAAAATATTCGTTGAGCGTAAATCCTGGAAATTACACTTTAATTTTTAGTTTTTTAGGATATGAATCGATTGAAACTCCAGTCGCTGTAAAGGCAGCCGAAACTGTGGTGATCAATCAGGCACTTTCTTCGGGAAGTTATACTCTTAAAGATGTAGTGGTTCAGGCATCAACAGGAAGCAAACAAAAGGAATCTGCTTTGCTTTTGGAACAGAAAAATGCTGTGTCTTTTAAAGCTGCAATTGGTGCAGAAGAAATAGCAAGAAAAGGAGTTAACGACGTAGCTAACGCAGTTGCTAAGGTTAGTGGAGTTTCTAAACAGGATGATTCTGGAAATGTATTTGTAAGAGGTCTTGGTGACAGATACAACGTAACTACATTAAACGGCCTTCCTTTACCTTCTAATAACCCGGCCAATAAAAATATCTTATTAGAGATCTTCACAACAAATATTGTGGATAACATTGGAGTAAGTAAAACTTTTGAATCTCAAAACTATGCCGATTTTGGAGGTGCAAACATTGATATCAGTTCAAAAAAATTTACTGGAAAACCTTTTGTTAGTTTTTCTATCGGAACAGGTGCTAATACAAACGTATTAGGACAAGATCACTTTTACCTGCAAGACGGACCAACATATACTGGTTTTAAAAAAGTAGGTGTTCCTAACGCGCCTTTACTGCCTTATAGTTATGCAACAAGTTGGGACAGACAGGATAATAAAAATGTGTTAAATGCATTCTACACATTATCTGCAGGAAAGAAATTTAACTTAAATGACGAAAGTTCTATTGCGACTTTTATTACTGGATCATTTAGTGCAAAAAATAAATTTACAGAAGGATACAGCAGAGGAGGAATTACTTCTGACGGAGACATATTTTCTGATTTTTACAGAACAGCTTACAAACACAGCACTACAACAACAGTTATGGGTACGGCTGATTACAAAATCAATAATAAAAACTCGATATTTTTCACTTCTTTATTCTTAAATTCAAGTGATCAGGATTATAGCGAATATGAAGGAACAAACCAGAATTTTGATGGTGGTGGAGATGCACTTCAACAAATTACAGGTTTCATCAAACGTGGTACTTTCGAAAGAACTCAATTAATTGTAAATCAATTAACGGGTAAAAATAAATTTAATGACCAGTGGAATTTAAACTGGGGAGTTGGATATAGCCTGTCTAACAGTGCAATTCCGGATCGTATGCAAAACTCTTTTGTTCATGCTCCAAACGGAATTGATTACACGTTTTTTACAAACTCAAACATCAACAATCACCGATTTTTTCAGGACTTAAAGGAAAATGAAATCGCTGCTAATATTGCATTATCATATAACTTCAGCAAAAAAAGCGATGACACTTACAAAGGAAAAGTAACTGTGGGGTATTCGGGAAAATTCAAGGACGTAGATTATAATATGGAACAATATTCATTCTTCCCTAACAGAACTACGATTTCTTTTCCTAAAGAAGAAATTCACAATGTAGACAACTACTTAGATCCTGCACATTGGGGTTCATCATACTCAAACAGAATCAATCAGATTTATAATGGAAATTTAGATATTAATGCTGCATTCTTAAATGTGCAATATTCTTTAACTGAAAGATTAAGTGTAATATTAGGGGCAAGATTAGAACAATTGAATCAAAATGTGTTTTATATCACAACTACAGTTCCACAAGGTGGTAATTCTGACGATTCAAAGTTTAACATTCTACCTAGTTTAATATCGAAATATACATTAACAGAGAAGCAAAATTTAAAATTCTCTGCCAGTAAGACGTATACACTTCCACAGTTTAAAGAAAAAGTGCCAATTATTTACGAAGATGTTGCACAAGCATATGAAGGAAATCCAAATTTATACGCTTCGACAAATTACAACTTCGATTTAGGATGGGAATATTTCCCTAAAGGCGGAGAGCTAATCTCTGTAACTGCTTTCGGAAAAATTATCCAAAATCCAATTAACGAAATGTTCCTGAATTCTTCTTCAAATGATATTTCTTATGCAAATACTGGTGATAAAGCAACAGTTGCAGGAGTTGAACTAGAATATAGAAAAGACATTTTTGAAATTGAAAAAAATGATAATTTAAAAACAAAACTATCTTTTGATGCTAACGGATCTTACTTGTATACAAATCAGGATTTGAGTAATGAAAAAGTAAATAATGAAAATGATTTTGGAGCTAACTTTACTTTTACAGATAGTAAATTAAGTGGCGCTTCGAATTTCTTAGCTAATGCAAATCTTTCATTTATGAATGAATTTACAGAAACTAAAGATATAACAGCAACATTATCTTACTCGTATTTTTCAGATAAATTAGCAGTAATTGGAACTTCCAGAGTTGGTAATATGGTTGACAAAGCTGTAAATAAATTAGACTTTATTTTAAACACAAGTTTGACTAAAAGTCTAAAGTTAGGTCTTATTTACAACAACATTTTAAACCCAACTTTTGAACGTGTACAAGAACAAGGAAAAGTGCCAGGAAAAGAATCTGTTGGTGACATAACAGTTACTTCTTATAAAGCAGGGTCTGATTTAAGACTTACTTTAAACTACACTTTTTAAATATAACCTAAATACAGAAATAAAGGTGATTAGCTTATACTAATCACCTTTTTTTTATTCTCCGCAATGTAAATTTTATATTAAGCAAAAACTAATTTAGCATATTATACTTAATATATTGTTAATGCCGTCTTAACTCAGCAAAAACATACATTCATTTACTTTGCCTTGAATAAATAAAACAATAAAACACAACAAAAATGAAAAAAAGTTTATTTGCAATGGCTGCAATATTAGGACTTGCTTTAACAAGCTGTAGTTCTGATGACAACAACAAAAACACTAACAATAGTTCTTTTGTTTTAAAAGTTGACGACTTGAAAGGAGAAATCCAAGATGGAACAGTAACTTTAGATCCTACACAAACTTATACTTTAACAGGAGGTTTAATAGTTAAAGGTGGAGCAACTTTAGTTATTCCTGCTGGAACAGTAATCAAAAGTTCTGCTACTGCTGCTGCAACATCTTTATATATCGCTGTAGAAAGAAATGCTAAAATCAACATTAATGGTACTGCTGCTAAACCAGTAATCATGACATCTGGAAAAGCAACTCCGGCTCAAAGTGACTGGGGTGGATTAATCATCGCTGGTAATGCAAAAGTAAACACTGGAGATAATGGTACATCTGAAGTAGGTAGTTTAAGCTACGGAGGTAATGATAATGCAGATTCTTCTGGAAATATTAACTTCTTGAAAATTTCTTACACAGGTTCTAAATATACAGCTGAAAAAGAATACAATGGAGTTTCTTTCTTCGGAGTAGGTTCTGGAACTGTAGTTTCTGATATCTACACTTACGAAAGTGGTGATGACGGTATCGAATTCTTCGGAGGAGCGGTAAACGCTACTAACTTAGTAATCGTAAACTCTTACGATGATTCATTAGATTTCGCTGACGGATGGCAAGGTACTGCTACAAATGTTTACATTAAAGGTGTTACTAAAGCTGGTGTTGAAGGATCTACTAATGCAAAAGATCCAAGTACAGCTGTTCCGATGACTAATGCTAAAATTACAAACATCTCTATTATTAAAGGTGATGCTCCTTTCTTAGCTGACGAAAAAGCAATCAATTACAAAGAAGGTGGTGGAAAACAAGCTTACACAAACTTATTTGTTGCTGACGGTATGCCAACAGATTTAGCTAAATTATCTGCTGATGCTGGTGCAACTGCAAACATTGCTGCTGGTAACTTTACTATCACAAACTATACTTTTGGAGCTTCTGTAACTAATTTAGCTGGTCCTAAATTATCAGGAACTATTACAGGTGCAATTGGTGCTGGTGCTGGTGTGGACTTACCAACATGGGCCAACTGGACTAAATAATTCAAACTTTTATAAAATAGAAAAAGCTGTCTGAAATACTTCGGACAGCTTTTTCATTTTAATATAGTTACTGATTTAAAATATATTTCTGATATAACAAGTTCCAACACACACTGTTAAAAACATCCTAAATATGCAAGATGTTTTTTTTTGGCTTCATTTTTGTAATTTTTTTTGTATATTTACAATAATCAAATACATGCGATGGCAAAAAACTACTTTTATATTACATTCTTATTGGCATTTTTCTTTACTGTAAGCGTCTCTGCGCAGGACAGCAAGCAACTACCAAGAACTCAGGAATCTACTTCTATTGAGGGGCTTAGTTTGTACCCTAATCCGGTTACTAATGGAAAAGTATACATCTCTTCTAAAAACGATTTAGAAAAAGACGTGATTGTTTTTGATATCTTAGGAAAAAAGGTACTTCAGGCCCATTTAACATCAAAAGAACTGAACGTTTCAGATTTACCTCCTGGTGTTTATATTATCAAAATAAGCGAACAAAACGCATCGGCAACCCGCAAACTCATTATTCGGTAAAACATAGAGAAAGCTCCTTTTATAAGGAGTTTTTTTAGTATTAAATTTTCAGCCTTTTAGTTTACAGTTTACCTAATTGAAAAATAGTCTCTGAATACTAAAAAACTCAGCACTAAACATTAAAAGTAATATCTTTGCAAAAAAAAAGTTTTGATCACAGCGCAGGATATATTTACCATTTCGAGTCAGAAACAATTTGAAAAAATAGCACTAAAAGTGTTCCGTTTTCAACACGAAAACAATAAGGTTTATCGCGATTTCTGTGATTTTCTAAACGTTAATCCACAACAGGTAAAATCGTTGAAGCAAATTCCTTTTTTGCCCATTCAGTTTTTCAAAAGTCACGATGTAGTGTCCAATTCAGATCCTGCAGAAGTAACTTTTACCAGCAGTGGTACCACCGGAATGATTACCAGTAGACATTTGGTCACAGATGTTACGCTTTATGAAGAAAGTTACCGCAAAGGATTTTCGCAATTTTACGGTAACATAGAAGATTACGTTGTTTTAGCCCTTTTGCCGTCTTATTTGGAGCGTGACGGTTCGTCATTAATTTATATGGTTGAAGATTTAATACAACTTTCTAATCAGCCTGAAAGTGGGTTTTATTTACACAATCATGGAGAACTTACCCAGAAGCTTTTAGAATTAGAAGAAAGAGGGCAAAATGTTATCTTGATTGGAGTTACTTACGCTTTATTAGATTTAATCGAAAAACATCAATTCAATCTCCAAAACACCATTATTATGGAAACTGGAGGAATGAAAGGAAAACGCAAAGAAATGATTCGTGAAGAATTGCACGAAATTTTATGCAAAGGTTTTGGCGTTTCTGCCATTCATTCCGAATATGGAATGACCGAACTTTTAGCGCAGGCTTATTCTTTAGGCGAAGGCGTTTTTGAATGTCCGTCGTGGATGAACATTTTAATTCGCGATCCCGAAGATGCTCTCACTTACGTGAATGACGGAAAAACAGGCGGAATCAACG
This sequence comes from Flavobacterium olei, assembly GCF_039749035.1. Classification (NCBI taxonomy): domain Bacteria; kingdom Pseudomonadati; phylum Bacteroidota; class Flavobacteriia; order Flavobacteriales; family Flavobacteriaceae; genus Flavobacterium; species Flavobacterium olei. The sequence goes on from NZ_JBDKWC010000003.1 coordinate 75,472, forward strand.
TGATCGATTTAGCCAACATTAACTCATGCTCCTTTATTGCCACACAGGATCTAGGCAAAAAAAATCCCAACAACTCTTTTGAAGTATTGGGACGTTTTGATAATTCTGATATTCGTGGTTGTAATTTGATGGTGCTTTAAATTAGTTTAATCGTTTAACCGTAAAAAGCAATTAACGGATCAAACAATAAAAACTAAACTTCCTCTGTTAAACCGATATTTTCTATACTATCTTTTTCAGTACGTGCTTTTTCTTTTTCTCCTCGATATTCGAGTAGTTTATACATTCCATAACAGCCTAAACCTCCACAAAGAACAAATAAAATGTTCCATCCCGGGTTGATAAAATCTTCCTCAGTTGTGTCAATTCCATTAATAAAAACAGACACAAGACCCGTAATAAATCCCGCAATGATAGTACTTCCGTAGTAACCCACAATTCCGATGAAAAAATAAGTCCATTTGTTCTTATCGTATTCAATAGCCAAATTGGTAAACGATTTCCAAATCCAATAAATAAATAAAATTCCCAGCATAGTTGTTTAGTTAGTTTGAAGGAATAAACTTAGTAAAAAAACTTTTACATTTTTATTACTAAAATGATAAAAATAAAAAGTCCCAATAAACATTAGCTATTGGGACTTTCATTTATTCAAATTGATAAATTCGATTAACCGTTAAACAGCACGAATCACAAAATAATTCTTCTTACCGCTTTGTAATAATACAAACTGATTATTAATCAAATCATTCGCAGTTAAAACAAAATCTTCTTTGATTTTTTCTCTGTTTACAGAAATAGAATTTGCTGTTAAAGCTCTTCTCGCCTCTCCGTTAGATTTAAAAAAACCTGTTTTTTCGTTTAAAACAGCAATGATATCCAATCCGTTTTCTAAATCTGCTTTTGCGATTTCAGCTTGTGGAACTCCGTCAAAAACTTCTAAGAAAGTAGCTTCATCCAATTTTTTCAAATCTTCCGCAGTCGAATTTCCAAACAAAATATTCGAAGCCTGAATTGCTTTTTCTAATTCTTCTCTATTGTGAACAAAAACAGTAATTTCTTCCGCTAATTTCTTTTGTAGAATTCTTAAATGCGGCGCTGCTTTGTGCTCTTCAATCAGGGTTTCAATAGTTTCTTTATCTAAGAAAGTAAAGATTTTAATATATTTTTCAGCATCTGCATCGGTTGCGTTTACCCAAAATTGGTAGAATTTGTAAACAGAAGTTTTATCAGCATCTAACCAAACATTCCCACCTTCCGATTTTCCAAATTTAGATCCGTCTGCTTTAGTGATCAAAGGTGTTGTTAATGCATACGCTTTCGCATTTTCACCACCCATTCTGCGTACTAATTCTGTTCCGGTAGTAATATTTCCCCACTGGTCAGAACCGCCCATTTGTAAGATACAGTTGTTGTTTTTATATAAGTGATAAAAATCGTAACCCTGAATTAATTGGTATGTAAACTCTGTAAAAGACATTCCCTCGCCAATTTCTCCGTTTAATCTCTTTTTTACAGAGTCTTTGGCCATCATATAATTTACCGTGATTCGTTTTCCAACTTCACGTGCAAAATCAATAAAAGAGAATTCTTTCATCCAATCGTAGTTATTCACCATAACCGGTGCATTTTGATCAGTTGAATTAAAATCTAAGAAACGGGACAAAACACTTTTAATTCCGGCAACGTTTTTTGCCAAAGTCTCTTCATTCAATAGATTTCTTTCATCCGATTTTCCGGAAGGATCTCCAATCATTCCTGTTGCCCCACCAACCAAAGCAACTGGTCTGTGTCCGAAATTTTTCAGATGAACCAGCAAAATAATCTGAACCATACTTCCGATATGCAATGAATCTGCCGTTGGATCAAAACCAATATAAGCCGTTGTTACTTCTTTTAGTAATTGCTCTTCCGTTCCAGGCATACTATCATGATATAACCCGCGCCATTTTAATTCTTCAACTAGATTCTTCATTTTTTTAAAATATTTTGCGCAAATATAAGGATTGTGAATTGCAATCTCAAAAATGTTCCGCCACAAAGACATTAAGACACAAATATTCGCCACGAATTATACAAATTTCTCGAATTGTAATTTCATTTTATTAAAAGGAAAATTGGAGCAATTTGTGTAATTAGTGGCAAAAACAAAACCTTGCAGCTTGCAAGTTCAAAAACTTCGCGTCTTTGTGTCTTCGTGGCAAAAACAAAAACCTATGCAACTTTGTCCCTCTGCATCTTTGCACCTTCCGCACAAAAACTTATCTTTACAGCATGATATTAGTTACTGGAGGAACTGGTTTAGTGGGCGCACATTTATTACTTCATTTAATTGAAAATGGAGAAAATGTACGGGCTCTTTACAGAAATCAAAAAAGGATCGAAAAAACAAAATCGGTTTTTGATTTTTATAAAAAAACAGATTTGTTTGAGAAAATCGATTGGCTGGAAGCCGATATTCTGGACGTTCCTTCTCTTGAAAATGCTTTTATAGGCATTACACAGGTTTATCATTCTGCTGCTTTAATTTCTTTTGATCCAAAAGACGAGGAAAAACTTAGAAAAACCAATATCGAAGGAACAGCAAATATGGTTAATTTTTCGATTGCCAAAGGAATTGAAAAATTTTGTTTTGTAAGTTCCATTGCAGCTTTAGGCGATATTGCCCCACACGAAACTTATATTACAGAAGAAACTGACTGGAATCCCGAAAAACCGCACAGTGATTACGCCATTTCTAAATACGGAGCAGAAATGGAAGTCTGGCGCGGACTTCAGGAAGGTTTAGATGTGATTATTGTAAATCCCGGAGTAATTTTAGGACCGCCGCAAATGATGACCATTTTTGATGAAGGAAGCAGCGAAATCTATAGAAAAGTCTCTAACGGACTTTCATTTTACACACTTGGAAGCACCGGATTTGTCTCTATTGACGACGTTGTAAAAATAACTTCTGAATTAATGAAGAGTGACATTAAAAACGAACGCTTCACGATTATAGCAGACAATATAGTTTTCAGGGATCTTTTAAATACTGTCGCAGACATTTTAAAAGTAAAAAGACCACATATTCATGCCAAACCTTTGTTTATGAATTTATTGTGGATTGCCGATTTCCTGCTGTTTTTCAAAAAAAGAAGCATTACAAAAGCAACTGCAAAAGCGTCCTACTCCAACAATCTGTATAGTAATGAAAAAATAAAAACCGCTCTGGGAACGGTTTTTACTGATATTCATGATTACATTAAAGACAGCTCTTTACTATAAATCTTTTCTGTGTTTTCTCTGGGCCATTCTAATAGAATCAATATTAATTTTCGGAATAGTCCTTCTTACCGAATCACGTGATTCTGCTTTTACCTGAGGTTTATTTTTATTGGCTTTAGCCGCCTTCTTCTCGTCTATTTTAGCCAGAGAATCTGCAGCTCTTTCGTTTACAGCGATTTTTTTACTCACTTCATCAAACATTTCCTTATAGCTTTCATAATCGGAAGCATAATACATATTGTTTTGAGCAAACTGAAGGCTGTCAACATTGTACTTTTTCAAAATAAATTTGGTTGGATCAGTCTCTACAGAATCCAACGACAATGGTTTTTGATATTTCATTGCCTCCAAAAGGGACAAATCATACATAATATCAATCATTTTTTCTCTCGTAATAAGTTTTTTAGGCTCTTTTACCAGCTCTTTTTTACAACTTACAGAGAGAAACAAAACCACTATTATTACTATAAAATTTTTCATAGCCGTTTTTTATCTGTCAAACAATAATCGTTTTCCTGCTTTTAAATCTTTTACTTTGAAGTTTTGATATAACAATTCGCCGTTTACAAAAGTATGGGTAATTCTGGACCTGAATGTATAGCCTTCAAACGGAGACCAGCCACATTTTGCTAAAATATTATCCTGATTTACACTCCAGGGTTTACTTGCATTTACAATAACTAAATCGGCGTAATAGCCTTCTTTGATAAATCCTCGTTTTTCGATTTTAAAAATCTTAGCCGGATTATGGCACATTTTCTCTACAATTTTCTCCACACTAATTTTACCCTGATGATACGCCTCAAACATTGCCACAACAGCGTGCTGCACAAGCGGACCTCCGGAAGGAGCGTTTAAATAGGATTGCTGTTTTTCTTCCTTTGTATGAGGAGCGTGATCGGTTGCAATTACATCGATTCGACCATCATTTAAAGCTTTCCAAAGTTCTGCACGGTCTTCGGCAGTTTTAACGGCAGGATTCCATTTTATGAAATTTCCTTTTGTTTTATAATCTTCATCGGTAAACCAAAGATGATGCACACAAACCTCAGCTGTAATCTTTTTATCTTCTAACGGAATTTTGTTGGTCAACAATTCCATTTCTTTTGCCGTCGAAAGATGAAAAATATGCAGTCTTGCCCCTGTTCTTTTTGCCAAAGCAACTGCTTTAGAAGAAGAAATATAACAAGCCTCTGCACTTCGTATTAAATTATGAGCCGTTACCGGAACATCTTCACCGTATTGCTCTTTAAAGGCAGCAAGATTATTTTTTATCGTTTCTTCATCTTCGCAATGAACAGCAATTAACATGGGCGTACTTGAAAAAATCCTTTCTAAAACCGCTTCATTATCTACCAGCATATTTCCGGTAGAAGAGCCTAAGAAAATTTTAATTCCGGCCACATTTTTCGGATTAGTTTTTAAAACTTCGTCCAGGTTATCGTTGGTTGCTCCCATCATAAAAGAATAATTCGCATACGATTTCTGAGAGGCAATCTGGTATTTATCTTCTAATATTTCCTGCGTAACCGCATTTGGCACTGTATTAGGCTGTTCTATAAAAGAAGTAATTCCGCCTGCTACAGCTGCACGGGATTCCGATTCGATATCTCCTTTGTGTGTTAATCCAGGTTCTCTAAAATGCACCTGATCGTCAATCGCGCCAGGCATTAGGTAGTTTCCTTCGGCATCGATCACAATACAATCTGATGATTTTAATGAAATACTGTCTGCAATTTCAACAATCAGATCATTTTCGATTAAAACATCACCTTCAAAAATTGTCCCTTCGTTTACAATTTTGGCATTTTTTATTAAAATCCTTTTCATCGTGGTTGATTTATAATGAATTGACTAATTTTCTTAATCGTAATGAAATTACTCCCAGTATAGCTTCTTTTATAATCGCATTGCTCATTTTAGAAACTCCCTTTGTTCTGTCTGTAAAAATAATTGGCACTTCGGTAATTTGAAATTTGGCACAATAAGTTCTGTACTTCATCTCGATTTGAAACGCGTAGCCAACAAATTTTATTTTATTTAAATTGATTTTTTCTAAAACTTCTCTTTTGTAACATACAAAACCGGCTGTTGCATCATGAATTTTCATTCCGGTAATAAATTTCACATATACTGATGCGAAGTACGACATTAAAACTCTGCTTAAAGGCCAGTTTACAACATTTACGCCGGTTACATAACGGGAACCAATGGCAAGATCTGCGCCACCGAAATGACAGGCGTCGTACAATTTTTCTAAATCATTTGGGTTATGGGAAAAATCAGCATCCATTTCAAAAATGAAATCATAATTACGTGCCAGTGCCCATTTAAAACCGTGAACATAAGCCGTTCCCAAACCGGATTTTTTAGCTCTTTGTTCTATAAAAAGTCTTCCGGCAAATTCTTCCTGCAGCGCTATTACTTTTGCAGCGGTATGATCCGGAGAATTATCATCAATAATTAAAAGGTGAAAAGATTTGTGTTGTGAAAGAACAGCTCTTACTATACTTTCTATGTTCTCAATTTCGTTATAAGTGGGAATTATGACAATACTATCATTCATTTTTTCTCGGTAATTTCACCGCAAAAGTAAACTTTTTATGGCATTTGAATCATAATAAATATATAATAAAAGTATTGCGCCAAAAAATTACTAATTTTGTATCGCTATGATTGAACAACTTCACCCTCGAATTATTGAAAACAAAGACTGGGCGACACTCTTATTTGTGTTGACTTTTGCCGTTGTTGCCATGACAAAATCTGCTTATGAAAATAGATTCAGCGAATTTAGCAGACTTATTTTTTCTGACAAATATGCTAAGATTTACCGGGACAACAATCACATGAAAAGCAGCTTTACGGTAGGGTTGTTTTTTGTACAAGTTGTATCGTTTGCTTTCTTCATTCTTTTGTCGATGAATATCTTTGATGATACGGTTAAAAAAACCGACTGGGTATTGTTTATTCAGATCGCAACTTTCCTTCTTTATTTCATTTTAGGTAAATATTTAATAGAGAAAATTGTGGCTGCTTCATTCAATATTGATGAGTTTGTAGAGCTTTTTAACTCACAAAAAGTAACTTATCGAACTTATATTGGCGTTTTAATCCTTCCAATCAACGCTATATTGTTCTATTACAGCAATATTCCGAAAATTATACCGCTCGTAATCTTAGGTATTGCGCTGTGTATTAGCGTATACTCTTACTTTATTTCAATTAAAACATATCAAAACGTAATAATCAGCAAGTTATTTTATTTTATTTTATATCTTTGCGCTCTTGAAATAGCGCCTTATTATTTTCTCTATTACTGGATGACAAAAGGGAGTGCTTAGAAAATGTTTATAATATGAAAGTGAAAACAATTTTGGTGTCACAGCCTGAACCTAAAGTGGAGAATTCTCCTTACTTTGAGCTCCAACAAAAACACAAAATAAAAATTGATTTCAGACCATTTATTCATGTGGAAGGGGTTAGCGCAAAAGAGATTAGATTACAAAAAATCGATCTTAATCATTACACTGCGATCATTTTAACAAGTAGAAATGCTGTAGATCATTTTTTTAGAGTTGCTGATGAAATGCGTTACAAAGTTCCAGAAGGATTGAAATATTTTTGTCAATCTGAAGCTGTTGCATTTTACCTGCAGAAGTATGTTGTGTACAGAAAACGTAAAATTTACGTTGGTGCAAAAGATTTTGCAGATTTATCTCCGTTAATTAAGAAGTACAAAGACGAGAAATTTTTACTTCCTGCATCTGATCAGTTAAACGCAGATGCTCCTGTAACTTTAAACGGTTTAAAAGTAGATTGGGCACAAGCTATTTTTTACAAAACTGTAATGAGCGACTTATCCGATTTGGCAGATGTTTATTATGATGTCTTAGCTTTCTTTAGCCCAACTGGAATTAAGTCATTGTTTAAAAACTTTCCTGATTTTAAACAAAATGATACGAGAATTGCCGTATTCGGAAGCACTACTCAAAAAGAAGCTCTGGACCATGGTTTAAGAATTGATATTCTTGCTCCGACTCCTGAAACTCCTTCAATGACAATGGCGCTTGAAAAATATGTTGCCGAAGCAAACAAAGGAAAATAAACCTAAGAAATTACAATATTTAAATCCCAAGTTTCAGTTTAATCAACTGGAATTTGGGATTTTCTTTTTTATTTTAATAGCAAATTCGTCAGAGCTTTTCTGAAATTTTGCACAAATAAAATGTTCTCAAAGCTTTATCAGTACAAGGCTTTGCGCACTTATTATGCACAATAAAATAATTGATATCTAAAGAACCTGCATTACTTGCGGTTAAATTTATACAATTTAAAAAAATTGGAATTTGAAATTTTTCCTATTGAAATTTTATTTCCATTGCCTTTTAACTACATTTGATTTCTATTCTGAACCCAAATCACAAAAATAGTTTCAAATTATAAGTTATGAAAATAAACTCCCTCTTAATAGAAATTGACGGAATCGACAAAGAAATTCTGCGTTACTTAATGGAAGATGCCAGAAAACCAATTCTGCAAATCGCCAATAAAATCGGAATTTCAGGCGCCGCAATTCACCAGAGATTAAAAAAACTGGAACAATCTGGTGTGATTTCCGGATCTAAATTTACCGTAAATCCAAAGGTTTTAGGATACAACACTATGGCTTTTGTTGGAGTTTATTTAGACAAAGCTTCCCGAAATTCTGAAGCCGTAAAAGATTTAAAAAAAATTCCGGAAGTTCTGGAATGTCATTATACAACAGGAAACTGGTCTGTTCTAATCAAAATCATTTGCCGCGATAACGAACATTTAATGCAGCTGTTAAATACAAAAATACAGGCTATTGAAGGAGTTTCAAGAACAGAGACCTTTATTTCTCTGGATCAGCAGATAGACAGGCAGATTCAGCTTTAGTAATTAGATAATGTGTCAATTTGATAATTTAAATAATTAAAAATCTACTCTAACCACTGTCAGGCTGAGCGAGGTCTAAACCCTCGTTTCTAAAATAAAGACTTCGACTTCGCTCAGTCTGAAATAAAAAACAAAACCCGACAAGTTTAAAAAAAACTGTCGGGTTTGCTGTAAATTATTTAATTACTAATTGACCAATTATCTCAATTAACTAATTAATTTCTCCTACTTCCCGAATAAATCGAAATATAGTACAACAACGTTGCTATTGAACCAATTGCAGCTACTACATATGTTCTGGCTGCCCATTTTAACGCATCTTTTGCTCCGGCTTGTTCTTCTGGCGTTAGCATGTGTTTATTTTCTAACCACGCCAAAGCACGGTTACTTGCATCATATTCTACCGGAAGTGTAATAATAGAAAACAAAGTGGTCGCTGCAAAAATGACAATTCCGACCAATAATAACTGTGGAAAAACTTTAATCATCAGAATTCCGGCAATTAAAATCCATTGTACATAATTGGAAGCCACACTGACGATCGGAACCAGTTTAGAGCGCATCGTAAGCCATTCGTATCCAATTGCATGCTGCACAGCGTGCCCGCATTCGTGCGCTGCAACTGCGGCAGCGGCTGCATTTCTGTGATTATAAACTGCTTCACTTAAATTTACTGTTTTGTCTGAAGGATTATAATGATCTGTTAACTGACCCGGAGTCGAGATTACGCGAACATCTGTAATTCCGTTATCGGAAAGCATTTTTTCTGCAATTTCGCGTCCGCTCATTCCGTTTCTTAATTGTAATTTCGAGTATAACTCAAATTTACTCTTCAGCTGAGAACTTACCAGCCAGCTGAACAACATTATAGCCCCAGCAATTATTAGATATCCAGATCCCATATTTTCTCGTGTTTTTTAGATTGATTTTTAAATTTACAAAACAAACTGCAAATTATGAACCATTTTAACAAAATGACAACTTGACATTTTTTTTCCTGTTTTGACTTAATTCAGCATATTGTTCTTCAATAAAAAAGCAATCAGTTCTGCTACATTTTTCATTTTATATTTTTGAAGAATGTTGCGCCTGTGGGTTTGAACCGTCAGAAAGCTCAGAAATAAATCATCGGCTATTTCCTGAGTGGATTTTCCCTGAGAAAGCAAAAGAGCAATATCGCGTTCTCTTCGGCTTAAACCCGGAATTCGCTCTAAATCTTCAGACAAGGGCTGACTGATAATGGTTTTTACTTCTTCACTAAAAACAATTTCACCATCAATAGCTTTATAAATACAGTTTTTGAATTCATCAAAAGAAGCATTTTTTAAAATATAGCCATTTCCTCCATTCTGGATAAACTGCATAACCAGACTTCTTTCAGACTGACTGCTCATCCCGATAATTACCGTTTTCGGATGCTTTTGTTTGATCATTTTACACAAATCAACTCCATTTATAACCGGAAGAAAAATATCCATTAAAATCAAATCGGCTTTATGGTCTTCAATATATTCTAAAAGTGCTATTCCAGAGGGAAATTTTTCTACAATTTCGATGTTTTTTAAATCTGCAAGTAAACCTGCAATTCCTGAAATCACAATCGGATGATCGTCTACTATTACTGTTTTATATTTTATGATCATGATTGGTGTTGTATTTTAATTCAATATAAGTTGAGGTTCCTTTCTCCGGAACAGAATCGATTTCTAATTTTCCATTTAAAAATGCCACTCTGTTTTTAATATTCCGAAGCCCCATTCCGCCTCTCTTTTCTGCTTCTTCAACATTAAATCCTATTCCGTTATCTTCAACAGTGATAAAAAATACATCTTTATTTTGTGAACAGGAAACCAGGATTTGTGTTGCTTTTGCGTATTTTAAGGCATTGTTTAAAAGTTCCTGAATGATTCTGAAAACCATGGTTTTAAAATGCTGCGGCAAGGTTGATTTTTTATTCAGATATTGAAATTCAATCGCCGTTTCTGCAGTAGAATGAGCATCGCACAAATCTCTTAGTGCATGTTCCAGACCCAGTTTCATTAAACTCTCGGGCATTAAATTCTGAGAAATATTCCGAAGTTCTTTGATAGAATCATTCAGCATTCCGTTGATATTTGGAGTAATTTCTTTGTTTTCGCGGTCAGCAAGATTCAAATGCATTTTCAAACCCGAAAGCATACTGCCTAGTCCGTCGTGCAATTCCCTTGCGATTCTTTTTCGCTCGATTTCTTCGCCTTCAATCAAAGCATTTGAAATCGATAATTTCTGCTGATTTTCCAGCGCCTCGAGTTCCTGTTGGTAATTTACTTCTTTCTGAAAACTGATTTTTTTCTGATAATTATTCCAGCTCCACAAAAACAAAACTGTCAAAAACAGAACAAAAGAAAGTACCGCAAAAAGCATCATATTCAATCGGTTATTATTAACCTGTAAAACGGCTTTTTCATTTTCTGACTGTAACAGACCAATTTTTTTCTCGCTTTCTGCTTTTTTATATTTTGCTTCAAGTTCTACAATTTCATTTTTTAAATTGGCATTGTTCAGGCTGTCATTTATAATATTGTATTTGTTCGAATAATAATAGGCCTTCGAAAACTCTTTTTTTGCATTATATATCTTTGACAACTCCTTGTAATAGTTTTTCTTATCAACAATAAAAGGGGTGTTTTTTACCAGATACTCCATATTTGTTTTGGCTTTATCATAATTTTTCAATTTGAAAAGCACTTCATATTCGGCAAATTTAAGACGGTTTAACGCTATTGCATTATTGTGTTTTTGCGCCGATTGGATCCCTTTTTCAAAACTTATCAGCGCTTCATTATGTTTATTTTGCTTAGAATAATAAATACCTTCAGAATAATAATAAGAATCGTTCAGGTTCGAATCGGGATATTTTCCTAAAATGGAAAACGCCTTATCCAAAATCTGTTTTGCATCATAAAAATGTTTGAGTTCTATCAGATTCTCTGCATTGATAATATAGGTTTCCATTTTGGATTCGGCCAGAGTTGCAGATTTTTTAGTTGCATTTTCAATATATCGCTGTGCCTGATTTAAGTATTCTGACGCTTTTTCCCTTTCGTCATTATTCATAAAAATAATAGCAACGGCTTTACTCAGACCACTAATGAGTTCAAAATCGCCGCTTTTTTTAGCAATGGGAATTGCTTCATTCACCAGCAGTTTCATATAGGCCTTTTCGTTATTTTTATGCTGCTGTACAATACCATAATTCTGAAGCACAACCGCACGAAGTTTATACGCTTCCTTGTTTCGGTATTTTTTTAGTTTTTCATTGGCTTCAAACAGCGCTTTTTCATAACCATCCAAATCTCCTTTTTCTAAAAAACGGTACGCATTGTAATAAAGAGAAGCATCCTTTAAAAACGGATATTTTATTTTTAACTGATTGGCCTGTTTTAGATATTCTTTAGATTTTTCAGGATTCTGCACCATTAAAAAAAGTTTGGACAACCTGAAACTGTTCAGACTTTTAATACTGTCTGATTTTAGATTTTTGGTAACCTTAACAATACTGTCAATATAAACTGTATCATCGTCTAAGGACAAAATTACCTGTGAATTTGAAATTGAAGTAAAAAGTAAATAAAATAAGACGGCGTAGATTTTCTTCATAAATGTGGCATTTACTCAAAGTTATTAAAGCTTAATGACTTTATAAAAGAAATCGTCAACTTTTACCTGATATCAGGTAATACAAAATACATTTTATCAGGTATTGTACCCTCTGTTTTAAGGGTCTAATTTTGTTATATATCCAAATATTAATTAAAGAATTTTATTATGAAATCAGTATTTAAAACTTTAGCGATTGTATTGACACTTGCTTTTACAGCAGTTTCCTGCAGCAGCGATAACGACGATAACAACTCAGGTTCAGGTTCAAGAGATGTGAAATATGAAATCACAGGAAACTACACAGGAAAGCTTTCTACAACTTACCTGGAAAAAGGCGGAAATGCTTTAAATGAAGATATTACAAAACTTCCATGGACAAAGGAATTTACTGCCGATGCCAAATCACCGGGAGCAACAATAAGTGCTAGTGGATTTGGTGGTTCTCCGGGACAAACTTTAACAGGAAAAATGTACATTGGAGGAAAATTGGAAAACGAATTAACTGCAACAGCAAATAGCGATGGAATAATTGTTCTGTCTCTTACAGCGCACGTTTTCCCTATGTAATTTAGGATCAGGATTTAATTTTGCTTTTGGTAAAGAAAAAGCTTCGTGTAATTACGAAGCTTTTCTTTTTTATATTTCGAGTTGACGGTCAACTTCTTCAAACTTTTCAATTAGACTGTTTATTTTCTGCTGTTGTTTTTTAATTTGTTTCGGACGTAGATAAAACCAGTTAAAGCCAATCCATAATAGTGTGATGGCATAAGTCAAAATTGCGAATTCAATATTCATTCTCGACGCATATTCATACATATACAAACAGATTCCTGCAATTAACAGCAAAAAATACCAGGTAATTCCTTTAGTCTGCATAAATTGCTGTTTCCTTTTAATTAAAATCAATTTTTGAAGATATTCCTGATTGCTTTGATCTGTGTCTATATTTCTGTAATGTTCTGATAATCTATTGTACAAAATCACATACATGACCATTGCCAGTATCGTTAAAACAATTCCGATTTTTGTCGAAATAAATTGCGGCTGAAAATAAATCCAGATAAAAACAATAAAAACAGATGTTAGTGAAAGCAGGATATTCACTTTCCACATGGTTTTTAAAGCCGCTTTTTTAAACTCCTTCAATCTATTTTTCAAATCTTCTATATTGGGTTGACTTACGGTTTGTTTTTTCCATAAATCGTTGAAATTTATATTATCCATTTTGTTTAAATTTTTGAGTCAGTTTTTCTTTGATTCGGTGAATTTTCACTCTCACATTGGCTTCAGAAAGCCCGACTATTTTAGCTATTTCTGCTTGTTTGACATCTTCTAATTCTAATGAAATAATAATACGGTCCGTTTCCGGAAGTTCTGCGATACATTTATACAAAAACTGAATCTGAGGTTCTGTTGAATTTTGTTTTTCTTCTGAAAGATGAACTGGCAATTCTGATTTTGGGAAACGTTTTTGTTTTTCAATCTGCCGTAAACAATTATTGGAAGCAATTCTGAAAATCCAGGTTCCAATAGCCGATTCATTTCTAAAGGTCTCCAACTTCTGCCAGACGATAATAAACGTTTCCTGAGCCAAATCCTGTGCGGCGTCATAATCGTTTACAAAACCCATACAAAGCCTGAAAATCCTGTCCCAGTAAATTCTGTAAATTTCTTCGAATTCCATTTTAAGATTTTATAAAATTATGTAACTGCTCCACATACCAAGCTGTATCATCATACATTATAAAATGCAGGCCTTTAGACGCATATTTAAAATTACCCGTTTTCAGGTTTTGATATTGTCCGTCGATTGCCGGCTTTAAATTTATAAAATAGGCTTCTAATAAAATTAACGACGGACATTTTATTTTAGAAATCCTTTCTCTTAAATCGACATTAAAAAAGTCACAATACATTTGCCCAAATGTAGTCCTGTCCGATTTTACGCTCCAGTCAACAACCATTTCCAATTTAGACCGATCTGCCAAAAGTCTCGGCATCGTTTGTTTTTGCATATCATAAAACTGACTTTCCGTAAGTTCTGTCATTTGCTTTACAGTTGCAGAACAATCTATATTTTCTTTCGATTTAAAAGAAGGATCACTCAAAGCCGCAAGACATGGAAGCGCATCAACAACCACAATTTTCCCTATTAGTTCCGGATAATCTGCAGCCAGGGCAAGAGCCAATCCGCCGCCCATACTGTGTCCAATTAGAATGGGCTTTTCAATTTTATTTTCTTTGATATAAGCAGCAATTTCATTTTTCCAGTTTTCAAATGAAGGATCTGATTGTGCTTTTAATCCGGCGAATCCCGCCATTGTCAAGGTATAACAGGTAAATTCTTTTTCAAAATTAGCTTTGGTCTCATTCCACACTGCTCCGGAAGAAGCAAACCCCGGAATAAAAAGGATTGATTGTTTTCCTTTTCCCGTCTTTACCACTTCAAACGGATATGATTTTGTCTGTCCAAAGACATTTAAGCACAATGCGGAAAATAAGAATGCGATAATTAATACAATATATTTTTTCATTTTAATAGTTTTTAAGTTTATAAATAATCGGATCCATGCTTTTGATACGACAACTATTAAAATGTTACAAAGTTTTTTTAAATTTCAATAAAACCCGGAAGCTTCGGCACCAAATTCCAATTGTTTCGGGTAATTTTCCGCCACGAATTCACGAATTAATTGAAAAAAAATTCGTGAATTCGTGGCAAAAAACAAAAAAAAAAATCCCAAACCCAATCCCGAAGCTTCGGGAGGATTTAGGATTTTAAATATTTAGAATGTATTCGGTTAACCCACCAAGTTGATGATTTTCCCAGGAACAATAATCACTTTATTTGGAGTTCTTCCGTCCAGTTGTTTTTGGGTTCTTTCGTCTTTCATAACGATTTCTTCGATTTGTTCTTTGGTTAAATCCAGAGGCAATTCGATAGTGAAACGCATTTTTCCGTTAAAAGAAACCGGATATTCCTTATTGGTTTCGATCAAATGTTTTTCGTCGAAAATTGGAAACGGAACTTCAGAGATAGAAGTTGTATTTCCTAATTGTGCCCATAATTCCTCTGCGATATGCGGTGCATAAGGCGAAACCAAAATGGCTAATGGTTCTAAAATCGCTCTTGAATGACAGTTTTGAGAAGACAGTTCATTTACACAAATCATAAATTGAGAAACCGATGTATTGAAAGAGAAATTCTCAATATCATCTTGTACTTTTTTAATCGTTTTATGCAATGATTTTAAATTGTCTTTTGTTGGTTCGTCGTTGTTTACGATTAAACCATTATCATCAAAATACAATCTCCATAATTTTTTAAGGAAACCAAAAACTCCGGAAATTCCAGCTGTATTCCAAGGTTTTGCCTGCTCCAACGGACCAAGGAACATTTCGTACAAACGTAATGTATCTGCTCCGTATTCTGCACAAATATCATCCGGAGTTATTACATTATAATACGATTTCGACATTTTTTCGACTTCACGTCCAACAATATATTTTCCGTTTTCATCTAAAAGAAACTCAGCACTATTAAAATCTTCTCTCCAAGCTTTAAATTTTTCTGTATTTAATTCATCCGAAGAATTGACAAAATTTACATCAGTACGAATTGGATTAATAGTTGAATACCCTATTCCATCTATTATTTTTTCTAAAAATGGAAATTTATTAATTAGAGCCTGCTTCAAAAGAGGAAAATTTGCAGAGACATAACCAGATTTTGCAAAATCTATATTTGGATACAATTGATTTTTCAACAATGATTTGGAAACAAAAACTGTATTATTATATTTATTAACAAACTCCCTAATAGAATATTTCTCTTCATCATTAAATTCAATTGAAGATATTAGATTTTCTAAACCTTCAACTCTATCAGTTAATAGTAATCTATAAACAAAAGCACTAGTTCCTAAAATCATTCCCTGATTAATCAGTTTTTTGAATGGTTCTTCGGTCGGAGCAAAACCTCTGTCTTTTAAGAATTTGTTCCAGAAACGAGAATACAATAAGTGTCCGGTAGCGTGTTCGCTTCCGCCGATATATAAATCTACACTTTCCCAATATTTTAACGCTTCCGCGGAAGCCATTTCATTTTCATTACGCGCATCCATATAACGCATCCAATACCAGGAACTTCCTGCCCAGCCTGGCATTGTGTTTAATTCTAAAGGAAAAATCGAAACATTGTCAACCAAATCCGTATTAACAACTTTATTTCGGTTGGTATCCCAAGCCCAAACTGCGGCGTTTCCTAATGGCGGCAATCCGTCTTCGGTTGGTAAATATTTCTCTACTTCAGGCAAAATAATCGGCAAATGCTGTGCATCGATCATTTTTGGCAATCCGTTTACATAATAAACCGGGAAAGGTTCGCCCCAATAACGCTGACGCGAAAATACCGCATCACGCAAACGGTAATTGGTTTTTCCTGCCCCCTGTCCTATTTTTTCTAAGGCTGTAATAACAGCCTGAGCTGCTTCTTTGTAATTTAATCCGTTTAAGAAATCAGAATTTGCAATTTCTACATTGTCTTTAGATCCGTATGACGCTTCAGAAATATCAACATTAGCGAAGATATTTTTGATTTCCGGCATTCCCGCCGAACCTTTAAAGAAATTTGCAAAAGCATAATCTCTTTCATCTCCGCAAGGAACCGCCATAACCGCTCCGGTTCCGTAACCTGCTAAAACATAATCCCCAATCCAAACCGGAATAGGCTCTTTTGTAAACGGATGCTCGGCATAAGCTCCTGTAAATACACCTGAAATGGTTTTTACATCGGCCATACGTTCACGCTCCGAACGCTTTGATGTTTTTTCGATATATACTTCAACTGCTTCTTTCTGTTCCGAAGTTGTAATTTTAGCTACCAAATCATGTTCTGGTGCCAATGTCATAAAGGTTACTCCGAAAATAGTGTCAGGACGAGTTGTAAATACATCTATGAATAAGTCCTTAGTCCCTAGTTCTGAGTCTGAAAGTCCAGTTTCACTGTGGACTTTGGACTTTGGACTTTGGACTTTAAAAGTAACCATCGCACCAACCGATTTTCCAATCCAGTTTCTTTGTGACTCTTTGATAGATTCACTCCAGTCAATATCATTAAGACCCTGAAGCAGGCGTTCGGCATAAGCAGAAATTCGCATACTCCACTGTGTCATTTTTTTTCTTATAACAGGGAAGCCTCCACGCTCCGAAACCCCGTTGACGATTTCATCATTTGCCAAAACCGTTCCTAAGCCCGGACACCAGTTTACTTCTGTTTCTGCCAAATAAGTTAATCTGTATTGCAACAGGATTTTTTCTTTTTGATCATCGGAATAGGAATTCCATTCGTCGGCTGTAAAAATTTTAACGTTGTCATCGCAAACTGCTTCTACAAGAGCATTTCCGGATTCTTCAAAAACAACTACCAGATCTTTTATATCAAAAGCCTGTCCCTGTTTTCTGCAATACCATGAATTGAATAGCTGGATAAAAATCCATTGTGTATGTTTATAATAATCCGGATTTGACGTACGCACTTCACGAGCCCAGTCAAAAGAAAATCCGATTTTATCCAGCTGTTTTCGGTATCCGGCAATTTGTTTTCCTTCTTTGTCAACTCCGCCATCAATATTTACGCGTGTTGTATCTTCTGGACGCTGTCCTGTCTGAATCGCATATTGTTCTGCCGGCAATCCGAAACTGTCGTAACCCATTGGATGCAAAACATTAAAACCCTGATGTCTTTTGAAACGGGAATATACATCTGAAGCAATATAACCCAGCGGATGCCCAACATGTAATCCTGCTCCAGACGGATAAGGAAACATGTCTAAAACATAATGTTTTGGTTTTTCAGAATTATTTTTTGCTGCAAAAGTTTGATTCTCTGCCCAATATTTTTGCCATTTGGCTTCAATTTCGTTTGGATTGTATTTCATTTCGTTTGAGTTGCTAAGCTACTGAGTAACTAAGTTTCTAAGTTTAAGTCCACAAATTTACATTTATTGTTGTTTGTTGCAAAGCTATTTCATTGACAAACAAATAAAATAACAAATCACGTATTCAAATTTAAGTAATTATACGTATTATTGTAATTAAAAATACTTATTTATACTGAAAATAATGACAGGAAATAAGAACTATAAAATTGAAGTTCGTGTTTGGATTGAAGAAACCGAAGGCGCTTTTCTTGGTATTGGGAAAATTTGGCTTTTAGAAAATATCCGTAAAACCGGATCGATAACCCATGCTGCAAAAGAAATGAAAATGGCGTACCGCCAAGCCTGGCAACTGGTTGAAGAAATGAACCAGCGCGCTGAGAAACCGCTTGTTGAAAAACTCTTAGGCGGGAAAGGCGGCGGCGGCGCAAAAATTACTGAAGCCGGAGAAAATGCAATTGCTCTTTTTTATGAAATTGAAAGCCGGATCAAGGACTTCGCTCAAAAAGAAACTCAAAAACTTAAATTTTAAAATTAACTTCAATTACAATTAATGCTATTGATTTTATAACATCCTGAATTAATTCCTTCCTTCCAAAACTAAATTACATGTCATTAAAATGGAAATTGTTTAAAAGCTAAGGTCCTTCGCAAATTAAAATTCTTATCTCTTTGTGGTTTAAAAAAACTTTCAGACAAAAAAACTCAATTCGTTATTGTACATTTATGCTAATAAAGTCAAAACTTTGAACGTTATTAACCTAAATAAAAAAATTGTTTACTATTTTTACGACATAATTTAAGCAAACTATGAGTTCTAACTTTGATAAATTTCAAAAACGCAGGTTAATTTCCTCTTACTTTTCGGTAGTTTTAAGTGTATTTCTGGTACTATTCCTTTTAGGAGTCCTGGGATTATTTATTATTAATTCTAAAAAACTGGCAGACGATTTTAAAGAAAAAATCGCAATGACTGTGTTCTTTAAAAATGAAGCTACAGACAGCACTATTACTGCATTTAACAAAGAATTGAAACGAGCACCTTTTGCAAGGTCTTTTGTTTACGTAACCAAAGAAAAAGCAGCTAAAGAACATACTGATATTATCGGTGAAGATTTTTTAACCTTTTTAGGAGAAAATCCTTTATTGAACTCGTACGACATTCACCTGAAAGCAGATTATGTAGAAAGAGACAGTATTGCTAAAATTGAAAGCCGTTTGAGACAAAATACCATGATTTCTGATATTGTATACGACAAACAATTGGTAAATCTGGTAAACGACAATATTAGAAAAGTAAGTATGTGGATTTTAATCATCAGTGGTTTTCTTACCGTAATTGCTGTTTTATTAATCAACAGTTCACTGCGTTTATCCATACATTCTAATAGATTTATCATTAAAACTATGCAAATGGTAGGCGCCACAAAAGCTTTTATTCGCAAACCATTTGTAATGCGAAGTGTAAAATTAGGAATGCTGGGCGCCGGTTTGGCTATTGTCGCTTTAATTGCACTTCTAATTTATGTAGAAAACAATTTCCCGGGATTAGGAATTTTAGAAGACAAAGCCCTTATCGCTATGGTTTTGGCAGCGGTTTTCGGTTTAGGAATTTTGATCACCTGGGTAAGCACGCACTTTGCTACACAGCGCTTCTTAAATTTAAGAACAGACGATCTTTATTAATTTAAGATTCTATAAAAAACTTTTGACTTCTTTTAGGGTAACAAAAAAATAAAAATGAAAAACAACAATACAGAAATACAAGAGCAACAAAAACAGGAATTTCTTTTTGACGGTATCAATTATAAAATTCTTTTAATCGGAATTGCTGTAATAGCATTAGGTTTTATTCTAATGTCCGGCGGAGGAAGTACGGATCCAAATGTTTTTAATGAAGATATTTTTAATTTTAGAAGAATCCGTTTAGCACCTACAACGGTCTTAATCGGTTTCGGAATCACGATTTATTCTATTTTTAAAAAATCAAAATAGACATTTTTAGAATTTTAGACATCTTAGATCTTTAGATTATTTTATTAATCTAAACATCTAAGAAGTCTAATCAATCTAACTATCTAAAAATCTAATTAATGAATACTTTACAAGCTATTGTTCTTGCCATTATCGAAGGAATTACAGAATTTTTACCTGTTTCTTCTACAGGACATATGATTATTGCGTCTTCTTTCTTCGGAATTGCACATGATGATTTTACTAAACTTTTTACCATTGTAATTCAGCTTGGTGCCATACTTTCGGTTGTAATTTTATATTTCAAACGTTTCTTTCAGACTTTCGACTTTTATTTTAAGCTTTTGGTTGCTTTTATTCCTGCAGTTGTTTTAGGTTTATTATTAAGTGAGTTTATTGATGGTTTATTAGAAAATCCGGTTACAGTGGCGATTTCACTTTTAATTGGAGGAATTATTTTACTGAAAGTGGACGAATGGTTTAACAAACCGAACGATCCGGAAGTTTCAACAGAAATAACCTATGCCAAAGCATTTAAAATTGGCTTGTTTCAATGTCTTGCCATGATTCCGGGAGTTTCACGAAGCGGAGCAAGTATTGTCGGCGGAATGTCGCAAAAACTAACAAGAACTTCTGCTGCAGAATTTTCATTTTTCCTGGCCGTTCCAACCATGTTGGGTGCGACAGCAAAAAAATGCTATGATTATTATAAAGCCGGATTTGAATTGTCTCACGACCAAATTAATATGCTGGTTATTGGAAACATTGTTGCATTTATAGTGGCACTTTTGGCCATCAAAACTTTTATTGGTTTCTTAACCAAAAACGGTTTTAAAGTTTTTGGTTACTACAGAATTATTGCCGGAATCATTTTATTACTGATTCACTTTTTCATTCATCCGCTTACAATTATATAATGACACCTGAAGAATATTTAGACGGGCAAGTTTTATTGATTGACAAACCATTAAAATGGAGTTCGTTTCAAGCTGTCAATAAATTAAAATACCTTTTAATCAATAAAGTTGGGCTTCCAAAAAAGTTTAAAATTGGTCACGCCGGAACTTTAGATCCTTTGGCAACCGGACTTTTATTAATCTGCACGGGCAAATTCACCAAAAGGATATCTGAACTTCAGGGTCAGGCAAAAGAATATACGGGCACTTTTTACATTGGAGCCACTACTCCGTCTTATGATTTAGAAACAGAGATCGACCAGACTTTTCCAACAGATCATATCGATGAGGTTTTAATTCAGGAAACAGTTAAACAATTTTTAGGCGAAATTGATCAAAAACCACCTATTTTTTCTGCTATTAAAAAAGATGGTGTTCGCTTATACGAGCACGCGCGTGCAGGAGAAAGTATTGAAATTGAAAGTAGAAAAACAACTATTCATGAATTTGAAATCACAAGAATAGCATTGCCGGAAATAGATTTCAGAGTCGTTTGCTCTAAGGGAACCTATATTCGATCACTTGCTTATGATTTTGGAAAAGCAATGAATTCGGGTTCGCATTTAACCGTGTTACGCCGCACAAAAATTGGTGATTATGATGTAAAAAATGCGATAGACATTACACTGTTCGAAGAAAGCATTAAATAAAAAAGCACATTACTTTTTTACGTCAGTAATGTGCCTGTTCTCCAAACAAGTAATATTATTTCATACTTATTTTCAGTTAATAATGAGGCACACTTTTCCCTCCGAATAAATACATAGAAAAGAAATCATAAAATTTTTCGAATAACTTTTTCATAATAGTGCAGTTTAATTGTTAGACAATAAATAAAGACACCAATAAAAGGAGTAAATCAAAAACTATAATAGATTTGGGTTTCTATTTACTAAGTTACAAAATTTGAATCAGTAAAAAAATACTTTAAGATAATTTTATCAATCAAATTGTTTGTTTTCAATAACTTAACTTAAATATCCACCTCTGCCAAGTCATCTATAATCGGTTGTATTTTATATTTTCCATAATGTCCAGCAATTCTTCCTGAACAGAAATGCCTTTATCTGCCAAATACCATAACTGAAGATCTGTTTTTATTTTTTCATCAATAACACCAAATTCCCTTTTATAATTTGCCATTAGTTCTGTTGCGCCTTTTGGTCTCGGACCCCAGTCTGCTCTTACAATTCCGGCTTCTTTGCAGATTACAATTAATTTCGGAATCGCTTTTCCGTTATTGGTTAAGTACTGACTCATCAAATCATCATTTTGATCACGAAGCGCAATTCTTAAATCTATTTTTTTATTAGAAACCAAAGCCATTTTATTTAATATGGGCAGAATCTGTGCTGCATCTCCGCACCAGCCTTCCGAAAGTACAAGCCAGATATAATGATTATCGAGATTTTGAAGTTTTTCAGCAACAGTATCAGAAACGATGATGGTTTTTTCGAGTCTGTTCATCCTTGCTTCATTCAGTTTGGAGTAATTGGTGAGGCTTTCAGACTGCTCATTCCCTGTCGATTTTCCTTCCGATAATAAATCGGTTACTAATTTTCTATATTCAATATAGGAGTAACTATTGAATAACGCTTTGGCTACGATGCTTTTCATATTTTGTTGTTTATTTTGGAATTATAAAAATACAAAATTTGAAAAGACGCTGAGAATGATATTTGTCACATTATGACAAAAATCAATCGGAGTAATAAACTCTATAAGCAACGTACTAATAATTTTTTGCAAACACTATTTCTAAAAATCAGAATATGTCTATATTTGCACAAATTAACGCAACACACTTATGAAATATAAAAGAATTCTTCTAAAACTTAGCGGCGAAGCGCTAATGGGTGATTTACAATATGGTATTGACCCGAAAAGATTAGCCGAATATGCTGATGAGATCAAGCAGATTCACGACAAAGGAGTAGAAATTGCCATTGTTATTGGAGGAGGAAATATATTTAGAGGCGTTGCAGGTGCAAGTGCCGGAATGGACAGAGTGCAGGGCGATTATATGGGAATGCTGGCAACGGTTATTAACGGAATGGCTTTACAAGGCGCCCTTGAAGATAAAGGAATGAAAACGCGTTTGCAAACTGCTTTAAAAATGGAGTCTATTGCAGAACCGTACATTAAAAGAAGAGCAGACCGCCATCTTGAAAAAGGAAGAATTGTAATTTTTGGAGCAGGTACAGGAAATCCTTATTTTACAACAGATACAGCTGCGGTTTTAAGAGGAATTGAAATTAATGCAGATGTTATTTTAAAAGGAACACGTGTTGACGGAGTTTATGATTCTGATCCGGAAAAAAATGCTGCTGCTATTAAATTTGATTTTATTTCTTTTGATGATGTGATCAAAAAGGGATTAAATGTAATGGATACCACAGCATTTACTTTAAGCCAGGAAAACAGATTGCCAATAGTAGTTTTTGATATGAATACAATAGGTAATCTATTGAAAATTTGTGCAGGCGATAATATAGGAACGCTGGTAAATGTAGATTAATTAGACTTCGTAGAAAGTCAGACTTCGTGGATTCTTTTTTCAGATTCTCAGAAGTTCATTTAAAATAAAAAATAAATTATATTAGATAGTAAATTAGATTATTGATTTTTAAAGTCTGAAAATCTAATTGTCTAAAAATCTAAAAATCGAAATAAAATGACTGAAGAAATAGACTTTATTTTAGAAAGTACTGAGGAATCGATGAATGGTACTATTGCACACTTAGAGAAAGAATTCTTAAACATTCGCGCAGGAAAAGCTTCTCCGGCAATGCTTGGAGGTGTTTTTGTAGATTATTACGGATCTGCAACTCCGCTTTCTCAGGTATCTAAAATTAGTGTTCCTGATGCAAGAACAATTACCTTACAGCCGTTTGAAAGAAACATGCTGCAGGCAATTGAAAAAGCTATTTTGATCGCTAATATCGGGTTTAATCCGATGAACAATGGCGATATGATCATCATCAGCGTTCCGCCTTTAACAGAAGAGCGACGTCGTGATTTGGCAAAACAGGCAAAATCTGAAGCTGAAGATGCTAAAATTGGTATTCGTAATTCCCGTAAAGATGCTAATACCGACATCAAAAAACTTGAAAAAGAAGGTACATCTGAGGATATCTGCAAATCGGCAGAAGAAGAAGTTCAGAACTTAACAAACGCTTACATTAAAAAAATCGATGAATTATTGGTCGCTAAGGAGGCTGAAATCATGAAAGTATAAGTAAGATTTGAGATAAAAATAGAAATCCGTCTGGTTAATTGCATCAGACGGATTTTTTTATTCTTATTTTTGCATACGAAAATTAAAATCCTTTCGTTTTTGAAACTATATCATTCTGTATGAAGCTATTTTGTTTTTTGACTTTGTTTTTCACGCTTACTCTTCAGGCGCAATTTCAAATAAACGGTATCGTAACCGATTCAAACAACAAACCTCTTCCGTTTGCCACCATTACGACCTCCGAAAACAACAATACCATTACAGATGTTGATGGCAAATTTATTTTCAAAATTAGTTCTTCTGCTACATCGCTTAAGGTTTCCTATATTGGTTTTCAAACCAAAACTATTGCGTTAATCACTACTAAAAAATTTTACGCGATTTCGCTTTCACAGCAAACAGACGATTTAAAAGAAGTAGTTGTCAATAATGAAAACCCGGCTTTAACCTTAATCAGAAAAGTAATTGCCAGTAAATCGGCAAACGATCCGCAGAAAAAGCTCAATAATTTTGAGTACAAAACCTATAATAAACTTATCGTAACCGCCAATCCTGACTCCATTGACGGCAGAATCGACTCTTCGGCGACCTATAAAGATTTAAACAAAAAGAGCATCAACATTGATTCTTCTGATTATAAATTCAAGGAAATTGTAAGCAAACAGCATTTGTTTCAAACAGAAAAAGTTTCGCAATATCAATTTGGGAACAACAAATTAAAAGAAACGGTTCTGGGAACCAAAATGGCGGGTTTCAAACAACCTATTTATGAAGTACTGGCTTTCAGTCTTCAGTCAATTTCTATTTATGATAATAAATACGAATTGTTTGAAACCAAATATGAAAACCCAATCGCAAATGGTGCGCCTTCAACTTACAATTATAAATTGCTGGATACTGTAAGCATCAGAGGCAGGGACACATATATGATTTATTTTAAAAACAAGCACAAACGCAGAACATCGGGTCTGGAAGGTGTTTTGTATATTGATAAAGAAAATTTCGCTGTTGCTAAAGCCGTAATGCGTATTAAAGGTGTTCTGGACATTAGCGGTATTCATGAATTTGAATATATTCCGAAAGAAAAAATCTGGTTTCAGAGCAACACGACGTTTAAAATCGTGAAAGGCAAAAATGACGATGACATTAAAATTCTCGGAGGAACTATTCAGTTCGACGGCGATGTAGAGGAGAATTTTGAACCCCGAAAAAAAGGCGGTTCAGATTTCACTTATCTGCTTTCGGAAAGTAATAGTTTTGACATTCTTGTAAACACAGCAACACCCATTAAAAATCCTTCGCTTTACATGGAAGTTAATGACGACGCTGCTAAAAAGCCCGAAAATTTCTGGGAAGCTTACCGAAAAGAAAATCTGGATTTAAAAAGCCAGAAAACGTATTTATTACTCGACAGCCTTTCTGTAAGTAATCGTGTGGAAAAACGCTTGGGAATTGGCCGTAAAATTATCAACGGATTTTATCCGATTGGACCTGTAGATTTAGATTTGAAAAAAATCATAAGTTTCAATAATTATGAAGGTTTTCGAATTGGTCTGGGCGGAATTACAAATGATCGTTTTTCTAAAAATTTTCGTCTGGAAAGCTATACGGCATACGGAACAAAAGATGGTGTCTTTAAATATAGTGCCGGTGGCGGAGTTTTACTGGACAAACACACCAATACATGGCTTAACGCGTATTATGCAGATGATGTACGGGAAATAGCCAGCACAGTTTTTGCCGTAGACAAACGTGTCTTTAAAATTTATGACCCGCGGCCAATTAATATTAGTACTTTTTACGAATATACAGGCTGGAGGGCAAACATTCAGACTAAATTTATTCCGAAAACGGAAGCGGTGCTGGAAATTTCAAGAAATTATATTGAACCAAAATTTGATTATCTCTTTAATTTTGATGGTAAACTGTATTCAAGTTATACCATGACGACTGTTATGGCTTCTCTGGTTTGGGCGCCTTTTAGCAATTTCATGCAGACTCCGACGGGAATAAATGAAGCCGAAAAACGATTTCCAAGATTTACTTTTCAATACACACAATCGTTGCCTAATGTATTAGGTAATGATTTCACTTTTAGTAAAATCGACTTTAAAGCAGAGTACGAAAAGCAATATCTAAACCGTCAGAAAACGAGTTTGCTTTTACAGGGAGGATTTGCAATGGGCGATGTACCCATTACACATTTGTACAATACAGCACCAAACAATCTGACCAAAGAAACGGTTTTTCAGCGTATTACTTTTTCTGGAAGAAATGCTTTTGAAACGATGTTTTTTAATGAATTCTTCTCGAGTCAGTATCTAATGTTTCAAATTAAGCATGGCTTTGACCGAATTCGAATCCTGAAGAAAGTGCGTCCATCTTTGGTTTTGGTGACCCGAATGGCGTGGGGAAATATGGAAAATCCGGAACAGCATGTGGGGCCAGCTTATAAAACACTGGATAAAGGTTATTTTGAATCGGGTGTCGAATTAAACAAAATTTTTAAAGGTTTTGGAATTGGCGGATTCTATCGTTATGGACCAAATCAGTTATTGAAATTTGAAGATAATATTGCGGTTAAGATTTCTTATGTTTTGGATCTGGGATTGTAAAATTAAATTTCCAAATTAAAATTCCAGCTTAAAATCTTTGCAAATCTAAGGTACAACTTGATTCTTAGTTCCTTTTAGATAACAAAAAAATCCAAATTCCGTAAGGTTGGAATTTGGATTTTTAGCATTGATTTCTTTTAAAATTTTATGGTTTCAAAATCAGAACTGATGGCGTATTATTCAGCCAGATGCTTTGAGACTCGATTAGTTTTTTCCAGCTTTCTAAGCTAATGATCATCAAATTTTGTGATTCTAAAAACTCCTTTTTAATCGTTCTGTCATTCATAATCATGATATGATTCGGAGCTATTTGCTCGATCGAACGAATACTTTCCTGAATCTCACGTGTATTCTTTGCTTCTGCTCCCGCATTCAGAACTGTAATCTGAGAACCGTTATTGTTGATTAACTTTTTAGCGTAATCAATTAAGAAAGCATCATCCGGGTCAAAAATCGGCATAAAAACCTGATTGATTTCCTCAAATTCTTTATCAATAAAAATCCCGACCGGCATTTTACTTTTTGCAATAATATGACGCGTTCTCTCGTCGAAAGGAGAATTCTCAAACAATCCTTCTTTTCCGGTAAATTTATCAATCAAACGATCCGGGTTTACGATTCTGGTTGTGAATCCTAAAATTTTTCCAAGAAGCGTTCCGTCAAAAATAGATTGTCCCAAACCAATTAACAGTAAATCGTATTCGCCATGATTTGCCGTATCTACAATATCGGTATCAATATCATTAGTTACTTTAAAGAGGCTCACCATGTTTTGATTCAGTTTTTCAGATTCTTCTATAACCGGCAACAGCATTTTTCTTTCGTGGTCTTTTACATCAAAAGAATGAATTTCTGTACTTAATGATAAATGCATCGCGGTCACAATCGAATTATCAGACTGCTTTTTAACTAAACTATTGGCTATTTTCAACAATTTTTTACCTCTTTCCGGCGTCGCAAAAGACAGCAAAATTTTGAATTTACTTTTATTTCCGATTTCCTGAGGTACAACGCTTGCAATTTTATCTTTAAAAATAAATCCGATAAAGTCTAAAGCCGGCCCCGTCATAAAAGTCGTAATTAACGCCATAATTACCATCATGGTAAAAATTTCTGTGGACAACACGCCCAAATCGTAACCGATATTCAGTACCACCAATTCCATTAAACCGCGTGTATTCATTAAGGCACCAATTGCCAGACTGTCTTTCCAATTCTGACCCACAAATTTGGCGGCCAAAGCACTTCCGAAGAATTTACCAACTACGGCAACCAGGATAATCAAACCGGTAACTTTCCATAATTCAGGATCATTTAATAAGCCTATTTGTGTACGCAAACCTGTAAACACGAAGAACAGTGGTAATAAAACGATGATAGAAACATCTTCTACTTTTTCGATAAAAATATTTCTGAACTTATTATTCTCCGGCATAATAGCTCCGGCAAGGAAAGCACCAAATAATGCATGAATTCCAATTAATTCTGAAGCATAAGAAGAAATTAAAAGTGTAATAAAGAAAATGGCAACAACGGGTTTGTTCAAACTTTCGCGGGTGGCATTTAAATCGCCGACACGTTTCAAAAACGGACGAACAATTTTTAACATAATAATTACATACAAAATCGCAAGGCCAATTACATAAAGTGAGCTGGTAAGAGAACCTGCTTTTACAATTGCAATTACAACTGCCAGAATACACCATGCCGTAATATCATCTGCTGCGGCGCAGGTAATGGCAATAGTTCCCAATTTTGTTTTTTGAAGACCTCGCTCCTGCACGATTCTGGCCAAAACCGGAAAAGCGGTAATACTCATTGCGATTCCCATAAACAATCCGAAAGAAGAAAAAGCAACTCCGTCGGGAGCAAAAGTTCCGTAAATAAAATAGGCCAGAACCAATCCTAAAGCAAACGGAATTACAATACTTGCGTGACTAATTACGACGGCATCGTGCGCTTTATTTTTCAATACTTTCAAATCTAATTCCATTCCGATTACGAACATGAAAAGAATTAAACCTATCTGACTTAAAAACTGAAGATTTCCTAATGACTCTTTTGGAAATAAAGCTGCTGAAAATTCCGGAAAATACATGCCGACTAAAGAAGGTCCGAGCACAATTCCGGCGATCATTTCTCCAATTACAGACGGCTGTCCTATTTTTCTAAAAAACCATCCAAATAATCGGGCAACTAAAATAATGGTGACAATCTGAGCCAGCAAAATCGCCAGCGGATGCTGTAAATTGTCGATCATGGAATGAAGAAAATCATTCCAGTGGTTACTTTCTGTTTGTTTAACAGCAACATTTCGTCCCACTTCCAGCGACGCACCCTGAGAGATTATCCAATATATTAAAGCGGTAAATCCACCGATTACCGTGATGTAGAATATGGAGTTTTTAAAGTTATTCATAACCCATTTTTTAAAATTATTGGGCAAATATCAGAAGTCGGTTTTACGTGAAAAAGCAATTTTAAAGCTAATTTTCAAAGTATGTAATAAGATGGAAAAACTTTGTAATAACTTATAATTTCACCTTTTTCAAAAAATCAGCACGATAGGTTTCGGTTAGTAAAAGCGTGGTGTTTTTATCGTTTTTCTCTAAATGGTGCAATACAATTTCATTGTGATTGAAAAATTTAATGGCTCTGACAGCCACAATTTCTTTTTTATTGATACGACAAAAATCGGCATCCGGCAATTCCTGTAAAAGGGTATCAAATTTAATGTTTTTTAAATTCAAAAAACTGCCGTCCTGCAGTAAGACTGTTTTGTCACGACTATCGCTAATTGCGGTTTTTATGTAAAGAATCTGACCGAAATACAATAATGTTTTTCCTTTATCTGTATTTAGCTGCATAAATTTTTTGGCAGTTTCCGGTTTATTAAAACGCTCAAATGCTTTGGAAAACGCTTTTTGAAGCCGATCCAGTTTTACCGGTTTTGTAATATAATCGACCGCATCAATGTTAAATGCTTCGGCTGCATACTCTTTGTAAGCCGTACAGAATATGACTAATTTATTTTCCAGCATTGAGGCAAGATGAAGCCCGTCGATTCCTGGCATTTCGATATCTGAAATGAGCAAATCAAATTCAAGTTCCGGAATTTCAGCCAAAAGCTTTTCGGGATTGTTAAACGTCTTCACAATTTCTACTTCATGAATTTGTTCGCAAAGCATTTTAAGATAAGTCAAACCCGGAAGTTCATCATCCAGCAGTAAGCATTTCAGTTTTGTATTCAAGTAAATCAATTTTTAAGTGAGCAATGTAAACGTCGTTTTCTACAAAACGTTCCAGTTTAAAATTATTTTTGTAAATAATTCTAAGTCGATGTTCGAGTGTTGCATGTCCAAAACCGCCCCGTTCTTTTTTAAGTACTTTTTTATCTGATATTTTATTAGAAACCGTCATAAAAAAAGCATTGTCTTTAAATTCAAAAACAACCGAAATAAAAGCATCTGCACTTTGAAGATCCGCATGTTTAAAAGCATTTTCGATTAAATCAATAGAAATCAGAGGAGCTAAAAGAGGCTGCTCGTATAATTTATCTTCTTCGTTAATGTTCTTTTTCACTTTCAACTCAAAAAGCGGACTCACTTTAATTTTATTGATTTCGATTAGATTCAAGGCAAAATCAATTTCTTCTTTGGCGGTAACAAACTTTTTTTTGCTTTCATATAAAATATAATCCAGGACATTCGCGAGTTTATCCAAAGCAAAGTAAGTCTGATAGGCATGAGACTGAATTGAATTTAGAATATTCTTAAACAAATGCGGATTTAATTTAGACTCTAAAGTTTCCAATTGCAGATCGTTAACTTTCAGTTCGAGTGCGTAAAAACTTTGCTCCACATCCTCTTTTGCTTTTTTGGCTTTCATTAACTGAAAAAACATCAGACCAATAAGCACAATCAGCAACAGAATTATGGCTAAGAAAATAAATGTTATAGAATTGCTTTCCTTCATGATTTCTATTTAGTTATATGTGCATTTGTCTCATTGCGGCAAATCAGGTACAAATATGAGAAAAGCTATTGATTAATCTGTAAAAACACGAAAATTATCGAAAAGAATCAGGTTTCACATTTGTGTTAACATTAAGTAAAATACAAACCTTTGTATAAGATTTCGAGCGCTTTTCACTACATTTGCAACCATTTTTTAAAGATTTTATGAAAAACGCAATTCAAGTTGGATTCTGGGAAAAACTGGCCCGAATCATACTGAAAAACAGAATAATAATTCTGGTTATACTTTCTGCTTTGACCATTTTCCTTGGTTATCAGTGGAAAAACCTTTCAATGACGTATACCGAAGCAAACCTGCTTCCAAAAGATCATGCTGCAAACAAAGATTATCAGAAATTCTTAGATAAGTTTGGCGAAGAAGGAAACCTTGTGGTTATTGGTTTTAAAGATCCAAAATTCTTTACTCCAAAAAATTATGCCGCATGGAACGAGTTGATGACAGGTTTAAAAAAATCAAAGGAAGTTGATCTGGTTGTTTCTTTAAATGATTTAAAAAAACTGGAAAAAGATACAGTTAACGAAAAATTTGTTCTTTCACCCTTTATCGATCAAAAGAAAACACTTGATCCGGCTTACTTAAAAAAGGTGCAATTCGATTTATTCCACAATCTTCCTTTTTACGAAGGATTATTATTCAATAAGGAAAGCGGGAGCGTGCGTTCTGCGATTTACATGAACAAGGCTTTAGTAAATACGGCACAGAGAAAGACTTTTATACTGGAGAATTTAGTTCCGAAAATTGATAAGTTTGAAAAAACTACTGGTATTGACCTAAAAGTTTCCGGAATGCCTTACATCAGAACGATTAATGCAAACGACATGAAAGGCGAAATCGGTCTTTTTATCGGCGCGGCTTTGTTTACTGTTTCCTTAATTTTCTTTTTCTTTTTCCGTTCGTTCAGAGCCACTTTTATTTCGATTTGTATTTTAATTGTCGGCGTAATCTGGTCATTTGGAACGCTTGGATTATTTGGTTATAAAATCACGATTTTGACGGCTATTATTCCGCCGCTGATTATCGTAATCGGAATTACAAACTGTATTTTTCTGATTAATAAATACCAGCAGGAAATCAAATTGCATAACAATCAGGCAAAAGCTTTGCAACGTATTATTTCAAAAATTGGGGTTTCAACCTTAATGACCAATCTGACAACAGCAATTGGTTTTGCAACGTTTATGATAACCGGAAATGATTTGCTTTTTGAGTTCGGTCTGGTAACTTCCATCAACGTGATTTCTGTTTACTTACTGACACTTTTTATTGTGCCGATTATTTACAGTTTTCTGCCTTTGCCGAAAGAAAAACATCTGTATCACCTCACCAAAACCTATATTTCAACTTTACTGAATGTGGTTGAAAATTTGGTTAAAACGAAAAGAAAATACGTTTACATTATTTACGGATTGCTTTTGGTCTTTAGTATAATTGGAGTTTCTCAAATGAAAGTTTCGGGAAGTCTCATTGGAGAAATGCCAAAAAGTGCTTCTTTCTTTAAAGATATTTTATTTTACGAAAAGGAGTTTAACGGAGTTATGCCGTTGGAAATCATGATTAACACCAAAAAGAAAAAAGGTGTTATGAAAGCTTCTACCATTCGTAAAATGGACGAACTGCAAAATACAATTTCTGAAATTCCGGAACTGGCAAAACCAGTTTCTATCGTCAATCTGGTTAAATATTCTAAACAGGCTTTCTACAACGGAAATCCGGAATACTACCAATTACCGACTTCGCAGGAGCAGACTTTTATTTTAAGTTACGCGAAAAATGCGACTAAAAACAGCAAGGAAAATTTAATGAAAGCGTATGTAGATTCGACTGGACAATATGCCAGAATTACCACTTTCATGAAAGATATCGGAACAGATGAAATGGCGAAAGTCGAGAAAAAACTGCACAATAAAATTGATGAAATTTTCCCAAAAGACCGTTTTGAAGTTACCGTTACCGGAAAAGCACTGGTGTTCCAGAAAGGAACATCTTATTTGGTCGATAACCTAATCGAATCGCTGATTTTTGCAATCTTAACCATTGCAGTTCTAATGCTGTATTTATTCCGTTCTTTTAAAATGGTTTTGGCCTCGGTAATTACAAATATTTTACCACTTTGTATTACGTCAGGATTGATGGGCTACTTCGGGATTCCGTTAAAACCATCAACGATATTGGTATTTAGTATTGCGTTCGGAATTTCTGTGGATAATGCAATTCAGTTTATGGCAAAATACCGTCATGACTTTATTCAGAGCGGCGGAAAAGTTAAAAAATCTGTTTTTAGTGCTTTAAGAGAAACAGGAATCAGTACTTTTTACACTTCGGTGGTTTTGATTTTAGGGTTTGCGACATTTACATTGTCAAGCTTTAGCGGAACAATTGCACTAGGCGGATTAATTTCCTGTACTTTGGCGTTTGCAATGTTTGCGAACCTGGTTGTTCTGCCTTCTTTGGTTTTGACTTTTGAAAAGAAGAAAACTAAAAAAGAGGAATTGGAGAATTTGGAGAAGTAATTTTATCTGTAAAGATATTCGCCACGAATTCACGAATTATTGTTTTTATTCGTTAATTCGTGGCTTATTAATTAACACGAATAAAAAGTCAACTAAGTATGAAAAGGATAATCTTGGCAATTCTTATATTGAGTATCAATTTCACATTTTCTCAAAATTATTTTGAGGGCAAAAATTTATACTGCAAATCTCAAAATCCTGAGGCAATGAAAATTTTTAAGGATGGGATTGAAATTCTTTATCTAAATAAATCTTTAAATAAAAAATACCTTAAGATTACGTCAAATATTTTTTTTGATGCATATAAAAAAGATACAACATTTTGTGATGCTTTATTTTTTGCAGGATATACCTTAAGATTATTAGGCGACAAAAATGCACTTGTTTTATATATGGCAGCAGATAGTTCTTATAACAAATCTCTTGAATTTAAAACCAATTTAGCTGCAGAGTGTCTAAAATATGGTAATGAAAAAACGGTGAGAATTGCCAGAAAAAAATATACTGAAATAATTAAATTATTTCCTGAAAATGCTGAAGGATATTACGGATTCGCACTTACATCGCCAATCATTGGCGATTATGAAAAAGGACTGGAAAACATTAATATTGCTATAGAAAAATACAAAGACATAAATCCAAAAGTAAAAGATGATGTATTTTATCTAAAAGGGATTTTACTTTCACTGAATAGTAAACACAATGAAGCATTAGAAAATTTAGAAAAAGTTTATGCGTCTTATAAAAAAGATTTGAATTTTAAGATTTATTACTCTCTTTCACTTTTAAAAGTTTCTGAAGAAAAGAAAGACGAAAAGATGAAAAAAAAAGCATTTAATATTTACCAAAAAATAGAAGAAAAAGATCAAATTCCCAAGGAAATTAAAGATCAATTAATTTTTTCTTGATTGCGGAATCCCGAGTGTGATTTCTCCTTCGTCGAAATGACAAAAAAATAAAAATTACTTCTTTTTAAAACGAGTGCCCTAGCCCCGATCGTCCCGAAGTTTCGGGAGACATCCTTTCTATTTTTTCTTTAAAAATAGAAAGATACAGCGAAGAGCAGGAAACAGCTTCAAAAATTAATTATTATCGTTTATATTTGCAATTCGATATAAAAAATACTGATTCTATTTAATCTAAAATCAGCAATCTAAAATCTAAAATTAAAATGAAACACACAAAGGTTAAAGACTTATTAAACAGTACGACGACGCTACAGGAAGTGAATGCAAAAGGATGGGTGAGAACTTTTAGAAATAATCAGTTCATCGCGCTTAATGACGGTTCTACCATTAATAATATACAATGTGTTGTTGATTTTGAAAATACACCGGAAGAAATTTTAAAAAGAATCACGACTAGTGCTTCAATTTCAGTTATTGGAACTTTGGTAGAAAGTAAAGGTGCGGGACAGAAATATGAAATTCAGGTTTCTAAAATTGAAATTTTAGGAGATTCTGATGCAGAAGCTTATCCAATTCAATTAAGAAACAGACCAAGTTTAGAGTTTTTAAGAGAGAAAGCACATTTACGTGTTCGTACAAACGCTTTTGGTGCGATTATGCGTGTGCGTTCGGTATTGTCATTTGCAGTTCACAAATATTTTCAGGAAAAAGGTTTTGTCTATGTAAACACACCAATTATTACTGGTGCTGATGCTGAAGGTGCTGGAGAAATGTTTCAGGTAACCTCTCTGCCTTTGGATAACTTGCCAAAAAATGAAGAAGGAAACATTGATTTCAAACAAGATTTCTTCGGAAAACATACTAACTTAACGGTTTCGGGACAATTAGAAGGAGAAACTTTTGCAATGGCTTTGGGTCAGATTTATACTTTTGGACCAACGTTTAGAGCAGAAAATTCAAACACTTCTCGTCACCTGGCAGAATTCTGGATGATCGAGCCAGAAGTTGCTTTCAACGATCTTGACGACAACATGGATTTGGCTGAAGATTTTATTCAGTACGTAATTAAATATGCTTTAGACAACTGTAAGGATGACTTGAAATTTTTAGAAGGAAGACTTTTAGAAGAAGAAAAATCTAAACCACAGGCCGAAAGAAGCGAAATGAGTTTGCTGGAAAAATTAAACTTTGTTTTAGAGAACAACTTCAAACGTGTCTCTTATACAGAAGCTATTGATATTTTAAGAGATTCAACTCCAAATAAAAAGAAAAAATTCAGTTACCTAATCAACGAATGGGGAGCAGATTTACAATCTGAACACGAACGTTATTTAGTGGAAAAACACTTTAAATGCCCAGTAATTTTATACGATTACCCAGCAAACATTAAAGCTTTTTACATGCGTTTGAACGACAACACAGAACCTGGAAGAGAAACCGTTCGTGCCATGGATATCCTTTTCCCAGGAATTGGAGAAATTGTTGGTGGTTCTGAGAGAGAAGAACGTTATGATGTTTTGGTTCAGAAAATGGAAGCACTTGGAATTGATAAAGAAGAATTATACTGGTATTTAGACACCAGAAGATTTGGTTCTGCAACACACGCAGGTTTCGGTTTAGGTTTCGAGCGTCTGGTATTGTTTGTTACAGGAATGACAAATATTAGAGACGTAATTCCTTTCCCGAGAACTCCGGGTAGCGCAGAGTTCTAAGAAGTTAGAAAGTTTCAGGTTTCAAGTTTCAGGTTTCAAGTTTCAGGTTATTGGGACTTGAACTAAAAATTATAAAATTTGTTTCAAGTTTCAGTTTTCAGTTTTGCCGTTCAGTTGAGCAACTTGAAACCTGAAACTTGAAACTTTTAACAAAAACAAATGCTCAAGCAATTTTTAAATTTAAAATTATCCCAAAAATTATCTCCACAGCAAATCCAGCTGATGAAGTTAATTCAATTGCCTACGCAAGCTTTTGAACAACGTTTATTAGAAGAAATGAACGAAAATCCGGCGCTTGAAGCCGGAAAAGAAGAAGAATACGAAGCTGATGAATTTGCTAATGAAGACTACGATGATTATGATGATGCAGAATCGGACAGAATCGAAGCAGACGACATTAACATTGACGAATATCTAAGCGACGATGATACTCCGGATTATAAAACTCAGGTTAATAATTATGGAGACGAAGAAGAACGCGAGACACCTTTTGCTGCGCCGATAAGCTTTCATCAGGATTTAATCAATCAGCTGAATACTTTTATACTGAATGATGAAGAGCGAGAAATCGCTGAATTCCTTGTTGGAAGTATTGATGACATGGGTTATATTCGAAGAAGCATTCCGGATATTGTAGACGACATGGCTTTTACTCAGGGAATTTACACTGATGAAGCAATGGTAGAAAAGATGATGACCGTGATCCACGAACTGGAACCTTCGGGAGTTGGTGCGCGCGATTTACAGGAATGCCTACTGCTTCAGTTAAAACATAAAACACCAACAGAATATGTTGATTTAGCAATTGATATTATTGAAAACCAGTTTGATGCTTTTACTAAGAAACATTACGATAAACTGCTTCAAAAATACAGCGTTTCAAACGAACAGCTTAAAAAAGCAATTCACGAAATTGAAAGACTAAATCCAAAACCCGGAGGATCTTTTACAGGAAATAATAAAGTTACAGAAAATGTAGTTCCCGATTTTGCCATCAGGATTGTGGACGGAGAATTAGAACTGACCTTAAACGGAAGAAATGCACCTTCCCTGCACGTTTCTAAAGATTATCAGGAAATGATGCAGACTTATAAGGAATCCCGCGATAAATCGACTGCACAGAAAGATGCAGTGCAGTTTATCAAACAAAAACTGGATTCGGCAAAATGGTTTATCGATGCAATCAGACAACGTCAGGAGACTTTATTTGTAACGATGAATGCGATTATGCACTATCAGGAAGAATATTTCTTAGACGGTGACGAAACCAAACTAAAACCTATGATCTTAAAAGATATTGCGGATATGGTTGGTTTGGACATTTCGACTATTTCACGTGTTGCCAACAGTAAGTATGTTGAAACGCCATACGGAACAAAGCTGATTAAAGAATTCTTCTCTGAAGCGATGAAAAATGATCAGGGAGAAGATGTTTCGACATTAGAAATCAAAAAGATTCTTAAAAATACTATTGAGGAAGAAGATAAAAAGAAACCTTTGCCAGACGATCAATTAGCAGAAATCTTAAAAGAAAAAGGATATCCTATTGCGAGAAGAACTATTGCAAAATACCGCGAGCAATTGGATATTCCGGTTGCAAGAATGAGAAAGAAAATTTAGATTTTTATAAAAACCCGACAAATTTTAGATCTGTCGGGTTTTATTCTTTTATGGTGGCTAAAAATTCTGTAGGGGTTAAAACTGAAATTTCAGAGTTTTTAAAATCTTTTTTATTACGTGTTATAATTACGTCACTCTTATGATGCAAGGCACTAAAATATTCAACAGCATTTTCAAAATCATTAAAATTTGAGATAAGACTTTTATCAATAACAATTTCATCAATATCAGAAACCTCACAAATAAAACGAAATTTCTGAAGCGTTTCTAAAACAATCTTTCTTTTCAACTTCTTTTGAAATAACATACACAGTGTTTACAAAAGACAATGATGACGAAACTAATCTGATTTTTTTATTTTCTGCAAATGAAGCAATAATAGCTATTTCTTTGAAAAAAGGTTCACGCTTACCTATCAAATCAATAAGAACATTTGTACCTAAAAACAATTTCATCTATTTATATTTTTCAGATAAATAATCAAGCCTGTCTTTTTTATAATCAAAATCATTTGCAATTTTTCCTTTCCCTATCGCGAGGCTTTTTACAAAAGAGCTTATTTCTAATTCATTTTTCTGATTAGCTTTTTCTATAATAGTTTTTAGATAATTTTCAATCAAAAGTGATAAACTATGATGATGTTCCGCAGCATAAATCTTCGCTTTTTCAATCACATTTTTATTTAGCTTCAATGTCAATTTTGCATCCATAACTTTTATTTTATACGTGCAAATTTAAAAATTTATCCGTACAAAAAAATAACCCGACAGACTTGAAATCTGTCGGGTTGTTTTTTACAATATTTAAATCTACTTATACTGATCAGGTAATATCTTCACATCAAACAAAAACACTTTTTTCTTATCGCTGTAATGATAAATCAAAGTATAATCATTATCTCTAAAAACCTGAAGTCCAGGGTTTGCTTTAGCCGTACTTAATAGGCTTTTTTTGATTTCCTCCTGAATTACATTGATCTCAGCAGTTTCTTTTATTACATTTAATAATGTCAGATTGTATTGAACCGCTCTTTCTTCCGGCAGATTTACACTATCTAAGCGAATGCCTTCCTGAATATTCAGCGGACAGCTTTTATTGTACTTTTCAACTAATTCGCTCACCTCTGTCTTTACTTCAGTGGCATTTTTAGAAAGGTAAAACTGAAAATAAACAGCCACAGCGACTGCGATTGCAACTATAACCAGTAATAAAATATTCTGTTTTCTCATTTTGTTTTCGATTTCAGTTAATGCTAAAAACTCTCTTTTAAGTTCCGCTACTTTTCCTGATTTTTTTTCATTGCATTAAAATACGCTGCACGGCTAAGCGGCTCATATTCTTCGGTTTCTCCGAGCATCACTAATTTATCACTGGCTGTTTTTCTAAAACTGTAATTGGCCAGATTTCCCGTTCTGGTACAAACGGCGTGAACTTTTGTTACATATTCTGCTGTCGCCATAAGTCCCGGCATTGGCCCAAACGGATTTCCTTTAAAATCCATATCCAGACCAGCCACGATTACACGAATTCCCTGATTGGCCAAATCATTACACACAGTAATAATTTCGTCATCAAAAAATTGTGCTTCGTCAATACCTATCACATCGCAGCCTTGCGCCAGAATCAGAATATTGGCAGCTGCAGGAACCGGTGTTGAGCGAATTTCGTTTGCATCGTGAGACACAACCATTTCATCATGATATCGGGTATCAATAGCAGGTTTAAAAATTTCAACTCGCTGTTTGGCAAACTGGGCGCGTTTAAGTCTGCGGATTAATTCCTCGGTCTTACCCGAAAACATTGATCCACAAATAACTTCAA
Source organism: Flavobacterium olei (assembly GCF_039749035.1). Classification (NCBI taxonomy): domain Bacteria; kingdom Pseudomonadati; phylum Bacteroidota; class Flavobacteriia; order Flavobacteriales; family Flavobacteriaceae; genus Flavobacterium; species Flavobacterium olei. The sequence goes on from NZ_JBDKWC010000003.1 coordinate 114,632, forward strand.
TCCACCCAAATTGTTCTTTGTGATTTACTGTATTTTCGAGAAACATTTTGTATTTTTCTGCCTTTAAAAATGAATAGTTTTTATTACTTTGTACTGGTAATAAACAGATGTAAAAATGTGCTGTTTTACATTTTTTCAAAAGTAGAAAATTTTTATCAAATCGTAGATTTACTACAGCTTATTAACAGAAATAAAAAATTATTCTTTGAATTCCCTTTAGAATAGAGACATTCAGACATTAAATACACTAAAATACCTTATTCACTATAATTTCAACAGTTATGAAAAAAAAATTGGAAGCCGATTTAATCAGCATTGCACATCGAATTTTAAAACTTAAAAATAAATCCGATATCAATCAATTGTACCTTGAAACTCAGAAATTATATGAGAAATTAGCGGTATTGAAATTTGTCGATGAAAATTTCGAGGGTTTAAAACCAACAATCGGGCAAACCGAAATTCATACCGAACTCGAAACTATCTTTGAAAGAGAAGAAGATAAAATTCCGGCATTAATCGAAATCGAAACACCGGCAGCAGAACAAGTAATTGCACTTGAAGAATCTTATGAAACTGAAAGGTCAGAAGAAGAGCTAGCGGAAGTTGTGGAGGCCGCTGAACCAATTTCTGAAATTACGGAGCCGTTTACGGCAGAAATAGAAAATCAGCCTGAAGAAAAAACTGAACCGATCTTAGCCGAAATTATTGAACCTCAGCCCGAAGCAGAAGTTGAAAAGACAGAAGAAAAGAATATAGTTGAAGAACTTTCATTTACAACCGTGAACGACCTGAAACCAATTCCGGACTTTAAACCTGCTTTCGAATTAGAAGCTCCGGAAGTGAAAGAAGAAATTAAAGAAGAAATTAAGGAGGAACCAAAAATCGAATCTCCATCAAAACCAATTATTTCTCTACAGGATATTTTAGGGGTTAATTATGCAGATCCTCAATTTGTTAAAGTAGATAGTTTTGAGGCAATTCCTCCGGTAAAAGCCCCTTCAATCCACGATTTTAAAGAAGAAAAAGAGGAAGATAAAAAGTTGGAAACCGCCATTCTTGAAACTCCGTCAACATCAAAACCTGTGAGTTTAAATGATAAACTGGCAAAAGGTTTTCACATTGATCTGAATGACAGAATCGCATTTACAAAAAATCTTTTCGGAAACAGTACAGAAGATTACAGCCGTGTTTTAAATCAGCTTTTAACTTTTGATTCTTACAGCGAAGCCAAAGAATTTATAGAAAATATGGTAAAACCGGATTACAATAATTGGGAAGGAAAAGACGATTACGCAGAACGTTTTCTTGAAATTATTGAGAAGAAATTCTCATAATCCTTTTCACTATTCTCATTTCACATTTTACAAATAATTATGTCAAAATTATATATCGTTCCAACGCCAATTGGCAATCTTGAAGACATGACTTTTAGAGCCATTCGGATCTTAAAAGAAGTCGATTTGATTTTGGCGGAAGATACCAGAACGAGCGGAAAACTCTTAAAGCATTTTGAAATTGGCACGCACATGCACAGCCATCACATGCACAACGAGCATAAAACGACTGAAAATTTAATCGCGCGTTTAAAAGCTGGTGAAAACATCGCTTTGATCTCGGATGCGGGAACACCGGCGATTTCAGATCCTGGATTTTTATTGACTCGTGCCTGCGTTGAAAATAAAATCGAAGTAGAATGTCTTCCCGGTGCAACCGCTTTTGTTCCTGCTTTGGTAAACAGCGGACTGCCAAATGACCGCTTTATTTTTGAAGGGTTCCTTCCGGAGAAAAAAGGACGTCAGACCCGATTTTTGGCTTTAGCCGAAGAAACCCGAACAATGATTTTATACGTTTCTCCACATAAACTGGTTAAAACTTTAGTGGAGTTTATTCAGTATTTTGGCGAAGACAGACAAGTTTGTGTTTCACGCGAATTATCAAAATTACACGAAGAAAATGTACGCGGAACTGCAAAAGAAGTTTTAGCGCATTTTGAAAAAACAGCTCCAAGAGGCGAAATCGTTGTTGTCGTTGCCGGAAAAACAATAGAAAAAGAAGCTAAGAAAAGTAAGTATTCGAAAGACGAAGAGGAATAAATTATTATTTCAGTTACAGATTAAAAAAAAATGAACCACAAATTTCACAAATTTTCAGAAATTAAATTAGCGGAAATTTGTGAAATTTGCGGTTAGAAAAATCATCGATCATTTTAATCTGTGGCAAAAAAACAAACCCATATTATGAGCATACAAGCCTTTTTAGAAAAATTAAGACAAAACCCAACCGAAAATACTTTTCCGGAAACTATTGCAGTAATAGAAGAAAATTACAATTTTACTCCAACTGCTTTCCAAAACGGAACACAGCATAATGCGGCAGGCGAAAATTCTGGTTCCTGCAAATTGTTTTCTTTTGCAAAATTGCAAAATTTATCAAAAGAAGAAACATTAGCTTGTTTTGGTGCTTTTTATTTTGACGAAGTTTTGAGCGATCCAAACGGAACAAACCATCAAAATATTAGAAATTTCATCAACTTAGGCTGGGACGGAATTCAGTTTGAAGGAGATGCTTTGGAAGCGAAATAATTTTAGATTTTAGAGTGTAGATTTTAGATTTTGAAATTCTACATGTTAAACTCTTCAAACTTGCCGAAGTTAAAAACGAATATTCTACCACAAATTACACAAATTATCGCAAATTGAATTAGTGGAAATTTGTGCATTTGCGGTTCAAAAATAAATATCAGATTAAATATTTTTAGATTCCAACATCTAAAATTTAAATCTACAATCTAAAATTAAAATGCGCTGGACTTTAAAACCAAAGCCTTCCGAAGAAAAAATAAAACATTTGGCACAAGCTTTAAATGTAGAAGATTTTGTAGCCACACTTTTAATTCAGAGGGGAATTGAAACTTATGATCAGGCAAAAAATTTCTTTCGTCCGTCTTTAGACCATCTTCATGATCCATATCTGATGAAGGATATGGACAAAGCTGTGGAAAGAATAGAATTGGCGATTGCAAATGAAGAAAATATCATGGTATTCGGAGATTATGATGTCGACGGAACAACCGCCGTTTCCCTTGTCTCCTCCTACTTAAAATCGCATTATTCCAATATCGCTACTTATATTCCGGACCGTTACGACGAAGGTTACGGAATTTCGTATAAAGGAATTGATTACGCAGACGATAACGGGATTTCATTAATTATTGCTTTAGACTGCGGCATTAAATCGATTGATCACATCGCTTATGCGAAAGCCAAAAACATTGACTTTATTATCTGCGATCACCACCGTCCCGGAGAATTTCTGCCGGATGCGGTTGCTGTTTTAGATCCGAAAAGAGAAGACTGCTCCTATCCTTACGACGAATTATGCGGCTGTGGTGTTGGTTTTAAATTGATCCAGGCTTTGGGCAAAAACAGAAATGAAACAATTGAAGATTTAGTTCCGTATCTGGATTTGGTTGCTACAGCAATCGCTGCCGATATTGTTCCGATCACAGGAGAAAATCGTGTTTTGGCCTATTTCGGATTAAAAGTCATCAACAGCGAACCAAGACCCGGAATTAAAGCCTTAGTACATCAGGTAAAAAAGAAAGTACTTGATATTACCGATGTTGTTTTTATTATTTCGCCGCGAATTAATGCAGCAGGAAGAATCAAACACGGCAATCATGCGGTTGAATTATTAACGGAATTTGATTTCGGACAGGCACAGCAATTTGCGTCAGAAATAGAACTTTACAACGCCGACCGAAAGGATTTAGATAAAAGAATTACCAAGGAAGCGTTTCAGCAGATTTTAGAAAATAATGAACAGGAAAGATTTTCGACTGTTGTTTTTCAGGAAGACTGGCACAAAGGCGTAATCGGAATAGTAGCTTCAAGATTAATAGAAACGTATTATCGTCCGACTTTGGTTTTCACTAAAAGCGGAGATAAATATGCGGCGTCGGCACGATCTGTAAAAGGATTTGATGTTTATAATGCATTGGACGCCTGCGCAGAACATTTAGAACAATTTGGCGGCCATATGTATGCTGCCGGAATGACTTTAAAAGCAGAAAATTACAAACCATTTAAAGAAGCATTTGAAAAATGTGTAGAAAGCACTATTCTGCCCGAAATGCGAACGCCTGAAATAGAAATTGATGCCGAAATTAATTTCTCTGATATCACGCCAAAATTCATCCGGATTTTAAAGCAATTTGAGCCATTTGGCCCACAAAATATGACTCCGGTTTTTATGACCAGAGACGTTACAGATACTGGTTATGGCAAAACTTTGGGCGCAGAAGAAGAACATCTGAGACTTTTTGTAAAGCAATCCCGCAGCACGGAGACAAACGGAATTGCTGCCATAGGTTTTGGTCTCGGAAAAAAATTAGATATTACTAAAAATCAAAATAATTTTCACCTTGCCTATTGCATTGCTGAAAATGAGTGGAACGGAACCGTTTCTACTCAGCTTATGCTAAAAGACATTAGAACCAATGACAGCACAATCCAATAAGCCGGATCCATATCAGGCACTTCGCTACAGAGAATTCAACATATTTTTATTATTGCGTTTTGCAATGGTTTTTGCGTGGTCCATGCAGTTTATTGTTATTGAATGGGAAGTATATAGTCTGACCAAGAATCCGCTTTCTTTGGGAATAATTGGTTTAATGGAAGTTATTCCAGCGGTTTCAATGGCACTTTTTGCGGGACATATTGTCGATCAAAAAGAAAAAAAGGGACTTCTGGTAAAATGTATTTTAGGCTTTTCAGTAATTAGTTTCGGATTATTTTTACTAACCTGGCCCAAAATTGTCGGAGGATTTTCGCCAAATGTAATTCTGTATTCTATTTATGCCCTGGTCTTTTTTGGTGGTTTAGTGCGCGCTTTTCTTGGCCCTACCATCTTCTCGCTTTTATCCTTGATTATACCTAAAAAGGTGTATCCCAATGCGGCAACCTGGAGCAGTTCGGTCTGGCAGATCGGAGCTGTAATGGGCCCAGCAATAGCGGGGTTTTCAATCAACTGGATGGGTGTTCACTGGTCTATGTGTCTTGTATTCGGCTTTTCTATTCTTTCTTTAATTGCTTTATCACAAATCAGCAGCAAACCAATTATAAATCCGAAGATTGGAGAATCGATAAAAGACAGTCTAACCGAAGGGTTAACTTTTGTATTTAACAATAAAATTGTTTTAGGAGCCTTATCGCTGGACATGATTGCCGTACTTTTTGGAGGAGCTGTAGCATTACTACCGGTTTTTGCACAGGATATTTTAAAAGTTGGTTCTGAAGGTTTTGGAATTTTAAGGGCCGCTCCTGCCGTTGGAGCTTTTATAACTATGCTTGTCTCAGCTTACGTGCCTTTATATGAAAATGCAGGAAAAAAACTTTTAGTTGCCATATTTGTGTTTGGATTATCTATTATTTTATTCGGACTTTCAACGTCGTTCTGGCTTTCCGTTTTCGCTTTGTTTTTGAGCGGTCTGGCAGACGGAATTTCTGTTGTAATCCGTCAGACTATTTTACAGCTTAAAACTCCAGATCATATGCGCGGACGCGTTGGTGCGGTCAATTCGATTTTTGTAGGATCTTCTAATGAATTGGGTGCTTTTGAAAGCGGCGCAACTGCTAAATTAATGGGAGCTGTAACGTCTGTGGTTTTTGGCGGAAGTGTGACGCTTTTGACTGTCATCTTCACAGCATTGAAATCGCCAACTTTCAGAAATTTAGATCTAAAAAGAGATATGGATGAACATCAGAAACTAGAATAACTTTTTTGTAGAAACCATATAACTGATATAAGTTCATTAAAATGGCTAGATGAGATTAACAGTAACACTTTTATTTTTAGTATTTTCCTTTTTCGCTAAAGGACAAAATCTCTATATCAAAACGTACGGAAACGCAAAAAATAAAACTATAATTTTCATTCACGGAGGACCAGGTGGCAATGCAACTTTATTTGAAGGAACAACGGCTCAAAGCCTAGCCAAACAAGGTTTTTATGTTATTGCTTACGATCGAAGAGGCGAAGGAAGATCAGCAGATCCCAATGCTAAATTTACTTATGATGAAGCTTTTCAGGATTTAAATCTCATCTATAAAAAATATCATTTAAAAAAATCGATTCTACTTGGTCATAGTTTTGGCGGTTTAGTGGCAACACTTTATACCAATAAATATCCCCAAAATGTGAGCGCGTTGGTTTTGGCTGGCGCTTTGTTTTCGCAGCAGGAAACGTATGATCATATTTTAAATTCAATAAAGAAAATTCACGACGGCGATTCTAAAACACTACATAAGATAGCCTGCGTCGAAAAACTTGATAAAAATTCTGCAGTATACAGAAAACATTGTTTTGATTTTGCAAGTGACGAAAATTACTTTAAAATGCCTAAACCTACTAAAGCTTCAAAAAAATTATATGCTAATTATGAAGCGGGCGACTTTTATAAATCTAACATCAGAAATAAAAATGCTCCTTTACTTTTTTATCAAAATGAAAAACAAAATAATATTGACACCAAACCGATATTAAAAAAAATCAAAACTGCCGGAATTCCCATCTATGGGATTTATGGAAAACAGGACGGCATCTTTTCGTCGGCGCAAATTACTTCACTTACATCAATTACTGGAAAAAACAACTTTGCCATTCTGGACAATTGCTCGCATTATTTATTTGTAGATCAGCAAGATGAATTTATTTCTTATGTTAAAAATTGGCTAAAATAAATTTTAGTTTCATTCGTATTTCATTTCTTTATATGAAAAATAACTGCAAATGAAATACACCACTACTCTATTCTTTTTATTCTTTTTTACAAAAAATATTGCTCAGGAAAGAATCATTTCCGGAGAAATTAAAGATTCTAAAACAGGCTCAAATCTTGAATATGTCAATATCGGAATTTTAAATAAGAACAGTGGAACAGTTGCAAATTCTAAAGGAAATTTCAATCTAAAACTAGATCAAAAAGTAGAAGCAAATGATACAATTATCTTTTCTTGTATTGGTTTTGAAACTCAAAAACTAGTGATTAACCAGTTAAAATCTGAACACAATATTATCACAATGATACCTTCCGAAAATGTTTTAAAAGAAGTTGTCGTAAAATTTCAAAAACCAAAACCCAAACAATTTGGGAGAAGTGCAAAAGGATTGGGTTTAATGCATTTCAATTTTTTCTCAATACACGACAAAGATGCCGATGATCGTTTAAGCAGGGAAACTGGAATGAAATTTAAAATCTCAAAAGATTGTAAATTAAGTGATTTCAATATCAATATCACTGCAAACGAATTTAAATCTGTGAAGTTTAGACTAAACTTTTACAGTTTAGAAAACGGACTGCCATCAAAAATTATCGTTGAAAAAGATATTATTTTTGAAGTAAAAGATAATTTCAAAGGCTTGTATACATTGGATTTAAAACCATATAATATTTATTTAGACAAAGAAATTGGCGATATTGCAGTAACAATTCAATGGCTTGAAAGTATTAAAGCCGATGAAAAAAGTAAATTCTTTGCGATTTATACCGCGATGTCTGCAACTGAAACCAGTTTTTTCAGAGACAAAAATTTAAGTAATTGGTACAAAAGCGGTCAGAGTCTTACTTTCTACATTAATTCAATGTGCCAATAATTGTGTTATCATATAAGTCGTATAAGTTCATTTAATAAACTGAACTTTTATTTAAGCGCTAGTTTTCCTCAGCGTTTTTTATGCTCTCCTTTTAGCCTTCAACAAATAAGAAACATTAAATGAACATATATCACTTATATGGTTCCGAAAAATTTTCATTTTTTTTATGATTTTTTTATTTAGAATTAATTTAAATAATATTTATATTTGTTGAAATTAAAGTATTTACGATGAGAGAAATTGAGCAAATATATCATAATAACTTTGGAATAGCTTTTTACTGGAAAGATCACAACACAACAATTTCAGACAAAGTGCAACTGGTTTTTAAAGAAACCGGATTTTATTTTACCGTAGATGAATTAAATCGTTTTTGTGATTTAATTGAAGACAGTATGATTGAAAATGCCTGCTGCGAAGCTTGCGAAATGAAATATTCCTGCCATAAGTTTTTATTAAAAACGCCATGCAATTCTATAGATTTGGCCGTTAATATGACCGAATTAAAATCAATTAAGGATTTAGTTGAAGGTTCTCTATTTAAAATTGAACTTGATGAATATGTCTTTGGAGCGGGCATGAATTAGAAATTTCCACACATTTTAACAGCATCTTTTCATTATTAAAATATATTTTGATTCATTTCAAAAAAAAGTATATTTACAGCAATGAAAAAAGCTGTATTTCTACTTACCATTATTCTTTCGGCAATTTTATTGGCCAGCTGCTCCAATAAATCAGAAGAATATACGGATCCGCGCGGTACCGATTTTGCAGGATCTGAAAGTTGCGTTCAATGTCATAAAACGCAGTCTGAAATGGTATTCAACAGCTCACATTTTAAAGCCACAGCTCCGGCAATTTTAGGAAATGTCTCCGGAGATTTCGATTCTAAAAACCACACTTTCATTTACGACAAAACCACTAAAATAGTCATGGAAAAACATGGCGACAGTTTATATCAGGTTGTATATAAAAATGGAAAAGCCACAGAGAAATATAAATTTGAAATTGTATTCGGAACCAAACACGCTCAAACCTCGGTTTACTGGAAAAACAACAACACTTACGAATTACCGCTTTCTTTTTATCACTCTGTAAACAACTGGGCAACAAGTCCGGGTTTTCCGGCCGACAAACCGTATTTTGATCGTATGGTCGTAAAAGATTGTTATGCCTGCCACAGCTCAAATGTGAGTTCGAGGGTTGTGAACCAAAGTTCTGATGAAAAGAATTTTATGTCGATGGATGTAGAAGACATTATCAATAAAAAAACAATCGTTTACGGAATTGACTGTGAACGTTGTCACGGTCCGGCAAAAAAACACGTTAATTTTCATTTGAAAAATCCGAATGTAAAAGTCGCCAACAGCATTACAAGTTTTAAAACACTAAATCGTCAGCAAAAATTAGATGCCTGCGCATTGTGTCACGCCGGAAATGACGGAATGAAATTAAAATCCCGTTTTGAATTTAAGCCCGGGGATAATTTATTAGAATATTTTCGTGAGACCAGAAGTATTAACGATACGGCAAAATTTGACGTTCATGGAAATCAATATCGTTTAATGGCGCAAAGCAAATGTTTTATAAAAAGCGAAAAAATGGATTGTATTACGTGTCACAATCCGCATGAAAATGCTTCTAAAAACCTGGCGTCTTATTCTAAAATCTGCATGACTTGTCATCAGGGTCTCAAACACAATGAAACGACATTAAAAACAATGCCTGAAAAGTTATTGGCCAATAATTGTGTAGAATGCCACATGCCGAAAAAAGCTTCAAACGCAATTAGTTTTCAGCTTTCGAACAACAAACAATTGTCGAATTATATTTTGAGAACACACAAAATCGGGATTTATCCGAGTACAAAAAAGTAATTATTTTTTGAATTCCTTCAATTCAAATTTTTCGCCGTCAAAAACACCATAAGTAAAATAGCCAATCCAGTCGCCCAGATTTACATATTCGGCATTTTCTCCAACAGTGCGGATCATGGGTAGATGGCGATGTCCAAAAACAAAATAATTATAATGTTTCGCTTCCAGCTTTCGCTTCGCGTATAAAATAAGCCACTCTTTCTCTTCGCCCAGGAATTTAATATCCTCATCGCCGGAAATCAGTTTGTTTTTAACCGATAAATATTGCGCCAGACTTACGCCAACATCAGGATGCAGCCATCGGAAAAGCCATTTTGAAAACGGATTTGTAAATACCTTTTTCATTCTTTTATAACCTTTATCGCCGGGACCTTTTCCATCGCCGTGACCAATTAAAAAAGTTTTTCCGTTAAAAGTAAATTCTTTATTATCATGATAAACCGGAATATTCAGTTCGGTTTCAAAATAATCATTCATCCATAAATCATGGTTTCCAACAAAGAAATAAATAGGAATGCCGCTGTCGCGAATTTCTGCCAGTTTTCCTAAAACGCGAACAAAACCTTTTGGCACAACGGTTTTATATTCAAACCAAAAATCGAATAAATCCCCAAGCAAAAAAATAGCTTCGGCATCTTCTTTAACCTCATCCAGCCAGGCCACAAATTTCTTTTCACGCGGCAAACTCAATTCGGGAGTTGGTGCACCAAAATGCTGGTCTGAAGCAAAATATATTTTTTTCATTATTGGGAGATGTGAGATGTGAAATGTTTTTACATTTCACATTTAACTTTTACAAATTACAAATTATCGCTTGCGTACCATTCTGCAAACGAAGATTCTGTTTCCTGAAGTTTAAGTGAAAAAAGTGAAATTCCCTGCGGAAGGCGCGCCACGATTCTTTCAGCAAAATCAACTACCATGTTTTCACTTGTAGGCTGATAGTCAACTAAAATTACATGATGTCCGCGGTTTTTCAACTCATTTGCCAATTCAATATGTGGTGTTGTCTCGTTAAAAACAGTAGCATGATCAAACTGATCGACGATTTCTTCTTTTACAATTTTCTTTAGATCAGAAAAGTCAATCACCATTCCATATTTCACATTCGAACGGTCTGTAATTGGCGAACCTATAACCGTTACCGATAATTTATAACTGTGTCCGTGAACGTTCTTGCATTTTCCGTCGTAACCGTACAAGGCGTGTCCGGTTTCGAAGCTAAATTGTTTTGTAATTCTGATTTTACTCATCGATGTTTATTTTAAGCTTGCAAAATTACAAATTAATAACCGTTTTTGTCTCTTTTTTTAGCGCTGTTATACATCCAAAAAGCAATTGCGATTAAAAACAAAAACGGAATAAAAGATCCAATCACAACGCCAATTTGATAACTGCTGTCTGGTGCGTCTTTAATTTTCTCTGCAACATCGATATTTTGGAATAAGGAAATTAGTTTCATTGCAAACTATTTTATGATTACTAAAGCTGACAATCTTTGTCAAAGTTTTAAACTTTTACAAAGATGCATAAACGTAAAGCGCAATAATATGATATTTGTTAGCAACAAAGATGAAATTAAACACATAGTATGGGTATTGACGCATATTAGAACGGCTTTTTTTGTTTCAAAGACCTCTTTCATGTGGTTCAATTTTTTATTTTTTAAACTGTGTCAATGCATTTCTGGTAAAATCTGACAAAACCAATTTTCCTGTTATTGCGGCACGTTCAAAAAGCAATGATTCCCAGATTTCTGTTCCTTCCCATATCATTTTTTTCATCTCGTATAAAGCTTCCGGATTATAAGCACTTAATCTTTTTGCAAAACTTTCGACTTCAGTATCCAAATTGACAGCTTCGCATAAAACAGAGAAAAGTCCTTTTTGATCACAACGCCAATTTGATAACTGCTGTCTGGTGCGTCTTTAATTTTCTCTGCAACATCGATATTTTGGAATAAGGAAATTAGTTTCATTGCAAACTATTTTATGATTACTAAAGCTGACAATCTTTGTCAAAGTTTTAAACTTTTACAAAGATGCATAAACGTAAAGCGCAATAATATGATATTTGTTAGCAACAAAGATGAAATTAAACACATAGTATGGGTATTGACGCATATTAGAACGGCTTTTTTTGTTTCAAAGACCTCTTTCCTATGTGGTTCAATTTTTTATTTTTTAAACTGTGTCAATGCATTTCTGGTAAAATCAGACAAAACCAATTTTCCTGTTATTGCGGCACGTTCAAAAAGCAATGATTCCCAGATTTCTGTTCCTTCCCATATCATTTTTTTCATCTCGTATAAAGCTTCCGGATTATAAGCACTTAATCTTTTTGCAAAACTTTCGACTTCAGTATCCAAATTGACAGCTTCGCATAAAACAGAGAAAAGTCCTTTTTGAAAAGCCCAATTGGCCGATTTCCATTCGTGTCCTGCCAAAGTCATTTCGGTCATTGCCGTTTTGCCAATTTTACGCGAAACTGCAGGCTCAATTACAAAAGGACCGATTCCAATGGCCAATTCAGACAATTTAATATCGCTTTGCGGAGTTGCAAAAACGTAATCACAGGCGGCAATAATTCCGACACCGCCGCCAACTGCTTTTCCCTGCACGCGGCCCAGTATAATTTTATTGCAATTTCGCATCGCATTAAGTAAATGGGCAAAACCAGAAAAAAATTCTACGCCTTGCTCCTCGTTTTCAACTTGTAAAAGTTCATCAAAAGAAGCGCCTGAACAGAACGTTTTTTCGCCTTCACTTTTTAAGATAATCACTGAAACTGCTTCATTTCGACTTAACTCATTAATTTCGGCAGTCAGCTGGTTTAACAATTCACGCGGAAAAGAATTACTAGCCGGATGCCCAAACTGAACCGTTGCAATTGTATTTTGAAAAGAAGTTTCTAAGCTTCCATTTGCATTTTCTAAACTCATAAAATAAGATTTAAAGGTAAAGTTACACTTTTGAAAAATATTTCTCTTACAACTTCATGAAATTTGCTTTTTGAAAATTAATTGACTTTATTTGCAGTCACTTTGGGGGATTAGCTCATTTGGCTAGAGTACTTGCCTGGCAGGCAAGGGGTGACCGGTTCGAATCCGGTATTCTCCACAATATGAAAACCGGTTCTCCCGAAGTCTCGGGACGGTATTCTCCACAATATGAAAACCGGTTCTCCCGAAGTCTCGGGACGGTATTCTCCACAATAATAAGACCGGTTCTCCCGAAGTCTCGGGACGGTTTCTCCACAATATGAAAACCGGTTCTCCCGAAATCTCGGGACGGTATTCTCCACAATATGAAGACCGGTTCTCCCGAAGTCTCGGGACGGTATTCTCCACTTAAACCGTATCATTTATCTGATGTGTTTTTTTTATATCCAATTCTTATATAAAAAGTCGTAATCTGCAACATTTTAGACTTTAAGAGCCAATTAAAGAATGTCTATCATCGCAATTTTGCAGAAAAATTAATGATGAAAAAGATAGTCCTGCTACTTAGCTTGCTTTTTATTTATTCGTGTACTTCTGAAGAAGAGGAACAAGAAGAACAAGGAAGTCATTTCCAAACAACAATTAGTCCTCCTGAGTGGATTCAGGGCAAATGGAATAACGGACAAGGAACCGAATTTGAGTGTACCAAATCGAATATAATTTGGGATTCCAGCGGAAACATTTACAAAGTCACAGGAGAAATTTGGTATTATACCATACAGGATATAGATCCCGAAATCGTAGAAAAACAAACAGACACCACTTATACATTGCAATATAAGGTTTCTGCTTCCGAAATAAGAAAATTTAATTTTTATAAAATTTCAGATAATAAAATTGAATCGAAAAACTTTTTTAAAGGAATTTACACCAGAAAATAAGGTTTTCTTTTTAAAATAAAACACTAATTAATAACAAACCCGTTTTGCTTGTGCAGGATGGGTTTTGTTATCTGGTAACTATCTTTCATTTACATCATTGTCAGAATCCGGTTCTTCTTCGTCCTGCTTTGTAAAATCATTATTTAACAAATCAGTCAGCTTCTTTTTTTCTCTTTGATTTTTTCGAATTGTAAGTATAACAATTACCAAAACAACCAAAGCTACAATCCCAATTATTACCCAATTGACTTCCATATCATTAATTTTAATTAAAAATAAAGTTTTTCAGTTTTAAACACATTATTAAAAGGTTAAGAGTAATCATTGTTTTTTTTAGAAGCATCCCTTAGTTTTTCAAAAAGACCAGCTGTCCCGCTGTCCTCTAAATCTTTTAGCTGCTAAAGAAGCAGCAAAAAGGATATCGCTCCCATCGGGGCTATTAGAGAACTTTTTATTTTCAAAAGAAGAATTAATTAAGTAAGTTTATACATCATGTCTGGCGGCATCGTTACTTCATAATTAAAATAATTGCTATGAAATTTTCTTTTTGGGTGTATTCTTCCAATCTCCAACAATCATTTGATTATTATCGAAAAGCATTTAATCTCGAAAACCAAATTATAACAAACCAGACAAAAACTTTCTTTGTCAGAATGGATGATACTGTCGAATTAAAAATAAGCAATTTACAGCAACCTCTCAATCAGTTGAATATCGAAGTCAACGAAGCTCCGATTGATAAAATATATGACATCTTTAAAACCAATCAACTAAACCAAACTGAAGAATCGGATCCCATGCAAATGGCTTGCGGAACCTTCTCCGGTCCTTGGGAATATCCCGGTGGACAAGCATTATTTCTAAAAGATCCTGATGATCATGTGATCATTTTCACAGAATGGTAAATTTAGAACAACAAACAATATATCAGTTAATTACAATTATTTTCCATAAGAAAACAAATACCTGCAATTCCCTGTCATCAAAATAATAATTAAAAGGTAAACAAATTATGTCTGAATTAAGCTCGTTATATCTTAAAGTTAAAATTGGAAAATCACAATTAGAAAAGTTTTTAAACAGTAAGTTTGAGAAACCTGCCTTAAACCAAAACTGGATTGACTGGTGGGAAAGCCGTAGAATGTATTCTAAAATGGAACTGAGTTCAGAATTGTTTTGCATACCCGGCCAAAGCAATCAGCAATTTATAAATAGCTGGCTCGAATATCCGCAGGCAATGGCTTTTTCTGATTATAATGAAGTCCTTGAAGAATGGCATTTCGGAATGTTATTTTTTAGCGAAAATTACGAAGAAATGCTTTCCATGTTCGCTTTTATCACCAGTCTGGAAAAATATGTAAACAATGACAGTGAAAATTTCGCTGTGGTTTTTCCTTTCTTTTGGGGCGATGATGACGTTCAGGCTTATATCTATTTTGAAAACGAAAAAGCAATTTTAAGTCCGCAAGTGCAAACCACAGAAGATTTAAATTCTGAAATACTCATGAAAACGCAGCACTATCTCAATACTAAATGGGAAGAACTCTCTAAAAACATGGATGTGGATTAAAATTATTTATTCAAAACATCTAATAAGAGAATAACTTCCAATTAAAACTTGATTTTCGCTTTTATGATTTAAATTATTTCAACAAAAACCCCAACCGAATCGATCCATAAAAA
This sequence comes from Flavobacterium olei, assembly GCF_039749035.1. Lineage (NCBI taxonomy): Bacteria > Pseudomonadati > Bacteroidota > Flavobacteriia > Flavobacteriales > Flavobacteriaceae > Flavobacterium > Flavobacterium olei. The sequence continues at coordinate 129,736 of NZ_JBDKWC010000003.1, forward strand.
TAACCGCGATTGGTATCATTCACATCGCCTTCTAATTCTCTTCCTCGGTAAATGAAAGAATAGGAAATATTAAAATTGTTATAACGGTATTTTAATCCGGCTTCACCATTAAAACGAAGCGGAACCAAATCAAAAGTAACCGGACTTGTATCATTAAACATACTTCCTTCAATAGTGGCGTCATAAAATTGGTAATTGACAATTGGCATCGCGTAAAAATAAAACTCCCTGATATTGGTCTGCAATTCTGAACTTACCGAGGCATCATGAAGATTCGAATCGTAAACAGGAAGAAGCTTTTTAAAACCAATTCTTGCCATAAATCCGGTTGAAACGCCTGTGAAAATAGTTCCCAAATTGGCTTCCGATTGAAAATGCAAATCAACAAAATCATTAGGTTTTGAGGCAAACATTTTTTTTGAATACATGATATGCGCCTGAAATCCCAGCGCATTATGAATCTGGTTTTCCCAACCGTATACTTTTTTGTAACCGATAATCTTATGAAATCCTTCCTGCAATTCCTCTCCTAACGCATTAGGACCTAAAAAACCAAATTGAAAATCTGTTTTTAAAACCGATTCGCTTTGATAAAAAAAGCTTTTTCCTGCCTCGGCAAAAAGATAACCCGCAAAAGGACGATCGTTAATGTCTACCGCTTCCTTATTGATAAATCTTGGATTATAAAGATATTGCCCAACTCTGAATTCAGTTATTTCTTTATTGATTTTCGGATTTTCATTTTTAGATAAAAAACGATAAAAAAGCTCTAAACCGTTCGTATAATACATATCATTTTTCGATGACGTGTATAGATCATTATCCGATATAAATCCTATTTCTGTAGTTTTTCCTTGTCCAAAAGTGAGCGTAACAGTCAATATCAGAAAAGCAAAAAGTGCTTTTTTACTTCTCTTTTTCTTTTCCATTATAATTAATTTTTCCAACGTAGCGCATTTCGCGTACGATTCGTTCTTTTCTTCTGTTGATATAACTTGAAGATCCAGTCGCTTTAAATTTTCTCGGATTAGGAAGTATAGCTGCAATTCCAGCTGCCTGCATAGGTGTTAAACTCGAAGCGTCTCTTCGGTACCAGTGCTCTGTTGCCGCATAGGCACCATAAACGCCGTCGCCCATTTCGATACTATTTAGGTAAACTTCCATTATTCTTTCTTTGCCCCAGATAATTTCTATTAAAACTGTAAAATAAGCTTCCAGACCTTTTCTGAAATAACTTTTTCCCTGCCATAGAAAGACATTTTTGGCAGTTTGCTGCGAGATCGTACTTCCACCACGAATTCTTCGTCCGCGCTCATTACTTTTATAAGCTTTTTGTAGTGCCTTGAAATCGAACCCGTTATGAATTAAAAAAGTTCCGTCTTCACTAGCGATCACGGCTTTTTGCAGATTCATCGAAATTTTATCAATTGGCTCCCAATCGTGATCAAAGTAAACCTCTTTTCCTGCCCATTTATTTTCGATAGCACGAATGAGCATTAAAGGTGTAAAAGGCACCGGAACATATTTAAAAAATATTACAGAACCAATCGAGATTCCGAAAAACCATAGAGCTGCTTTAATAAAAAACCATTTTACTTTTTCTCCAAAAGTACGGTTTGCTTTCTTTTTTGCTGTTGGTTTTGGCTTACTAGCCGGTGCTTTTTTTGGTATGGGTTTCTTGGGTGCTGCCATTCTATTCTTTTAAATCTGCTAATTCTTTGCTATTAAACTTCCAATTGCTACGCTTATCCCGCCCAAACGTACTCTGCAGAATACATTTTCAGACAGTTGCGCAATTACAGGATTCTTGTTATATCCTACTCCCACTATGTTATTTCATCGATATGGAATCTGAAAATACTGGTTTGGTAAAATTACATTTTTCAGTAAATCTTCCAATTTATTTTGAATAATTTTCGTGTTACTAATTTGGTTGTGGTTTCACCTTCAAAATCCAGATTCCGGCCTCAGTCAAATATAACAAATACTAATTCGATTGAACATACGTCACTTATGTCGTTTAACGTTTTTTCTTAATTTCTGTATGGTTACATTTAAAAATACTTAATTTAAATGAACTTACATTACTTACATGGTTTAATATTTTTTAACATTTTGTTGCAAAATTATATTCGTATTTTAGGCGCCACAAAAAAATAGAATTTTTTATTATGAAAAAAGTAGTATTAACAACCTTAATAATGATGAGTTTAAACGCTATCGGGCAGAATGTAATGTCACCGGAATTGTTATGGAAATTAGGCAGAGTAACACCTCTTGGCATTTCTAAAGATGCAAAAAATATTGTTTTTAAAGTTTCTACACCGTCTGTAGAAGAAAACAAATCAAGTTCAAAGTTGTATACTATTCCCGTAAACGGAGGAAATGCGACAGAAATTAAAGAGACCAGCGCTATACTGGCAGACAAAAATATTTCGCCAGACGGAAAATATATTGTTTATAATGAAGAAGTAAAAATCGATAAGGTTTTAGGAAAAGATTTTTATCCGAATCTTACTAAATCTGATGTTCAAATTTATGATGGTCTAGATTACCGTCATTGGGATACCTGGAACGAAGGGAAATTCAATCATGTTTTTTATAAGGAAAACAAAGACGGCGCAAAAGGAATTGATATTTTAAAGGGCGAAACTTTCGATTCTCCGCAAAAACCTTTTGGCGGTGACGAAGATTACATCTGGTCTCCGGACAGTAAAAGTATTTTGTATGTCTGCAAGAAGAAAGCCGGAACTGCTTATGCAATTTCTACGAACACCGATATTTATGAGTACAACGTAGAAACCCAGAAAACGACAAACAGAACCGAAGGAAACCTGGGTTACGACACAGCGCCACAATTTTCGCCAACGGGAAATTTATCCTGGCTGCAAATGAAACGCGACGGTTATGAGTCGGATAAAAATGATATTATTGTAGAGTTTAAAGGCATCAAAACCAATTTGACAGCAAACTGGGACGGAACGGTAGATAACTTCATCTGGAGCAAAGATGGAAAAACAGTGTTTTTTGTAGCGCCAATTGACGGAACAAAACAAATTTTCTCAGTAAATTTTCCGGGGTTAACCAAAATTGCAATCCATGTTCGTCAATTGACAAACGGTGATTTTGATGTAAATGAGTTAGTTGGATTTTCAGGTGATGATCTTATTGTGACCAGAACCGATATGAATCATGCGGCAGAAATATATGCTTTCAATTTAGAGAAAAATAGCTGGAAACAATTATCAAATGTAAATACAGAAACTTACAAAACCTTAGCATTAAGCAAAACAGAAAAACGTTATGTTACCACAACCGATGGTAAAAAAATGTTGGTTTGGGTAATTTTACCTCCAAATTTTGATACTTCAAAAAAATATCCAACGTTATTGTTTTGTCAGGGCGGACCACAATCTGCATTGACACAATCATATTCTTACCGTTGGAATTTTTCTCTAATGGCTGCTAAAGGCTATATTGTAGTGGCACCAAACCGTCGTGGAATGCCGGGACACGGTGTAGAATGGAATGAAAAAATAAGTAAAGACTGGGGCGGACAGGTAATGGACGACTACCTTTCTGCTATTGATGATGTTGCAGAAGAATCTTATGTAGACAAAAGCCGTTTAGGTTGCGTAGGCGCAAGTTATGGAGGATATTCTGTTTTTTACTTAGCGGGAATTCATAAAAACCGTTTCAAAACTTTTATTGCTCATGATGGTGTTTTTAATACGGTTAGTATGCTTGGCACAACAGAAGAAGTTTTCTTTAACAACTGGGATTTTGGCGGCGCTTATTGGGAAAAAGACAATGCTGTCGCTCAAAAAGCATACACTACTTTTAACCCTGCAACTTTGGTACAAAACTGGAATAAACCGATTTTAATTTTTCAGGGCGGAAAAGATTTCCGTGTGCCGATCGGACAAGGACAGGAAGCTTTTCAGGCTGCACAATTACGTGGCATAAAAAGTAGATTTGTTTACTTTCCTGAGGAAAATCACTGGGTTTTAAAACCGCAAAATGCACAGGTTTGGCAAGGTGAATTCTTTAAATGGTTAGAAGAGACTTTGTAACCTTATTAAACTATATTTTCAGCCGTAGATTTACATAATTTACGGCTGTTTTATTTAAAAAACATTGCAATTATGTAAGATTTGACTAAATCGTTTCTTTTGCAAACAGATTTTTTTAGATAAATTGCACCGATTTAACTGTCCCAAAGTTTGCAATGGGATTAAATTCCCAATAGTAACAGCAAAATGGAAACCAAAAGAAGTTATACCGCCCTCAAAGTTTTAATTAGTTACGTTGCATTACTGGCTTTAGTGGTTACTGTTGGATGGTTTTTGTATGCTGAATATATGGTTTACAATAAACTGGAAGACAAAATTGCTTTAGAAAAAACCAAAATCTTACGCGTAAGCAGACTTTTTTCTAATGTCTACAAAACAGAAGGTTTGGCAAGAAAAACGATCCAGACCAATTCTGAAAAAGATTTTAAAAGTTATCTTATCGAAAGTGACTCACTTGGTTTTCGGCTTGACAGTTTAAGACAAACTGCTTCCAGCGAATATCAAAGAAAACTACTGGATAGTGTATCTTTTCTTTTATCTGAAAAAATTGAAAACATCAGGCAATTACGAGAAATTAAAAACAAAGCCGATGACGAAACCTCTGTAAACAACGCCATTGATGAAATCACAAAGATGGAGTTTAACCTGAGAAAACTCGAATTACAGGATTTTACTAAAAACCCAAATCAATTAGGAAGTTATCAGCGTGGCGTCTTGCAACGTTATGTGGATTATTTAAACCAGAATATACCGGACGACAGTACCAATACGCTGAGCAAAAAAGCGTCGGATTCTATTTTGGCAAATTCTAAAAAGCTGTTGAGTTCGGTGAAAATAAAAGCCGAAAAAAAGAAGGAATCCTTAAATTTTGAGGAGAATAAATTGCTTCAGAATGAAATTGCGATTTCTGATCAGTTGAGAAAAGTACTTCGAATTATAGAAAGAGAAATCATTAATATCTCTATTAAAAACAATTCATTAAAGGAAAAATCTTTAAAAAGAATTAACGAAATTGTAACTGCTTCGGCAGTAATTGGTTTATTGCTGACTATTTTCTTTTCTATCTTAATTGTAAGCGATTATACAAAATCACATTTATATAAGAAACAGCTCGAAATTGCCAATTTTAAGACCAAAAATCTTTTAAAAAGCCGTGAACAGTTAATTTCGACTGTAAGTCATGACTTAAAAACGCCTTTAAGCACGATCGTGGGCTATTCTGAACTTTTAGGAAATTCAGATGTTAACACAAAACAGTCTTATTTCATAAAAAATATTAAAAATTCGTCTGAATATATTTCGCAGCTTGTTCAGGATTTATTGGACTTTTCGCAGATTGAAGCAGGTAAAATTTCAATAGAAAAAGTACCTTTTTCCCTGCCCGAAATAATCGACGATGTTGCCAAAAATATACAAACAGTATACAAACAAAAAGATATTGATCTCATCATCAATGTAGACGAACAATTTGACAAACGAATTGTTGGTGATCCCTTCAGATTAAAGCAAATCCTTAGTAATCTTATCGGAAATGCGTACAAATTTACAGAACAGGGACATATCAGGATTGCCGCTTATGCGAACGAAGATCAGTTTTTTACGATTTCAATTCAGGACACGGGTATCGGAATTGAAAAAGAAAATCAAAAGTTGGTTTTTGAAGAATTTGCACAGGCGAATGAAGGCATCGAAAAGAAATATGGCGGCACAGGCCTTGGTTTATCGATCTGCCAGAAGATTATTTCTATTCTGGGCGGAAGTTTGAGTCTGGAAAGTATTTTTGGTAAAGGAAGCACTTTTAAAATCCAATTACCGTTATTGTTTGACACCAGTGAAAACAATATTAAAACGGAAAGCATTACGAAAGTAAGCACAAAATCTAAAAAACAGACTTTTATAGTTGTAGATGACGACATAAATCTTTTAAACCTTACAAGTGGCGTTTTGAAACAGGAACAACATGAGGTTTTCTCTTTTACTCATCCGGCGAGAGCATTGGAAGTAATTCAAAATACATCTTTCGATTTTGTGATTACAGATATACAGATGCCTGAAATTGATGGATTTATATTTCTGGAAAAACTTCAGGAACTTCCCGAATCAATATTTAAAAACCAGCCTGTTATCGCCTTAACAGGAAGAACAGATCTGGATCTTTCAGTTTATAAAAATGCCGGTTTTACAACGGTAGTTAAAAAACCATACTCACCAAAAATCTTGCTCGAAACAATTCAGCATATTTTAGACCATGAAGAATTGCCCAATATAGAAATTGCAGAGAGTGATGAAACAGAGTCTTCGCAAATTTATTCATTAGACACATTACGCGATTTTCTCGGTTTTGATGAAGATGCCTTAAAAGAAGTGATCAGGTCATTTATTGAAAGCAGCATTGAGAATCTGGAACTTCTGGAACAGGCAATTACAGACAAAAATATAGAGGAAATTAAATCAATCGCACATAGAATTGCCCCAATGTTTAAACAAATTCAAGCAAATGAAATTGGCGAAATACTTAAAAAGATTGAAAAGGATCTTTATCCTGTCAGCGATTTGAGAAACGTCTACCAGGATTTAATTACAAAAACGGCTATTTTATTCGAGTCTTTAAAACAAGAAATCCTTTAATTACTGTTCAATATTATATTGTTTCAGTTTATTGTAAAGGGTTTTTCTGGTAATTTTAAGCAATTTTGCCGCTTCAGATTTATTATTTCTGGCTTTTGAAAGTGCATGGATAATAGCATCTTTTTCGTTATCCGACAAAGAAAAACTGGTGTTTCCCGATTGTTCCTGTTTTTGAATCTGAAAGAACTCTACAGGAAGAACATCACTTTCAATAAAATCCCCGCGCGTTAAAAGAGTGGCGCGCTTTACACAATTTTGCAATTCACGTAAATTTCCAGGCCAGCTGTAATTTTGAAAAATCGAGACCACTTCCGGAGAAAATCCTATGATTTCTTTATTTAATTGTTGATTGGCTTTTTCCAGAAAATAATCGGCAAAAACCATTAAATCTTCTCCCCTGTCTTTTAAAGATGGTGACTGAATCGAAAATTCGTTGATTCTATGGTATAAATCTTCCCTGAAATCGCCGTTTTTTACTGCTTCACGTAAATCCTCATTTGTGGCGGTAATAATTCGGATATCGACGTTAATTTCTTTATTACTTCCTACAGGTTTGATTTTCCTTTCCTGAAGCGCCCTTAAAAGCTGAATTTGATTTTCGTATGAAAGATTTCCAATTTCATCCAAAAAAATCGTTCCGCCATTTGCAGCTTCAAAATATCCCATTTTATCGCTGATTGCTCCTGTGAAAGAACCTTTTAAGTGACCGAAAAATTCGCTGGCAGCGAGTTCTTTTGGAATCGCTCCACAATCAACTGCAATAAAATTATTGTTCTTTCTGTTACTTTGCTGATGAATACTTTTGGCTATAATTTCTTTTCCAGTTCCGCTTTCACCAATAATTAAAACAGACATATCTGTCGGACTTACCAGCTGTATATGATCCAGTAATTTTTTTGAAGCAACAGAAATTCCTTTTACAAATTCATTTTCACCAGACGCTGGCTGTTTTTTGACCGCTTTCTTTTCTTTTACAGGAGTTTCTTCTTCTATATTAGGAGCTTGTAAAGCATTGGTAATTACAAGCAAAACTTCATCTGGATTAAAAGGCTTCGAAATATAATCTGCAGCACCATTTTTAATGGCTTTTACCGCAGTATTAACATCAGAATAGCCAGTCATTAAAATAACAGGAATATCCGGATAAGCATTTTTAAATTCAGACATTAGACCTATACCGTCAGAATCAGGCAGACGAAGATCTGTCAAAATCAAATCGAAAGATTCGTTTTTAACTGCTTCGCGTGCTTCAGTGGCAGAGAAAGCAATAGTTACATCGTATGCTTTTTTCGAAAGAAATTTTTCTAACAATTTGCAAAATGCAATGTCATCTTCTATCAGTAATATCTTGGGCATTTGTTTGAAGGGTCTTTTTCTGCTAAATTAATACTATTAAACTTGTAATTTCATAAATTTATGTAAAAAAAAAGAGATTGCATGTCGCAATCTCTTTTTCACCAAAAACATAAATCTAAATTCACCTAATTATATTTTCAACCAGTTACCATTGACATCTGAGTACACAGTAGCCTTTTGGTCTCCAACTGATATTTCGAGTTTATACTCTTTTTTTTCGTTTACAAATGCCTTTACCAGTTTTGAACCCGGATAAGCGGTCTGCAAAGCTGTTTTTACAGCTGCAGGTACAGCATCTACAGCAACTTCTGTATATTCTGACTGAACAATTACAGTGGGATGGGCATCTTTAGAAACAGTTGAAACATTTGCCTGAATCGACATTGCTCCTAAAAGAATTAGCGCTGATAAGATTGGTTTTTTCATGATGCTGATTTTTAATTATTTTTTGATGATGTTACCAGAAGCATCTGTAAAAATTGTATACTTCTTGTCTCCATTTGAAATTTCGAGTTTATACTCGTTTTTCCCGTTTTTGTAAGCTTTATCCAGCTTTGTTTTTGGGAAAGATTTTTCGACTGTAGACTTCACTGCTGCCGGAATGGCATCTGCAGCTACTTCAGTATATTCATCCTGAACAATTACTGATTGAGAGATCGAAATTGCCGGAAGCACTGCAGCATTTGCTGTCAGACCTCCTAAAACAATTGCCGCTGATAAGATTAACTTCTTCATAATATTGTAGTTTAATAGTTATTTTTTAATAATTTTACCAGTTGCGTCTGTGTAAACAATTGATTTTTCACCTCTTACAGTGATCTCAATTTTGTATTCTTTTTGATCATTTACCCACGCTTTTTCAAGAACTACTCCAGGATAAGACTCATCTAACGATTTTTTTACCGCTGCGGGAACACCGTCTACTTCTTTGTATCCATCCTGATCATTAATTGTTTTTACAATTTCATTTGTAAAAACTGTGGTTTCTGCATGCATCGACAAACTGCCTAAAACAATTGCTGCCGATAAGATTAACTTTTTCATAGTAATAGTTTTTAAGGGTTAGTTTATAGATTATTTTTTAATCCAGGTTCCGTCTGCGTTTGCAAAAAGGTTTCCTGTTTTATCGCCAACAGTAACTTCTAATTTATATTCTGACTTTTCATTTTTAAATGCTTTTGTCAAAACTGCATCCGGATATGCTTTTTTAAGAGCATCAGTTACAGCAGTTGGAAGTTCTACTACTTTAATTTCAGTATATTCGTCCTGAATAGAAATTGTTTTAACGATTGTATTTGAAATTGGTGAAGTTGAAGCAAATGATGTTAAACCTCCCAAAACGATTGCGGCTGATAGAAATAAATTTTTCATAACGTGTATATTTTAATGTAGTTAATTTAATTTTAGTATTCTTAATTTGAATTTTCATATTTGGAATACTTTAGAATGCTAATTATTTTTGAATCCAGGTTCCGTCTGCATTAGCGAAAAGGTTTCCTACTTTGTCACCTACTGTAACATCAAGTTTATATTCTGACTTTTCGTTTTTATATGCTTTTGTAATTACTGCATCCGGATATGCTTTTTTCAAAGACTCGGTAATTGCTGCCGGTAATTCTTCTAATTTAATTTCAGTGTATTCGTCTTCAAGAGAAATCGTTTTTACGATTGTGTTTGTATTAGTAACTTGTGTATTTGAAGCGAATGAAGTTAAACCTCCTAAGACAATTGCGGCTGATAGAAATAAATTTTTCATAACGTGTATATTTAAATTAATAGTTGTTTACGCTTTAGATAATGAAATTATTGTGCCGCAAAAGAAAAGAACTGTGCCAAACCTGTTAATCTCCTGTATTTAAAGGACCTGAAGACAATTTGACATAAAGTGGGAAAAACAAAAAAGTGTGTAACAGGCAGATAAAGTGTGTAAAAAGTACACACATGAAGTGTAACCTTTGAAAAAATTCCCGATTTGAAAGTTTAAATTAAAAGCAAAAAAATTAAGAAATAATAGAATTGTATTCTTTCGTATTGAATTACTTCTGAGATTTCCTTTCTAATTTAACTTCTGAGTATTGAAAAAAGAAAGGCTGTCAAAATTGACAGCCTTTATATTATTCCTCTATTGGATTCATTTTGAAAGTATCCATAAATGCAGTTGTATAATCTCCTGCAATATATTTCGGATCATCCATTAATTGTCTGTGGAAAGGTATTGTAGTTTTCACTCCTTCGATTACAAACTCATCCAAGGCTCTTCGCATTTTGCTGATAGCTTCTTCACGGGATTGCGCCGTCGTAATTAACTTGGCAATCATAGAATCGTAGTTTGGCGGAATACTATAACCTGAATACACATGAGTATCTAAACGAACACCATGTCCTCCTGGCATATGAAGCGTAGTAATTTTTCCTGGTGAAGGACGAAAATCATTATAAGGATCTTCGGCATTAATACGACATTCGATAGCATGTAATTCCGGTAAGTAATTTTTTCCCGAAATTGGAATTCCGGCCGCAACCATAATCTGCTCACGGATCAAATCATAATCAATAACTTGTTCTGTAATTGGGTGCTCTACCTGAATACGGGTATTCATTTCCATGAAATAGAAATTTCTGTGTTTGTCAACCAAAAATTCCACAGTTCCTGCTCCTTCGTATTTAATGAATTCTGCAGCTTTTACAGCAGCTTCTCCCATTTTTGCACGAAGTTCATCTGTCATGAATGGTGAAGGTGTTTCCTCCGTTAGTTTTTGGTGACGACGTTGCACTGAGCAATCTCTTTCAGAAAGGTGACATGCTTTTCCGTAAGCATCTCCTACAACCTGGATTTCGATATGACGTGGTTCTTCGATAAGTTTCTCCATGTACATTCCGTCATTTCCAAACGCAGCAGCAGCTTCCTGACGTGCACTTTCCCAAGCTTTTAAAAGCTCATCTTCTTTCCAAATAGCACGCATTCCTTTTCCACCACCACCGGCAGTCGCCTTCATCATAACTGGATAACCAATTTCTTTAGCAGTTTTTTGTGCGTGTTCGAAAGATTCTAATAATCCGTCTGAACCTGGCACACAAGGAACTCCTGCAGCTTTCATGGTCGCTTTTGCAGAAGCTTTATCTCCCATTCGGTCAATCATTTCAGGAGCAGCACCAATAAATTTGATTCCGTGTTCCTGACAAATTTTTGAGAATTTAGCATTCTCAGAAAGAAATCCATAACCTGGATGTATTGCATCTGCATTTGTAATTTCGGCAGCTGCAATAATATTTGACATTTTCAAATACGATAAGTTACTCGGAGGAGGACCAATACAAACCGCTTCATCTGCAAATTTAACGTGCAAACTTTCTGCATCGGCTGTAGAGTAAACTGCAACAGTTTTGATTCCCATTTCCTTACATGTACGAATTACACGTAGTGCAATTTCTCCTCTATTCGCAATTAATATTTTTTTAAACATCTTATTTTAATTAGATAATTAGACAATTCGATAATTAGATAATTTTAGATGATTAACAAAATTTCCGGTAATCTATTCTAAAATCTAAAATCTAAAATCTAAATTTATTTATGATGGATCTACTAAGAATAAAGGTTGGTCAAATTCTACAGGAGACATATCGTCTACCAGAATTTTTACAATTTTACCTGAAACTTCAGATTCGATTTCGTTGAATAATTTCATTGCTTCAATTACGCAAAGAACATCTCCTTTTGATATTGTGCTTCCCACTTCTGTAAAAACAGGTTTGTCCGGAGATGGTTTTCTATAGAATGTTCCAATAATTGGAGATTTTATAGTGATATATTTAGAATCGTTAGCAGCTGGCGCTTCCGGAGTTACACTTACAACTGTCGGAGCGGTAACTTGTGGAGCTGTAGCTTGTGGTAAAGCTGCCTGCGCAGGTAATTGCTGTACGTAAGTAGCTTCTGTTACATTTGTTTCCAGAGTTGTTCTGATAGTGATTTTTACATCGTCCATTTCTAACTTCACTTCTGCAACACCCGAATTTGCAACAAATTTGATTAGGTTTTGAATTTCTTTTAAATCCATAATGATTCGTTTTTAGTTTTAATTTATTTTTTATCGTAAGCCCATTTTAAATAGATAGATCCCCAAGTGAATCCTCCACCAAAAGCGGCAAAAATAACATTATCTCCTTTTTTAAGCTTATCTTCAAAATCAGCTAGTACTAAAGGCAAAGTTCCGGAAGTAGTATTTCCGTATCTTTCGATGTTTACCAAAACTTTAGAATCATCTAATTCCAGTCTTCCTGCGGTAGCATCTATAATACGCTTGTTAGCCTGGTGTGGTACTAACCAGTCTACATCCTGATTTGTCAAATTATTTCTTTGTAAAATCAATTCGCTGGCATCTGCCATGTTGGTAACTGCATATTTAAAAACAGTTTTACCATCCTGCATAATATTGTGCTGTCTGTTTTTTACAGTTTCTTCTGAAGGCGGTATTAAAGAACCACCTGCAGGAATTTTAAGAAAATCGCGGCCTACACCATCACTTCTTAAATATTCATCCTGTAAACCAAGACCTTCATAATTTGGTTCAAAAAGAACCGCACCGGCTCCGTCACCAAAAATAATACAGGTTGCCCTGTCTGTATAATCTACAATTGACGACATTTTATCGGCACCAATTAATAGTACTTTTTTATAGCGCCCTGACTGCACATAAGCTGCAGCGGTAGACATTCCGTATAAAAAACTTGAACATGCAGCCTGCAAATCGTAAGCAAATGCGTTTGTTGCCCCAATTTCTGTTGCAACAAAAACTCCTGTAGAAGCCACCATCATATCTGGTGTTGCTGTTGCCATGATAATCATATCGATCTCAAGGGGATCAATATTTGCCTTTGCAATTAAATCCTGTGCGGCTTTTATAGCAAGGTAAGATGTTCCTTTATCAGCATCTTTAAGAATTCTTCTTTCTTTAATACCTGTGCGGGTGGTAATCCACTCATCATTGGTATCAACCATTGTTTCTAATACTTTGTTTGAAAGCACAAAGTCAGGAACGTATCCTCCGACAGCGGTAATTGCGGCTGTGATTGTATTCATTATATTCTATTATTTCCTTTCAAATACAGCGTATTCGAAAAATTTTTAAAAGACTTGAAAATTACAAAAAAAAACGAAGCGAATTTGTCTATATTTTCCTAAAAAACGAAAATTATAACCAACAAAAAAAACTCTCACTATGTGAGAGTTCCAGTATAATTTACAAAAACGTATTAAGCAACCGCTTCAGATTTATCGATAACAACTTGTCCTCTGTAATACATTTTACCTTCATGCCAGTAAGCTCTGTGGTATAAATGTGCTTCTCCAGTAATTGGACATGTAGCGATCTGAGCTACAGTAGCTTTATAATGTGTTCTTCTCTTATCTCTTCTAGTTTTCGAGATTTTTCTCTTAGGATGTGCCATTTTACTATATTATTTATCCGTTAATAGTTTCTTTAATTTTTCCCAACGCGGGTCAATATCTTCTTCTTTTTTACTCTCTTCCTTTTGTTCTTTTACACTTAGTTCATTCAGTTTTGTTAAAGCTTCTGTTTGCAGACTTCCATCTTTAACTCCCGGATGAATCCTTTTATGAGGTACAGAAAGTGCAATCATTTCATAAATGTACTGCGCAACATCCAACTCATGTTCACCATGTGGTAAAATCAACAATTCTTCATTATCATCGTTAAATTCATCTCCAAAACGAACAATTAATTTCATTTTCCCTTTTATAGGCAAATCAAAATCTTCGCCGGTCAGATCACAAGGTACATTTACGGTTCCTTTGTGTTTGAATTCTAATTCCAACATATTACTTTTTTTATCAAAAAGTAAATTGACTTTAATATCAGAACTTTGGAACTCATCGTAGTCAAAGTCCTTAAAGAACGTGTTATTTATTTGATACTCAAAATGGTGTTTTCCTAGTTTTAATCCTACGAAAGGAATTAAAAATTCTTTTGTTTTGCTCATTTCAACATCAATTTGATCCATTCAGATCTAAAACTAGATATCTGAATTGGGGTGCAAAGATATAAAATTATTATAAATCTAATAATCTTATTCACCTTTTTTTGTTTATAACTGTTTTTCTTTTATTTTAAGAGGTTTTTGGCTAATCTCCTCATACTGATTACGCGAACGAAATATATCGATTGCCAGATAAACTGCCTCTTTAAATGAATTGTAATCTGCCATGTCTTTTCCGGCAATGTCATATGCTGTACCGTGATCCGGCGATGTTCTTACCTTGTTTAAACCTGCTGTATAATTGACTCCTTTTCCAAAAGACAATGTTTTAAACGGAATTAAACCCTGATCGTGATACATAGCCACAATAGCATCGTATTTTTCATATTGGCCGCTTCCAAAAAATCCATCTCCGGGGAACGGACCAAAAACCATTGTTCCGGCTTCAAATATTTTTTTCAGAACAGGTTTTAAGATTAGATCATCTTCCTTTCCAATTACCCCGCCGTCTCCACAATGCGGATTTAAACCCAAAACAGCAATTTTTGGTTTTACAATACTAAAATCCTGAATTAAAGATTTTCTGATCGTCTCAATTTTCTTTGTTATCAATTCTTCTGTTAAATGAGATGCAACTTCATTTAAAGGGACATGATCGGTAATTAGGCCAACGCGCAAATTATCCTGAACCATCATCATAAGGGCATTTCCTTCCAGCTGCTGATCCAGATAATCGGTATGTCCCGGAAATTTGAAATCATCAGATTGTATATTGTATTTATTGATTGGCGCTGTAACTAAAACATCAACTTCACCGTCTTTTAATGCTTTTGTCGCGGCTGTAAATGACTTTATTGCGTACTCGCCTATTTTTTCATCGTTAACACCAAAATTAACATCAACCCCTTCTTTCCACAAATTCAATACATTCACTTTACCAATTACAATTTGATCAAGTTTGTCTATTCCATGAAACTGAATTGTTGATGTAACACTTTTTTTAACGAAGGAAAGAATTTTAGCATTTGCAAAAATAACCGGCGTACATAATTCTAACATACGAGAATCTTCGAATGTTTTTAGTATAACTTCGCTTCCAATACCGTTTAAATCTCCTACTGAAATTCCAACAATTATATTTTCTGCTTTTTTATTCATGAGCTCAGTTTATTTATTACTAATTTTGATGTGCAAATTTAGTAAAATAAAACCACAATGTTCACAGGAATTATAGAAACACTCGGGAGGATTCATGAAATACAAAAAGATCAAAACAATCTTCATATAACAGTTGACTCTTCGATTACTCACGAATTAAAAATTGATCAAAGCGTTTCCCATAACGGAATATGCCTTACTGTTGTAGGAATTAAAGACTCTCTTTACACTGTAACGGCAATCGACGAAACTATTTTAAAAACCAACATTGGAGACTGGAAAACAGGCGACATTGTTAATCTGGAAAGAGGGATGAAGCTGGGTGATCGCCTGGACGGACATATCGTCCAGGGTCACGTAGACCAAACAGGAACCTGCATTAAAATTGACGAAGCAAACGGCAGCTGGAATTATACTTTTGAGTATGATAGAAATTTAAACAATATAACGATAGAAAAAGGCTCCATTACGGTAAACGGAGTTAGTCTGACCGTTGTAAACTCGAAACCAAACGAGTTTAGCGTTTCTATAATTCCATATACTTACGAACACACTAATTTTAGTGACTTTAAAGTTGGAACAAAAATCAATCTTGAATTTGATGTGGTTGGAAAATACATCTCAAGATTATATGCTATTAATAAATAGAAAAACTATTCTCATATAAAAAAAGCTTCAGTTTAAACTGAAGCTTTTTTTATATGATTTTTATAAATTACGGTAGCACCTAAAGCTAAACCACCAATTGCTAAAAAAATAATATTGTTATTTATTGGGAAATCTGGTGGACATATTGGATCACAGTCTCTTACTTCATCCAAAGTAGATGTTGTGCTCGTAGCTGTTAATGTTGGAGGAGGCGGATTTTGAGATCCGGCAATTGCGAATGACACAGCAAAAAATATTAAAATAACTGCTAAAGTGAGGGCTCTAAGATTCTTCATAAATTCAAGCTGTAAAAAACAACAAGTCTACTAATTATTAACAAATATTGTCTAATAGAAATTTCGCACAAATAGATTTTTCCCTGCAAAATTCTGGACAAATGTATAAGTTTTTTGCACAAAACCAAGTTTTAAAATAAAAAAGAAGAAACAAATTTTAACACTTTTTCAGCCTAATTTCATTTATCCTTTACTGAAAACGTTGTAGTACATAAAAAACTAATTTTCAACCTTTAATTACTCTAATTAAACCGTATAAGAATTTCCTGAGTTTTGATTTTAAACACCTCATTCTTAAAACTTCTACAAAAATAAATACGAAAAAATAGGGGAATGGGTTTTTCCTATTCAATATTTTAACTAAACCTTTTTACAAATTAAATTTGCTGTCTAAATAATTACATGAAGTATCAGATATACTCAACAAAAAAAGCCTCTACATTACTGTAAAGGCTTTCTATTCTAAAAATGTGGTCCCACCTGGGCTCGAACCAGGGACCACCTGATTATGAGTCAGGTGCTCTAACCAGCTGAGCTATAGGACCGGTTTAGAGGATGCAATATTACTACTATTTTTCATTCACTCCAAATATTTTAAGACATCATTTGTATTTAATTTTTAAATACTGACCCTAATCTTCAAAACGAAATTGATTTTCAAGCTATTATTCAAAAATAAAAAACAACTTTTTTATTTTATTTCCTGACAAAGCTCCACCAAAACACCATTTGTGTTCTTTGGATGCAGGAAAACCACCAGTTTATTGTCGGCGCCTTTCTTCGGAACTTCATTTATCAGCACAAAACCTTCTTTATTCAGACGAATAATTTCAGCTTCGATATCATCGACATCAAAAGCAATGTGATGAATCCCTTCTCCTTTCTTTTCCAAAAATTTTGCTATCGGACTTTCTGGATTTGTCGCTACTAAAAGCTCGATTTTATTATTTCCGGTTTGAAAAAAAGAGGTCAGAACGCCTTCACTTTCTACAGCTTCCATTTTATACGAAGGCACACCAAGCATTTTTTCGAACAAAACATTCGCATCTTCCATGTTCTTTACTGCAATTCCGATATGTTCAATTTTATTTACCATTGCTTCTTATTGGTTTATGTACGTATTAAAATAACCGCATTCTGCAATTACATCCTGATAATATTTAGTATCGGAATACTCTTTTTTGAGAATTTTAAAAGAATTCCACGCAATAAAATTAACTTTGTCATCCTGAATTTCCCAATAGTTATTTATAGTATTGTATTTTTTATTGTAGTAATCGTTGCGTTCACATTTGGAAATCAGGTACAAACATTTTGCTTTTTGTTCTTTGTTAGAAGCCGCTTCAAGAGCTTTTTGGTAATACATTTTTGAAACCGAATTGTCTGTAATCATCTCTTTCATTTTATTTCTAAAAGAATACGGACTTGAACCATAACCCACAATATTGATTTCATAGAAAGTTCTTCCGTTCCCGAAATGAGAAATATTATAAAAAGCATTTCCCAACAAAAGACTATTGGTGTAAACATCTTCTTTCTGAGCCAATTTTTCCTGCATCGATTTTACAGTAGTCAGAAAATCCATGTAAGTGTATTTTCTTTTTTGATAAGCCGCGTGATCACAATCGTGACAATCTTTTATACTTCCGTTAAACGGATTTCCTAAAAACTTATAATGCTGTACCGAATCTGTTTTTTGCATAAATGCAATTGCCTCGGGAATTTTGTTTTTAAATGTTGCCTGAACTGCCTGAAAATTATTAATATCTTTTAGTTTCAAACTATAAATGTCCGCTCCAATTTTCTCTATCTCCGTTTTATTGGATTTTTCTAAAAAAGCCTTCATTGCCAATAATTCTTTTTGATTATCATAAAAAGAATTTCCGTCATTCCAATAACTGTAACGCGATTCATTAAACAGTTCCGCCATTACTGTATTAGATTTCGATTTATACAAAGAAGACAAATAATTTTTACTCCATTGCGCCGCATTCTGGTAACGAAACTCACTCCCTTTATAGGTCTTCGGCAATTCAAAATAAAGCCAGTTCAAATCTGTCAAAACTGTTTTTACATTCGTATCGTCCAGTTTTTCTATTTTGCTTAAATTATTTACAAAACGCAGTAACCGAATTTGAAATCCTGCCAATTCTGTTTTTGGAAGCGTCTTCGCTGCCTTATTGTAATTCTTATCTGCGCTGGCATAATCGCCTTTTAGCGTTTGAAGATATCCAATCGCAATATCCCATAAATAAGGATTTTCGGTGTTTCCGGCAGCAGAAATTTTAGCAATTAATTCCACCGCAGCATTATCAATTTTCGCTTTGTTTTCTGTTTTATTTTCTGCAACGGTCTGCGGTTTTACGGGTTGATTTTCACCTGCATTTTGCTGAAAAGAATTATTAATTTTCTGCTCAAGCGAATTAACCAGTCGGGTTGCGAGATAATTTAAATGTTCGCTTTTTGGATCTAATTCGTAGATTTTTTCAATCGCCTGTTTTTCATCTTTATAATAACCGTGAATTGCCCAAAGTGCTGCTTTTTCTTTATTGTTTTTTGCCATTGCCAAAGCTTTGGTCCAATCCGATTCATTTTTTGGATGAAAACTATAAGCCGTTACCACGCGAAGTTCCGGGCATTTATCAAAAACCTGAGCATATAAATAATTGGAAACAGCATATTTTTTCTGCTTATAATTAATTCCCGCCACATATGCCAATGCACGGTAATACAAGGTGTTTTTTGCAACCGAACTTTCTGTTTTATTAAAAAAATCAACCGCTTTTTGTTTATCATTACTATAAAAACGTGCTTTCATGGCCAGGAACCAATATCTGTTTTTCAAAAAAGGGTCAGACAAAGTGTTGTACACATTTTCAATTGACTGAATCATTTTTGTATCGTTAAAGGTCTTAGCCACAACAGGATCGTAACTCCAATAATCTTCTCCAATAGAAACCGTTTCTATTTTTTGTGCTAAATACAGAAATTCAATAAAGCTTTTAACTTTTTCATCTTTCAAATTGAGCTTTTTGCTCCATTTCTGAGAACTTTTATTTTCCTTTTTAGATTTATAATAAAGATGCAGATCGGAAATTTCTTCTTTGTTTTTAATCTCATTTTTTTCATCAGAATAATATCTTGGTTTATCATCTCCAATTAAAAAATAAGTCACTGTTGCTTCATCTGCTTTTCCTTTTAAGTAAGTAGCCCAATCCGATTTAATGTTTTCGTTGAAACGGGAATTGTGCTGGGTATCAAAACCGATTCCATAAAAAATACCTCCTGACAGAAAAAGTGGCGAATACGATTTGTCGGCAAAAGTTTCGGGCGTAAAATTAGAATTGTAACCAAAGAAATCCCAGTCGTCTCCTCCGGCGCAGGCATATATAATTCCGTAAGCAGAAAGCAAAACGGCACTAGAAACAAGAAATAATCTGCTTAAAAGTATTCTTTTCATAATTGTTTAAATTGAATTCGTCTAAATCGTAAAATATAATTTCATTTGGTTTGTCGACAAGATTTTCCTGCAAATCTTCTGCCATTTCTTTTAAATCTTCTGTCTTAATTTCTTCTATTTCCAAAAGATCATTTTCTTCGTAAAAAACTCCATTATTATAATTGGAATGCTTCGCCCTGAAAAAAATCCGACTTATTTTTTCAAAATTCGAATTTTGCCCGAGTTCTTTAATATTTATTTTCGAACGAAGCCCGATCACTTTATTATCTCTAATGTGGACTCCCCAGGAGTAAACCGGAAAAGCAAGATCCAGATGAAGCGGATATTTCTTTAAACTTTCAAGATATCTTTTGGCCACTTTCTGATCATAAATAGAATTAAGAGAATCCGGCGCAATCGATCCCATATTGTAATACATCAAAACTCCGGAATCCACATTTGGAATTTTTGTTTTTTTGAAATATTTAACCTGATGCAACCGAATTGTGGCCGAAAGTTTCTTATTCCAAAGCTTTTTAAAACTTTTTACAAACTCCAAATAATTACTTTTACTGTCTAATGTCCAGTCACAATCAATTTGAATTTCAGGTGAAATAATTTTATTTTTTGAATTGATTTGTTCTATAAAATCCAAAGTTTTCTGAGCCAGATCATCGACATTCAGATTTGGCTGCAACATTACCTTGTTCTGAATAAAAACAACCGGAACTATCTGATAATCTTTGGGATTTTCGTCAAACCGAACCGGACTAATGGGAATTGGAATTTTGGATTCCGGATGAAGTCCAATGTCAAAATACCTTACATATAATTTTTGGACATTATTATCCTCCAGAACTTCTTTTTCTATTTGAGAAAATTTGAATACCGTTTTCCAGTAATAAAAAGAGATAACAGGCTTTTGGCTTTTACTGCATGAAAACAGCAAAAACAGAAGTAAAATTGGGAAAAATCGCTTTAACAAAACCTGGAAAATTATAATTGGAAATCAAAAGTAAGAAATTATAGCTCTTTAAAATAGTTGAAATGATAAAAAATCGCAGAAATTGACCAGTTATAAATCCTAATAAATGGATAAAAAACTTCGATTAAAGCAAATTTAATTGTTATTTTGTGCAATCAAATTGAAAAACCACTATGTTGAAAAACGCGCTTAAATATATAGCATTTATAATTTTAATTTCAATGATAAGCTGTGCAAAAAGGGGCAGTATTACCGGCGGTTTAAAAGACACACTTGCTCCTGTTTTGGTATCAAGCGATCCTGAAAATTACAGCACTAACTTTAAAGGGAGTACGATAACGCTGAATTTTGACGAATATGTCAAACTAAAGAATGCAAACAAACAGCTGATTATTTCTCCGCCTTTAAAAAGTGAGCCTTTGATCACACCATCAACGGCCAGCAGATTTATTAAGCTTGAAATTCGCGATACTTTACAACCCAATACGACCTATAGTTTCAATTTTGGACAGGCTATTACAGATAATAATGAAGGAAATGCTTTAAACCAGTTTAAATATGTTTTCTCAACAGGTGATCATATCGATTCGCTAAAACTAAACGGGAGAATTAAAGACGCACATGAAAAATATGTCGATAATTTTGTTTCTGTAATGTTGTACGAAATCAACGATAAATTTACAGATTCTACTATTTACAAACAATTTCCTCGTTACATTACCAATACTTTGGACAGTATGAGAACTTTCCAATTTGAGAATCTTAAGGAAGGAAAATATCTTTTGGTTGCTTTAAAAGACAAAGGTTCAAATAATAAATTCAACCCAAAAGATGATAAAATCGGATTTTTAAAAAACTACATCACCATTCCGACAGATACAGTTTATGAATTAGAATTATTTAAAGAGGTATTACCATTAAAGACATTTAAACCAATTCAGGCTTCCGGAAACAGATTATTGCTTCCGTACGAAGGGAAACAGGATTTTAAGAACTCAAAACCAAAAATCGTTCTCAAAAATGGTAATGAAGTCTTAGAAACCATCGTAACACAATTCCCAAAAAAAGATTCATTGCAGGTTTGGTACAAGCCAATAAAAGCGGATTCTTTGTCAATGGAAGTCGAAAAAGACCAATACCGCAAAAAGTTTTCTTTTAAGATTAAATCCCTTAAAAAAGATACGCTTAATATAAAAGCGGTGCAAAATGGCCAAATTGATTTTAGAGAACGTTTTACATTAGAAACCGAAACTCCTTTGGTTAAATTCGACAAATCTAAAATCAGACTGGTTAATAAGGATTCTGTAGCGGTTGAATACACAACCGAATATGATGAATTTGACCAAAAATTATATATTGATTTTAAAAGAGAACCTTTAAGCAAATACAACTTTACTTTCTTACCAGGCGCTTTGACCGATTTTTATGAAAAAACAAATGACACATTATCCTATAAACTTTCCACAAAAGAATATGAAGATTACGGGAATATGGTCCTGAATTTACAAAATGTAAAACGCTTTCCAATCATTGTAGAAATAACAAATAAAAAAGGAGACAATGTCCTTGCAAGTGAATATTCTACAGGTGAAACCACTATTAAATTTAATCTGCTGGTTCCGGAAGAATTTACCGTCCGAATAATTTACGACGATAACAAAAACAAAGTCTACGATACGGGAAGTTTCATAAACAAAACCTACTCCGAAGAAGTCTTTTATTACCAGAAAGGTATTGATGTCCGGGCCAACTGGGATGTTGATCAAACTATAGATTTAAGTGTACCTTTTAACCCGGAAGTCGAGAAAAAACAAGATGACCAAAAGAAAAAAGAAGCAGAAAAGAAAAGGAAAGCGTTCTAGATTTTGATTTCAAAATAATCTCTGTCACCCAGAAAGTTTAATTTTTTTCGGGTTTCCAACATACTATTTTTATCCAGTTCAGCCACAAAAACACCTGCTGTTTCTTGTGGCTGAATTATATAATTACCCCAACAATCAATTAATTGCGTGTGACCACTGTGTTCAAAATTATTAGCATCCAAACCTATTCTGTTGACACCGGCAACATAACATAAATTCTCTATAGCCCGAGCGATTAGCAGAGAATCCCATGCATTTGTTCGCACTTTTGGCCAATTGGCAACATATAAAATGAGGTCGTAATTTTCGACATTTCGAACAAAAACCGGAAAGCGCAAATCGTAACAAATCTGAAGACAGATTTTCCAGCCTAAATATTCCACGATTATTTTCTCAGTTCCTGGGGTATAAAACTGATCTTCTCCTCCGAGCGAAAACAAATGTCTTTTATCGTAATACTGAAAATCTCCTGACGGAAATATAAAGAACATGCGATTGTAGAATGCTCCATTTTCGGTAATAATTATACTTCCTGTTATGGCCGCATCTTTCTCTTTTGCTTTGGATTTCATCCATTGAATGGTTTCACCCTGCATGGTTTCTGCAACTTCAGAAGCATTCATAGTAAATCCAGTCGAAAACATTTCCGGAAGGACAATCAAATTTACTTCTGAATCAGTTTCATCGATTTTCAAATCAAAGTTCTGTCTGTTTTTAGAGACATCTTCCCAGATTAAATCAGTTTGGATTAAAGCAATTTTCATCTCTTTTATTTTTAAGGACAGATTATAAATTTGCCGGTTTAGATTATTACCAACTCGGGAACTTCTTTTTTATAAGGCTGTAGTTTGGTATGCGTTGGTTCTACTTCTGTAATCACATAATTGATATCAGACAAATTAGCAATTTTCATTTTGAGAACAGTATTTAGTTTTTCGGAAATAGTTAAAACAGCTGTTTTTTTAGAAGCCTGAATCATTGCTTTTTTTACCTGAACGGTTTCCCAATCCGAATCAGAATAACCTCCGACAACATCTAAAGCATTTGTACCCAAAACCAAAAGATCTGCCTTTATATTAGCCAATTGCTGAAAAACTTCACCGCTTACACACATCTGACTGTAGGAAGAAATACTTCCGCCAATCATAATTGTTTTGATATTAGGTTTATCTAAAAGCTGAACAGCCGTCAGAGCAGTAATGGTGAAGACGGTAAGATTTAAATCGTTAGGAATTAAACGGATGAATTCGCGAATGGTAGTTCCGCCATCAACGACTAAAACCATTCCGTCATGAAGCAAACTCACTGCTTTTTGTGCAATTACTTGTTTGGATTCAACCGCATACGTCTGATTGGAAGAAGAATAGTGATAACCTTTGGTCATGGCTCCGCCTTTTACTTTAATCAAAAGTGCGTCGGCATCCAATTCGTTAATATCACGGCGTATTGTATCTTCTGAAACGCCAAGTTTGGCCGAAAGAGTTTCAAAACTGACACGCGTATGCAAGTTGATCTCTTTTAGAATATGATTTTTACGTTCTTCCTTCGTATAATTTAAAACTTCATTTTCTGTGCTCATGCCAATTGTTTTAGTATATACAAAAATAAACAATTCAATATAATTATAAGAGAAACGAAATACAGTTGTGTATTTCAATGATCATTTGATATAAAACAAAAAAGCATCTGCCGTAACAGATGCTTTTTTAATATATTTTTCGGAGTATTATCCTTTTAAGCTTGCCGCTAAATATTCACGGTTCATACGTGCTATATTTTCAAGAGAAATTCCTTTTGGACATTCTACTTCACAAGCTCCGGTATTGGTACAGTTTCCAAAACCTTCCAAATCCATTTGGTGAACCATATTTAAAACACGGTCAGTTGCTTCAACTTTACCTTGTGGCAATAATGCATATTGAGAAACTTTTGCTGCAACAAATAGCATTGCAGATGAGTTTTTACAAGTTGCAACACAAGCTCCGCAACCAATACATGCTGCAGCATCAAAAGATTTGTCTGCATCGTCTTTGTTTACCGGAATTGTATTTGCATCAATTGTATTCCCAGAAGTATTTACAGAAATAAATCCTCCTGCGTGCTGCACTCTGTCAAAAGAACTTCTGTCTACAACTAAATCTTTAATAACAGGGAAAGCTTTTGCTCTAAATGGCTCGATAAAAATCGTGTCTCCATCTTTAAACATACGCATGTGTAATTGGCAGGTTGTAACTCCTCTGTCTGGTCCGTGTGCTTCTCCGTTAATGAATAAAGAACACATACCACAGATTCCTTCACGACAATCGTGGTCAAATGCAACCGGCTCTTCTCCTCTATTGATTAATTGTTCGTTAAGAACATCAAGCATTTCAAGGAAAGACATATCTGGTTCAATTCCGTCAATAGGATATTCAACAATCCCTCCTTTATCTTGGGCGTTTTTCTGACGCCATATTTTTAATGTAAGTTTCATACCGTTTTAGTTTGAAGTCATCAAGTCGAAAGTCGAAAGTCGCCTGACACATTGCCTTTGGACTTTAAGACTTTGGACTTTCGACCTAATTCTTATTTATAACTACGTTGTACCAATTTAATATTTTCGTAATTCAGAGGTTCTTTGTGTAATACAGCATCACTTGGTTTCCCTTTGTACTCCCAGGCTGCAACGTATGCAAAGTTTTCGTCATCACGAAGTGCTTCTCCCTCTTCTGTCTGGTATTCCTCACGGAAGTGACCTCCACAAGATTCATTACGGTGTAAAGCATCTTTTGCAAACAATTCTCCCAGTTCTAAGAAATCGGCAACACGTGTTGCTTTTTCTAATTCCTGATTAAATTCATTAGCACTTCCCGGCACTTTTACATCTCTATAAAACTCT
This sequence comes from Flavobacterium olei, assembly GCF_039749035.1. Taxonomy (NCBI): domain Bacteria; kingdom Pseudomonadati; phylum Bacteroidota; class Flavobacteriia; order Flavobacteriales; family Flavobacteriaceae; genus Flavobacterium; species Flavobacterium olei. The sequence goes on from NZ_JBDKWC010000003.1 coordinate 155,056, forward strand.
TCACGTAAAGCGGCAATTTCTTCGATAGCTTCAGTTAAACCTTTAGCATTACGAGCCATACCTACTTTATCCCACATGATTTTTCCTAATTTTTTGTGGAAATAATCTACAGAATGTTTACCGTTGTTATTGATAAATCTGTCAATTTGATCTTTTACATTTTTCTCAGCTTCAATAAATTCAGGCAAGTCTGTAGAGATTGGTCCCATTTTAATATCCGGAGCTAAATAATCTCCGATAGTATATGGCAACACAAAATATCCATCAGCCAAACCTTGCATTAAAGCAGAAGCTCCAAGTCTGTTTGCTCCGTGATCTGAGAAGTTAGATTCTCCGATTGAGAAACATCCCGGAATGGTCGTCATTAAATTATAATCAACCCAGGTTCCTCCCATTGTATAGTGAACTGCAGGGTAAATCATCATTGGAGTTACATAAGGATCTTCGTCTACAATTTTAAGGTACATCTGGAATAAGTTTCCGTACTTACTTTTTACAATTGCAGTTCCTAATTTAGTTACTAAAGCAGCATCATTTGCATCTAAACCTTTTACATAAGCTTCTTCAGTTCCGTAACGTTTGATCGCTGCTGCGAAATCTAAGTAAACTGCTTCTCCCGTTTTGTTAACTCCAAACCCAGCATCACATCTTTCTTTAGCCGCACGAGACGCAACGTCACGAGGCACAAGGTTACCAAAAGCAGGATATCTTCTTTCTAAGAAATAATCTCTTTCTGCTTCGGATAAATCTGTTGCTTTTTTCTTTCCTTCACGAATTGCCTCTGCATCTTCTAATTTTGCAGGAACCCAAATACGACCGTCATTACGTAACGATTCAGACATCAAAGTCAGTTTTGACTGATGATCTCCAGAAACCGGAATACAAGTTGGGTGAATTTGTGTGTAGCAAGGATTTGCGAAGAAAGCTCCTTTTTTATGAATTTTCCATGCTGCTGTTGCGTTAGATCCCATAGCATTGGTAGAAAGGAAAAATACGTTTCCGTATCCTCCTGAACCAATTACTACCGCGTGAGCAGAATGTCTTTCTATTTCTCCTGTAATAAGGTTACGGGCGATAATACCTCGCGCTTTTCCATCAACGATTACAATGTCTAACATTTCGTGACGGTTGTACATTTTTATTTTTCCACGACCAATCTGACGGTTCATTGCAGAATAAGCTCCTAACAATAATTGTTGTCCGGTTTGTCCTTGCGCATAAAATGTACGGGAAACCAAAGTTCCTCCAAAAGAACGGTTATCTAAAAGTCCTCCATATTCACGAGCCAACGGAACTCCCTGAGCCACACACTGGTCAATAATATTAGAAGAAACTTCAGCTAAACGGTGTACGTTTGCCTCACGGGCGCGGTAATCTCCACCTTTTACAGTATCATAAAATAATCTGTAAACCGAGTCACCATCACCTTTATAGTTTTTTGCTGCATTGATACCACCTTGTGCTGCAATAGAGTGCGCACGACGAGGTGAATCCTGAAAGCAAAATGCTTTTACGTTATATCCTAATTCTGCTAAAGTAGCCGCAGCAGAACCTCCAGCCAAACCTGTACCAACTACAATAATATCTAAATTACGTTTGTTAGCAGGGTTTACTAAATTAATATGATCTTTATAATTTGTCCATTTGTCCGCTATAGGACCATTTGGAATTTTTGAATCTAATGCCATTATAATTGATATTAATTATTGAAATGATGAAAAAGTGCGATAATTACAAAAGCAGCAGGAACAACAACTGCGAACCAGTATCCTACTTTTGCCAAGAATCTTGAATATTTATTGTGCATCCCCATTGACTGAAGAGATGAACCGAATCCGTGCCAAAGGTGAAATCCTAAAAGGACGAAAGAAATACAATACAATCCTGTACGGATCGGGTCATGAAATTTATGAACTAACTCTCCATAATATCTTGTGGCATCAGGAGCTGTTCCTGCTATATATTTATAGCTTACTTCAGGAAACCAGAAATCATAAAAGTGCAATCCTAAGAATGCCAGAATAACCAATCCAGAAATTATCATATTTCTTGAAGACCATGATGCATTTGCAGCGCCATTGTACCTGGAATATGAAATTGGTCTCGCTGCGCTATTTTGAGCTGTCAGTACAAATCCCATTACAAAATGGAAAATCACACCAAATGCCAAAACAGGCTGCATCACATATTGTATTAGCGGATTGTACCCCATAAAGTGAGAAGCTTCGTTGAAAACATCTTCACTCAAAATAGAAATGAAATTTAAGGTAACATGCAGCGCTAAAAACGTAATTAAGAATATTCCCGAAAGTGCCATAGCCGCTTTCTTTAAGATGGAAGAATTCAATTGTGCAGATTGTGCCATAAGAATTTAAGTAGTTTGTTTTAAAAAATTAGACAAAAATAACTCAATTACAAAAGAACTACAACCATTTCGCTCTTATTTATAATGATTTTAAAATAGACTACGTATACGTATTTTTACTTATGAAATTATTTTTCATAACGAATAATTTAGTATAAAAATCTCCAACAAACAATTACACAGCGCTTTTGAAGCAGAATTCAGGGCTTTTAGATTTCAAAAATTTTATCATATTATTATTTTATTCAAAGTTTTAATTTATTTTCTTCAAAAGTGAATCGCTGAATACATTTTATTATGTCAAAAAATTGCCATTCCATCACATAGTTTTACCTTTATCGGCTCAAAAAATTAAGAATGAAAACAGGAATTGATGCTATTTCTTTTGATGTAGCCAACATACATTTACCCATAAAAACTTTGGCGACTGCCAGAAATATAGAACCCGAAAAACTGGAAAAAGGTCTTGGATTACTAAAAATGACTTTCCCGGATGTTCATCAGGATGCCGTGGTGTTTGGTGCGAATGCCTTAACCAAACTAATTCAGAACAATCAAATAAACTTAAACGAAATTAGCCGTATTTACGTTGGTACAGAAAGCGGAATCGACAGTTCTAAACCCATTGCTTCTTATTTAATAAGTTTAATGGAACAAAAATTTGGAGAAGATTCCCTTGCAGAATGTGATGTTGTCGATTTTACTTTTGCCTGCATTGGAGGCGTAGATGCGATGCAAAACTGTATCGATTTTGTGAAATTGAATCCAACAAAAAAAGCAATTGTCGTAACAAGCGATTTTGCAAAATACGATTTGAATTCCGGCGGCGAATACACACAAGGTGCCGGTGCGGTTGCGATGTTGATTACGGCAGATCCAAAAATTATTGCTTTTGATGATAATTGGGCAACTAGTACCAAAGGTGTTTTCGACTTTTTTAAACCTTACAGAACTATCTCGAAAGAGGCAATTTTACAAAATAAAAGCAACGATCCTTGGTTTGATAATTTAGAAGCAGAGATCGAAATTCATAAAGACCAGCCGGTTTTTGACGGTCAGTATTCGAATCAATGTTATATGGATCGTACGCGCAATGCGTACTTTTCATTTAAAAAATTAAAAAACGAAAGCACAACATTATACAATACCTGGCATAGTATCGTGATGCATTTACCTTATTCTTTTCAGGGTCGCAGAATGTTATCTGAAATTTATGCTTTGGACAGTGCTGAAAAAATAATAGCTGATGATCTTGCCACCGCAGATTATCAGACTAAAATTAAAGAAGTAGCAAAATCGGAGGATTACAGAAATTTTGTAACAGAGAAATTACAGCCTGCTGAATTGGCTTCTTCCTTAATTGGAAACCTTTATACAGGTTCTATTTTTATGGGATTATTATCGACTTTGGCTCATTTTTACGATACTAAAAAAGAAGTCGCTGGAGAAAAATTTGGTTTCTTAGCTTACGGAAGCGGTTCAAAATCGAAAGTTTTTGAAGGAACCATTCAGCCGGAATGGAAATCAGCTTTGGAAAATGTAAAGCTTTTTGAAAACCTGGAAGAAAGCGTAGAAATTGATTTCAATACTTATGAAAGTCTTCATAAAAAAGAACAAAAAGAAAGTGTAAGAACTCCAAAACAAGAATGGGTTTTAGATCGAATTGAGAAAGAAATCCCAGTTTTAGTTGGAGCTAGATATTATAAATGGATTGATTGAATTGCAATTTTTGAAATTCCAAATTCCAATAAAAACCGAAGCAAATGTTTCGGTTTTGATTTTTTACACACGTTTGTCATTTCGACTGCAATAAGAAATTGCACTCGCTAATCGACAAAGATTGAGGATTTACTTTGCGGAGTTCCAGTAGGATTTCTCCTCCGTCGAAATTGACAAAAGTATCATTAAAATATAGCCAATGGTTTCAACCATTGGGACGTAAAGTATTTGACCTAACATACACATATCCCGATTTGCAATGCGTCCCCAAGGTTGAAACCTTGCGCTATGTTTGATAACCTTTGTCAAATCCCGCGTGCGATTTCTCGTTCCTCGAAATGACAAGATTGAGGAAAAACTTTGCGTCTTTGCGACTTTGCGAGATTATAATTTTCCAACTCATGAAAAATAATTTGCATTGATCTTTCGACTCCGCTCAGGAAGACAACGAGACGTAAAATTCGCCGGTTAAAAAAACTTCGTGCTAGTGTCTTCTTAGCAAAAACATTAAAACTTCCAACAAATAAGAAAACTTTAATAAACCAATTTCCTGCTTTTTGTTTAAAATATGTAATTTTGAAATTCGAAGTTCAAAAACGAAATAATTATGAAATATCATCAAATAAACAGCGGACTTTTTGTAAAAAACCGCAGAAAGTTCATGGCAGAAATGAACCCTAATTCTGTTGCTGTGTTTAACTCCAATGACATTTACCCAATTAGTGCCGACAGTACTTTGCCGTTTGCTCAGCACAGAGATATTTTTTATCTGAGTGGTGTTGACCAGGAAGAAAGTGTATTGCTTTTGTTTCCGGATGCACCGTATGAAAGTCAGAGAGAAATTCTTTTTTTAAGAGAGACCAACGATCATATTGCAGTTTGGGAAGGTGAAAAACTGACAAAAGAACGTGCTTTTCAGGTTTCGGGAATCAGAACGGTTTATTGGTTACAGGATTTTCATAAAGTTTTGAACGAAATGATGACGTATGCCGATACGATGTACATTAATACAAACGAACATTACCGGGCAAGTGTGGAAACAGAAACACGAGAAGCTCGTTTCGTTAAATGGTGGAAAGAACGTTATCCGGCACACAATGTGGCAAAAAGCAACCCAATTTTACAACGCATTCGTTCTGTAAAAGAGAGCGAAGAAATCGATTTGATTCAGCACGCTTGTGATATTACAGAAAAAGGTTTCCGCAGATTGTTAGGATTTGTAAAACCAAATGTTACCGAATACGAAATCGAAGCCGAACTGGCTCACGAATTTATCCGTAACCGCTCTAAAGGTTTTGCTTATACGCCAATTATCGCTTCCGGAAACAACGCTAATGTTTTGCATTACATTGAAAACAATCAGCAATGTAACGCGGGAGATTTAATTTTGCTGGATGTTGCAGCAGAATACGCCAATTATTCCAGCGATATGACAAGAACTATTCCGGTTTCGGGAAAATTTACAGATCGTCAAAAAGCAGTTTATAATGCGGTTTTGAGAGTAAAAAATGAAGCTACAAAAATGCTGATTCCTGGAACGCTTTGGAAACAATATCATGTAGAAGTAGGAAAAATAATGACTTCAGAATTACTTGGTTTAGGTCTACTGGATAAAGCGGATGTTCAGAACGAAAATCCGGAATGGCCGGCTTACAAGAAATATTTCATGCACGGAACTTCTCACCATATGGGATTGGACACACACGATTATGGTTTGCTGCACGAACCAATGAAAGCCAATATGGTTTTTACTGTTGAACCTGGAATCTACATTCCGGCAGAAAAATTCGGAATTCGTCTGGAAGATAATGTTGTCGTTCAGGAAAAAGGCGCTCCTTTTAATCTAATGCGTAATATTCCGGTTGAAGTTGATGAAATTGAAACTTTGATGAATGAATAGTTTTAGAATTAAAACAAGAAAATAGAATTTATACGGCTTTCAGAAATGAAAGCCGTTGTTTTTTAACTTCCAAAATCTGTTATTACTTAATTTGAACCCGATTACAATTATTTTTTGACTGTAATAAACTTATATATTTTATATGATTTGTCAATTACTAAATTTGTATGCTAAAATTTAAACTCATTATTTTGAAAAACATCCTATATAAAAACACCAAAATATCTTTTACTGATTCGGGCGAAGGAAATGCAATTGTTTTGCTTCATGGCTTTCTTGAAAACAAAAAAATGTGGCAGGAATATGTCGATTTGTTTTCACAAAAAAATCGCGTTATTACAATCGATTTATTAGGTCACGGCGAATCTGATTGTCTGGGTTATGTCCATTCTATGGAAGAAAATGCAAATGCCGTAAATGAAGTACTGGAACATCTGGAAATAAAAAAGGCTACTATTCTCGGACATTCCATGGGTGGTTATGTAGCATTGGCTTTCGCCGAATTATATCCGGATAAAATTCAAAAAATAGTTTTGCAGAATTCTACTTCAAAAGAAGACAGCGAAGAAAAAAAACTTAATAGAACCCGCGCCATCAAAGCGGTGAAGCAAAATTATGTCAGCTTTGTTAGTTTAGCAGTTGCAAATCTCTTTAGCGAAAATAACAGAACCAGATTAGCAGCTGAAATTGAAAAGGTAAAAGATGAAGCTTTAAAAACACCTTTACAGGGAATTGTTGCGTCTTTAGAAGGCATGAAAATCAGGAAAGACAGAGAAGAATTAATTCGCAAGAATTTGTTTCCGCTTTTATTGATTTTAGGAAAAAAAGATCCTGTTTTAAATTACGAAGAAAATCTTGTTCAAATCGAAGACACAACAGCACAATTGGTTACTTTTGAAGACGGACATATGAGCCACATTGAAAACAAAGAAGCTTTAAAATCTGTTTTATTACAGTTTTTCGAATAAAACAAAAAACCATAAAAATCAAAAAAGGCCATTTCGAAACTTATTTGAAATAGCCTTTTTCTTCATTTTGGAGGCAAAATATTGTTATAATTTTGAGATAATATCTTTTTTGTATTTACCCAAAGTCGCTCTTGTTAAACCAAGATTAGCTTTTGTAGAATCTACTGCTAAATAAATAAAATATCTTCCGTCTTCAGAAACATCAATAATATGAAGCTGATCTGTTAGCGAAATTAAAATATCATTTATTTTCTGGTTTAATCCTAAAGCTTTAATAGCATTTATTTTAGCTTTTACTACTTCTAAATTGTAAGCCGAAGCCAATTCCGGATCGAAATCTGGATTTACGGTAAGTGAACAGTAAGACATTCCTGTTTCTACCTCAGTTACAGATACAGCAATGAATCCGTTGATATTTTCTCTTAAATCGTTTTGAAAATTTTGTAAAAAATCTGACATGTTATAAAATTTTGGTTTTAAATTAGTTGTTAAATACGGTGTCCATTCTTCTCAGCAACAGACCCATTTTACTTAAATCTTTAGAAAGCAACGCAATACAGTTATCGTCTTCGTCTTTAATCGCAACAACGATTCCGTCATTGTTCTTAATCATAACTTGTTTCAGATCGCCATTATTTACGTCTTCCGACATTTCCAGGCACATCTTTAAGATCATTCCGATCATTGCAGCGACATTTCCGTCGTATTCTAAATTAACAGACTCGTTTAAAATTCCATCAATGTTAAAACTCAGTCCAGATTCTGCTCCAGTCTCTTCTACCAGTGTTTGTAAATCAATCATATTCTTGTATTTGTCATGTTTTGGAGCGTCAAAGATATTTTAATAAAGATTACAAGCACAATGAACACTTGTTAAAAAAAACTGTAGTATAACGTACTGATGCACTTTTATTTATCAACTAATCAATCGTATTTATTTCCATAAAAACTGCAAAAAAAATTAACATAAAAAGAAGATAATACTAAAATCGTAACAATTCTTATGATTTAATTCATTTCTAAAATTAACATTTAGAGTTTATTGCATTTGCCAGAAGTTTTTCTATAGCTTTGTAAAAAATTTAGTAAAATGAAAACTGCTGACGAATTACGCTTTGACTTAAATGTAAAACTGGAGAAGTTTAGAAGATTTCGTATCCAAAACGGAAACATTAATAATACAAGCTCTGAAGAAAAAGCTAAAAAAGGTTTTTTTAAAAAAATATTTAGTTAAAAGCACTCAAAAAGAAGCCGGATTTTTAAGATAGTTACTTTCGGAAAGTTCGGCTTTATCTTTGATTTTATGCAATTTACCTTCTTTTAAGAGCACTAAATCGGTGGAAATTTCCAAGACATTTTCGTAATTATGATCGGTGAGAATAATTCCTTTTTCCTCGGAATTTTCCTGAATTAATTGCTTCACTACTTCGGACATCTTAGGAGATAATCCGCTAAAAGGTTCGTCTAAAATAACAAATGAGAAGAATTAAAAAGAACCAATTTTACTTCTAAATACCGAAGTTCGCCGTATGATAAATGCCGTATTCTTGTTTTTAAAATCGACTCTACAAATTTATCATCACAAAAACGATTTACTTTTTGTTTATCTATAGACAACAAAATACTTTGTTTAACCGATAAATGATTCGGAATAAATTGATTCTGATGCAGATAACTGATCTGATTAAGCACTGAAGAATTGTTTTTGCAAATACCATCAATAAAAATGCTTTTTTCCGAAGCAGCTTCTATTCCGAAAATAATTTTAAATAAAGTGGATTTCCCGGATCCATTTCTGCCAAATAAACCGATTATATTACCGGTTTCAACTTTCAGATAAACATCTGAAAGTAGTGATAGAGAATTATATTGTTTTCGAACGCCGCTTATTTCCAGAATATGTTTTTTCAAAATAGTTTCGAACTAATGATTATTAACGCCGTTATAAGCAAAACTATCAAGCTGTTGACAAGAAAAGAATATATCAAAAGTTTGATTTTAGCTACTCCATTGTTGGCATAAAACAGATATTGGTGTTTGCTGTAATATTCTTTAAAAATAAGACTGCCCATAAAACCAATCGTAGAAAAGAGAAACAGGAAGTAATTTATACTCACGAATAATAGACCTAAAACTGAAATGATCAAATTTACGGTTAACGTAGTTTTATAAAAGTCGAATATGTTTAAAATTTTTCTAATGCTATTTAAATTTTTTCTTCAAAAGGTATATTCATATCAAAAATTTCACTCAGCAAATTAGCAATTTCATCCAGATAGGAATTCAAAATTTCAGGGGTTACAATAACCTTTAAATCTTTATCTTCTTTAAAACCAAAAGGCAGAAATCCTGATTTTAAATTTTTAAAGGAAATAATACCAACTTCAATTGGTAAGTTCCCAGCATGCTCTTCAAACATATATGCATAAGCTAATACTTGAATAATTTTATCGTTTTTAAGCTCCTGTGTCAGTCCGTTCCATGTTTTCAGCACTACATTTGCTTTATCCACTTTTCCGGTCTTATAATCGATAATTCTAATTTTTCCGTCACGACGCTCAATGCGATCGACATTTCCTTTAATCAAAACTGGAAAAGGAAGTTTCGGATGATTAAATTCGCGTTCAAAAGTTTGCTCCAAAGCCACAATCTGAATCGCTTGATTATTTCTTACAGATTCCAATTCCATTCTTAAAAAGTTGGACACATTTCGCTTTGCTACTTCAAACGCTAAAAGATTTCTTCCTTTTTTAATTTCCCCCTCTTTATATACCAGTTTAAATTGCTTTAAAACTTCGTCGTCTAATAATTTGAAACAATTGAGAAGATCATTTTCAGAAATAAATTTTCCGATAAAGGGTTCGTAAAGTGCCTTTAAAGTTTCATGAATAATAGTACCAAGAGTATTTAGAGCAATATTTTCTTCCACCTCTTCCACTTCACGAATCCGAAGTATTTTTTGAAAATAAAATTCAATCGGATTTCGAATATAACTCGTCAAAGCAGAAGGAGAAAAACCGACTGCTGCAATTTCTCTTAAACGCTCCATCACCAATTCAGATTTCGCAACAGAAATTGGCTCATAAGCGGTCGTCGGAAGCTCCGGATTATAAATATCGAAAGTGATATTGTGTCTTAATTTTTTCTCGACTTCCAACTGCGTTATAAAGCGGCTCCTTTCACCTGCATCCAATCCATCATTTTCAGTATTATATATTAGATAAATATTTTTCGCTCTCTGAAGCAAATGATAAAAGTGGTAGGTATAAATGGCATCTTTTTCTTTAAAAGTCGGAAGCCCTAATTCGCGTTTCACATCATAAGGAATAAATGAGTTTTGCGATTTACCGGCAGGAAATTTACCTTCATTCATAGAAGTTATTATGACCGTTTCGAAATCTAAAACACGACTTTCCAGTACACCCATAATCTGCAAGCCTCGTAAAGGTTCTCCCTCAAAAGAAACTTCTGCCAAATCTATAATTTGTTTATAAATTGCATGCAAAGTATCTATATTATCAATATGATGATGTTTTGCATAGTAATTAATAAGCTTATTAATTACTTTAAAAACCCCATATACAAAAGCTTTTGCAATTTTTTCTTCCTCATTGTCATTGCTAAAGTGGTCTTTAATTGCAATTAACAAAGCTGAGATATTTCTCAAAACTGCTATAGAACCATTCTCCCATTTTTCAAATAATAAATTAAAAAATGCAGACGATTCCGGGTGAAGCTCAAAAATCTTATGGTGCGTGATAAAGGTATAATTATTTTCTTTTATAATTTGTACCAGCTTGTGAGCATTCGCGTAAGGTTCAACGAGAGGATGGGTCAAAATATCCAGTACATCTTTGTAGTAAAAAAAATAACTGCTGCCTTTGCGGGAAAGAGCATTGGTGTGCATCTTAAACAGTTTAGCTACAAAAATCTGCGACGGATTATTCTTTCCGGAATATCCCATTGTAATATTTAATGCTCCCACAGAAGATGGAAGAGAATATAAAACCGGAACCAATAAATTTTCTTCCCCTAGCACAACTGCTACTTTATCCAGCGAAGCAGTAGGATTTTCATCAATCAATTTTTCAATGATACTGCCCGCGAGCTTAGCCTGTCCAATTGTTTTAGGAGTTCCAATTACCTGAATATTCTTGGATTGGGAGAAGTCATCTACAATCCATTCAAAAACATTGGATTTATAATATTTCCAGCTTTCTTTGAAACGTCTTAAAAAAAGACCCGCATCATGATAGGGATCATTTAAAAAACTCTGATCCGAATCCCAGTAAATTTTTGCCTGATCCAGAGCCAATAAATGCTGTACAATTTTTTCTTCAGCGGCATTTAAGGCATTAAAACCTGCAAAAATGAAGACTCGTTTTCCGATTGTATTCGAAAAGTGATTCAGATTATTTACCGCTTCTCTGTAAACCAAACCCTGGTACCCAATAGATTTGAACAATAAATGATTGTATAAGGAATCGTAATACAATGGAAGCAATTTCCAAAAATCAATATAGTTTTCTAAAAGCTTAGTTTTCTGATCGACTTCTAAACCCCACTTCTTTATATCTTCAATATCCTTTAGATAAGATAATACATGCGAGGGATCAAGCAGGTATCTGTCGATTTCATTAAAATCCTGCAAAAGAGTTTTTGCCCAATTAGCAAAAAGTTCAAATGATTGCTGATTTTTCTTTTCGGTAATGGATAAATATACTTCATAGAATTCAAACAGAAGCTCAATCGAATCGACTGAACGGATTGATGCCACGTCCTGAACAAAATCCTCAATACTGGTAATTTCAGGTGCAATAATAGTTTTAGAAGTTTCATTTTTAAGGGCTTCAATCAGGAAGACTTTAGCTCTTTTATTAGGAAGTATTATAGTTAATGCGGAAAGTTTTCCGGCATAATCCTGAATTACGACAGAAGCAATTTTTTGAAGAAAAGAAGTATTTACCATAGTATAAAAATAAAAAAAGCCATTCAATTAAGAATGGCTTTTCATTTTTATTTAAACTGTAAATTATAGTTTACCTTGGTATTTAGAACCAATGTGTTTAATTTCAGTTCTTCTGTTTTGTGCTTTACCTGCAGCAGTTTTGTTGCTTGCAACTGGTTGAGACTCACCAAAACCTTTAGATACTAAGTTGTCAGCGTTAACTCCTCTTTCGATCAAAGCGTTCATTACAGCAGCAGCTCTGTCTTCAGAAAGTTTTTGATTCAATTTGTCAGAACCATCGCTATCCGTGTGACCTTCGATAGAGAATTTCGCGTTTGGATAGTTTTTAAGGATTTCTTTAATTGCATCTAATCTAGCTTGAGTTTCTTTATCTCCAGTTTTGAAAGTAGCTTTTCCTGAGTTAAAGTATACAGCTCTAGCTTGAACTTTAAGATCTTCTAATGCCTCAGAAGTTACTTCTGGACAACCTCTGTTACTAGCAGGACCAGCAACTGTAGGACAATCATCATCTTTATCTGCAACACCGTCTTTGTCAGCGTCTAAGAAAGGACAACCACCATTTTCTTTAGGACCAGCAACTGTAGGACATTTATCGTCTTTATCAGCGATTCCGTCACCGTCAGTATCAGGACAACCTTTTAAAGCAGCTAAACCAGCAACATCTGGACAAGCATCATCTTTATCAGCAATTCCGTCTCCGTCAGTATCAGGACATCCGTTTAAAGCAGCTAAACCAAATACATCTGGACAAGCGTCAGAAGCATCAACGATTCCGTCACCGTCAGTATCAGGACATCCGTTGAATTGTTTTAAACCAGCAACATCTGGACAAGCATCGTCTTTGTCATAGATTCCGTCTCCGTCAGTATCTTTACCTCCGAATTTGAATACTAGACCAGCAGTGTGTTGGAAGTGAGATGGAGCATCTGGAGCTCCAGAAGCATCTTCTCTATCTCCGCTTACTGACCACTTGTATCTTGTAGCAAGCTCAAGACCAATAGCATCTGTAAACCAAAAAGTAACACCAGCACCTGGGTTAACTGTTCCGTAGCTGCTATCTCCGAAGAAAGTGTAACCACCACCAACAGATAACGAAGGATCAACCACTTTAGATTTAATCAATTCCTGGAAGCTGTATTTGATAGTAGCATCAATTCCGTAGTACATTAAGTCACCAGGATTAGACACAACGTTTCCTCTGTTATCATGCCCAGGAGCAGTTGGATCAAAAGTAACATATTTATCAATTTTGTTTACAGAACCCTGCAAACCAACAGAGAAACCACTTCCAACATATCTACTTACACCAATGTAAGATAGGGAAGGAAGAATATTCCAGTTGTCTTTTACTGCGAATGGTTGAGAGAAGTGCTGATCGAAAAATCCACTTCCTGAACCCGAACTTGTTCTAGTATCCACAGCATTAACCCCGAAAGAGATCGCCCATGGATTGTTACTGTCTTGCGCGTGAGAACTTAAACCCATCGCCATCAATACAGCAACTAAAAGTTTGTTAAGATGTTTCATACTTAATTTTTTTAATTACAATTTAGTTAATTACAAGCAAAAGTAACACCAAATTTTTTAAATACAAAATGAAATGTTAAAAAAAACCTACAAAAATTTAACCAAAGTGGTAATTATATAACTTTTAACATTTTACCGACAACTGTGAATGCATTTATAGCTTTGTCAAGGTGTTCTTTTTCATGCGCGGCAGAAAGCTGAACACGTATTCTGGCTCTATCCTTAGGCACAACTGGGAAGAAAAACCCAATAACATATATGCCTTGTTTTAAAAGTTCATTTGCCATTGTCTGCGATAATTTTGCATCGTATAACATAACCGGAACGATAGCAGAATCGCCATCAATTATATCAAATCCGGCACTTTTCATGCCTTCTTTAAAGTAGTTGGTATTCCACTCTAATTTATCACGGAGTGTCGTATCTTTTTCTAATAATTCAAACACTTTTATGGAGGCTCCAACAATTGCAGGTGCCAGCGAATTTGAAAATAAATACGGCCTTGATCTCTGACGCAACAGCTCAATTATTTCTTTTTTTGCCGTCGTATAACCTCCCATTGCCCCGCCCAGAGCTTTACCAAGAGTTCCGGTAATTATATCCACTCTTCCCATTACTCCTTTTGCCTCAAGAGTTCCTTTTCCTGTTGCACCTATGAAACCCGCCGCATGACATTCGTCTACCATAACCATGGCATCGTATTTATCAGCAAGGTCACAAATCTTATCTAAAGGCGCTACAAGTCCATCCATCGAGAATACACCATCAGTAACAATTAATTTGAAACGCGCTCCAGCTTCATTTGCCTTAATAAGCTGTTGCTCCAAATCTTCCATATTACTATTTTCGTAACGATAGCGCGCTGCTTTACAAAGACGTACACCATCTATAATAGAGGCATGATTTAAACTATCAGAAATAATAGCATCATGCTCACCAAGCAAAGGTTCAAAAACTCCTCCGTTAGCATCAAATGCTGCTGCGTACAAAATTGTGTCTTCAGTACCATAAAAGTCAGCAATTTGTTTTTCTAATGTTTTATGAATATCCTGTGTTCCGCATATGAAGCGAACAGACGACATTCCGAAACCGTGTGTATCCATAGCATCCTTAGCTGCCTGCACCACTTCCGGATGAGACGATAGCCCCAGGTAATTATTTGCACAGAAATTTAAAACTGTTTCTCCCGTCGAAATTTGTATTTCTGCACCTTGTGGAGATGTAATAATTCGCTCTTTCTTAAAAATTCCATTTTCTTCGATTGTCTGCAGCTCACTTTGCAGATGTTCTTTAATTTTACCGTACATTTTTATTTATTTAAAATGTTAAATATTAACAGCTTAACCATAATTAAGCTTCGTTATTACATTAACATCTGATTAATTTTTTCACAAATTTACCACTTCAATTTCTTCTCCGATATATACCAGTGCCTTTTTTAACACTTTATATCCTAAGTCCTCAATAGCATCCTGATATTCCTGAATTTGCTTTTGATATTTGGCATTAATAGCACCGGTTTTATAATCCAAGAGATAAGCTTCTTTATTTTCTAAAAAAACAACCCTGTCTGGCTTCAAAATTCTTCCTTCTTTCTGAACGATTGTCTGCTCATTTAAAACAGTATGATTTCCATCAAAACAAACACTTAATTCAGGATGATTGACAATTTCTTTCAAGGTTAACAACACAGGATCGACCTGATCGTAAGTGATCAGCCCATTTTCCAATGATTTTGTTACAGCGAGATCGATATCTGATTTATCCTTAACAAATGCTAAAATCTCATGCACAATATTTCCGTACGAGATAGCCTCTTGTTGATGTGTCCCCCACATCAAAGCTTCACGTTGTGCTATTTTAATATTTTTTGGATTTAAAATTTCGCTGACAACCGGAATTGATTTTACTAAATCAGTTGCTTTTGAAGTTTTCGAAAGTCTTTCATTATTTCCAAATTCATATTCCAGTTTATCTTCATCATAAACTCCTTCGTTAATTAAAAATTTAATAAAAAAAGAGGCCATGTTATTGGCATATTCGCCATCATTTTTAGCTTTTAAAGATTGCGAAATTACATAAAGCTGTTCCTCTGCGCGCGTTAACGCTACATAAAGCACATTGATATTATCCAGAAGTTCTTCCTGTTTTTTCAGGTTAAAAACTGCCGAAGCACTCTCACCAAAACTTTCAACGGCGCTGCTATTATCTACCAAAGCTTTCGGAATTCCCAAATCTATTTCTTCGGTATCGAGCCACAATTTATCTTTTGGTTTCCGACTGTAATCTTCATCGGCAAATGGCATAATTACAACAGGAAACTCTAATCCTTTGGACTTATGAATGGTCATAATACGCACGGCGTTATTTCCTTCCGGAGACGGAATACTGAATTTCTCTGCATTCTTATCCCAAAAACTAAGAAAATCTGAGACACCCGACTGATTTCTTATATCTCTTTCTAAAACAATATCCAAAAAGAACTGGACATAAGCATTTCCTTCGGAAGGAAGAATAAATTTAGAAATGATAATTTCTACTGCTTCATACAAAGATTTTTTCCGAACATCTTCAAAAGAAAATAAAACATCAAAAGTCAATAGCCATTCTTCAAATTCCTTTTCAAATCTATGACTCATACCCATTGCAATAAAATCATGAACGGGCATTGAAAGATCTTTATTTGAAGCTAAAAAATGCAGAAAATTTGCTTTTGATTCCAAATCTGCACTATTGTTTAAATACCTTAAAAGATGAATTATTAAACGAACTTCTGATGCATTCTGAATCATTAAAGTCTCTGAAGACAATAATGGAATTCCTTGTTCGGTTAGGTAATTCGCAACAGAAATTCCCTGACCTCGCTTTCTGGTCAGAATTACAATATCTTTATACTCAAAACCTTGTTTTACTACTTTTTGAATGGTACTTAAAGTCGCCAGCACATACAAATCAGCTTTCTCAACCACTTCTTCTTCATCAATAAACTCATTCTTTTCTGTTACAGGGAGAAAAGATAAATTGACATAACCGCCCTTTTTTGAGTTTGAATTCTGGAAACTATGGTTTTCATATAAATCCTTGTAATCTTCATTTGAAAATTCGGTTGAAATCAATTTAAAAAAAGCATTGTTAAAATCAATTATCTGACTATAGCTTCGGTAATTGGTATCCAGATGCTTAATTTGTTTATCGGGATTATTAAACGGGTTTACATCTTTACTTAATTCGATAAACTGCTCAGCTTTTCCTCCGCGCCAGCGATAAATAGATTGTTTCGGATCTCCTACAATCATCAAAGTTCCCTTATTTCCTAAATCATCTAATCCGGAAAGCGAATTATCTATTAACGGAATTAAATTTTGCCATTGCATTTCTGAAGTATCCTGAAATTCATCAATAAAAAAATTACGATAACGTTCGCCCAACCGTTCATAAATGAAAGGCGCCGGTTGATTTTGAATTTCCCTGTGAATAATCGCATTGAATTCTGAAATCGATAAGATATTTTGTTCGGACTGAATTTTTGCCAATTCATTGCTTACAGTGTTCAGAAGCGACAATGGTGTTATATTTTTTAAAAAAGCTTTATAAAAATCTCGTTTTTCAAAATTTTGATATACCTCTTTTAATATCTGAAGTAATTCCGGAATAATATTTTCAATTAATGCGCGGTCTTTTGCCGTTTTATTAATCGCAATATCTTCAAACTCATGGAACGTTTTATTTTTTGGATTGAATTTTCCGCTTCGGATACTTTCTAAATGATTCGGAAATGTTCCTCTAGAAAATGATTTGGGATCAATTCCGTTTCTGTCTATTAATTCTATCGCTGTTGTGGCAAAGTCTTCATTACAACCTTCCAAATCTTTGCAAAGCGACTGCATTTTTGATTTTATTTCAACAAATTCGGTAATCGTTTTATCCTGAAAATGCAGAATTTCGTTCCGGTTATTTTCATTGAGCACCAACCTTCCGGTATCAAGAATTTCGCGCGAGATATCCCAGCTTTTATCATCATCGGTTTTTTCCATTGTAAAATCGATGAGAAGCCTGGTCAGCGTTTCGTCTTCTCCGGCTTGGGCAATTATAGCATCAACAGCTTCAATCAATAAATTTTCTGTATCCAACGTAACTTCAAAAGTCATCGGAAGATTAAGATCGTGTGCAAATGCACGAATAACTTTATGGGTAAATTTATCGATAGTAGAAATATCAAAAGCAGCATAATTATGAATTAAATGCTTTATGATCTGCTGCGATTTGGTTTTAATTTTGATAATAGAAAGACCGGTTTCCCTGGAAAGATCTTCCATTAAATCGACAGCTTTTGACGAGGGTTCGTCTTTTGCAAATTCAGACAAACTTCCAACTATACGGCTTTTCATCTCGTGAACCGCTTTGTTGGTAAAAGTTATAGCCAGAATATTTCGATAAGCATCATTTTTGGGTGATGAAAGAATAATTTTCAAATATTCCTTAACCAAAGTATACGTCTTTCCAGATCCAGCAGAAGCATCATATATGGAGAAAGACGGACTTTGCATAGTTAATTTTTTATACCGTAAAAATAACACAATAAAAATTAATCTCAATAATTCAAAATTCAAAATTCCAATATCTGCGCTTTATCGCACAAACATTGGAATTTATTTTTGTTATAATGAAATTTAAAATTATCCGTGTTTTGGAAAAGCTCTTTTATTAAAAACCAAAAGAATCCCTACTCCGGTAGAAATTGCCACATCGGCAACATTAAAAATTGCATTGAAGAACGCAAAATGCCTGCCTCCGACTATAGGAAGCCATGTTGGAAGATTTCCTTCCCAAATAGGGAAATAAAACATATCGACAACCAAACCATGAAACCATGTTCCGTAAGGCTGAGGAGAAAAAATAGTAGCCAGATTGTGTGTACTGTCATCAAAAATAACTCCGTAAAAAACCGAATCTATAATGTTGCCGGCCGCTCCTGCAAAAATTAAGGCAATAGCGACAACCAAATAGTTAGAATGACGTTTCTTAATTGCATCCGAAAGCCACCAGCCAATTCCGACTACAGCAAAAATTCTGAAGACCGTTAGAATTAATTTCCCGTACTCTCCCGGAATCTTAGTTCCCCACGCCATTCCTTCATTTTCTATAAAATGAATTTTAAACCAATCTGCAATTACAAATTCTTCACCCAGTATGAAGTTTGTTTTGACATAGATTTTTAAAAGCTGATCAACAATTAAAACCAGAAATATAAGGAAATACGCTTTTCGTAATGACATTTTACAATTTTTTGATGGGCAAAAATAACAATTAAATCAAAAAAAACGCTCCCAATGGAGCGTTAATTGTTTCTAATAAATCCAAACAAAGTTTAAGTGCTAATTTAAACCTGATTAGCTTTATTTTTTTGCCACAGCATTCGCCGGTGTTTTTGGAGTATCAGAGAAAAAATCAGAGATTGATTTAAATATGCCTTTACTTTCTTTCCCTGCAGCAATTCTCTTTGCTTCGTCTTTTTTTACATCTGTTTTAAACTTAATACGCAATTTTTCAAAATCTTTCATTCTACGCTCTACGTCAGAGCTTACTTCTTTGAATTTCAATACTTTAGTCATAATGTAAGTTTTTTATAGTAAATTATTTGAATTATTACTGATTGGGCATTACAATGATACATAATTTAATTTATATTTGTTAATAAAAATTAACACTTGTTTACCATAAATCAATTGTAATTTAATACAAAATATAATGAAACAAACGTAATTTAACATTTATCCCAAATCCTACAAAATCTATGAATGAAATCACAACCACTTTAAACGACTTTCTTGTCAATACCAAATCTACTGCAGCATTAATTTTAAATGGAAAAGGAAAACTAATCACTTCTTTAAATCTGGATTACGGAGACAGCGTTGCTGCTATGAGCGCTGCAATTTTATCCATGAGTGAAAAATTCTTAATTGATTTGGAAAAAGGCGCCTTAAAACAATTATACCTTAAAAGCGCAGAAGGTATTATTGTCGGAAACAAAATTAGCGGCTCCAATTTTATTGTGGCTTTTTCCCGCGAAGGAAGCAATCTCGCTTTATTAATGCGCTCAACAGAAGAAGTTTCTGCTGAGTTGAGCAAAAATTCCCTATTGAAATAAATAAACCATTAACAAACAAACCACTAAATTATGAGTAATGACTTTTTAAACGTGTTTTTAAACGAAATGAAAACCAATGTAAACGGCTTTATTGCTGTCGCTGTAACAGAAATCGAATCTGGATTAAGTTTCGGAAATTTAACTGTTGACCCGAGTTTTGATCCAGAGCTTGCCGCTGCATACAACCTGGAAGTTGTAAAAGCCAAATTAAGCGCAGTAAAAGCGTTAAATTTAAATCAGGATATTGAAGATATTCTGATTACACTTTCAAATCAAATTCATATTATTGATATTTCACCAAATAAAAAGTTTATGATTTATCTGGCAGCAGATGCTTCAAAAGCTAATTTAGGAATGACAAGGGCGATTTTGAAAAAGCACAAAGCTGAGGTTGAAAAAAATCTGGCTTAATTTAAATCTCACCAAATAGAAAACCGCCTTTTTTAAAGGCGATTTTTTTATTTATTTTGAAAAGAAAACAACTCAGTAACACCTTTCTAATTCCTACAATTAATCAATTAACAGGAAGCCTTTGATTTTAATAGTTATAAATAATTTCTTGCAAACACAATCATATAAATACAATCTTCGGAAGCACTAAATATTAAACAAAAAAAACGTCCCGATTTAGGACGTTTTTTTAGGATTATATTATCTCTGCAAATTTTTAGCTTCGATACTCATGGTTGCATGAGGAACAATTTTAAGCCTTTCTTTGCTAATTAATTTACCTGTTACTTTGCAGATACCATATGTTTTATTTTCAACACGGAATAGCGCGTTTTTTAAATCACGAATGAATTTCTCCTGACGAATCGCCAATTGAGAATTTGCTTCTTTTGACATTGTTTCGCTTCCTTCTTCAAAGGCTTTAAATGTTGGCGAAGTATCATCTGTACCATTATTCAGATCATTCATATAAGCACTCTTGATTAAATCAAGATCTGCTTGAGCTTTTTGGATTTTTGCCTGGATTATTTCTTTAAACTCTGCTAAATCTGCGTCAGAGTATCTTGTAATTTCATCTATCATTTTATAATTATTTTGAAATTAATATCAATGTTTTAATATCATCAAACTCAATTTCTGTGCCGTTTTCCAATACGTCAGCAAAAACCAAATCATCTGTCAGTGTCTCAGACTTTATATAGTCTTCATTTTTCGAAACAGCTTCTTCTAAAATACCGTTTCTTTTTATTTGTACCTTAATCTTATCAGTAACTTCAAATCCTGAATCTTTACGGATATTCTGAATTCTGTTTACTAATTCTCTCGCGATACCTTCATTTTTTAATTCTTCAGATATAGTAATGTCAAGCGCGACTGTAATTCCGTTTGAATTTGCAACCAGCCATCCTTCGATATCCTGCGATGTTATTTCGACGTCTTCTAATGATAAAGTTACATTATTTCCAGAAATAACAATATCCAGCGTTCCCTGCTTGTCCAGCTGATTGATCTGATCGGCAGAAAAACCTTGTATCTCTTTAGAAATCAATCCCATATCCTTACCAAAACGAGGTCCTAATGCTTTAAAATTAGGTTTGATTTGTTTTACTAAGATACCCGAAGCATCATCTAAAAGTTCAATTTCTTTTACGTTTACCTCAGCTTTTATCAGGTCAGAAATCGCTTCAATTTCTGCACGCTGATTCTCGTCAAGTACCGGAATCATTACCTTTTGCAAAGGTTGACGAACTTTGATCATTTCCTTTTTACGTAGTGACAAAACCAAAGATGAGATGGTCTGCGCCTTCTGCATTTTGCTTTCCAACGTTTTATTAACAAAGTTTTCGACAAATTTTGGGAATTCAGCCAAGTGAACACTGGCAAAATCCTCTGTTCCTGTCGAAGCAGTTAAATCTCTGTATAGCTTATCCATAAAAAATGGAGCTACCGGAGCACTTAATTTACTGATTGTTAATAGACAAGTATAAAGCGTTTGGTACGCTGCGATTTTATCTTTTGCGTATTCTCCTTTCCAGAAACGACGACGGCATAAACGAACATACCAGTTACTTAAGTTTTCCTGAACGAAATCAGAAATGGCTCTTGTCGCTTTTGTTGGCTCGTAATCTTCATAACATTCGTCAACAAATTTTATTAACGTGTGTAATTCAGAAATTATCCATTGATCGATCTCCGGTCTTTCGTTTAACGGAATTTCCGCTTCAGCGTATTTAAATCCGTCGATGTTTGCATATAATGAGAAGAAAGAATAGGTATTGTAAAGTGTTCCAAAGAATTTACGGCGAACCTCAGCAATTCCTTCAATATCAAACTTTAAATTGTCCCACGGATTTGCATTTGAGATCATGTACCAACGCGTGGCATCCGGACCATATTCTGCAATAGTTTCAAAAGGATCTGTGGCATTGCCCAGACGTTTAGACATTTTTTGTCCGTTTTTGTCTAATACCAAACCGTTTGAAACTACATTTTTATAAGCTACCTTATCAAAAACCAAAGTTCCGATCGCGTGTAAGGTATAAAACCATCCACGAGTCTGATCTACTCCTTCTGCTATAAAGTTGGCAGGAAAATCTTTATTATCATCAATTTTGTCTTTGTTTTCAAAAGGATAATGCCACTGTGCATATGGCATTGCACCAGAATCAAACCAAACGTCGATAAGATCACTTTCACGCTTCATTGGTTTTCCGGAAGCAGAAACTAATGTGATTTCATCCACAACATTCTTGTGCAAATCAATTAAATCATAATTGGATTCAGACATGTTTCCGATTTCAAAACCTTTAAACGGATTTTCTTTTTGAAAACCTGCTTCGATAGATTTCTCAATCGCATTGTACAATTCTTCAACAGAACCAATAAGAACTTCTTCTTTTTTATCTTCGGTTCTCCAAATTGGCAACGGAATTCCCCAATATCTAGAACGAGATAAGTTCCAGTCGTTGGCATTTTTAAGCCAGTTTCCAAAACGTCCCTCACCAGTAGATTTAGGCTTCCAGTTGATAGTTTCGTTCAGGTCGAACATTCTATCTTTTACATCGGTTACTTTGATGAACCATGAATCTAGCGGATAATATAATAACGGCTCATCTGTTCTCCAGCTGTGTGGATAACTGTGCACGTATTTCTCAACTTTGAATGCTTTATTTTCTTCTTTAAGACGAATTGCGATTTCAACATCTACAGATTTCTCCGGTGCCTGTCCAGCATCGTAATATTCGTTTTTAACGTATTTACCAGCTAAATCTCCTAAATGCGAAGTAAACTTTCCTTGTAAATCTACCAAAGGAACTGCGTTTCCTTCATCATCTAAAACCAACATTGGCGGAATCTCGGGCTTTGCTTCTTTTGCCACTTTAGCATCATCGGCACCAAAAGTCGGCGCTGTATGCACAACTCCTGTTCCGTCTTCTGTGGTAACAAAATCTCCCGCAATTACTCTAAATGCATTTTCAGCATTTTCGTAAGGCAAAACGTAAGGCAGTAATTGCTCGTAACGTATTTCTACTAAGTCTGCTCCTTTTGCTTCGGTTAAGATTTTATATGGAAGTTTTTTGTCGCCGTTTTTCACGTTGTCAAAATCAGCGTCGTCTTCACTAAGGAAAAATCCTTTTCCAAATTGTTTTCCCACTAAATTTTTAGCCAAAACCACATTAACCGGCTCAAAAGTATATTGATTGAAAGTTTTTACTAAAACGTAATCAATTTTTGGTCCAACAGTCAAAGCTGTATTTGATGGTAAAGTCCATGGAGTTGTCGTCCATGCTAAAATGTGAATATCTCCAAAACCTTGTAAAAACGAAGGCAATGTTTCCGGCAAAGTTTTAAACTGTGCTACAATTGTAGTATCTGTAACATCACGATAAGCTCCCGGCTGATTTACTTCGTGAGAAGATAAGCCAGTTCCGGCTTTTGGAGAGTAAGGCTGAATGGTATATCCTTTGTACAACAAACCTTTATCGTAGATTTGTTTCAAAAGCCACCAAACCGACTCCATGTATTTTGGTTTATAAGTTACATACGGATCCTCCATATCTACCCAATACCCCATTTTTTCGGTAAGGTCATTCCACACGTCGGTATAACGCATTACGGTTTTTTTACACGCTTCGTTATATTCTTCGATAGAAATTGTTTTACCAATATCTTCTTTTGTAATTCCTAATTCTTTTTCGGTACCCAATTCTACAGGCAAACCGTGCGTATCCCAGCCGGCTTTTCTTTTAACCTGAAAACCTTTCTGAGTTTTATAACGGCAAAAAATATCTTTAATCGCACGCGCCATCACGTGGTGAATTCCTGGTAATCCATTCGCTGAAGGCGGACCTTCAAAAAACACATAAGGCTCAGCACCTTCGCGGGTTGTTACACTCTTTTCAAATATATTTTCTTTCTTCCAAAAATCAAGAACTTCAGACGCTACTGTTGGCAGGTCAAGTCCTTTGTATTCAGTAAATTTTGTACTCATTTTATCCTTTTCTTAAACGAGGTGCGAAAGTAAGGAATTTTAAGGAAAATAGATAAAAGATGACAGAAAAAAGACCAGTTTGACAAAATTTCAAGTAGATTCTGCAACCTTTTAATGTAGTTAAGAGAAAACTTCTTTTAAAATCTCTAAAGATTTAGGTTTTTTAAATCCTTCCAGGTGCAGACTGTAATAATCAATTAAAATTTTAAGGAGAATTTGTCTTTCCAAAACATGAAAAACTTTTTGATCGTTATCAAATTTTAAATCCATTAATTTTTTAAACAAATTGGTCTCATGTTCTGAGAGCATATTACCTGTTTGAAAAAGGCTGAAGACGCCTTCATTCATTTCAAAAAAAGGCAAATTATTTTCTGAAAGATCCGGATAAAAACCAAGATATTTTGTTATTTCTAAAAGCAGGATCAAATGAAAATTAGAAATTTCATCATGATGATCCAGCCAGGTTAAAGCGGTTTCTAAAAACAGAAAAAGCTGTTCGTTTTTTTCTTCTTCCTGAATAGAATAATGCAGCATTTCAGAAAGAAATAATACCATTGTACTTTTCACAATATCAGTATGAATGCTCTGAAAAGGAACTGCCGTTTTTATTTCTTTGAAGTTTTCTAAAGTACCTTTGTTTTTATGAACAGCTTCTATTTCCAAAATCGAAAATGGCTGAAAATAGGCAATCTTCTGACTTGCCTTTTTACTTGAAAAAGCATCCCGTACGAAATAAGATTTCAGTCCGTTCGAAAGCGTAAAACATTTTACGATCAGACTTTTTTCCTGAAATTTTAAGGATGAAATTACTATGGCTTTGGTTTTGACGAGCAAAATTTTAGATTTTTAGACTTCTTAGATATTTGACTTCTAGATTATAGCTGACTTTCGACTTTTAAACTTTCAAACTTTTGACTAACGTATAATCATAACTTTTTTCACTTTTGTTTCTCCTCCATCCTGCGCAGAAATAAAAACCATATAGACACCTGAAGCTACTTTATATTTACCAAAGGCTGTTGTATCCCACTCAATTGTTCCTCCTGATGATTTTATTTCGTAAACCAAATTCCCTTCAATGTCGGTAATTTTTACGTTGGCATTCTCAATTAAGCCGGCAACTTTTACGGTTCCTGAATAATTTGGACGAACGGGATTTGGATAAACATAGACATTATTAAGGTCATCATTGGCTTCTGTAGCAATGCCATTAAAAGAAACCATTCCTTTACTGGTTGCAATAAATACCTCACCTGTTTTGGCATTAATTTTAATATCATTTACATAATTGCCCGGCAAAGGTGAATTGTTTATCGTAAAATGATATTTAGTTTCCTGACCGTTGGGAGAAACCATAAAAACGCCTGAATCTGCTGTTCCAATCCACTTATTGTTCGAACCATCAACCGCAATAGTGGTAATAAATTGTTCGTACAATAATTCCTGTGCCAGATCATCTTCAACAATAATAATAGGATTAGCTTTTAACTGGCTTTCTGTCTGAAAACTTCCAATATTCGACAAAACTCTTAAACCTTTTGCAGTACCAATCCAAAGCTGGTTTTTTGTATCCAGAGCTATTGCTCTCACGTCTGCAATTGGCAGATTTCCAACATCTGCGCCGAAGGTCATTTTTTTAAACGTATTTGAAGTTTCATTAAAACCTACCACTCCATCTCTGTTTGTTGCAAGCCATTTTACATTATTGCGGTCAACAACCAAACTGGAGTAACTGATATTTTCAGCAATATCAAAAATCGGAGTCATAGAATAACTGCCCCACTGACCGTTCGTTTTTAAAACCTTTAAACCATTTTTGATTCTGCTGTTTGTAACCCAGAGATTCCCCGATTTATCAAAAGCAGTTGCATTGATACGAATATCAATATAATTTGCACCTGCATTGGTAATAGATTCCAGTCCGCTATTTTTTTCATTATATAACGTAGTCGGAACTTCATTCTCAATCTTTAATAATCCGGAGAAAAAAGAACTTGCATATACCTGTTTTTCATTGTTCGGATTCGCAAGAATTCGCGTTATTGACTTTGCATCGTAAACTTCTGTGTACGGAATATTAAGCCAGCCGGTATTATTGTATCTGCTTATTCCGTAACTATCTAAAGGATAAGGATCGTAAGAAGTATCATAATCTCCATAAACTGCCCATAAATTATTGGAAGTAGATGCTAAAGAAAAAATATTGTTCCGAACAGGGCCCGCCGGGGTATTATTTTCAAAAGTACCTGCATTATTAAGCGATGATGAAAACAATCCATTTTCTTTTGTTCCGATAAAAATCTGATCTCCAATTGCCGTGGCACAGGTAAAATTCAGCATATTATTCAAAACCTGTGTATTAGCAATCTGCCGATTTAAAATCATTTGATTATTGTACACATAAACCATATTGACTGTTGTAACAAATAAATTATGATTTCTGGCTCTTATATCAACCGTTGACTGTGGCAATTGCGAAAAACCAACGAACGCAGTCGAATTGTATCGATGAATATATCCGGAATCGGTTACGGCTATAAGTTCTGTATCTAATGTTTCGACGCCAGTCCAATTTCCCGTATTGACAACCGTCCACTGATTGTAATCTATCAGATTTGGATTTGCACTGTCTGCTTTTCGAATACCCGAAGAAGTTGCCGCAAAAATAGAACCGTTAAATAAAGTGGCTTGCTTTACGCTGATTTCAGCTCCGTTATCTCCTATAAAATAAGTATCGCCAAATTGAGAAGTATTTAAATTGAACTGTACAATTCCGAAATCACAGGAAACATATACCAATCCGTTATGTTCCATAAAATGATTGATTTTTTTAATGTTTGCTGGTAATTGTTTGTTTATAATGTCGACAACTTTTAAAATACTTCCATCGGTTTCATTAATCACAATCAAAAGACCATTTTCATAACCTATAATAGTTTTTTTAAAGACTTCACTATAATAAACTGCAGAAATGGTTTGCCCCGATAATCCGTCAACAGTGGTTGTGGTTTTCAGTACATTTGCTGCCAAATTTTTTGAAAACAATGCGTTTTCTGAAGCCGCAAAAACATTTGTAGAAGATTCTGAAATATCTTTAATTTCATTAAAAGAAAAATATCCCTGCCATGACAATTTGCCCTGAGCCTGGGAAAACTGAATGAGTACTAAAACCAAACCGCAGAGAAATATTTTTTTCATTCTTTAATGTATTCGAATAGCAAATATACTACAAACGGGATTATTAAATTTTTGGAAGAATAAAAAATGCCTTCGATTATAAACCGAAGGCATTTTCATCATTGTAATTAATTTTTTAAACTACACCTTGTGCAAGCATAGCATCGGCAACTTTTACAAATCCGGCAATGTTAGCTCCTTTTACATAGTTAACATATCCGTCTTCTTCGGCACCGTATTTTTTACATTGGTTGTGAATTCCAACCATGATATCTTTAAGTCGTAAATCTACTTCTTCACTCGTCCAGTTTAAACGAATAGAGTTCTGCGTCATTTCTAATCCTGATGCCGCCACACCACCGGCGTTTGCTGCTTTTCCGGGAGCAAATAAAACTTTATTGTCAAGGAAAAGTTTAATAGCTTCTAATGTAGAAGGCATATTTGCAGCTTCTGTAACACATAGTACACCATTATCGATTAATTTCTGAGCATCGTCTCCGTTTAATTCATTTTGAGTAGCACAAGGAATTGCGATATCTACTTTCACTTCCCAAGGGCTTTTTCCTTTATGAAAAATGGCATTTGGATATTTCTCTAAATATCTTTCGGCTCTGTTATCTCCAGTTGCTCTCATTTCGACCATGTGCTCGATTTTTTCGCCGGAGATCCCTTCTTCATCATAAATATAACCGTCAGGACCCGATATAGTCACTACTTTACCACCAAGTTCATTTACTTTTAAAGCGACACCCCAGGCTACATTTCCGAATCCTGAAATAGCCACTACTTTTCCTTTAATATCATGACCTATCGTGCGAAGCATCTGATCTGTAAAGTAAACTACTCCATATCCTGTCGCTTCCGGTCTGATCAATGAACCTCCGTAAGCCAAACCTTTGCCGGTTAAAACTCCTGTAAATTCATTTCTAATTCTTTTATATTGACCAAATAAATAACCAATTTCTCTTGCTCCTACTCCAATATCCCCTGCAGGAACATCCAGGTCCGGACCAATATGACGGCATAATTCTGTCATAAACGACTGGCAGAAACGCATGATTTCTGCATCTGATTTTCCTTCAGGATCAAAATCAGAACCACCTTTTCCACCTCCCATAGGAAGTGTCGTCAGACTGTTTTTGAAAACCTGCTCAAAAGCTAAAAATTTCAAAACAGATAAATTCACAGAATGATGAAATCTTATTCCTCCTTTATAAGGTCCGATTGCAGAGTTCATCTGAATTCTAAATCCTCTGTTTACAATGATTTCACCTTTGTCGTCTACCCATGGAACTCTAAAAATTATAGAACGTTCCGGTTCTGCGATTCTTAAAAGTATATTTTTACCATCATACTTTTTACGCTCAGATATAAAGGGAATTACTGTTTCTGCAAATTCTCTAACTGCCTGAAGAAATTCTGGCTCATTTGGATTTTTTGACTCAACAAGAGCCATAAACTCATTTATTTTTTGTTCCATCGTTGAAATAAATTTTTCAGATCATTTAATTTAAATCTTACTCTAATAATTAAGAAATTATGTTTAAGAAAACGTTTTCGTTTTAACACACAAAGATATATCAAATATTGATTCCGTGTTATATTTTTCACGTTTTTGAAACGATTTGTGTTTTTTTCAGAGATTGCAAAAAAACACATTTTACATGTAGGTGTTTACATGCAAATCACCTTTTTAATGTTAGCAAATTAAGTATTTTGCTAGTTATTTTTCAATAGACCGATTTAATATTTTGAATCGTTTAGGTTTTTTATATATTTGCCAAGATTTGTAAGCCCTAAAAAATGTCTAAACACCTATTTATCAAACTATTTGCCCTATTTTGTATTGCAACTACGGCATCAGCGCAATCAGACCTAGCACAAGAGATAGGAATATATGCAGGACCTGTAACTTTACAGTCAGATTTTGGTCAGAGAAACAATTTTGACACCAATGCAGGAAACTCTGGTTTTGGTATTGGGATTATGCATTTTATCAATTTTTCTGCTGCCAATAACAGAGAAAGTTTCTTTACAGAACATTTTAAAGTAAGATCGGATCTTTCTTTCAGTAAAACAACTCTAAAACATTTTGGAGAATGGGTAGAAAGAAAACCTGACGGAGTATTTGCCCAGCAACTTAAAAACATGCACGCAAGCTCTACTATAGTAGGACTTGGTGCCCAAATAGAATTTTCTCCTTTTATGAAAATTCACGATTTCGAAAATACAATTGGAAGTTTTAGTCCGTATGGAAGTTTAGGATTTCAGGTAAGTTATTATTCTGCAAAAGTTGGGTCCCGCTTAGGAGATATAACTCTTCCTAACGTTACTCCGGGAAAATATTTAACGCCATCTGACGGCCGTGCGCATGGATTTTCAACAGAATCGGGAGTAGTATTATCAGCAACGGCTGCTCTTGGAGTACATTACAAATTAACAAAAATGAGCGACCTAATGTTTGAAACACGCTTTCAAATGTACAGCTCCGACTGGATTGACGGTTTAAATCCGAATAAGGATATTTATACCGAAAACAAATCTAACGACTGGCAGGTTTGGTTCAACTTTGGATATATCCATTATTTAGAATTCTAGTTTTAAGCAAGATACAACATAAAAAATCCCAAATTCCAAATAAAAAATGGAGTTTGGGATTTTTATTTATAATCAAAAGAGAAAAATTTTGAAGCTTTATCTCTTTGAATGTTTCTAAGACAATGCCTGTTCTAAATCTGCAATTAAATCTTCTGCATCTTCGATACCCACACTTAGTCGAACTAAATCATCTGTAATACCGACCTCAGCTCTTTTATCTGCCGGAATGGATGCATGTGTCATTAATGCCGGATGATTCGCAAGAGATTCCACTCCCCCAAGAGATTCTGCCAGAGTAAATACTTTTAATTTTTCTAAAAACGCTATAGAATCTTCTTTTTTGCCCGATTTAAAATCAAATGAAACCATTCCGCCAAAGGCTTTCATTTGCTTTTTTGCGATTTCATGAAACGGATGATTTTTTAATCCCGGATAATAAACAGTTTTTATTTTAGGATGACTACTTAAATATTCTACCACTTTTTCGCCGTTTTCACAATGTCTTTGCACTCGCAATGCCAGCGTTTTAATTCCTCTCAAAACCAAAAAACTATCCATTGGCCCTAAAGTTGCGCCCGTTGCAAATTGCTGAAAATGCAATTGCTCTCCCAATGCCTCATTCTTTACAATTAGTGCTCCGGCAATCACATCAGAATGTCCTCCTAAATATTTGGTTGCAGAATGCATTACAATATCAGCACCCAAATCCAAAGGCTTTTGCAAATATGGCGTTGCAAATGTATTGTCAACAGCCAGAAGAATATTTTTTGCTTTTGTAATTTTTGAAATTTCAGCAATATCAGCCAATTTCATCAACGGATTTGTAGGCGTTTCTACCCAGATTAATTTGGTGTTTTCATTAATTAAAGCATTCAATTTTTCGATATTCGTCATATCAACAAAATGAAATTTAATTCCTGAATCTTTATAAATTCTCGAAAACATCCTATAAGTCCCACCATATAAATCATCCATTGCAATGATTTCGTCCCCTGCCTTAAAAGATCTCAACACACAATCTGTGGCTGCCAGGCCAGAAGAAAATGCCAATCCGCGTGTTCCGTTTTCGATACTTGCCAGCGCATCTTCCAGAGCAGTACGGGTTGGGTTTGAAGCTCGGCTGTATTCGTAATCTGCTAGAGGTTTCCCAGGACTTGTCTGAACAAATGTAGAAGTTTGGTATACGGGTGGCATTACTGCTCCTGTTGCAGGATCATGATGTTGTCCTCCATGTATAACTTTTGTATTGAATTTCATATAAATAAAATTTATTTTTTAAATGTTCGTTTCCAACAAATTTGTTGATATTCGCAATTTTTTTGATTTATGTTTTAAAAATCGTAAATTTAGAATACAAATTTACCGTTTTAATTTATTTTATTCCAGATCCTCTTCACTATCTTTTCATATAATTAACATTTCCCGACATGAAACAATTTCCATTTTTAATCTTTATACTGCTGGCGTTTACAAGCTGCAGCAAAGAGCTAACATTTGAAAATGAAACATTTGAGGAAAAATCTAAAATTCCCTGTAAGAAAGATTGTCCGACAATTAATCTCGATGTTCCGATCGCAAAAAATGGAGAAATTATTGGAGACAGCATCAACAGGAAAATTTTTACTGTGATCAAGGAAATTGTTTATTTTGGAGAAAAGCCTACAAAAATTAAAGATTACAGATCTTTAGCATCATCTTTTATAGATTCGTATGAAGAAATGCATCAAAAATTTCCAACAGAAACCTTTGGCTGGGAAGCAAAAATTAAAGGAAATGTAGAGTTTCAGTCTTCGCAGATTTTAAATATCCGTTTAGATCATTATACTTTTACTGGAGGAGCGCACGGATATCAGGGTTACCGTTCTTTATTGTTTGATCTGAAAACGGGCAAAACAATCTTAAGCAATCAGCTTTTTAAAAACGAAAATGAATTTAAAGCTTTCGCTGAAAAAGCATTTCGCAAAAAATATAAAATTCAGGCAGAAGCCGTTATAAACGCAACAGGTTTAATGTTTGAAAATGACAAATTTCAATTACCTGAGAACATTTTCTACACCAGTGAAGGATTACTATTATATTACAACTCGTACGAAGCCGCTTCTTATGCAGACGGACCAAAAGATATTTTGTTTTCTTATGATGAAGTAAATAAATATTTAAAATTTCAGTAAAGAAAAAACCTCAAAACCTTAAAATTTCAGCACCTTCCCCTAAACATCATATTTCATCTTTCTCAAAACCCGAAGCGCTTCTTTAAAAGAGGAATAGACTTGTTTATATGGTTTTAACAGCAATTTGGCATCAATCAATTTTTGCCGTGCTTCTTCAAATCCATTCAAATGGCAAATCATAAAAGTAGAAGGCAGATTTTCCAGATCTTTCATTTCCCGTTCAGACAATGCGATTTCCTTTTGAAGTTTAGACAATAAAGCCATGTTGGTATTGTAAATGTGATACAGCATTTTCCGGTTGAATTCGGGTGGCTGAAAGAGCATCTGGCGGTCTATTTTATAGTAACCATTATCAAAAAAGTGGATGGTTTGTTCTTCTAAAGGATAATAGCTCGTTTTGTCGTTTAATCCCAGAGGAACATATTCTGTAATAGTAAAAGTATCATCGTTATAAACAATCGTAACAACATCTTGTGCCGAATAAAAAAGCTTAATCTGTTCGTTGATCAGCTCAATATCTACGCGGGACAAAAAGGTTTTATCGCGCATTTTTTTGGGAACGCCGGCCCAGCAAATCACAAACAACTCTTTAAATACATGATATTTTGGTGACATATCTTTATGCCGGAAATTCATAAAATCAAATACGCCGTCTAATGTGTACTGAATACTATTTCTGGAACTGTTTTCAATGCCAATTACGGTTTCGGTATTTTGATAGCTTTTCTCTACTTCTTCGTGTTCTTCTACAGGTATCGAATTACTTCCGCGTCTTATAAAAACACTATTAGCCAGAATGGTATGGATTCCTTTTTTAAAATAAGAAATCTTGTTTTTTGGCTTGATCGTAACCAAACCGATTACTTTATCTTTTGGCAGATTGGGAAACGGAATATTCTCGTACTGGATTTTTGGCGGATTTTCTAAAAAAGCGTTTACAAGATTTTGAATCCTGCTGTCATCAAAAAAATCATCGCCCACGATTTCATTGTCATGATCTTCAACCCCAACGACGATATAAGAATTATTGTTCGGATTGGAATTGGACAAAGCACAAATGTGTTTTAGAAATTTTCCTTTTCCTTCACGGGAATGCAGATTCAATTGCCTTTTTTTATCATAAAAACTGCTTTCGTCATTATGAGCGAGCAGGTTTTTTATTAAAAGGCGTTTATTGATCATATTTTTAGAATTCTTAGAATTTTAGACTTACTTAGATTTCTTGGTTTTTTGGACAATTTAGACTTCTTAGACTAATAAAAAATCTAAGAAGTCTAATTGTCTAAGAAGTCTGCGTTAGTCTCTTTTAACAATTGTCGACGAAGCCTGCGCTGTACTCATCACAACCAAATCGGCGATATTAACATGATAAGGCCTTGAAACTACAAAATGAATAATATCAGCAATATCTTCTGCCTGTAAAGGATCAAATCCTTTATAAACATTTGCAGCTCTTTCGGTATCTCCTTTAAAACGAACTTCGCTGAATTCTGTCGCTACCATTCCGGGATGAATTCCTCCGACTCTAATTCCAAACGGATTTAAATCAATCCGCATTCCGGCAGTTATAGCATCAACCGCATGTTTAGAACCACAATATACATTTCCGTTCGGATAAACTTCTTTTGCCGCCGTCGAACCAATATTGATAATATGTCCCGATTGTCTCTCCACCATTTGCGGAATTACTGCTTTAGAAACATATAAAAGTCCTTTCACATTTATATCAATCATGGAATCCCAATCGTCCAGATTTCCCGTTTGAATCGGATCTAAACCATGCGCATTTCCGGCATTATTGATTAATACATCTATAACGGAAAAATCAGCCGGCAAAGTACTTATTTTTTCCAGAACATCTTCTTTTTCACGAACATCAAATTGTAAAGAATGAACTTCTGTAAAAGCTGAAAGTTCTTTTTGCAGTTCCTCAAGACGATCCTGACGTCTTCCGCAAAGCACGATTTTATAATTATTCCTGGCTAATATTTGTGCAGTGGCTTTTCCGATTCCGCTTGTAGCTCCGGTAATTAAAGCTGTTTTTTTCATTGTTGAATTATTTTTTTGGCCACAGATTAGAAAAATCCATTTCAATTCTTATAATCTGTGGCCACTATTTTTTTCCGCTTAAAGCGAATTATAAAATCTAACTGAACCAATCACTAAAAAACTGATTACTGAACACTTGAAAATTAAGGCACATCATTGCCCATACTTTCTGTCCAGATCGCAAACCAGTCTTCGGTATCCATATCTAATTCTACCGCTTTTGATAAAGATTGGATTCTAGCAATATTAACTGTTCCCGCAATAGGAATTACCTTGGCAGGATGTTTTAAAATCCAGGACAACAAAAGTGTATCTGCACCTAAATGGTATTTTTCCATCAATTCTGAAAACAGTTTTTTCAGACGGCGCGTTTGTTTGGTATCTTCTCTAAAAACAGTTCCAAGCGGATTCCAGGATAAAGGACGAATCCCGTGTGTCTGCATATAATCTAAACTTCCGTCCAGCATTGGTTCGTAATGCGTAGCCGAAAACTGAACCTGATTGTAGCTTACTTCGGTTTTACTGCGAATTAATTCTGTTTGTGAACTTGTAAAATTAGAAAGTCCGAAATCTATGATCTTCCCTTCTGTTTTTAGTTTCTCAACGGCTTCTGCAATTTCGTCTGCCTGCATTAAGGGACTCGGTCTGTGCAGCAGGAAAACATCCACATAATCTGTCTTCAGGTTTTTCAAAGATTTTTCCACCGATTTAACGATGTAATCTTTAGAATAATCGTAATGTTTAATTTTGTTTTCGGGACGTTTTTCAGCAATCATCTGAATGCCGCACTTCGTAATTAATTGCAATTTTTCCCTTGAAATTTTACTTGCGTGAAAGGCTTTTCCAAAATCGGCTTCGGTCGTATAAGATCCGTAAATATCGGCGTGATCAAAAGTCGTAATTTTGTTTTCGATACTCACTTGTATCATGTTTTCCATTTCTTTGGTTGTAAGGTTTTTATCCCAAACTCCCCAATTCATAGTGCCTGAAATTATAGGCGATAAGACAGTTTTGTTCATAATAGTTATGCGTTATTTTTGGTAATAATCATGCTTTAATAAAACATAATCATCAAAGTTCTTAAAAATATAAAAATAGATTCACAATTAGTCCTTAAAATTAGGTCATTGGTCGAAGTTTTAACCATTCTTTAACATCTTACTTCTTAAAAAATATTCAATTTGCACTCTGAAAAATTAGGCGTACAAATCAAGGTTTTTAAAAATATTTATATGGAAGAAAATACAACGACTTTAGACATTAGAGCGATAAATGAAAAAATTGAAAGAGAAAGTGCTTTTATAGACCTTCTTACAATGGAAATGAACAAAGTTATTGTGGGTCAGAAACATATGGTCGAGCGTCTATTAATCGGATTGTTGGGACAAGGACATATTTTATTGGAAGGAGTTCCGGGCTTAGCCAAAACTTTAGCCATTAATACATTGTCTCAGGCCGTTCAGGGTTCTTTCAGCCGTATCCAGTTTACGCCGGATTTATTACCTGCCGATGTTATCGGAACCATGATTTATAATATTAAAGCAAACGAATTCTCAATTAAAAAAGGACCAATTTTCGCCAATTTCGTACTTGCCGATGAGATTAACCGTGCTCCTGCAAAAGTTCAGTCTGCACTTTTGGAGGCTATGCAGGAAAAACAAGTTACAATTGGAGACACCACTTTCAAATTAGATCGCCCATTTTTGGTATTAGCAACCCAAAACCCGGTAGAACAGGAAGGAACTTATCAGTTACCAGAAGCACAGGTCGATCGTTTTATGCTGAAAACTGTAATTGATTACCCAAAAATTGACGAAGAGCGTTTTGTAATCCGTCAAAACCTTAAAGGATCTTATGAAAAAGTAAATCCGGTAGTTTCTGTAGAACAAATTTTACGTGCTCAGGAAGCGGTTCGTGAAGTTTATATGGATGAAAAAATCGAGAAATACATTTTAGATATTATTTTCGCAACGCGTTACCCGGAAAAATACAAATTAGCCGACTTAAAACCGCTTATCAGTTTTGGAGCTTCTCCTCGTGGAAGTATCAATTTGGCTAATGCTGCAAAATGTTACGCGTTTATCAAACGTCGTGGTTATGTAATCCCGGAAGACGTTCGTGCCGTTGTACACGACGTTCTGCGCCACAGAGTTGGAATTACATACGAAGCAGAAGCAGAAAACATCACTTCTGTAGACATTATCAACAAAATCGTAAACGAGATTGAGGTTCCTTAAATTTTAGATTTTAGAGTTCAGATTTTAGATTTTTAAATCTGTGCTCTAAAAAGTACTCAATAATTAATTTTAGTTGTTTTGTAACTCGAAAATCTAAAATCTAAAATCTAAAATCTGCAATCCGAAAAAATGGATACAAAAGAGCTTTTAAAAAAAGTACGGAAAATAGAAATCAAAACGAAAAGACTGAGTAATCATATCTTTTCGGGAGAATACCACTCTTCATTTAAAGGACGAGGAATGACGTTTAGCGAGGTACGTCAATACCAATACGGAGATGATATTCGTAACATCGACTGGAATGTAACCGCACGTTATAACGAAGCTCACGTAAAAGTATTTGAGGAAGAACGCGAATTGACCATGGTTTTAATGGTTGATATTTCGGGTTCGGAATCTTTTGGTTCTAAAAATCAATTTAAAAAAGACATCGTAACCGAAATTGCGGCAACGATGGCTTTTTCGGCTACACAAAACAACGATAAAATTGGTTTGATTCTGTTTTCTGATACTGTAGAATTATATATTCCGCCAAAAAAAGGACGTTCACATGTATTGCGCATCATTCGCGAATTGATCGAATTTGAACCAAAAAGTCATAAAACCGATATCGCACAAGCCTTAAAGTTTTTATCCGGAACTCAAAAAAAGAAAGCTATTGTTTTTATGATTTCCGATTTTATGTCTGAATCTTACGAACATACTTTAAAAATTGCTTCTAAAAAACATGATATTACAGGCGTTCGTGTCTACGATATGCGCGAAGAACAAATTCCGAATTTAGGAATGGTAACCATGCTGGATGCCGAAACCGGCAAAATACAATTGGTAGACACCAGTTCTAAAACAGTCCGCCTGAGTTACGAGAAACATTATCAGGAAAAATTAAATTATTTTAAAGATACTTTCCGTAAATCCGGCGCAGGAATCGTCAACACAAGAGTTGATGAAAATTACGTTACTAAACTTTTGGGCTATTTCAAATCAAGGTAAATTAATTTTAGATTGCAGATTTTAGATTTTAGATTTTGAAAATCGAGTATTTAAGTATTCTGCCTTTGATAAAAAATAAAAAATCCGCTTAAATCTGTGTCATCTGCGTTCCATTTTTAAGCATTCATTTTAGACTAGAATCTGAAATCAAAAATCAAATGAAATTAAAGTTTTACATATTTTTATTCTTGCTCACTTCAGCTGTTTTTGCACAACAAAAACAAGTTGAAACCAGTATTGATACCACAAAAAATAAAATTGGCGCCGAGTTCAAGCTTACGCTGAAGACCGTTGTGACGTCTACCCAGAAAGTTGAATTTCCAAAGCTTAAAAATATTGGCGCTTTAGAAGTAATTCAATCCTATCCGATCGATACTGTAAAAAAGGACGGAACGTATGAATTAATTAAAAAGTACGGTTTAACCCAGTTTGATTCTGGCCGTTATACCATTCCCTCTATTAAAATTTTAATTGATAAAAAACCTTTTTTAAGCGATTCTGTTAAAGTTGAAGTGGCGAATGTAAAAGTGGACACGCTACAGCAGAAGATGTACGACATTAAAGATATTATCACCGTTGATGAAGGAATCGGAAATTGGTGGATTTACGTTTTAATTGCGTTAATAATTATCGGAATTGGTGCTTTTGTATATTGGTATGTAAAAAAACGTCAGTTGAAAAAAATTGAAGAAGAAGTTTATAAAACACCAATCGAAAAAGCGACAAGTCTGCTAAACAATCTGGAACAGAAAGAACTGGTTCAAAAAGGAGAAATCAAGGAATATTATAGTGAATTAACCGATATTGCCCGAAATTATATTGAAGAAGCGATTCATATTCCGGCAATGGAAAGTACAACTTCTGAATTAATTGCAGCGATCAGAACTGCTTCTGCCAAAAAGAAAATGACGCTGACCCCGGAAACGGTTGAAAATCTGGAACGCGTTTTACGCCAGGCCGATTTGGTAAAATTTGCCAAATCAAAACCACTGGATTTCGAAATTACAGAGGACAGAAATAAAATTCAGAAAGTAATTTTAACGCTTGACAATGCAATTCCGACTGAAGTTCCGGAAGAAATAGAAGACCAGTTACTGAATGAGGCACAACGTCAAAAACAAATACAGATTCAGCTACGCAAAAAACGCAATGCCCGTATTGGATATGCTGTCGGAGCCGTAAT
The DNA here is from genome assembly GCF_039749035.1 of Flavobacterium olei. Taxonomy (NCBI): domain Bacteria; kingdom Pseudomonadati; phylum Bacteroidota; class Flavobacteriia; order Flavobacteriales; family Flavobacteriaceae; genus Flavobacterium; species Flavobacterium olei. The sequence continues at coordinate 193,504 of NZ_JBDKWC010000003.1, forward strand.
TCTGTTACTATTTGTTACCACTACTTTTCTTATTGTTACAAAAGGTTTCAATTATGTAAAAGATAATTTAATCGGTCATCCGTCTAAAGAGTTATTAGAAGGAGAATGGGTAAAAAGTGCTTACGGAAATCCGGCCGTTCTTATCGAGACTCCAAAAGTTTTGAAAAGAATGGATGCAGAAAAGGTACTTCCAAAAGAAGCTATGGCACTTATTAAAGAAATGCAGCTTTTTGCGTATGGAAGCATGATTGACAATTTCTACATTGCAGTTTCTACCACAAAATTTAAACAACCAACAGATATTGATTTATCTAAAGCTCTTGAGGGCTCATTAAAAGTGATGGAAGCTCAGGGCGCACAAAATATTATTTTAAAACAGGAAGATTTCCAAACCAACGAAGGTATTCAGGGAGTAAAAGGTTATGGAACAATGAGTATTCTGAATCCGGTAACAAAAACAAGTTCAAAAGCATATTATGAGTTGCTGCTTTTTAAACAAGAGCAAGGCTTACAGCAAATTGTAATTTTGCATGAAGAAGGCGATACCTATGCAAATGATATTACCACCCGCGTACTCAATTCTGTTGAACTTCAAAGAGCAAACAACTAATGAATAAGATCAATTTTTTAAATCCGGAATTCCTTTGGTTGTTTCTGTTAATTCCAATAGCCATAATTTGGTTTTTCTGGAAGAGAAATCAGCAATCGCCTACTCTTAAAATGAGTTCGACAGCAGGTTTTCAGAACAGCGAATCGTTTTGGACGAAATTTAAACCTTTCTTATACGTTTTCAGGATTCTTGGTTTAAGTTCACTAATTATCGCGTTGGCACGTCCAAGAACGGTAGATATCAGCAATCAGACCAAAACAACAAAAGGAATTGATATCGTAATGGCGATTGACGTTTCGGGAAGTATGCTGGCAAAAGACTTAAAGCCAAATCGTATGGAAGCGCTAAAAAGAGTTGCCGCCGATTTCGTTGAAGAAAGACCAAATGACAGAATCGGTTTGGTTTTATACGCTTCCGAGGCCTATACCAAAACTCCCGTAACAAGCGATAAAGCAATTATTCTCGAAGCGATAAAAGGAATTAAATACGACACGGTTCTACAAGACGGTACCGGAATCGGGATGGGTCTGGCAACCGCCGTCAATCGTTTAAAGGACAGTAAAGCAAAAAGCCGAGTGATTATTCTTTTAACTGACGGTGTAAACAATGCCGGATTTATCGAACCGGAAACTGCTGCAGATATTGCAAAACAATATGGTATAAAAGTTTATACAATTGGTTTAGGGACAAATGGTATGGCCTCATCTCCTTACGCTTATGCACCAAACGGAGGATTTCTGTTTAAAATGCAAAAAGTAGAAATTGACGAAAGATTAATGAAAAGCATTGCGCGCAAAACCGACGGAACGTATTTTAGAGCAACCAGCAATGACAGGTTAGCCGAAATATACAATGCAATTAATAAACTGGAAACAACCGAAATTCAGGAATTGAAGTTCTACGATTATGACGAAAAATACAGAGGATTTGTTTTATTTGCAGCCTTTCTATTATTGCTCGAAATTGGTTTAAGAAATACAGTTTACAGAAGCTTCATTTAATTTTAGATCAAAAAAATCTAAAATTAATCCCGAAGTTTCGGGACAGAAATCTAAAATTTAAAATGGAATTAGACGAAAAAAAATATTTATATCTCTTACTGCTTATCCCGATTGTGGTTTGTGTTTTTCTTTTCAATCTGTATTGGCAAAAAAGAAAACAGCGCGAGTTTGGAGATTTGGAAATGGTAAAAAGACTGAGTCCTGAAAAATCGGTTTTTAAACCTGTTCTAAAAATTAGCGTAATACTTTTGGCACTTACCTGTCTTATTATCGGACTGGTAAATCCGAAGATTGGTACAAAAATGGAAACCGTAAAACGTGAAGGTATCGATATTGTTTTTGCTGTCGATGTCTCTAAAAGTATGCTGGCCGAAGATGTTGCACCAAGTCGTCTGGCAAAAAGCAAACAACTGGTTTCTCAGATCATTAATCAATTAGGAAGTGACCGAATCGGAATTGTGGCTTACGCCGGAAGTGCGTTTCCCGTTTTACCTATCACCTCAGATTATGGTGTTGCAAAAATGTATTTGCAGAGTATGAATCCGGATATGGTTTCTTCACAAGGAACTTCACTAGACGAAGCCATCAGATTATCTTCGACCTATTTTGACGAAAAAAGTAAAACCAGTAAATTATTAATCCTGATTTCAGATGGAGAAGATCATTCTGAAGGTGCCACTTCTGCCGCAGAAGAAGCCAATAAATTAGGAATGAAAATTATTACGATTGGTGTTGGTACAGAAAGAGGAGCCACTATTCCGCTAAAAGAAAATGGCGTTTTAAGAGGGTATCAGAAAGATCAAAATGGGCAAACTGTAACCACCAAACTAAATCAGGAAGGTTTAAAAACGATTGCAAAAGCGACTAAAGGCGGTTATGTTTATGGCGGAAGCACCAAAGAAGTTTTAGATTACGTAAAAAATGCTTTGAACAATATTCAGAAAACTGAATTTGAGGCAACTCAAATGGCAGAATTTCAATCACAGTTTCAATGGTTCATCGGATTTGCATTTTTACTTTTATTCGCTGATATATTCTTGTTGGAAAGAAAAACAAGCTGGATTAAGGAGTTGAATTTATTTAACGAAAAGAAATAAGGGTTCGAATTTAAATTTCGAATAAAAAACAAAAAAAACAGAATGAAAAATTTACTTCTTTATATTTTACTAACGGTTTCTTTTGCGGTTTCTGCGCAGGAGAAAGACAAAGCTTTGCCTGCAGCCAACGAAGAATATAAGCAGAATAAATTTGTTGATGCTGAGGCGAATTACAGAATTTCGGAATCTAAATTTGCTAAACGTGCCGCTGCGCCGTACAATTTAGGAAATACAATTTACAGACAAAATCAGGTTTCTGAAGCGAAGTATGCTTACGCGAAAGCAATAAAAAACGCCAGAACAAGACCAGAAAAACACAAAGCTTTTCATAATCTCGGAAACGTTTTTATGAAAGAGAAAAATTATACGCAGGCAGTTGAAGCATACAAACAAGCCTTGCGAAATGACCCAACAGATGAGGAAACGCGTTACAATTATGCGTATGCGAAACAAAAACTAAAAGAAAATCCTCCGAAAAACGACAATAAGGACAAGGATAAGAATAAAGACAAAAACAAAGATAAGGACAAGGACAAAAATAAAGACAAGGATAAAAAAGACGACAAAGGCGATAAGGACAAAGATAAAAAAGACGGTAAAAATGATCCGAAGAAAGACGACAAGTCTGATAATAAAGGAGAACCAAAACCGCAGCCGGGAGGCATTTCAAAAGAACGTGTTCAGAATTTATTAGATGCAGTTAATAATGAGGAGAAAAAAATTCAGGACAAAGTAAACGCTCAAAAAGTAAAAGGCAATTCTAAGAAAACAGAAAAAGACTGGTAAAATTTGGTTAATCGTTTAACCGTTAATTTGTTTATTTGATCCAAACAATACGATTAAACAAAATAACGTTTAAACGATTAAACATTAAAAAACAACTATTAAACATTAAATGAAAAGATATTTAATTCTATTTCTAATCACTTTTCAAGGACTTATGGCTCAGGTTCAATTTGAAGCCAGAGTCAGCAAAAACACGCTTGGAATTAACGAAAGACTTCGTATAGATTTCATTATGAATGTAGACGGAGACAACTTCGAACAACCTGCTTTTGAAGGCTTCAGAATGGTTGCGGGGCCAAGTCAGCAAATAAGTCAATCCTGGATAAACGGAAGAAGTTCTTTTCAAAAGATATATTCTTATATCTTACAACCCGAGAGAAAAGGTTCTATAACTATTAAATCCTCTGCCATAGAATATAACGGACAGGTTTATAAAACATCGCCCATAAAAGTTACCGTTACCAATGCCGTTGCACAAGAGAGAGACCCGAACGACAGACCACAGGGCGGAAACGGAAACGAACTCCTGCAATTGGTTGCCGAAGTTTCTAAAACAAATCCGTATTTGAATGAACCAATTACAGTGGTTTACAAATTGTATTTTAATTATATCAACGTAACAGGATTTAAAGAACTTGCAAAGCCTAAATACAATGATTTTTGGAATCAGAATATAGATGTTAAGCAACTTTCAGTAGAACAAGGCTCTTTTCAGGGTCAGCAGGCTTATTATGTCATCTTAAAAAAGACTATTTTATATCCGCAGAAATCAGGAAGATTAACAATTCAGCCTCTGTCGTTAGATATTGGTGTCGAGATGGCAACCAATCGCCGCGACATGTTTGGTCAAATGATTACAACCGAAGGCAACAGAGTGGTTTCGGCAGGATCAAGAACAATCAATGTGCGTCCGCTTCCTGAGAGCAGTAAACCGGAAGGATTTACCGGAGGCGTTGGTAAATTAAATTTTGTTGTAACACCTTCCAAAACGAAACTTAAAAGCGGAGAAAGTCTCGATTTAATTGTGAGCGCACAAGGAACAGGAAACATGAAGTTATTTACACTTCCAAAACCTGTTGTTCCAAATGCTTTGGAAATGTATGATCCGGTTCACGATGAAAGCGTCAGCACTTCGCTGAGCGGAATGTCCGGAAGAATTTCTGATAAATATACGATTGTACCGCAATACAAAGGAAAATATGCGATAAAACCAATGCAGTTTTCTTATTTTGATTTGAGTACTGGTTCGTATAAAACTATAACATCAAAAGAAATTATGATTGATGTTTTAGATGGCCCGACACTGGCAGAAGAAAATCCGTCGACGGCAGCCAAAAGTATGGCGACACAAGATCAGTTTACGCATATTAAAACACGTACAGTTTTAACCGGTATTGCTAAGAATGATTTTTACGGATCGAATTTGTATCTCGGTCTCTTATTCGCACCATTTATTATTATTCCTCTAATTATTTTAGTTAAGAAACGAAAAGAAGCTATTGACAGCGATGTTACCGGAAACAGAATCAGAATGAACAACAAGCTTGCGAAGAAATATTTATCTCAGGCTAAAAAACATCTGAACAACAAAGAGCCTTTCTATATCGCATTAGAAAAAGCCATGCATAATTTCCTGAAAGCGAAACTGCATATTGAAACCTCGGAAATGAGTAAAGCCAATATTCGTGAATTATTGCTTTCGAGAAATGCCAAAGAAGAAACCGTTCAGAGTTTTATTGAGCTGACAGAAAATTGTGAATTTGCCCGTTATGCACCGGCATCGAGCGCTTCGATTCAGCAGGATTATGACAAAGCCGTTTTGATTATTTCTGAATTAGAAAAACAGATTGTTTAAAATAAAACCCGGCAGTTTAAAACCTGTCGCGTTTAAAGAAAATAAAATGAAAAATATACTATATCTATTTTTATTAATCTCACAGGTTTTCTTTGCGCAGGGCCGCTTTGAAAAAGGAAATGATTTGTACCAAAAGGGACAATATCAGGAAGCGGTGCAGGTTTATGAAAACATTATCAAAGAAGATAAATTACAATCGGCAGAATTGTATTTTAATTTGGGAAACAGTTATTATAAATTAAATAAAGTAGCTCCTTCCATTTACAATTACGAAAAGGCTCTGGTTTTGAAACCGGGCGATTCTGCTACTTTAAACAATTTAAAATTCGCCAAAAAACTAACAATAGACGAAATTAAAGAAGTACCAAAAGTAGGATTTGCCAAATTGATTCAGAACTTTACTTCTATTTTTGATTATAATATGTGGGCCAAAATTTCAGTTGGAATTGCCTTCGCTTTTTTATTGTTTTTTATTGGATATTATTTTTCGCAAAGTTCAATTGTAAAAAGAATCTATTTCGTGGGAATGTTTATCCTGTTAGTAGCTTTAGCTTTAACGGCTTCGGCAGGAATGTCTGAAAAAAGTCATTTCGATAATAACAGACCTGCAATTGTTTTTTCTGAATTAAGTGAAGTCCGAAGCGAACCACAAAAAAAAGGAAATGCTATTATTCTACTGCACGAAGGTGCAAAAGTATACGTTTTGGAAGCTGTGGGAACATGGAAGAAAGTAGAATTAACAGACGGAACACAAGGATGGCTTGATGCTTCAACAATTAAAGAGGTTAAATAAATAAGTATAAATTCAATATATAAAACCCAAATTCCAAAAATTAAATACAATCGGAATTTGGGTTTTATATTTTTAAAATAATATTGCAAAATTAGAAATCCGAAGGATTTAAATATTTATAAAAAAATCCCAAACTCCAAAACATAATTGGAGTTTGGGATTTATTTTTTGGATTTAGTATTAATTCACGGCATCAACCAATCTTAAAAACTCTGCTTTGTAGCCATCAGAATCATTCGATAATCCGGATTTTGCCAGGCTTTTTATTTCAGAACCGGAGCTGTTTGCAATATATTTTGATTCGCGAAGTTTTAATCCGAACCAGGAAACAGCAGTCGCAAATTTGAAATCTGAAGAGCTGTTTTCCAGATTTGTTTTCTTATCTGCGATTACATTTACGATTTCAATGCTTTTATCGCCATCCGGTTTTTTATACCTAAACTTTACCGTTGCCAATTCATCACTGTAATTAACGTTGTCTTTTTTAGTTTGAGTATATTTTAAATCCGATGTCACATAATCGCTTTCAACCCCAACCGGAACAATTTCATAAAGCGCCGTAACCGAATGCCCGCTTCCTAATTCACCGGCATCAATTTTATCATTTTTAAAATCTTCGGCATTCAGTTTGCGATTCTCGTAACCAATCAGTCGATATGCCTGAACATGTTTCGGATTAAATTCAATCTGAATTTTTACATCTTTTGCAATAGCGAACATTGAACCTTTAAATTCTTTTCCAAGAAAACGATTTGCTTCCTGAATATTATCGATGTAAGCATAATTTCCATTTCCTTTATCGGCCAGAATTTCCATTTTGCTGTCTTTGTAATTCCCCATTCCAAAACCTAAAACGGTTAAGAAAACACCAGATTCTCTTTTTTGTTCAATCAGTTTCAGCATATCATCATCTGTTGAAGCGCCAACATTAAAATCGCCATCTGTAGCAATCACTACTCTGTTGTTGCCTTCTTTTATAAAATTTTCCTCAGCTAATTTATATGCCAGTTCAATTCCTTCTCCGCCCGCAGTACTTCCGCCCGCATGAAGTGCATCAAAAGCATCCATAATTTCATCTTTTTCATCGCCTGAAGTTGGCTCTAAAACTACTCCGGCAGAACCGGCATATACAACAATCGAAACCTTATCGACTGGGCGAAGTTCTTTTACCAAAATTTTCATTGATTCTTTTAATAACGGGAGTTTATTCTGCTCATCCATAGAACCAGAAACATCTACTAAAAAAACCAAATTAGTGGCTGGCAAATTTTCCATCGGAATGTTCTTTCCCTGCAAACCTATTTTCAGCAGCCGGCTGTTTTTGTTCCATGGGCAATCGCTGTATTCTGTATTAATGGAAAAAGGATGGCGACCATCTGGCTGTGGATATTGATACTTAAAAAAGTTGATCATTTCCTCGACACGCACAGCATCTTTTGGAACTTTTTGTCCTTCATTTATAAATCGGCGAATATTAGTATACGATGCATTATCAACATCAATTGAAAAAGTAGAAAGCGGCTCTTTGGAAGGAGATGTAAACGGATTTTCTTCCAATGCTGCGTAGCTTTCTGTGTTAGGATCTGGAATGTAATTTTCGTACGGCATATCTTCAGCCGGAACAGCAACTGTCATATCCATTGTATCGGCAGCTTCGTTTGGAGCATACGCTTTTTTACAGCTGAAAATAGTAAGTACAAGGAATGCCATCATAAAGAAATTAAGATTTCTCATAAAGTAAATTTTAAAATTAATAAAAGGTTAATGGTTTCAAATAAGGACTAGCATTCCGGATGTACTAGAGGTAATTATTTGCAGTTTCGAAACATTCAAAATCGTGCCAAAAAATTACAAACGTTTTTCTTACAAGAAACAAAAATGGAGAAACCTATAATTTATAAGGCATTAAGAAAAAAAATATTATTATAAAAGTTTCTTTAAGCTACGAATTCACTGATTTATTTTAAAAATTATAAAATTAAATTTGTGAATTCGTGGCTAAAAAAAATCTCAACGAAAATCGTAAACTTTCTCCGGAGTCACACAGAAATCCAGTTTAATATCACATTCGAAAACATCATCAATCTGATTTTCGGCTTCAAAAAAAGAAAGACCGATTTTTAAAGTCTCCGGTTTACAGGCAGCCAGAAATTTATCATAAAAACCTTTTCCGTAACCAATTCGGTTGCCCTGAATGTCAAAGGCCAGAAGCGGTACAAAAACCACTTCGATTTTAGAAGCAGGAACTTCAATTCCATCAACAGGTTCCGGAATATTATATTCGTTTTTTCTGATTTTAGTATTATCGGTCAATAGAAAATGAGTCATTTCCCGGGTTTCAAAATCACTTTTCGAGATCAGGATTTCTTTATCTTTTCCTGAAAGTAAATGAAGAATATATTCTGTGTTTATTTCTTTTTGTTCTTCTATCGGAAGAAAAACATGATAGTAAATTTTATCCCAAATGGGCATTTGGATAAGATGATTTGCAATTGCGAGACTTTTTTCTTCTATATCATCAGAAGAAAGTGCTTTGCGAAGGTTTTTATATTCAATTCTAAGTTCTTTTTTACTGTTCGGCATTTTCGGGATTGTTTTTGGATAAATGATAAATAGCATCGCCTTCATAAACAATTGGCGAATGATTGGCATTAATTACATAACCATCGTGCGGCGCTTTAACTTTTTGTTCAAATTTTCCAAACGGATCTGTAATAATCGCCAGAATAGTTCCTTTGGTTACAAATCTTCCTACCAAATTAAAATCATGCAGTAAACCGGAACATTTAGCGCGCAGCCAAACCGAATTTTTAATATAAATCGAAGGCTCTATTGCAGGCTCAACAATTTGTTTAGCATCCAGCATTTTTAAATAATGAAGCAGCCGTTTTGTTCCCAACACCCCTTCGTTGGCAATTTCATTGTTAATATCCAATGATTTTCCGCCTTCAAAAAGGAGCATTTTTACATTGGCTTTTTCAGATGTATTTCTAAAAGAACCGGTTATATTTTTAGAATATAAAGTAAATGGTGCATTAAAAACATCGGCCAAAATTTTTAAATCAGGGTTATTCTCCGTGATTCTTATTTGTGGCGCATTAAAACGGCTTGCCCCTCCTGCATGAAAATCGACTGCATAATCTAAAATTGGCAGAATTTCTTCGACAATATGATAGGCAAACCTGCTCGCAAGAGAACCTTTTTTACTTCCCGGGAAAACGCGGTTTAGGTCACGTCCGTCTGGAAATTCCCGCGATTTATTTACAAAGCCGTACATGTTGATAACCGGAATGCAAATAATAGTTCCGCGTAAGGGTCTGTTTAATTTTTTACTGATAATCTGACGAACAATTTCAACTCCGTTTATTTCGTCGCCGTGAATTCCGGCAGAAAATAAAACTGTCGGACCTTCCTGTTTGGAACGACGCACAATTACAGGAATATTCAGTTTTGTTGTAGTATGCAGCCTGGCAATTTCGACATTTATAGTTTTGTGTTCTCCCGGCAGAATTGATTCGCCAAAAATAACCAATGGAGTATTATTTTTCATCTGGAATTATAAAAGCTAAATATAGAAATTATTCTTTTGATTTCGTAAATTTGAAACTAATTCAATGTTAAGCTTAAATGCAAAAATCGGAATGATATTTGAAAAAGCTTACGGACAATACTCCACAAACAAAACAGAATGCAAAAATCGGCCTTAGATCTTCAGATTTTAACCTTGCCCGACAATCCAGGCGTCTATCAATATTATGATAAAGACGGAAAAATCCTGTATGTCGGCAAAGCCAAAAATTTAAAAAAAAGGGTTTCCTCCTATTTCAATAAAGTTCACGATACCAGGAGAACAAATGTTCTGGTGCGAAAAATTGTAACTATAAAACATATTGTTGTTCCCACAGAAACCGATGCGCTTTTACTGGAAAACAATTTAATTAAAACGTTACAGCCACGATACAATGTTTTGCTTCGCGACGACAAAACTTACCCTTGGATCTGTATTAAAAAAGAACCATTTTCGAGAATATTTTTAACCCGCAGAATGATTAAGGACGGATCCGAATATTTTGGGCCGTATACCAATTTCAAAATGGTTTATACGATTTTGGATTTAATAAAAGAATTGTATCCGCTTCGTACCTGTACGTATGATCTGAGCGAATCTAATATTAATTCCGGTAAATATAAAGTTTGTCTGGAATATCATATAGGGAACTGCAAAGGTCCTTGCGAAGGAATGGAACCTTTGGAAGAATATCAAAGACAGGTAAACGCAATTCGCGAAATACTGAAAGGAAATTTTAAAGAAAGTTTAAAAGATTTTAAGAACCTGATGAATACTTATGCGCAGAATCTTCAGTTTGAAGAAGCGCAAAAAATTAAAGAAAAGATTGACATTCTCGAGAATTACCAATCCAAATCTACCATCATCAATCCTAAAATTACCAATATTGATGTTTTTTCAATTGTTTCAGATGAAAGTGCGGCGTATGTCAATTTTCTTCAAATTTCCCATGGTTCCATAATTCGTTCCCATACTTTAGAAATAAAGAAAAAACTGGATGAAAGCGATGAGGAATTATTAGAACTGGCAATTGTCGAACTTCGGGAGCGCTTTAATTTGTTATCGAGGGAAATTATCGTTCCGTTTGAAATGGAGTTGGGCGAAAACATTAAAGTAACAGTTCCGCAGCTTGGAGATAAAAAACAGATTCTGGATTTATCCATCAGAAATGCCAAATTTTATAGAATAGAACAATTAAAACAATTGCAGATTGTAGATCCCGATCGCCACGTCAACAGAATTATGGCACAGATGCAGAAAGATTTACGGCTACCGGTTGAACCACGACATATAGAATGTTTCGATAACTCCAATATTCAGGGAACAAATCCCGTGGCGGCCTGCGTGGTTTTTAAAGACGGAAAACCAAGTAAAAAAGATTACCGTCATTTTAATGTAAAAACGGTGGAAGGCCCCGACGATTTTGCTTCCATGACAGAAATTGTGGGCAGACGTTACAAAAGATTATTAGAAGAAAACGAGCCGCTTCCTCAATTAATTATTATTGACGGTGGAAAAGGACAGCTTTCTGCAGCTTTAAAAAGTATCGATGAATTGGGGCTTCGCGGAAAAATAACGATCATTGGAATTGCAAAACGTCTGGAGGAATTATTTTATCCCGGCGATTCTATTCCGTTATATTTAGACAAAAGATCAGAAACCTTAAAAGTAATTCAGCAGTTAAGAAACGAAGCACACCGATTCGGAATCACTTTTCATCGCGACAAACGAAGCAAAGCGGCGCTTAATTCTTCGGTAGAAAATATTCCGGGAATTGGCGAAAAAACCATGCTTACGTTAATACAACATTTTAAAAGTGTTAAAAGATTAAAGTTGGCAACCGAAAAAGATATTTCTGCCGTTGTAGGTGTATCTAAAGCCAAAAAAATTGTCGACTTTTACAAAACCAATTAATTTCTTTATGCGCCAATTCCAGCTGTCCATTTCAAATACTCGGTCAAAAGGATTTTTTTCCACATCCAAAAAAGGAGCTTCTTTGGTCGCTCTTTTCCGGAAAGAAAAAATATCCTTTTGTCTCTCGCAGTTTTCCATTTCCATCTGGGGCGTAACAACACTCGTTTTTATAATGACGTTCTTATTTTCGCAGAACGCCATTTCGCAGGAAACTAAAAAGGACAGCGTCAAAAGACCTAAAATCGGTTTGGTTTTAAGCGGCGGCGGCGCCAAAGGTTTTGCCCATATCGGTGTACTGAAAGTTTTGGAAGAAGCCGGAATCAAAATTGATTACATCGGCGGGACCAGTATGGGATCTGTAATCGGCGGACTCTATGCTTCTGGTTACAATGCTTCGCAAATTGATTCGATTTTCAAAAAAACAAATTTTGACGAACTTATAAACGATTACATTCCGCGTTCATCAAAGAACTTCTATGGCAAAAAAAATGATGAATTGTACGCAATTGTTCTGCCTTTTAGTAATTTCAGAGTCGGTATTCCCGAAGCGCTTTCTAAAGGAATGTACAATTATAATTTATTAAGCAGTCTAACAAGAAACGTTCGTCATATTCGCGATTTCAATAAACTTCCCACTCCTTTTTTATGTATCGGGACCAATATCGAAACCGGTCAGGAGGTTTTATTAAATAAAGGAAATCTCGTTCAGGCCATGATGGCTAGCGCGGCATTTCCTTCCTTGTTTACTCCCGTAGAAATCGATGGTAATTTACTGGTCGATGGTGGCGTTGTCAACAATTACCCAATTCAGGAAGTACGTAATCTTGGCGCTGATATTATTATCGGAGTGGACGTTCAGGATGATTTAATGAAAAGAAAAAATCTGAAAAATGCCACCCGGATTTTGGTGCAGATCACCAACCTGCAATCTATCGACAAGATGAAAAACAAAATAAAAGACACAGATGTTTATATCAAACCGGACATTCGTGATTTTGGCGTTATTTCATTTGACAGAGGGGAAGAAATTATCCGAAAAGGCGAAGAAGCAGCTTTTGCGGTTTACGAAAAAATTAAAACTTTGATTCCGCAAACAGAATTTTACAAAAAGCCTAAACTAAAAATTGCTACAGATACTATTCAGATCCAAAAAATTAATACCGAACAATTAGATAATTATACGAAAGAATACATCCGAGGTAAACTTCGTTTTAAACCCGGAAGTACAATTACTTACGACAATTTAAAAGCCGGTATCAACAACTTAAATGCAACGCAAAACTTTAGTACTATTTCCTATTGTCTCCAGCCTGACGGCGATAAAGATGACCTTGATCTGGTATTAAAGGAAAATCCAACGCAGACTTATTTAAAACTGGGACTTCACTACGACGGACTTTATAAAAGTGGAATTTTACTGAATCTTACTCATAAAAAGACCTTCTTAAAAAATGATGTTACTTCTTTAGATATTATTTTAGGGGATAATTTCAGGTATGATCTTAATTATTATGTTGAAAATGGATTTAATATCAGCTTTGGTTTCCGCTCCCGATTGAATCAATTTAATCGAAATGTGACTACAAGCCTAAGTAATCTCGTGTCAGAAAATCCAAATGTCAGTCTTATCAATGTTGATTTTATGGACATAAATAATCAGGCTTATTTCCAGACTATTTTTGTACAGAAATTTTTAATGGGAGGTGGTTTGGAATATAAATATTTAAAAATCAATTCCCCTACATTATCCAACGAGGAAAACATCATCGATAAAAGCAATTATTTTAGTGCTTTTGCCTATTTGAAATATGATTCCTTAGACGACAAATATTATCCGGGTTCCGGTCTGTATTTTTCTACAGATCTCCAAACTTATCTGACTTCTTCTGATTACACTAATGACTTTAAACCTTTTTCGATTGCAAAAGCTGAATTATCATTTGTAAACACGTTGTTTAAAAGGGCTACTTTTAAAATTGATGCCGATGCAGGGTTTACTTTCGGAAATAGCAGTGTACCATTTTTTGACTTTATTCTAGGAGGTTACGGCTACAGCAAAATAAATAATTTTAATTATTTTTATGGATATGACTTCCTGAGCATTGCGGGAAACAGCTATATAAAAACCGGTATTACACTGGACTATGAAATTCTGCGCAAAAACCACGTTAACTTTTCTGCCAACTTTGCCAATTTAGGAGATGATATTTTTTCTACTGTCGACTGGGTTTCAATGCCAAAATACACGGGTTATGCCGTTGGGTACGGACTGGAAACTATTATTGGACCGATAGAAATTAAGCAATCCTGGTCGCCGGAAATGTCTAAGAGTTTTACGTGGTTCAGCATAGGTTTCTTATTCTAGAAAAAACCGCTTTCATAGAATTTTGGCATTAATAAAAAATATTTAAGAATAAATTAATGCTAAAAAAATGTGATATATAATTTTAATTAATAAAAATTACGATATTTGTTGTAATGAAAACAAAATGGACAGGTTTATTGGAGTATCTTCAATTTCTTATCAAAAGAAATCCGGAGTAATACTATCGAATTGAATAATTAGCCAACTTAGAAAATGAGCTGATTATCTGTTCACAATTTACATTTTCTAATTATCTAATTTATAAATTATCTAATTGAAAAGCCATGCCATTATATCACAAACTCGGAAATTTTCCGCAAAAGCGACACACTCAATTTGAAAAACCAAACGGTGGTTTTTATTACGAACAGTTATTTGGAACCGAAGGTTTTCATGGCCATTCGTCACTTTCCTATCATATTCACAGACCCACTCAGGTTAAAGAAATTTTAAATTCGTATTCGGTTGAACCAAAAATTGCAATCGGAAAAAATATCAAATCACTATTATTTAAAGGTTTCGAACTTAAACCGGAAAATGACTTTTTGGACAGTCGAAAAGCAATGTTGGTCAATAAAGACTGCATTATAGGACTTGCAGCTCCAAAAGAATCACTTCGAAAGTATTTCTACAAAAACGCAGACGCAGACGAAATGCTTTTTATTCACAGAGGAAAAGGAAAACTTCGTACGATGCTCGGAAATATCCCTTTTGAATATGGTGATTATCTTATAATTCCAAGAGGAATTATTTATCAAATAGAATTTGAAACCGAAGACAATCGACTTTTTTATGTAGAATCCTATTCTCCTTTTTACACGCCAAAACGTTATAAAAACCAATCGGGTCAGCATTTAGAACATTCGCCATTTTGCGAGCGTGATTTTATTCTGCCAAACGAATTGGAAACGCATGATGAAAAAGGTGATTTTTTAATTAAAATCAAAAAAGAAGGAATGATACACGAGGTTGTTTACGCCACACATCCCTTTGATGTTGTGGGGTGGGACGGCTACAATTTTCCATACGGATTTTCAATTCATAACTTCGAACCTATAACCGGGCGTGTACACCAGCCGCCACCGGTACATCAAACTTTTGAAACGGCTACTTTTGTCGTTTGCTCTTTCTGCCCGAGACTTTACGATTATCATCCAAAAGCAGTTCCGGCACCTTATAATCACAGTAATATAGATTCAGACGAAGTTTTGTATTATGTTGATGGCGATTTTATGAGCCGTAATAATATCGAGCAGGGACACATTACTTTACATCCAAAAGGAATTCCACACGGTCCCGCACCTGGCGCAATGGAACGCAGTATTGGTCACAAAGAAACTCAGGAATTAGCCGTTATGGTTGATACTTTCAGGCCATTAATGGTTACCGAAGAAGCTATGGGATTAGATGATGGTCAGTATTACAAATCCTGGACGGAGTAAAAAAATTTAACCGCAAAGCACGCAAGGAAAAATACGCAAAGAACACAAGGCTTTGCGAACCTTGCGAAAACTTAGCGTCTTTGCGGTAAAAAACACAATCAAAAAACACTTTCGGTTTATAAAACAACCGATTTTAAAAAATAAATATTATGTCAAAAGAAGTAAAATCAGTAGAATACGGATTAGAGAAAATATTTGAAGGAGCGCAGGATTTCCTTCCTTTATTAGGAACAGATTATGTAGAGTTTTATGTCGGCAATGCCAAACAAGCAGCACATTATTACAAATCTGCTTTTGGTTATCAGTCTTTGGCTTATGCCGGACTGGAAACCGGAGTTCGCGACAGAGCTTCTTATGTTTTAAAACAAGATAAAATCAGAATTGTTTTGACAACGCCTTTAAATGCAGATTCTCCAATAAATGATCACTTAAAAAAACATGGTGACGGTGTAAAAGTGGCGGCGCTTTGGGTAGAAGATGCAAGAAGTGCGTATGAAGAAACTATCAAACGTGGCGCACGTTCTTTTATGGAGCCCACGGTTGAAAGCGATGAATTTGGAGAAGTAGTCCGATCCGGAATTTACACCTACGGGGAAACCGTTCATATTTTCGTAGAAAGAAAAAACTATACTGGTGTGTTCCTTCCAGGTTACAAAGAGTGGAAATCTGATTTTAATCCTGAACCAACCGGTCTGAAATATATAGATCATATGGTTGGAAATGTGGGTTGGAATGAAATGAATACCTGGGTAAAATTCTACGAAGAAGTAATGGGATTTGTGAATTTCCTGTCTTTTGATGACAAGCAAATCAATACAGAATATTCCGCTTTGATGAGTAAAGTAATGTCAAACGGAAACGGAAGAATTAAATTCCCGATCAATGAACCTGCCGAAGGAAAGAAAAAATCTCAGATTGAAGAATATCTGGATTTTTATGGCGGACCCGGAATTCAGCATATTGCCATAGCAACCGATGATATTATTAAAACAGTTTCTGCTTTAAAATCACGCGGTGTTGAATTTTTATCTGCTCCCCCACATGCCTATTACGAAGCAATTCCGGAAAGATTAGGCGTCCACATGGATATGATGAAAGAAGATTTAAACGAAATTGAGAAGCTGGCCATTATGGTTGACGCCGACGAAGACGGATATCTTTTACAAATTTTTACCAAGCCCGTTCAGGATCGTCCGACACTTTTCTTCGAAATTATCCAAAGAATGGGTGCAAAAGGATTTGGTGCAGGTAACTTTAAAGCACTTTTTGAGTCGATCGAAAGAGAGCAGGAATTGCGAGGAACGCTGTAAAACGTTAATTTTCACACATAAAATCATATAATTCTCCAAAAAATGATGCTTTTTTTGCAAATGTTATGTTAAACTTGACTTTTGCTATTTGTTTTTTGAACTTTCTATCTATCTTTGCACTCGCAAATCAGGAAGGGGTGGTTTCCTTCCGAATTGATATAAATTTCATAATTTATAGTTTTTTGGTTAGTTAATAGCATAAAAACTCAGTCATCTTTGACTGAGTTTTTTTGTTTTAGTAGATTTGGAATAGAATTTGCATTTATTTATCTTTATAATAAAATGTAAATATTGTACTATGAAAAAGTATTTCCTCATCATATTAGCACTCACAACTCTGTCTTTCGATACTCTTAAACAAGATGCTTTCGATACCGGAGAATTCTTCAAATTCAGAATACACTACGGAATTGTAAACGCAGGTTACGCAACGCTCGAAGTCAAAGATGCAACCATCAATAATAAAAAAGTATATCATTCTGTAGGAAAGGGTTATACAACGGGAATGTCAAAATTTTTCTTCAAAGTAGATGATTTGTATGAAAGCTATTTTGACAAAGAAACAGGAAAACCGTATCGCTATGTCAGAAAAATTGACGAAGGCGGTTATACTAAAAATCAGGAAGGTTTTTTTAACCAGAACGACAACAGAGTTTTGGTAAAAGACTACAAACGAAAATCTGAAAAAACTATTATTGTAACTGAAAATGTACAAGATATTGTTTCAGCTTTTTATTATCTCAGAAATCACCCCAATATAGACAAACTTAAATCGGGTGATGCGATTACAATTGATATGTTTTTTGACGAAGAAATCACAAAATTTAAGTTAAAATATATAGGTCGTCAAGATATTACGACTAAATTTGGAACGATTTCTACAATGGTCTTTAAGCCATCTGTTCAAACCGGAAGAGTATTTAAAGAAAAGGAAAGCTTAACACTCTGGATTACAGACGATGTAAACAAAGTTCCTATTCGAATTAAAGCAGATTTGGCAGTAGGATCTCTTAAAGCCGATCTCGACGAATATAAAGGACTTCAAGGTCCACTTAAAGCAAAAAAATAATGAACCCTACAGATAATTCTGAAGCAATCTTAAAAGAAATTGATCTTAAATTTCAAGCCATAAATCAAAAAACTGATGTTCAGTTAGAAGGATTACTTTGGGCCAAACCAATTACTTACTGGGATTATATTCAGACAGATGCGCTTTTAAATTTACAAATTCAGCGCACCACACTTCCTGACGAAATGGTCTTTATTATGTACCATCAGGTTAACGAATTAATCTTTAAGATGATTTTGTGGGAAATTGATCAAATTGCAGAAACAGAAAATATCCAGGTCGGGTTTTTCAGCGAAAGATTATCCAGAATTACAAGGTATTTTGACATGCTTACCAATTCGTTCAGCATTATGGAAAACGGAATGGAAGTGGATCAATATATGAAATTCAGAAATACATTAACTCCGGCAAGCGGATTTCAGAGTGCGCAATATCGCATGATCGAATTTGCCTCGACAGATGTAATCAATCTGACTGACACACGTTACAAAGATAAATTTGATGAAAATACAGATTTAGAAACTTCGTTTGAACATCTATATTGGCAGGCTGCCGGCAAAGATTATCGCACCGGAGAAAAATCGTACCTGCTTAATGAGTTTGAAAAAAAATACAAAGATCAGTTTTTAAGACAGATGTCATCGTTTAAAACAAAAAACATCTGGAGAAAATTCATCCAATTACCAATTGAAGATCAACAAAATAGAGAGCTGATCGATGCTATGCGCCATTACGACAAAACGGTAAATATTACCTGGGTAATGCAGCATTTAAATACTGCTAGAAAATATATTTTGGAAAGCGGAAAAGGAAATGGCGAAGCAACCGGAGGAAGCGACTGGCAAAAATATATGCACCCAAAGTACCAAAGACGCATCTTTTTTCCTAAATTGTGGACCGAAGAAGAATTGTTCAATTGGGGAAACGAAACTAACATTTAATTCCCACAAAAAATCCCACAAGTTTGAAAAAAGCAGTCGTAATTTTAATTGTCTTGTTTTCGATATTTTCTTGTAATAAAAAAACAGAAGAAAAAGTAGAAACAAAAATTACCAAACCAAAAACCAAAAAAATAGAATTCGGTTTTAATTACGCAGATTTCAATGTTGTAAACGATACAATTTCCAAGGGAGATTCTTTCGGCTCGATTATGCAGAGTCAAAATATCGGAGACAAAAAAGTGCACGATATAGTAGAACAGGTCAAGGATTCTTTTAATGTGAGATCTATTCGCTACAACAAACCTTATACTTTACTTCGCTCCAAAAACAAAACAAACAATTTAGAAGTTTTTATTTATCAGCCTGATGCGCTTACGTATTACATAATTGACTTAAGAGACAGTATTGCAAAAGCTTACAAAAAAATAAAGCCCGTTACGCTTAAGCGAAAAATAATTGGCGGTGTGTTAAAAAGTTCATTATCTGAAACCTTAGGAAATGAAAGTGTTGAAACCGCTCTTGCCAGCAGAATTACCAAAGTTTTTTCCTGGTCTATTGACTTCTTCAAACTTAAAAAAGGCGATCGTTACGGTCTAATTTTTACTGAAAGATTTATCAACGGAAAAACGTACGACGGCGTTGAAGAACTGGAAGCTGCTTTCTTTGAATATAAAGGTAAGATCATTTATGCTTTTCCTTTTGAAAGAGACACAACTTCCGGAAAAATAGAATATTATGACGACGAAGGAAAAACACTAAAAAACTTTTTCTTAAAAACGCCGATTAAATTCAGCCGAATCACTTCGCGGTTTACAATGAACAGATTTCATCCTGTACAACATACCTGGAAAGCACATAAAGGGACCGATTATGCTGCTCCAACTGGTACTCCCATTTCAACAACTGCTTCAGGAGTTGTGGAGGCAACTGGTTATACTGCCGGAAACGGGAATTTCGTAAAAGTAAAACATAACGGAACCTACTCCACACAATATCTACACATGTCTAAGATTCTGGTTCGTCGCGGTCAACGCGTAACGCAGGGACAAACGATTGGCTTAGTCGGAAGCACAGGTTTGGCTTCTGGACCTCACGTTTGTTATCGTTTTTGGAAAAATGGAGTTCAAGTAGATGCACTTCGATTGAATCTTCCAACCGGAGAATCTTTAACCGGAAGTGACAGAACTCGTTTTATGAATCAGATAGAACCTTTGAAAAGAGAACTGGACAGTATTGGTAATTTGTAAGAATAAATCCTTGTTGCTGTAAAATTCATACGCGGAATAAATACATAGAACATTCTTTACATTTTCGAACTTCTCAACTCTGGGTTCAGGGAAATTTAAATATCGCTTAAATAATGAAAAGTACTCGCCTTAAATCAATGTACAATGAAACTTTTTCAGGTTTAAAATTATTTTACCGCGATACCAATTTAGCAGAAAATTTAATTTCAAATTATAGAACCGGCCAGATTATTCAGGAAAAAGGATTTACAGATATGTCTTCAATTGGCGGCGGACTTTCGGGTAATTTACGATATTTAATTGCCAGCGCACATGCCAAAGATATTTCAAAATTTAATCCTGACTCTGGCAAAATTGGTCACTTTCTATTAGATTCCATTTCCTATTTTAAGGTTTTGGATGTTCAAAAAATTGGCAATAAAACCCAAATTTTTCTTTTAAATATTCCTGATAATGCCATTACACTTTTCAAAAATTCCACTTCAAACCTGGAAGAAGAAATTATAGAAAAAGCCAGAAAAAAATTCAAAGATAAAGTCGACGCTGACATAATACCTGACTTACAAACTGAAAGCTGGAAAGAAAGAACTAAGTTTCCACTGGGAATGAGTGAAAATGGGGAACTGTTTTTTGATGATTCTAAAATTAAAATCGAAGAATTGAAAAGAATAGAAATCGATACCGAAAATAAAATTATTCATATCAATAAAAAGCCCTGGTGGAAGATTTGGTAATCTGATTTCCCAGATTCTAAACATTTCCAAACGGACCTCAAAGAGGTCAAATATTTATAGACATAAATTATTGGGATAATATGCAACCCCAAAAGGCTCGTATTCTATTCGATACCATGATATTCTATACATATTTAATCCCTTCAGGATTGCTTTGCTCATAAAACGTTTTCGTAACTAATTGTTATATAATCGTGAACCTTTAAGGTATTAAAACTTATTTCAGTATTTTTGTGTTTCGATATAAAACAAACTCAATTATATAAAAAATGGCTTTAAACACAACCAACCCAACCGGGACTGAAGCGTGGAAAAATCTGCAAAACCATTACAACGCAATTCACGAAACCACAATACAAGAATTGTTTCAACAGGATAATGACCGCGCAGCAAAATTTAACCTGCAATGGAATGATTTCTTAGTAGATTATTCTAAGAACAACATCAGTCAGGAAACTATTTCTCTCTTATTAGAATTGGCAAATTCAATTGGATTAAAAGATTCAATTGCTCAATATTTCGGAGGCGCATTAATTAATCAGACTGAAAATCGTGCCGTTTTACATACGGCTTTGAGAGCTCCTGAATCTGCGGTAATTAAAGTTGACGGAGAAAATGTAATTCCGGAAGTTTATACTGTAAAAAACAAAATCAAAAACTTTACTGAGGAAATAATTTCAGGAAAAAGAAAAGGTTTTACAGGCAAAGCTTTTACAGATATAGTTAATATCGGAATTGGTGGTTCAGATCTTGGTCCGGTTATGGCTGTTGAAGCTTTACAATTTTATAAAAATCACCTGAATACACATTTCGTTTCGAATGTTGACGGCGATCACGTAAATGAAGTTATCAAAAAACTAAATCCTGAAACTACTCTTTTTGTGATCGTTTCTAAAACTTTTACCACTCAGGAAACACTTTCAAATTCAGAAACTATTAAAAAATGGTTTTTAACATCAGCTTCACAGGAAGATATTGCAAAGCATTTCGTAGCGGTTTCCACCAATATTCAGAAAGTAACCGAATTCGGAATTAACCCTGACAATGTTTTCCCAATGTGGGATTGGGTTGGAGGTAGATTTTCTTTGTGGAGTGCCGTTGGTTTAAGTATTGCTCTGGCAGTTGGTTTTGAAAATTATAATGATTTACTGAAGGGTGCCAACGAAATGGACGAACATTTCAAATCGGCCGAATTTGACGAAAACATTCCGGTATTATTGGCTCTTTTAAGTGTTTGGTATAATAATTTTTATGGTGCCGAAAGTGAAGCTTTAATTCCTTACACACAATATTTACATAAACTTGCACCTTATTTGCAGCAGGCTTTTATGGAAAGTAACGGAAAAAGCGTTGGCCGTGACGGAAAACCCGTTAACTACCAAACGGGAACTATCATTTGGGGAGAACCCGGAACGAATTCGCAACATGCATTCTTCCAATTGATTCATCAGGGGACCAAATTGATTCCAACCGATTTCGTAGGATTTATTAAGCCTCTTTATGGCAATGAAGATCATCATGATAAATTAATGTCAAACTTTTTTGCCCAGACAGAAGCTCTAATGAATGGAAAAACGGCAGATCAGGTTCAGGCAGAATTTGACAAGCAAGGACTTTCTGAAGAAAAAGCGTCTTATTTGAAACCTTTTAAAGTTTTCACAGGTAACAAACCGACGAATACAATCCTGATTCAAAAACTGACTCCAAAAAGTTTAGGATCTTTAATCGCATTATACGAACATAAAATTTTTGTTCAGGGTGTAATTTGGAACATTTTCAGCTTTGATCAATGGGGAGTTGAATTAGGAAAACAACTGGCCAATTCGATTTTGGATGAGATTACTTCTAATACAGTTAAAAATCACGACAGTTCGACTTCATTTTTACTAAATCACTTTTTGAAGAATAAATAAAAATACTGTTTTTTAAAATTTTTATAACATTTCAAAACGTCTTAATTCATTAGAATTAAGACGTTTTTTTTACGTAAAATACCGACAAAAAGCATTAAAAATGCGTTGATTTACACGTTTAAGACTACAGTCTTATTCACATTATTATGATTTTAACAAAAAACACTTACACATATTCAAGTAAATGATGTATTTTTTAATAAAAAAAGTAAAATTCATTTTAATGCGCAACAGAAACCACAAAACTTGTTTTTCTTAACATTTCGATAACACTATCTGAGTTATTTGTTATAATTTTGCCAAAAACAATAAACTAAAGAACAAAATGAAGAAAATGAAAAATTGGTTACTGACCGGACTATTTTTTATGATAGTTTCAACCGTATTTTCTCAAGGTAAAGTTACTGGTATGGTTACCGACGGTGTCGCTTCACTGCCAGGTGCTAACGTAGTTATCAAAGGATCTACTACAGCAACCTCTACAGATTTTGATGGTAAATTTACTATCGACTCACCAAGCAGCTCAGGCGAATTGGTAATTACATTTTTAGGTTTTGATACGAAAACAGTTAAGTATTCAGTATCTGGTGGAACTACAAACATTGGAAACATTGTTTTAGCTTCTAATTCTAACGAATTAAGTGAAATCGTTGTTAAAAGTACAACAGTCGATATCGCAAAAGACAGAAAAACTCCTGTTGCCGTTTCCACTATTAAAGCTGCAGAAATTCAGGCAAAATTAGGAAATCAGGAGCTTCCTGAAATGCTAAAAAGTACACCATCTGTATATGTAACTAAATCTGGTGGTGGTTTTGGTGATTCAAGAATTACTGTTCGTGGATTTAGCCAAAATAACGTTGCTGTAATGGTGAACGGTATGCCGGTTAATGACATGGAAAACGGTGCCGTTTACTGGAGTAACTGGGCTGGTTTGTCTGACGTTACTTCTTTTATTCAGGTACAAAGAGGTTTAGGATCTTCAAAATTAGCTATTGCTTCTGTTGGGGGTACTATGAATTACGTAACTAAAGCTTCTGACTTGAAACAAGGTGGTACAGTTGGTACCTCTTTTGGTAATGATAATTTCTTCAAATCTAACGTTGCTTACAACACAGGAAAATTAGACAGCGGATTCTCTGCATCTGTTTTATACAGCCACACTCAGGGTGACGGATATGTAGACGGAACTGAATTTAACGGAGACAACTACTACGTAGCTCTTGGCTATACCACAAAAAACAACAAGCACGACTTCCAATTTACAGTTACTGGTGCTCCACAATGGCATGATCAAAGATCTACATTTATCACTATAGCTCAGTACCAAAAATATGGTACAGAATCTGATCCAAACATTAAATACAACTCTGACTGGGGTTATAAAGGAGGTGAACAATTTAACATGGTAAGAAACTATTACCATAAGCCGGTTGTTTCATTAAACTATGATTTCCAAATCAATGAAACTTCTAAATTATCAACTGTCGGTTATGTTTCTTTCGGACGTGGAGGAGGTTCCAGAGGAGCTGGTGGTATTAGAGGTTTTAACTATGCTAATAACGCATTCAGAACAGCAGACGGTTTAATTGATTACGACAAAATTGTTGCTTACAACTCAGGACAAACTGTAAACATTAACGGTACTAACTACACTCGTACAACTAACGGTACAAGTGGACAGTTTCAAAATAGCTCTGCTACAGGAAATTTAACAAATTCTACAACTGGTATTTCTCAAATTTCATCTGTTAACTCACATAACTGGTATGGTGCAATTGTTAACTTCAATAAAAAATTCTCTGATCGTTTAACCTGGGATTTAGGAATTGACGTAAGAGGGTACAAAGGAATTCACTACCAAAATGTAAACAATTTATTAGGAGCTGACTCTTACCTTGATAACTTTGATGTAAACAATCCAAACAGAGTTTTAACAAACACATATTCTACATATGCTGCCTGGAACGTATTCAAAAGCACGGATAAAGAAGAAAAAATCAACTTTTACAATGATGGTGACGTAAGATGGTATGGTGGATTTACTCAATTAGAGTACTCTTCAGACAAGTTTACTGCGTTCATTCAGGGTGCACTTTCTCAACAAGGATTCAAAAGAGTGGACTATTTTAAATACCTTTCTTCAAATCCACTGTCAAGCACAGATTATGAAAACATCTTAGGTGGAAACGTAAAAGGTGGTGTTAATTATAACATCAATGAGCATCACAATGTTTTTGTTAACTCAGGATACTACTCTAAACAACCATTTTTTAACGCTGTTTACCCAAACAACGCTTCATTAGTAAATGGTAACTTAACAAACGAAAAAATCTTCGGTATTGAAGCTGGTTATGGTTTACGTACACAAATGTTTACTGCAAACTTAAACTTTTACCGTACTTCATGGAAAGACAGATATCAAAGACAAAATGACGGAGCTGCTGATAACCCTGGAGGTTACTTCGATTTTGCTGGAATTACGGAAATCCACTCGGGGATTGAGTTTGACGCTACTGCTAAATTACTTGATAAACTTACTCTTACCGGAATGTTTTCTATTGGAGATTGGAAGTATGAAGGAACAAGTACAAGTAACCGTTATGACTCAGGAAACAATCCTATCGGTGGAGGTACTCCTATAACATTATACCTTGACGGTGTAAGAGTTGGAGATGCTGCTCAAACTACAGCCGCTTTAGGTGCAACTTACGAGATTTTACCACGTTTTACTGTTGATGCGAACTACAACTATAACGACAAATTATACGCTGCAATTTCTCCAGGAAACTTTACATCTGCAACTAACAGAGGTTCATTACAATTACCATCTTACGGTACAGCTGACGCAGGATTATCTTACAAATTGTTAGTTGGTAAAAACAAAAGCAATTCTGTAGGCTTCAGATTAAACGTAAACAACGTTTTTGACTATACTTACATTGCTGAAGCAAAAACAAATATATTTGCAGCAGATGTTCCAACTGTTTCAACATATAAAGGTATTGCTACTACAAACCAGGTTTACTTTGGTTTCGGTAGAACTTGGAACTTCGCGTTACGTTACGATTTCTAATATTTAGAATCTAAATAAATACCATAAACGGCATTGACTTTTAAGTTTAATGCCGTTTTTTTATAGTCATTTTTGTTATATTTGTTTTCAACAAAAAACATCGTTTATGTACAATTTTATACAAAAATTACACTCTGGCTGGGCATACCTTGCATTACTGCTTTTACTTGTTGCAGTTGTTAACGCCATTATCGGAGTCACTTCAAAAAAAGAATTTACAGGAAAAGATCGTAAAATCGGTTTGTTTGCTTTAATTGGAATTCATACTCAATTATTAATTGGTCTGATCCTTTATTTTGTTTCTCCGTTAGGAAAAGCTGCTTTCGGGCAAATGTCGAATGCAGAATTGAGATTAACTTCGTTAGAGCATCCTCTTATCAATCTTATTGCCATCATCCTAATCACAATTGGATGGTCAAAACATAAAAAATTAATCAATAGCGAAGCTAAATTCAAAACCTTTGCTATATTTTACGGATTAGGATTATTGCTTATTTTAAGTAGAATTCCGTGGAACCTTTGGTTCTAAAAATACCAATTAAAAAGCCCTGATGAAGGGCTTTTTTTATCTCGGCATATTATTTGTACAAACTCCCCCCAAGTCTGAAAAAAAATAACCCATGAGAAACAACAAAAAAATTTTATTCGCCACAATCGCTCTGACTCTAATTAGTGGATTTTCGTATGTGGTAAGCCAGACCAAACCTACAACAGAACCTAAAATTATTCAAGACACTGTTAAAAATGTAAAGCCAAATCTGGTTGCATTACCTTTAGACTCCGTATTTACAGACAAAGGTTTAAAACTAAAACCTTATAAAAAAAACGCTCACGCTTCTTACTACGCAGATCGTTTTAACGGGAAGAAAACCGCTAACGGCAGTAGATTTAACAACAACAGTTATACGGCAGCTCACAAAAAGCTTCCTTTTGGAACAAGAGTAAAAGTTACCAATGAAGCTAATGGCAAATTCGTTATCGTCAAAATTACCGATCGTGGACCTTTTGTAAAAACCCGTGAAATCGACTTGTCTAAGAGAGCTTTTATGGAAATCACCAGAAATAAAGGCGCCGGCGCAATGAAAGTGACTATTGAAAGAATAATGGAATAAAAAAAAATCCCGCTCTAAGCGGGATCTTTTTTTTAAACAAACTTTCTAATACTCATAATGATTCCGAGGTGAATTCCTTCATGATAATTATTGAAATTTAATGCCTCTTCAATATTGCGAAGTGTAAATCCAACGCTGGTTGGATATTCCTGATACTTCACAAAAACGTTGTTTTTAAAATCTTCTTCGATTTGTCTGCTTGTTGTTAAAAGCAACTCTCTAATTTCGTCAACTTCTTGTTGAGAAAGATCTCCTTCCGGCTTTGCTCCTTTTCTGTATTTCATTATAAATTCTTCCGGAAGTTTGGTTGGCAAACCCGACAGTTTATATACTAAGGCTTGCTGTGTAGCCGCACAATGCGCTATATTCCAGATTATATTATTACTAAACCTTTCCGGAATTTTATTTAATTGTTCTAAAGAATGAGAGTCCAATACTCTTAAAAGATTTTCTCTTATGTTTTTTTGTACTGCAAAAACTGAATCCATATTTGTAATTTTTTTTCTAAAATTAATCATTTTTCAATTTCAAATGGATTTTCTTTGTAATCTAATTCAATTCGACAATTATGGACAAAATATATTACCTGGCTTCTTGCGATACCTGTCGCAAAATCATCAAAAATCTTCCTGAAAATAATTTAGTTTTTCAGGATATCAGGCAAGATCCAATTACGGAAGAACAGTTGGAAGAAATGCATAAACTGGCCGGAAGTTACGAAGCTTTATTCAGTAAAAAAGCGCAATTGTATAAGTCTATGGACTTAAAAAACAAATCTTTGAGCGAAGCTGATTTTAAAAAGTATATTTTGGAACATTATACTTTCTTAAGCCGTCCGGTTTTTATTATTGATAATCAGGTTTACGTGGGAAACAGTCAGCAGAATATTCTTCAGGTTACAAAAGCGTTGCAAAAATAATATTTTGAAAAAGCGCTTATGAATTTGAATTGCAGCGTTAGGGATAGAAATGGAAATCCTTTTTTTTGTCCCGTTTTATTACGGGACAAAAAAAAGATTGAAACGGATAGCCTCCCGATAGCTATCGGGAAAGGGAACGCCCAAAACAAAGTACAAATTTAGCGACTTAAAAACTAGAAACCTCAGCTGTTAAGTTTTTTAGTATCTTTGCGCCTTTATACTCAATTATATGATACAATCTATGACAGGGTTTGGCAAAGCTTCTTTGCAATTGCCTACAAAAAAGATTACAGTCGAAGTAAAGTCCTTAAACAGTAAAGGTTTAGATTTAAATGTAAGAATGCCGTCGCTTTACCGCGAAATGGAACTTGGCTTAAGAACTCAGATTTCGACTAAACTGGAAAGGGGAAAGATTGATTTTGCGATTTACATCGAAAGTACTGCAGAACAGACTTCGACCAAAGTAAATGTTCCTGTTGTAAAAAATTATATTGCACAACTTAAAGAAGTTTATCCTGATGCTGATGAAACTGAATTGATGAAAATGGCCGTCCGTATGCCGGATACATTAAAAACAGAACGCGAGGAAATTGACGAAAATGACTGGGAACAGATTCAGGTTATTATTGAGGAAGCACTGCAAAACATCTTAAGTTTCAGAAAAGACGAAGGAGAATCTCTTGAAAAAGAATTCAATCTACGAATTGCAAATATTCGTCAGTATATGAACGATGCTCTGGCATTGGATCCGGAACGCGTTCAGGCGATAAAAGACCGTTTGCAAACTGCGATTTCTGAATTGCAGGTTAATGTGGATGAAAACCGTTTTGAACAGGAATTAATCTATTATTTAGAGAAATTAGACATTACGGAAGAGAAAGTTCGTTTAACGAATCATTTGGATTACTTTTTAGAAACCATAAAAGGTACTGAAGCCAATGGTAGAAAATTAGGTTTTATTACTCAGGAAATGGGTCGTGAAATTAATACTATGGGTTCTAAATCGAATCATGCGCAAATGCAGAAGTTGGTCGTGATGATGAAGGATGAATTGGAGAAAATTAAAGAACAGGTTTTGAATGTGTTGTAAAGCTATAAGCATTAAGCTATAAGCATTAAGCTGTAAGCATTAAGCTGTAAGCATTTAACTTTACGCATAAAAAAACATACAGAAAAAGCTTAAAGCATATCGCCTAAAGCTTAGAGCAAAAACAAAAAGCTTAAAGCATATCGCTTACAGCCTAAAGCATACACAATGAATAAAGGAAAATTAATTGTTTTTTCGGCGCCATCCGGATCAGGAAAAACAACGATCGTAAAACACTTATTAGGACAAGAAGATTTAAATCTTGAATTCTCAATATCAGCCGCTTCTCGTGATCCACGTGGTGAGGAAGTTCACGGAAAAGATTATTATTTTATTTCTTTAGAAGAATTTAAAAAACATATTAAAGCCGAAGATTTCCTGGAATGGGAAGAAGTGTACCGCGATAACTTCTATGGCACTTTAAAATCGGAAATTGAAAGAATCTGGGCTTTGGGAAAAAATGTGATTTTTGATATTGATGTCGCAGGCGGTTTACGTATCAAACATAAATTCCCGGAACAAACTTTAGCAGTTTTTGTAAAACCTCCAAGTGTAGATGAACTTAAACGAAGATTAAAAGAACGTTCCACAGAAAGTGACGACAAAATTAATATGCGTATTGCTAAGGCATCTGTAGAGTTGGCGACTGCTCCTCAATTTGATGTGATTATTAAAAATTATGATTTGCCAGTTGCCTTGGAAGAAGCGCACCAACTAGTAAAAGATTTCGTAAATAAGTAGTTTTTTAGTCCTTAGTTATTAGTAATTAGTCCTTAGTGGACAGCTTTTTTTTTTCTTTACGTTTAATTTTGAGTTTAAAATCAAAACTTAAAATATGAGTGGAATTAAATCATACAAAGAATTACTAATTTGGCAGAAAGGAATAAAAATCGTTGTTTTAGTCTATAAACTTACGAATGGTTTTCCAAAAGAGGAAATATATGCGCTAACAAGTCAATTAAAAAGAGCCAGTGTATCAGTTCCATCAAATATAGCAGAAGGATTCGGAAGACAAAGTGACAAGTCATTTAATCATTTTTTGAATATTTCGAGAGGTTCATTGAATGAAAT
Source organism: Flavobacterium olei (assembly GCF_039749035.1). Classification (NCBI taxonomy): domain Bacteria; kingdom Pseudomonadati; phylum Bacteroidota; class Flavobacteriia; order Flavobacteriales; family Flavobacteriaceae; genus Flavobacterium; species Flavobacterium olei. The sequence goes on from NZ_JBDKWC010000003.1 coordinate 223,411, forward strand.
AGAAACACAAATTATTATTGCAAAAGAATTAGATTTCATCTCTGATAATAATTTATTTAATGAAATAATGTTTTTGATTGAAGAAGAAAGCAAAATGATAAATGCTTTTTCAAGAAATCTTAAAGATTAGTATTTTAGTCCTTAGTTTTTAAGTACCTAGTTCTTATCTTTAATACTATGACGAAAGATTAAACTTAAAACTAAGTACTAAGCACTAAAAAACTAAGTACTAAAAAAAATGAAAATAGGTCTTTATTTCGGCACATACAACCCAATTCATGTTGGGCATATGATTATTGCCAATCACATGGCAGAATTTGCCGGTTTAGATCAGATTTGGATGGTGGTTACGCCTCATAATCCGTTAAAGCAAAAAGCAACGCTTTTAGACGATCATCAGCGATTAGAAATGGTTTTTCTGGCAACAGAAGATTATCCGAAGATAAAACCGTCGGATATTGAGTTTAAATTACCTCAGCCGAATTATACTGTAATTACGCTCGCGCACTTACAGGAAAAATATCCAACGCATGAGTTTTCTTTGATTATGGGCGAAGATAATTTGAAGACACTTCATAAATGGAGAAATTACGAAGTGATTCTGAACCATCATGATATTTATGTGTACCCAAGAATTTCTGATGAACCTGAAAATATCGAATTAAAATCGCATCCTAAAATTCATGTAATCGATGCACCAATTGTGGAGATTTCATCGACTTTTATTCGAAATAATATCAAAGAAGGAAAAAACATTCAGCCTTTACTTCCTGCAAAAGTTTGGGAATATATTGATCATAATAATTTTTATAAAAAGTAATCATAATTTTTTATTTGAATTGCCTCCAGTTTTAACTGGAGGTTTTTAATTGTTAGTAAATGCTTTAGCCCAATTCAGACGTTTGGCTAAAGCCTGTATTGGACCAATACTATTACCTATAGCTAAAGCTGTAGGCAACTTATTACAAACAAAAGACCTTTGTCAAAGTTTTAAACTTTGACAAAGGTCTGAGGATACAAAATAAAAAATCAGGAATTTAAAATTCTGGATTTTGTTTTGTAATTAAGCTTCGATACTCACGTCACTTTTTACTCTTGTCCTAATCTCGCTTAAAGATTGATCAACTAAAAGCTTTCCATCTCTGAAAACCTCTTTCAATTCGCCTTGTTTTTCTTCTACCCAGGAAACATTATCGGTTAAATGGTACTTGCCGTCGATTAAGTCGATTTTCATTAATCCTTTGGCAGATTTTTTAGTTCCGTCATCAGTAATTGGATCTTTGAAGATCGCTCTTCCTTGTCCGTTTACTTCGCCATAAGTGGCTTTCATTGCAAATCCGAAAGTATCACGAGTGTTATATTGATAAGTGAAAGATCCGATTCCTAAAACCACATTGGTAGAAGCAAAACCTTTTTCTTTTAATTTTTCGCAGATTTGAGTTGCTCTGGCTACGGTAATACTGTCTCCGTAAATCGCTCCAATCTGTGGCACCAATTCTTTGAAACCTTTATCGTTTGTTGTTCCGCCAAAAACATCCCAAAGCAATTCGATTACTCCTTTTTTCTCCTGTTCTGTTTTTCCGTCGGGATTTCCGCAGATAATTAGAATAGGGTCACCGCTGTCAGGACGAATCACGACTTTTCCTTCTCTGGAAACGATATCTTCTTTTAAACGTGGTAGATAATCCGTTAGCACTTTCCATAAATCCCAGGTGTCAGAAACAATAGAAACAATTCCTTTTGGATACACTTCTGTTATCAGTCTTTTGAATGTTTCATACTCGCCTTCTGTCGTTCCCATACACATTACAGAATGTTCTGTTGCCGCTACTGAACCTGCCACTAATTCCTGATCTGAATTGGCGTTGTAATATTCTTCTAAAAAATCGATCGCCGGAATCGTGTCAGATCCTGTAAAGCTCAATAAATGTCCCGCAGCAGAAGTTAGTGCTGCTTCAATACCGCCCATTCCCCTCATAGAGAAATCGTGTGCCTGCCAATCTACAAATTCAGGAGCAGAAGAAGTTTCTGCAGCAAATTTGTCTAATACTTTTCTATATTCTTTTGCAATTGTCGCAGAGTTACACGGTAACCAAACCACTGCAGAAAGTAACGTTTCGAAATAATTTGTCAGCCAGAAAAATTCCGGAATTGTATTGTACATCGTAAACATTGGTACTCGCAACGGAACGCTCGCTCCTTCCGGCAAAGCTTTAAAAACCATCGGAATATATCCTAAATCGTGTAAATCTTCAATATGCTTGATTCCGACCAGGTTTTCACCCAAATAATTATTAATTCTGCGAGAATATTTTTTTACAACTTCTTCCTTTGGCTTTTTGAAGAAAGACTCTTCAAAGTCATGAATAATATATTTTTTGATGAAATACTGCAATCCGAAAAAGATTACTTCATCCACTTCTTCGATACGTGATTTTCTTGGTGTCCAGTTAGAATATACTAATGTGGTTCCGTCTGGGTATTGTCTTCTGTGGTCAACTTTGTAACCGTCGGTTAATAATAAAGGGTTCATATATTTTTATTTAAATTATCTGCTAATCGTTCTGCCAAATCTTTTATATCATTTACTCTGACTAAATGCTCTATCCATTTCTCCGGAATATTATCCAGTCCGTAATAAATTCCTGCCAAACCTCCTGCAATTGCTGCCGTTGTATCGGTGTCGCCACCTAAGTTAACTGCTCTTAAAACGGTTTCTTCATACGAATCTGCATTTAAAAAACACCAAAAACTTGCTTCTAAACTATGGAGAACATAACCCGAAGACTGTATTTCACTTTCTACATAAAGCATATCGTATTTCAGAATTCTATCAAATAACTGAATTTCAGCAGGATTATATTTTTTATCTTCCAAAAATTTTGAAAGCACAACTTTCATATCCTTATAAGCTTCGAATTTATCTTTATCTTTTAAAATCTCCAAACAATATAGTACATAAATAAAACAGGCAAATACTGACCGGAAATGTGCATGGGTTATCGACGAAACTGCTTTGACTTTCCTGTAAATAATTTCGATATCTTTTTCTTTTTGAAGATAAAAGACCAGAGGCAAAATACGCATTAAAGATCCATTTCCGTTATCCTCATCAAAAAAGTTTCCAGAGAATTCGGCCGATTCTCCTTTTACTACACGAAGCAGAGAATGCTTGGTTGTACCGCCAATATCAAATACTTTATAATGAGCGCCCCAATATCCTTCAACCATCCATTTTACGAAAGTCTGCGCCATATCTTCGATATCAAAACCCCTGCATAAACTTTCTGCAGTACAAAAGGCCAGCGAACTATCATCACTAAATGTCCCCCGAGGCTGATTCCAGCACATAAATTCCAACATATCTGTAACCGGATTTTGTTTTAAATTATCTCTAGTCTTAAATTCAACCGGAACTCCCAAAGCATCGCCTATTGCAACTCCCAGTAAACCTGATTTTATGGTATTTTTCATCTTTTATTTATTTCTTCCTTTTTCATCAGGATACAAGGTTTGCACCACATCACTCTGCCAAAATTCTTTTGTTTCGATATTTATACACGTAAGTTTTCCATAAAAACCTGCTCCTGTATCAACATTCCAGACATTACAGCCCTGCATCGGAACTTCAACATCGTAATGAAGTGTAGGTGTGTGCCCGATGTATATTTCATTAAAAAGCAATAATCTTTTCGGATATAAATTGGAATCTTTTTGTATTCTTTTGTCCATTGTCAAAGCCATTTCCCATAATGTTCTGTCCCAGGAAAAATTCGTTTGATAATGTTCTTTTTCCGGTCCGTGCATGGATGAAAAACCAGCATGGATAAATAAATTATTATTTTCATCCACAAAATAATCTTTCATGTTTTTAAAGAAATCAAGATGTTGCTGCTTTCGCGAAAGATCGCTATCCTGATAACTTTCTATGGTTGATTTTCCGCCGTGCATAAACCATATTTCGTTTATCACATCATTCTGAAGCCACTCTTGACACCAGGCATCGTGATTACCTCTTATAAAAATACATTCCTGTTTTTGAGATAAATCAAGTAGGAAATCTATAACCTGAGCCGATTGGCTCCAACCGTCAACATAATCGCCTAAGAAAATTAATCGGTCATTTTCAGAGTAGTCAATTCTGTCTAATAACTGAAGTAAAGCTTTTAAACCTCCGTGAATATCTCCAAAAACTATTGTTCTTTTCATTTTTTAAAATTCAATATATTTCGCCGGAACCTCATCGGTCAGCCAGACATTGTTCTCGGATAAATAAAATGTATATCCGTCTCTGTGCATGGCACCGCTTCTAACGGTTAATATCTGAGGGATTCCTCTTCTGCTTCCTACTTTCGTCGCCGTTTCTTGGTCTTTACTCAAATGTACATGCTGACGACTCATTTTCTTCAAACCTTCTTTTCGAATGTTTTCCATGAATTTGCCAACCGTTCCGTGGTATAAATATTCTAAAGGTTCTGTTTCTGCCAGATTTAATTCAACCGAAATAGAATGCCCCTGACTTGCACGGATCTTGGTTTTATCTTCGTTGAAAGCAAAACGCTTTTTATCGTTATTTTCTACAACATAATCCAAAAGTTCTGCATTAAGACGTTGCCCTTTTTTATTACATTTTTCTATTAATTCTTCTACATCTGCCCATCCATTTTCGTCTAATTTTAATCCGATAGTTTCAGGCGAATGTCGCAGCACCAGACTTAAAAATTTGCTGACGCTTTTTGCTGTTTTTTCATTCATCTTTTCTATGTTATTTTTAATTTTTGTTTAATTTTTAATGCATTTGAAACTCTAAAAACCATAAAGTATACTCTACAGTTTATTGTTTCAATTTAGCTCTAACTTCCATCAAAGCAAAACCTAACAAATTCAACCCTTTCCATTTTTCAGGAACCAAAACATCTTTGTGATCTTCTGCCATTCCGATTCCCCAAATGAGATCTACCGGACTTGCCTCCACGATAACTCGTTCATTTGTATTGATTAGAAATTCGCTTAAATCTTTGTTTTGACTGAATTTATGATAGTTTCCTTCTTTTACAATTTCAAATCGGTTTTCTAACCAAACTTTATCATCGTAATTTCTAACTTTTCTACCCAGTTTTTTAGCTTCGGCCGGAGATTTACAGGCTATGATTTTAGCTAAAATTTCCTGATCGTCAAACAATTCCGCTTTCTTGGCCATCATCCAATGTTCGGCTGTTTTGTATGTGATGTTATCTACTTCAAAAGAACTCAACCACCATTGACTAAAACAGGTTTTTGTAATCGTTCCATCTTTCGTGGGCTGATGTCCCCAGAAAAATAAAAACTTACTTTCCGGAGCTATGTTTTCTATGTTGTACTTCATTTTTTTCTATTTTATTGATACAAAGAAGTAATGTTTTTAAAGTCTTTCGAATCGGGCGAAAACGATCCGTAGATTTCTTTAAATTCTGTTTTGAGACTTTCGAACTCATAATTCTGCTCAAGCTGATCCATACAGGTTACCACCAAATTTCGTTTCGCCATTGGACTGTAAGCGGCATCGAGTTTTAGAGCATAATTTAATAGATTATAATCTAAGCTTCCAAAACGTAAGTGCTTTTGATATTCGTTGAAAACACAGGTTTCTTCTTCGTTGTTTTTTAATTTTATTTCTCCTTCATTTGCCATCCAGCCGTGTCCGTGTCGGGTGGTGTAACTTCTGGTTGCGTAATAAATCTCAATATCTTCAATCTTTAATTTATTACAAATTTCAATTGCATTTTTTGAAGTCGTGTTGGCGTAGGTCACATTTGGAAAAACACCGTGATCCATATCCAGCAGAATTCCCTGGCTTCCTTCAAAAATCAGGTTTTTGTATTTTGAAAGGAAACAGTAATCGACAATATTCCATTTGAGTTTATCAATCGCTTCCAAATATTGTTTTACTTCTTCATCAATATCATCTTCATTTGAAAAACCATAGTAATACGCAATCTGGTTTAGCTTCTCTAGAAGCATTTCGCGTGGCGCAATCAAATCTATGGCAAACAACTTATACGGACCTTCGTTTCTTTTCATGGTAGAACCGATGCCTTTTCCGCAGGTTCCGTTTTCAATGTTTCGTACATTTCCTCTGTTGTGCCAGACATCAAAAGGTGTTGTAACTTTTGCTAACGGATGAATATACAAGTCCAGATTAGCGTTTTTTTCTTTTAATTCTTCTCGTTCGTTATACAGAAAAAGCGGATGAATCGTACAATGCTCACTATAATAAGATGGAAGACCTCGAAGTGCTCCGCTCGCAAAACTAGAATGCACGTGTTTTCTATCGCCGATCATAACGGTATGCGCCGCTTGTTGTCCTCCCGAAAAGCGAATAACTACAGATTGAGGTTTATGTTTTGCCAGAAAATCTGTTGTTATACCTTTTCCTTCATCACCAAATCCTAAACCTATAACTATTTGCGCTGTTTTCATTTTGTTATTTTTTTAATGCCGCAAAGACGTGAAGACACAAAGTATTTTAAGTATATACTTTAACAGTAACTTCTAAGTCAACAAATCTTATTTTCAATACTTTTTTTAACTTAGTCTTTTAAAAAAACTTAGCGTCTTTGCGACTTTGCGAGCAAATTTTCTTCGGCTAGAAAACTTTTAATCTCGCAAATACGCAGTTCCGAAGCTTCGGGAGCAAAGCTTTTAAAGCATTTCTATATTATCTAAACCTGAATCATTTTTATCAGAAACTGGTATTGTTCCTAATCCAGAACTTTTGTGTTTATCGCAGATAATCTTTTTTATTACGTTAGGAATTTCTCTGTGATCTTCAATCGACAAACAATTCTGACCTAACAATTCTTTCCACTCTACATCCGCATTGATCGCTTGTCCAGAGTGTAAAACACTAATATGATATACATCATAACGTTTTTGCGCTTCTGCTAATAATTCTAAATTTGTGTAAGTCTGCTGTCCCTGGCCCATAATTTCTTTAATGGCAGAAGCCGGAAGTTTTTTCAAACCTGGTTCATCTCCAACGGTAAACAGCAATCCTTTTTGTCCTCTTTTTTCGAATGCATCGGTTTTGGTATGAAATGCTGCAAAATACCACGCTAAAAGATAACTTTCTCCAGCATTTCCTCCGCCTCCGCCTTCGATGTATGTTCTTGTTAACCACATATCCAGTTCTTCGTCACCAGATTCAAACTGTCCAACCTGAAGTGGATATCTGTCGCATTCGTGATCTCCGATTCCTAAGAATAAAAGTGCCGGATCCGGAACACCGCCCTGAATAATTCCGCCCATTAATTTCGGAAGTCCTTCTTTAATAAGTTCGTGTGGAATATGTCCCATACTTCCTGTAACGTCCAATCCTAAAATAATCGGAACCGTGTTGGGATGTACTTCAGAATCTCTTGCTTCTCTAAAAATCACGCCATTCGGATTCATAGATTCATGAGCTCTGTGTAATGCATTTTGTGTAAAAATTTCGCTGGCAGATTTTTTTCCGTAACCTGCTGCTTCTGCTCTGCTCAAACGAGCGCCTATATCATATCTTGTACCTCCCATGACTAAAATGTTTTTCCAAATAAATATTCAAATCTCTTTTTTGTAACCTCAAACTGGATGTTTAAATTTCTAATCGTCAGCGAAAGTTCCATATCTTTCTGTACAAAAGCTTCCGGCTGAAAATCGGCAAATGTCAAACTGTTTTTATCCAGCGGACTAATATCAATCAGTCCTTCCTGTTCTCTTTCGAGTCTTTTGATTTTCAATTCGATATCTTCGACTCTTCGTCTGTAAATTAATTCAGAATCTTCGCCAATTGTTTTGGCTCTGTCTTCTCTAATCTGATCATTGTTTCTTTTTAAAGACTCAATAAATCTTGGTTTTAAATCGTCGCTCATAATTTTTTGGTTTTTTAAATTTGTTTCAGGTTTTTCTTGTTTCAGGTTTCAGGTTGTTAACTGAAGTTGAAATTTGAAGCGTTAACCTACAACTGTTAATAGATTTTTTTTAAGGTTTGCAAAAGAGACTTGAAACCTGAAACTTTAAACTAATTTGTCTAATCCAATCACCTCAACCCCACTTTCGCCTTCAAAATCCTTAAAAGAATTGGTTGTGAAAATGCCGTCAAAGCAGTTTAAAACTTCAAATCCTTTATTAAAAATTCCGTGGCTTACGGCTAAGTATAATTTTCCGGCGTTTTTCTTTTTTAATTCTTCTGCCAAGCCAACAAAAGTTCCTCCTCCATCGCAGATATCATCGACTATTAAACAATCCATCCCTTCTAAATCATCATTGTAAACTTTAAATCCAGATAATTTTCCGGTTTTTACGTCCCGGCTTTTGCTGCATTCCACCACATCAACACCGCCTAAAAACTCAGAAACTTTATAGATTTTCTTTAAGGCGCCACCATCAGGAGAAATCAGTTTTACGTTTTGGCCAATTCGGTTTAAAACTTCTTTTATAAAAGTGTAATTCGGAATTACAGTGCTATTGTTCAATAACGCTGGTGTAACTTCTGAGTGTGCATCAAAAACAAAAACCTTATTCAACTGCATTGCATTAATGATATCAGCATATACTTTCACAGACAACGGTTCTCCCGGAATCATAACACGGTCTTGTCTTGCTGCCGGAAAATACGGAATGAACAATTCGATAATTTTAACATCCATTCTGCGTAAAGCATCAACAGTAACACACAATAATCCTAAATCGTTGAAAGAATTTAGTCGGTGTGTAATCATTACTTTTCTATTCACATCAAAATCGGGTGCAATTTTAATATGTGGTTCTCCTCCTGAGAAAGTAAAACTTTGAAATTTGATTTCTTCCTGATTTTGAAAAGGAGCGAATTTTGGGTCGAGATTTAGTATCATAGTTTTTTAGTTTGCGTTAATTATACGCAAATGTAGAATTAAATTTTAAATAAACAATATATTTTGTGTAAAAATTACGCAAACTTTATTTCGAAGTGAATACCTTCTTTAGATAATTCATTATATTTCAGTTTATTAAATCGAAATAATTTTGCCGGACGTCCTGTTTTTATTGGAGAATAATTTTCCGTTTCTTCGACAATTCCAAAACTTAGTATCTTTTTTCGGAAGTTTCTTCTTTCGATTTCTTTTTCTAAAATAGTGCAATACAAATTTTCGAGTTCTGAAAAAAGGAACTCTTTTGGAAGTAAATCGAAGCCAATTGGCTCGTAACTTAATTTGGCTTTAAGTCTTTCAATAGCTTTTTTAAGAATTAAATTATGGTCGAAAGCCAGTTTCGGAATTTCATTTATTTGAAACCATTGCGCTTTATCTGCATCTGAACTGGCCACAATTTCTAGTTTTGAAGGATCGACCAAAGCAAAATAAGCAACAGAAATAACACGGTTTCGCGGGTCTCTTTTTATATCATCACCAAATGTAAATAATTGTTCAAAATAGTTTACTTCGACATTGGTTTCTTCTTTTAGTTCACGTTTTACAGCATCTTTCAGCGATTCATCATTTTTTACCAATCCGCCCGGAAGAGCCCAATAAGATTCTGCCGAACCAAATTTCTGCTGAATCAAAAGCACATACAACTGCCCATTTTGATATCCAAAAACAATGGCATCAACTGCAACTCTAATATTTTGTAGATTTTCCATAATCATACTCTTTATAGTTTTCCACTAATTGCAACAATTTTCCCGTAGTATATTTAAAATTAATTCGTGAAAATTACTGGAATTCGCGGCTTAAAAATTTATAATCTATTTCCAAAAAACAATTTCAGTTCTTTCTCTATCACCTCAAAAATTGATTTTACATTATTATTTTTAGGAGCTAACAAATACACAAATTCTTCGGGAACATGAAAGCTGTTCCAAACCAACTGTAATTTATTTTCTTTAATATAATTCCTGGCATTGCAATTCCATGTTACTGCAACACCTTCATTTTTTGATAAAAGTCTAAGCATATCCGACTCCGAAGGAATTATATAATTAGGAACCATTGACGGTCGCTTCTTATTAAAAGCATGCAGCCAGAATAATTTTATATGCGGAATTCGTGCATCATGACTGTACCACTTTTGTGCATTGAGCCACTGTTCCAGTTCCGTATAATTATCTGCTTTTAATTTCTGGCGAAAATCGGTTATATCCAAACTTGTGGGCGCCACCATAATTAGTTTTATTTTTCCAACAATTTCGTAGGTAGTATCAAAAGTGTCAAATCTTTTTGTGGTAATGGCAAAATCAAGTTTTTTAGCATCAACTAATGCAAAAAGTTCATCGTCTTCTGCAAAAGTAAAATCGATTAAATCAAATTTGGAAATTAGAAGTTCACCCACACAATTAAAAAGATGCCTTGAAATTCCAACAGAAATTAACCGGTTAGCATCTTCCGCTTTAGCGCGAAAACCAGCTTCCACACTTTCAAGCCTGTCCAACGCGTCTATTATCAAATTATTCAGTAACTTAGCGTATTCGGTTGGTTCTACTCCTTTTGATTTCCGGTTAAATAATTTATTCCCCACGTGTGCTTCAAGCATTGAAATTTGCTGACTAACCGCTGGCTGACTCATAAATAATTCCTTTGCAGCCACTGAAAAATTACCGTTTTTGTAAACTGCTTTAAAAGTTCTGTACCATTCGAGATTTACCATGATATAAATTTTATAATAACAAACATAGTTTATTTTATTTTTACAAATATCACTTAAGCCGTAAATTTGTCTAAAATTTAATATTATGAAGAAAATAGCATTACTCGCAATAACTGCATTCACAGCTGTAAGCATTTCTGCTGAAGCTCAAAAATCAAATAAAAAAAATATGAAAAAAGTATTATTTGTTGTTACCAGCAATGATAAACTGGGCAATACAGGAGAAAAAACAGGATTCTGGTCAGAAGAACTGGCTGCACCGTATTATGAATTATTAGATCAGGGAGTTGAGATTACAATTGCAACACCAAAAGGAGGGCAACCGCCAATAGATCCAAAAAGTGCAGATCCGGCTTCTGCAACAGAAGACACAAAACGTTTTGACGCTGATAAGGTATTACAGGAAAAATTAAAAAATACGCATAAACTTTCCACTATTGATCAGAAAGATTATGATGCGGTTTTTTATCCGGGAGGTCACGGTCCGCTTTGGGATTTAGTCGAAGATAAAAACTCTATTGCATTAATAGAATCTTTTTACAATCATAAAAAACCTGTAGCATTTGTGTGTCATGCTCCGGCGGTTTTAAAAAATGTAAAAGTAAATGGCGAATTTTTAGTTAAAGGAAAAAAAGTAACCGGATTTACAAATGAGGAAGAAGAAGCCGTAGGTTTAACCAAAGTTGTTCCGTTTTTACTGGAAGACGCTTTGACGCAAAACGGAGCTGCTTTCTCCAAAGGTCCAAACTGGGCACCATACGCTGTAGAAGACGGACTTTTAATAACGGGTCAAAATCCTGCTTCGTCTAAATTGGTAGCCGGAAAATTGCTGCAAAAATTGAATTAAAAAGGAACAAAGCTGCAAAGGTTCTTAGCGACAAAGATTAAAACTTTGAACCTTTGCAACTTAGAACCTTAGTACCTAAAAATAAAAAAAATGCTCAACTTCGAATTATATAATCCTACGAACTTAATCTTCGGTAAAGGACAGATCTCTAAACTTTCTTCTTTAGTTCCCAAAAATGCTAAAATATTATTGGCTTACGGAGGCGGAAGTATTTTTAAAAACGGAATTTACGATCAGGTAATCGCAAATTTAAAAGGTTTTGAAATTGTAGAATTTGGCGGAATTGAGCCAAATCCGAGATTTGAAACTTTAATGAAAGCCGTTGAAGTGATTAAAAATGAAAAAATTGATTTTATTCTGGCTGTCGGCGGAGGTTCTGTAATCGATGGCGTAAAATTTATTTCTGCAGCAGTACACTTTGAGGGAAATCCGATGGATATTCTCCAAAAAAGAATTCTGATTAAAGAAAATGCACTGCCATTTGGAACAGTTTTAACTTTACCTGCAACGGGAAGCGAAATGAATTCCGGATACGTAGTTACGATTGAGGCAACTCAGGAAAAATTATCTTCAGGCGGAAGTGCCTTGTTTCCACAATTCTCTATTTGCGATCCGACAGTTATTGCTTCTTTACCAAAAAGACAATTGCAAAATGGGGTTGTAGATGCTTACACGCATGTAATGGAGCAATATTTAACGTATCCTCATGAAGGATTTCTTCAGGATAGAATTGCCGAAGGTATTTTACAGACTTTGATCGAAGTTGGTCCGGGAGTGGTAGAAAATCCAACCGACTATACTTTGGCTTCCAATTTTATGTGGAGCTGTACGATGGCATTAAACGGATTGATCCAAAAAGGTGTTCCAAGCGATTGGGCAACACACATGATCGGTCACGAATTAACGGCATTGTATGAAATTGATCACGCCAGAACTTTAGCCATTATTGGCCCAAGTTTATATACAGTGATGTTTGAAACCAAAAAAGGAAAACTGGCACAATATGGAAGAAGAATATTTAATTTAACCGGTTCTGATGAAGAAGTCGCTAAAGAAGCCATCAATAAAACCGTTGAATTTTTCCATAATATGGGAATGGACACAAAACTTTCTCAATACACTGGAGATTATTCTAAAACTGCAGACTTCATCGTCAATCGTTTTGACGAAAGAGGCTGGAAAGGCTTAGGTGAGAACCAACTCATTACTTTAGACAAGGTAAAATCTATTGTTGAAATGAGCTATTAATTAGTATTTAGTGAGGAATACTTGGTTTTCAAAACTAAATATTACACAATAAAAAAGGCGTTCTTAAATTTTTTAGGAACGCCTTTTTAAAATACTAAAACAAAACTAACTAACTCAATGCTTTCTAAATTCATTAAAATTCTAATTTATAATCTATTATAACGTAAGGCTGTCACCTTTATTGTGTTTAGATTAAAAAAAATATTTTCATCTAAAGTTCTTGAAAGACATCATGATTTATACGTTTCTTCAAAATTTCTTAAATCAGATTTTGCTTTATTGACACATTATTAAGTACTTTTGTTTTAAATTATTAAAATAATGAGCGAAAATTTAAAATTTGCAGTGATTGGTGGTGGAAGCTGGGCAACGGCAATTGCGAAAATGTTATGTGTAAATCTTTCTGAAATTTCGTGGTATATGCGTAATGATGCTGCAATAGAGCACATTCAGAAGTACAAGCACAATCCAAATTATTTAAGTTCTGTTGAATTTGACACCAACAAACTTAAATTGACCAACAATATAAATGAAGCAATAGAATATGCAGATTATGTAATTTTTGCAATTCCTTCTGCGTTTTTGGATGCCGAATTAAAGAATATGACGGTTTCTTTATCAGATAAAATTATTTTTTCTGCCATTAAAGGAATTGTTCCGGAGACCAGTTTAATTGTGGGCGAACACTTCCACATTCAATACGACATTCCATATTACAATATTGGTGTAATTACCGGTCCTTGCCACGCTGAAGAAGTGGCACTTGAAAGGCTTTCTTATTTAACAATTGCCTGCGGAGATCCGGACAAAGCGTGTACTGTTGCCAAATCTCTTTCCGGAAATTACATAAAGGCTAAAATTTCAGATGATATTATCGGAACGGAATATGCAGCGATGCTTAAAAACATTTATGCCATTGCAGCCGGAATTGCACATGGCTTAGGTTATGGTGATAACTTTCAATCGGTTATGATGAGTAACGGAATCCGTGAGATGAAAAAATTCATTAGAAAAGTGCACAAAATGAAACGTAACATTAATGATTCGGCTTATTTGGGCGATTTATTGGTTACAGGATATTCGGTTTTCTCGAGAAACAGAATGTTCGGAAATATGATTGGAAAAGGGTATACGGTAAAAAGCGCCATGATGGAAATGAGCATGGTTGCCGAAGGTTATTATGCTACCAAAAGTGCCTATAAACTAAATCAGGGCTACGGAGCAAAAACACCTATTATTGATGCTGTTTACGCAGTTTTATATGAAGGTAAAGATGCTAAATCGGTGTTTAAGAAATTAACGGAGTCTTTGGATTAGTTTTTAGTGAAAAGAGGAAAGAAGCAAGAAGAAAGATTTTACCCTAGTGCTAAAACAAAAAAAGAGCCAAACTGAATTTCCAGTCCTGGCTCTTTCTCTTTATTCTATTTCAAAGAAGTCGTTCGTCTTTCTTCTTCTAAACTAAATTTCAAAATCTTTCCTCTTGCTTCTTTTCTCTTTCAAAGCTCAGTTATAAAAGTCTTTCTTCTCGCTTCTTTCCTCTTCTAAGTCTCGATTACAAAAGTCTTTCCTCTTGCTTCTTTCCTCTTACAAAGTCCAATTATAAAAGTCTTTCCTCTTGCTTCTTTCCTCTTCCAAGTCTCAATTATAAAGTCTTTCCTCTTGCTTCTTTCTTCTTACAAAGCCCAATTATAAAAGTCTTTCCTCTTGCTTCTTTCTTCTTTTAAAATCTACTTCACCATAATCCCCTCCACAAACAAAATAGGCACTTCTTCCGTATCATTTTCGTTAATGAGGTTTGATTTGAAGATGAATTTTTTGTCGTACAAAGTATTTCCAATGAAGAAAGTTACCATAAATTCATTATTCATAACCAAAAGACTTTTCTCGATCATTTCTATTTTAACTACAGAAACAGCCGGAACTTCTACAAAAGCGTGGCGTAGAATCGACGTTTTTTTCATTTCCCCGTCTATGGTTCCAAAAGCTTTTGAAACAACCATTACGCTGTCTAAATTAAAGTCGCTGTCGTTAACTAAGTATGCGTACCAGACTTTCTCCATAAAATCGTCGCTCCATTCCTGAACGGCAGCTAAGAATACGTTTTCTACTTCTGGAATTACTATATCTTTTTTCATGTGAGTCAAAAGTTTAAAAGTCGAAAGTCATAAAGTCGAAAGTAAAAAGCCTTTTAGGAACTTTCAACTTTCAACTTTATGACTTTATAACTTAAATTATATGTTTGCTTTAAACTGCTCTAAGAAACGTACATCATTTTCGTAAAACATTCTGATATCGCCAATTTGGTATAAAAGCATGGCAATACGCTCCACTCCCATTCCGAATGCAAAACCGTTGTATTCGTCCGGATTAATGTCGCAGTTTTTCAGAACGTTAGGATCTACCATTCCGCAGCCTCCAATTTCCAGCCAGCCTGTTCCTTTTGTAATACGATAATCAGTTTCTGTTTTCAAACCCCAATAAATATCGATCTCGGCACTTGGTTCTGTAAATGGAAAGTATGACGGACGTAAACGAATTTTAGATTTTCCGAACATTTCTTTAGTGAAATATAGCAATGTTTGTTTCAAATCTGCGAAAGAAACATCTTTATCAATGTACAATCCTTCTACCTGATGGAAAATACAATGTGAACGGGAAGAAATCGCTTCGTTACGGAAAACTCTTCCCGGAGAAATGGTACGAATGGGCGGTTTATGATTTTCCATATAACGAACCTGAACAGATGATGTATGCGTACGCAATAAAACATCTGGATTGGTCTGAATGAAAAATGTATCCTGCATGTCGCGCGCCGGATGGTATTCCGGTAAGTTTAATGCCGTAAAGTTGTGCCAGTCGTCTTCGATTTCCGGACCTTCAGAAACATTGAAACCGATATTCGCAAAAATATCAATAATCTGATTCTTAACGATTGAAATAGGGTGACGGGAACCAATAATTACCGGTTCTGCAGCACGCGTTAGATCTCCAAAAATTCCTTTTGTTTCTTCTTTACTTTCCAGTTCTTCCTGAATCGATTTTACTTTCTCTTCAGCAACCGCTTTTAACGTATTTATTACTTGTCCAAAATCTTTTTTCTGGTCGTTCGGAATATTTTTAAATTCATTAAAAAGTTCTTTAAGTAAACCTTTACTACCTAAATATTTAATACGGAATTGTTCTAACGATTCTTTATTTTTATCATTAAAGGCTTTTGCTTCCTCTATATGCTGTTTTATCTTGTCTATCATTTTCCTTCAATACTTGAGAATACAAATTTAAATAAAAAAGTGAGATGTTAAAGGTAAGAAGCGAGAAGTATTTTCTTAAACCGAATATTTATTTTCAGTCCAAAATCTTAATTTACACTTCCCTCTTTACACTAATCTATCAATTTTCTCTCCAAAAAATAATTAACAATCGCTTCTTTCATTAAAACCGATTGCTCTCCGGCTTTTAAGGGAGGTAATTCTTCTTTTACTTTATAATGCGGCCACCCTTCTTCGTCAAAAAATTCAAATTCATAAAATCCGTATGGCTCTAATAATCTGCAGATGGCGATATGCATTAGATTCAGTTTTTCGTCTTTTTTATATTCGCGGTGTACTTTTCCGTATTCCTGAACTCCGATGAGGTAAATTATAGCATCCAAATCTAAGTCTTCGCCCTGCGAAAATTGATTGGAAAGTATATCAACGAGCTTTTCCCAACGCTCTTTTAATTGTGTATCTCTGGACATTAATTTATGATTTTAAATTTTAGATTTAATATTGCGAAGTGATTTAAAATATTCTTGAATATAGAAACAGCAATCTCAATTCTAAATATGAAGTGGCAAAGATACATACTCTTTACATAAAATGCATATAGAAGCTTATACTTGTTATCACGTACAAAAAAACCTTTGAACCTCTGCTTTTTTGAATTTTACCACTCAAAAAAAAGAATATCTTTGCGCCTCATTTAAAAACCTAAACATGAGTTTTTTTGATATTATTGTGGCAGCGCTTTTAGCTTTCAGTTTGTACAAAGGCATTAAAAACGGACTTTTCATAGAAGTGGCTTCTTTTATTTCTTTGTTATTAGGAATTTATCTTGCCATTAAATTTTCTTCTTTAATGACAGGGATAATTTCGAAACACGTGTCGTGGAACCCGACCAATATCCAATTAACAGCTTTTATTCTGACTTTTATTCTGGTTGTGATTGGTGTTTATTTCCTCGCCAAAATCTTAACCGGAATTGCAGATTTTGCCATGTTGGGCTGGCTGAATAAATTAGGCGGAGGATTTTTCAGGATTTTAAAAACCATTCTGATCCTGAGTGTTTTTATTGCCTTGTTCGAAAAAATCAATTTCAATAATACATTTGCCAAAAAGGAAACTCTGGATTCTTATATTTTTTATAATCCGGTGAAAAAAGTGGCTGCTTTTGTTTATCCTTCGATAGAAAGATGGTACGAGAGTTTTAAAGAAAGTCAGAAAGAAAAGAATACAGAAGAAACACATAAAGAATAAACAGAAAAGTAAATTTTTCTATTTTTAAGAAATTCCGACGGTGTCAAATATCGTTTGTCAGGCTGAGCGTCCCGAGGCTTCGGAAAAAGCCTCGTTCCAATTGGATCGCCCTTCGACTACGCTCAGGGTGACAATAGTATTTAAAAATTAACTTCTACACTTTCTCCCTTTTTCAAAACAATTTCCTGTTTTTTATCTCCAAAAATCAAAGTTGTTTTTCCGCCTTTTTTAGAAGAAACAAATACTTTCTGGAGTTTTTTATTACTCCAGCTCATATCAATTTCAAATCCGCCTCGGGCGCAAAGACCTTTTACAGATCCGGTTTCCCAGGCGTCTGGCAAAGCCGGAAGTAATCTTATTTCGTTTTCGTCAGACTGAATCAGCATTTCAGCAACGGCTGCAGTTCCTCCAAAATTTCCATCGATTTGAAACGGCGGATGCGCGTCGAATAAATTAGGATACGTTCCTCCTCCTCTTCTTGGTTTTTCTGTTTTTTTTCCGTCCGGGTCTACGTAACGAAGTAATTCGCGAAACATTTTATAAGCACGGTTTCCATCCCAAAGTCTTGCCCAAAGATTAATTCTCCAGCCTTTTGACCAGCCTGTAGTCTCGTCGCCTTTTATTTCTAAAGTTTTTCTCGAAGCTTCCGCTAAATCTGGAGTTTTAACAGGCGAAATGTGGTTCCCGGGAAAAAGACCAAATAATTGTGATTGATGACGGTGTTTTGGATCATTATCATCCCAGTCAAAATACCATTCCTGCAGATTTCCTTTTTTACCAATTTGATACGGATGTAATTTTGCGAGTGCGGTTTCTAATTTTGCTCTGAAAGCTGCATCGGTATCTAATACTTTGGACGCTTTTATCGTTTTATCAAAACATTCGCGAATCATGGCTAAATCTGCTGTTCCTCCATAAAATGTTGCACCCACAAAACCATCAGATAATTTATATTGATTTTCCGGTGATGTTGACGGCGATGTAATTAAGTTTCCGTTTTTATCTGCGATCATCCAGTTTAAACAAAATTGAGCGGCACCTTTCATCAAAGGATAACCTTCTTTTTTTAGATAATCTTTGTCTTGTGTAAAAGTATAATGTTCCCAAATATGAGTGCTCAGCCACGCTCCAGCCATGGGCCAGCATGCCCACATTGGATCTTCTTTTCCAAATTGTCCAACAGGATTTGTCATTGCCCAGATATCTGAATTGTGTGCTGCAGCCCACCCTTCATTTATACCATAAAATGTTTTGGCCGTTACTTTTCCCGTTACCGAAAGATTCCTGATAAAACTCAATAATGGCAGATGCATTTCTGAAAGATTGGTGTTTTCTGCCAGCCAGTAATTTTCTTCCAGATTAATATTCATCGTATAATTACTGCTCCACGGCGGACTTAAATGCGGATTCCATAATCCCTGCAAATTGGCCGGAACTCCTAAAGTTCTTGACGAACTTATTAATAAATACCGACCGTAATTAAAATAAAGAATTTCGAGATTTTTATCTTCTTTTCCATCCGCGTAGCGTAGTAAACGCTCGTCTGTTGGCAAGTCCGGTGCAGTTGTTTTTCCTAAATCTAATGTGACACGATTGTAGAATTTGTGATAATCGGCAATATGGTCTTCTTTTAATTTAGTAAATGGTTTTGCAATAGCATTATTCAAATTTCGTAACGCAATCGCGACATCATCAAGTCCTTCGGTTGAGGGGTTTTTGTCGAAACCATTAAAACTTGTGGCGACAGAAATGTAAATAATTACTTCTGACGCATCTTTCACAGTTAAGGTCGAACTCGTATTGCTAACTTTTCCTTCAGTGTTTTTAACCTGAAGTAAAGTGGTAAATCGTGTTCCTCTTTCTTTAGCGTCCAAATATTTTGGCTGCACATTATAACCTGCATTTTCATGAATTGGCGCAGTACCGTTCATCATCATGGTATTTCCTCTTATTTCAACATTTGATTTTAAGAGACTTCTGAGATTTACATCAAAATTTAAAGTTCCTTTCTGACTCGCAGTAAATTTTACAACCATAATCTGATCTGGTGCCGAAACAAAATATTCTCTGGTAAATTTCACCCCGTCCAGTTCGTAGCTTATTTTTGTTGTCGCTGTAGAAAGATCAAGTTCTCGATGGTAATTTGTTGCTTTCCCTTTTTCGGCATTGCTAATTTCTAATGTTGCTAAAGGCGCATACGATTCTGAATTTTTCCCCTGAAGTTTTTTGTTTAATTCTTCAGCCAGTTTATAATTTTCATTTTTTAATGCTTCCCGAATTGCCGGAATATTTTTGTACGCTTCGGGATTCATATTCGCATTGACTGGTTCGCCGGACCAAAGCGTGATATCATTCAGATAGATTTTATCTGCATTTACTCCGCCAAAAATCGTTGCACCCATTTTTCCGTTTCCTAAAACCAAGCTTTCTTCAAAGAATTCTGCGGGTTGTTTGTACCACAATTTTTGAGTGGATTGTGCTATTATTTTTCCACTTAAAGTGAAAAGTAAAATGAAAAATGTTTTTATGATTTTGGAATTCATAGGTTCTTCGTTTGTGGTTATGTTTTGTCATTCTAAGGAACGACGAATGACAAAAAAAGTTGATTTAAACTGTGCGCGTGAGGGATAGGAGCTGGCTACCGAAGTAGCGCGGATTGCCCGACCGTCTCGTTGCAAAAGGGCGTATAACCATAACGTATATTTGCCCTTTTGCAACGAGATGGTCACGCCCAAATATTCTTCATTTCTAATAACTAAGGACTTACTTATTCACTTTATATGTTTCATTTGCTGTTAGCATTTCCCAATTGTCTGTTCTGAAAGGGGATGCCGGGAATTTTTCTTTATTGTATAAATTGATATTCGTGTCATCGTCTGCCCAGCCATAGCGTACGGCAACGGGTGTTTTTACTTTTTCGCTCGAAACGATAATTTTATTGTCATTTATTATCGCTTTCGCGGAATGAAAAACTTTGTCTACACCGGCAATTTCGAAGCCTTTTAATTCATCGTTATTTGGCGTTGATAGTCCGCTTCCTGTATGGTCAAAAGTCAGTATGATCTGGTTTCCTTTTATTTGCTGAGATTTGTAAGTTGGTCCGCTGTGAACTTGTTTTTTGCCATAAATATTGTTCATTGCGATGGCAGCCAACCGCAAACCAATGTCCTGCTTGTTGGTTGGGTGAATGTCTTTTGCGTTTCCAATATCGGTTGTAACGGCCATACCGGTGTTTGGCAATTTTAAAGTTTCAGACTGTGCTTCTCTGAGTTCGGCCCAGCGGCTTCCTTTTTGACTGTTGCCGCCAAATTCGTCGAAAGTGGATAATTGTACGAAATAAAATGGAAAATTACCTTGTCTGAATTTTGCTCTCCAGTCGTTGATCATTAACGGAAATGCTTTTTTGTATTCTTTTGCCCTCCACACATTGGCTTCGCCCTGATACCATAAAACGCCCTGAAATGCGTAAGGAACCAGTGGATTTACCATCGCATTGTATAATAATGACGGATAGCTGTTTGGCGAAACAGAAATTTTGACTTGTACGACATTAAATTTCCACAGGCCGTCAAGCGGAAAACTGGAGTCTTTAAAAGCAATTTTTAAATCACCTGGATCGCCATAGATTCCGCCGCCGCCGCTGTAATCCGCAATTCTGACCGCGATTACATTAGTTCCTTCTTTAAGTACGTTTGCCGGAATCTTGTAAACTCTTAATTTGTCCCAGAGATTATTGGTTCCTACTTCTACCCCGTTTACGTATGTTTTATCTTCGTCATCAACTTTCGCCAAATGTAAAACGGCTTGTTCCTTGGCTTGTTCGGCTGTTAAAACGATTGTTTTGCGCATCCAGACAATTCCGTCCATGTTGCCCAATTGCTGGTTTTCCCAAAGTGAAGGGACTTTTATTTCCGGCCAGTTTTTATCACCAAAACTGGCATTTTTAAACTGGTTTTCGTTTTCGATGGAAACATCAAAACCCTGTACTTTTTTAAGGTTTTCTAAAACCGATTTCTTATATATTTCTAAAACTTCGTCCATATTGACAGCCGGAACATCGGCAATCATTTTTTTGAAATCTTCGCTATTTTGAAATGCTTCACGGCTTGTCCAGGTTTCTACGTTGGTTCCGCCCCAGGAAGTGTTGATAATTCCTATTGGAATTTTTAATTCTGAATATAATTTTTTAGCAAAATAAAAGCCGACTGCTGTAAAGTTTCCCACAGTTTCTTTACTTGAAACTTCCCATTTTCCCTGTTTTAAATCGTCTTTTGGCGTTCCGCTTAAATCTTGTGCAACTCCAAAATGGCGAATCATCGGATAATTAGAATCTGCAATTTCTTTTTCGGCATTTATGGTTTTGTAAACCTGAAATTCCATGTTTGATTGTCCACTGCAAATCCATACTTCTCCAATCAAAACATTTTTAATTGTAACCGTATTTTTGCCTTTGATTATCAATTCAAATGGTCCGCCGGCTTTCTCCGCATTCAAATTTAAGGTCCACTTTCCGTTTTTATCGGCCTGCGTTTTTTTGATTTGTTTGTTGAAGTGTACTTCTATACTTTCATTAGTGTCGGCAAAACCCCAAATCGGAATTTGTTTGTTTCGTTGCAATACCATTCCGTCAGAAAATATTAAAGGCATTCTCACATTAGCGCTTGATATCACACTAAATATCAACAAAATAAAAACAATTATCTTTTTCATTTTTCTCCTTATTAAATTATTTAAACCATATAAGTGATATAAGATATTGAGAGCTATGGTTTACAACGTACTTAAATTTACTTATATCACTTATATGGTTTTAAAAAGATTTTACAGTAAACCTTCTTTTAAAGCGGTTAAAGCTTGTGTATCGAAGACTGTATTATCACTTCTTTTGAAAATTCCGAAACCATTATTTCCTGTGCTTCCTTCATCCCAATAAAAAGGTAAAAGTCCGTTTGCTTTGGCTGTTTTAACGACTGTTTTTAAATAATAAGCTCTTGAATTTAAATGTAAAGTCAGCGCGTCTCCGGTTAAAGTTGTTCTACGAATTGCTCCAAATTCTCCCAATAAAACCGGAATTCCTTTGTCAACAAATTGCGTTTTCATCAGTTTAAAATTCTTTTCTAAATCGGCTTCTTCTCCCCAAGTTGCATTCCGTTCTGTATCGGTTGTAGAGTGAAATCCCATTCCCCAATAGTAGAACATTTTTCCCCAGGTTTCGTCTTTGGTCAATCCGGCGAAATTCCAAGGAGAATAATAATGTACCTCAACCATCATTCTTCCTGTAACCTTATCTGTCGGCAATGTAGTCATTAATTTGTTTGTTTTTTCGATATCAGTTGTTGGTCCCTGAATTACTAAAACACGGTTTGCATTTTTTCCTCCGGTAGAACGAACCGCATCGATAAAAGTTTGATGATATGATGTTAAAACTGCCATTTGTGCGGCATCTTCTACTGCCGGTTCATTAGCGCTTGCAAAAAGTAAGTGTTCGTCGAATCCGCGTAAATGCGTTGCAATTTGTTCCCAAAATGCTTTTTGTTTGGCATTGTTTTCTGCTTTTTTGGCTTCTGTAATATTGTTTTCCAGCCAGCCGCCGTCCCAGTGAATATTGACGACAACATACATATCATTGTCCACACAATATTGCACTACTTCTTTAACACGATTTAACCATTCGGTTTTGATTTTGGCTGTTGAAGCATTCTCCAGGTTCTGGTTCCACGAACAAGGAATTCTAATGGCATTAAAACCATTCGCCTTTACAGCATCAATTAATGCTTTTGTAACCTTTGGATTTCCCCAGGCTGTTTCTCCTCCGGTTGCCTCTAAAGTATTTCCAATATTCCATCCCAGTTTTATTTTCGCTGCCAATTCTACTGCAGAACTTGCCATTCCTGAAGCGTCTGCTGCAATTGGATTCGTGTTATAACCCGGATATAAACTTGCTGCCGATTGAGAAACTGTAATTGTTACTGACGGAACTTTACTTCCGGTTAATGTTATCACAGCATTTCTTAAGGATGTATCTGTATTTTCTAAAGCGGTAATTTTAACAACCGTGCTTCCGGAAGTTCCAACGGTCTGACTTACTTTTATCCAGCTCACAGAACTAGTCAAAGTCCACGCAATTCCATTGGAATTAACGGTTACTTCAGTGGTATTTTCTTTACTTTCAAACTCAATTTTATTTGTACTGGCTCCTAACATTTTTATGCTTACGGGAGTATTCTCTTCTTTATCAGAACTGCACGCCAGAACTCCTAAAAAAGCAAAGCATAAAACGATACTTAAAATATAATCTTGGGCTGTTTTTTTCATTTTAAAACAATTTATCATTAAAAAATTAAACCATATAAGTAATCAAAGTCAATGTAAGTCGTAACTTCATTTCCTCTTCATACTTATATGGTTTTGAAAGATTATTTTACTGTAATCGAAATTTCTTTTTTGATATCTCTCGAAGAAGTTCCAACTCTTAACGTATATTTTCCCGGTTCTACTGTCCATTTTTTGGAAGCAACATCGTAATACGCAAGTTCCTTAACCGGAACTTTGATTGTAACATTGTCTGAACCGCCCGATTTTACTGAAACTTTTTTGAAACCTTTCAGTTCTTTTGCAGCGCGAGTTACTTTAGAATCCGCTTTAGAAGTATAAACCTGAACCACTTCTTTTCCATCTGTTTTTCCTGTATTTTTAACATCTACAGAAACTTCGATAACATCGTTTTGTGTGTAATCCGTTTTGTTTGCTTTTGCATTTTCAAGTGCAAAAGTGGTGTAAGACAATCCATAACCAAATGGATATAATGGCGTTACATTTTTAGTATCAAACCAACGGTAACCAATTAAAAGTCCTTCTGCATAATTTACAGTTTTATCACCAGGAAAACTGTTTGTTGCATGCGCCGGTGAATCTTTAAGCTGTTTTGGCATTGTCCAAGGTAATTTTCCTGACGGATTTACTTTTCCTAAGATAACATCTGCTAAAGCATTTCCACCTTCGGATCCATTGAACCAGCTCCAGATTAAAGCTGAAGATTTTTGGCTAACTTCGTTCACATCAAAAGGTGCTCCGGCAATCATAACCACAATTGTTTTTGGATTTACAGCCAATACTTTTTTGATTAATTCTTCTTGTCCGAAAGGCAAGTGTAAATCTCTTCTGTCAGAAGCTTCTGTTTCATAATCACGGTTGGATCCTGCAAAAATGATTGCTACATCTGAGTTTTTAGCGGCTTCAACAGCTTCCTTAACTTTTGCATCATCTAATTTATCAATTGTAACCGGTCCTTTAGAAGTAATATTTCCTAAGTTTCCTTTATTTTTTTCGTCGTAACGCTCCAAATATCCTTCAGCATAATTGATTTTTACTGATGCAGGCAATCTGTTTTTAAGTCCTTCAAGAGGCGTAACTTCTCTTTTTGTTTTAACTCCTGCACCAAATCCGCCAAGGGCATTTTTCTTTGTGGCATTGTTTCCGATTACCGCAATAGATTTTACACCGTCTAACTTTAGCGGAAGCGCATTATTTTCATTTTTCAGCAATACAATTGCTTCTGCCGCAATTTTATAAGCATCCTGATAATGTGCTTCGGTAGCAATACTTCCTTTTGCACGCGTTCCGCCGCCCATTGCTTTTACCTGAAACAAGGTTCTTAAAATACGTTTTACATGCAAATCAATTTCTTTTTCTGAAACTTCCCCGGATTTTACCGCAGCAATTAATTTATCTGCTAAGAAAAATTCGTTGAATGGTTTTGGAGTTCCCATCTCAATATCCAAACCGCTTTTTAAAGCTTTTGCTGTAGAATGCACCGCAGCCCAATCTGAAACTACAATACCTTTAAATCCCCATTCGTCACGAAGAATTTTATTAAGCATATAATCGTTTTCACATAGATATTCTCCTCTGAATTTATTGTAAGCACCCATTATACTGTATGCTTTTGCTTCTTTTACCGAAGCTTCGAAAGCAGGAAGATAAATTTCGCGAAGTGTACGCTCATCAATCTGAACATCTACAAAATCACGGTTGGTTTCCTGATTGTTTGCTGCATAATGTTTTACACACGCCATTACATCTTTTTCCTGTAAACCAACAATCAATGGCACGGCGATTTTCTTATTCAAAAACGGATCTTCAGACATATATTCATACGTTCTTCCTCCAAGCGGTGTTCTTACCATATTGATCGCCGGAGAAAGTAACATGTCTTTATCTCTTGCACGCAATTCTTCTCCTAAACTGGTTCCGAAAGTATGCGCCATTTCTGTATTAAAAGTCGCTGCTAAAGCGCCGCCTGCAGGATAGTAAGTTGCAAAATCGTTTGTAAGTCCGGCCGGTGCCCAGTTATCTCGGGAGATTTCTTCACGAACTCCCAACGGTCCGTCTGCCATTTTTAATTCCGGAATACCAAGACGTTTTACACCTGCATTGGCAAACATACTGTTTCCGTGAAGCATGCCAATTTTCTCTTCTAAAGTCATCTGCGAAATCAGTTTGTCGATTTCTGCATCATGTCCTGTCCCTATTTCTTTTCCTGTGTATTCTTCGGTTTCACCTGAATTTGTCGCCAAAGTCTGTGCATCATTTTTACAAGACGTAAATAACGCAAAAACCAAAGCTGCCGATAAAAATGTCATTTTGTTTTTCATAGATAGTTAGATTTTAGATTTAAAGATTCAGATTCCTCACGCGTGATCTGTAAATCCAGTTAATATTATATTGTTTGTGGTTTTTTATTGTTTAATCAAATTTAGAAAAACAACATCATTTTCATTGATTTTGAATTCCTTGCTGAAAGTTCCTTTTCCATCAATGGTAATTTTTTCTGTTGCAATTGGATCACCGTTGTTTTTCGCTTTCATCGCACTCACTTGTTCACGTGTTAACTGACTTGGTTTATTCAAAGCTAAGTAATCCGCGTAAGCGTCGTTTACTTTATAACCAACTTTATAAATTTCCAAAAGATATTTTCCTTTTTGCAATCCGCCTACTTCGATTTTTACTGTTCCTTTTTCTTTTGATGGAAGATCCTGAACATAATACGTTTGGTTCCAAACTTTAACTCCCGGATGCGTATTGGTAAAATCCCAAAATAAAAGCTGTACGTCACCTTTTGCATTTTTGGAAATCCAGGAAGCTTTATCACTGTTTTGAAGTTCTGTTTCTCCTAATTTATTCAAAAACTGATAGGAGAAGTAAGCCGGTTTTTTAATTCCCTGCGTATTCAACAATCCGAAACCTCCGTGAAAAGGCGTGAATCTCGGTCCCGGCTCTTCAAAAATATCGGTAAAAACCCAATACGACATTGAGTTTGCAGCGTTACCGACTTGTTTTAATTTCTGCAAAATATAAGCTGCAGAATGATAACTGTCGTGGATAGGATCTGCGGGCGTATACGAAGAACTCCATTCTGTGTAATGCAATTCTAAATTTGGTTTAGACGAGCTGCTAATTTGCTTGCGCGAATTAATAACGTCTCCGCTAATACTGTTTTCATCCGGACTCAAAACGGTTCCGGAAGTTCCGAATTCATCCAGATATCCCTGATTTACTCCATACGTATGCGTTGAAACAAAATCCATAGGAACATTATTTTTTTCGCAGAAAGCAATAGTTTCAGGAACCCATCCAGCGCCTGCTGTTGCAGGTCCGCCTACTTTGTAATCTTTGTTTACGGCTTTAATACCTCGCGCAGCATAATCGTATAGCTTGAAATATTCCGCTTGTGTTCCTGTCCAGAAGCCGGGAGTTAAATTGGGCTCGTTCCACACTTCAAAATACCATGTTTTTACTTCTTCTGCTCCGTATCTTTCGGTAAAATGCTGGGTTAAATTTTTAATTAAATCTTCCCATTTTTTATAATCTTTTGGAGGCGTAACATTTCCTTTCCACCAAAAAATAGTTTCTTTTCCGCTTGCTAATGCATTTGGCATGAAGCCCAATTCTACAAAAGGTTTCATTTTTATGCTCAGGATATAATCAAACAACACATCAATGTATTGGTAATTATATTCCGGATTTCCTTTTGAATCTTCGCGATAAACCGCCATATCATCAGACAATAAACCATGAAACCGAATGTATTTAAAATCGCATTCTTTTTTTGCCTGCGCCAATTGCTGCTGCCAGTCGGCACGAAGTCCTTCGTTTGCTCTTCCGGCACCAATGCATTCCTTAAACATAGTGTTTAATTTCCCGGCCGATTTATTGTAATCAACTTTTATGGTTCGGTTTTGTGCCATCAAATGGACTGAAGTAATTAAAACTGTTGCTATCAAAAGTTTTTTCATCTGAAAATGTTTTTTGTTATCCTAACAGGTTTTCAAAACCTGTTAGGTATCTTTTTTTCAATTCTAATATTTCAAACTTTATCCTAAATTAAATACCTAACAGGTTTTGAAACCTGTTAGGATAATCTAAGTTGATTACAACTTTTTAAAACGAACCACACCACCGCCGGCACCGCCTAAATTCAATTGTAATTTATCTGAAGCTTTTACCGTTTTCTTAGAAATTGCAACTGCTTCCGGATTATTTTTTTGATTTGTTCCTTCAGCATCAACATAAATCTGAGCTTCGTAAGTCGCTTTCGGATCTAAAAATGATAATGAAACTTCTACTTTTCTTGGATTTTCATTGGTCAAAGTTCCTAAATACCAGTCAGCGCTGTTTCTGTCTTTTCTGGCTGTGGTGATGTATTCACCAATTTTTCCTTCTACAATTTTAGTATCTTCCCAATCTGTCGGAACGTCTTTTAAGAATTGTAAAGCTGGCTTTCCCTCATAATTTTCAGGAAGATCGGCCAACATTTGAATCGGAGAATAAAGTACTACATACAATGCCAATTGCTGCCCCACTGTTCCCTGAATTCTTTTTCCCGGATATCCCTGTTTCACCTCAACATCAAAAATTCCAGGTGTAAAATCCATTGGTCCTGAAAGTAATCTGGTAAACGGAATAATACTTAAATGGTTTGGCGGATTTCCTTCGCTCCACGCGTTATATTCTTGTCCACGCGCTGCTTCTCTTGAAACCATATTGGGGTAAGTTCTTCTTTCTCCTGTATCTTTTATTGATTCGTGGTATAAAACAGCTAAATCATATTGTGCTGCCTTTTCTAAAATGTATCTGAAATAATTTACTCCAAATTGTCCGAAGTGCATTTGTTTCATATTTAATTTAGAACCCACATGACCAATTTTTACGGTATGAATTCCTAATTTTTTGTATAAAGCAAATCCTTCGTCAACTTCTTTCAAATAGTTGATTAAGTTAGAACCTGTTTCGTGGTATCCGATCAATTCAACGTTTTTACTTTTTCCGTAAGCAACTACTTTTTCTAAATCAAAATTATCGGCACTTTTGGTAAAACTAAACATGTGCATACGGTTTTCGTACCATCCCGGTGTCCAGCCTTTGTTCCATCCTTCTATCAACAAATGATTAAAGCCTTCTTTTGCTGTAAAATCAATATACGTTTCTGCATTTTTAGTGGTAGCACCTTGTTTGTCGCTTTCCCAGAAAGTATATTTTCCAATGTGCATTCCCCACCAAATTCCTAAATATTTATAAGGTTTGAAATAAGAAGCTGTGTTCTTTAATTTGTTTGGCTCGTTTAGGTTTAAAACCAAATAAGAAGTGATCAATTCTCCCGGATTTTCTCCAATTTGAATGGTTCTCCACGAAGAAGTAAATGTATCTTTTACACGCACTTTGATTCCGTCAGGCCACGGCACTAAATCTGATTTCAGTTCTGTTCCTTTTGTATTAACCAGAGTCATACTGGCAAAATCGTATAAATTCGCTTCGTGAAAACTTAAGGCTAATCCGCTTTTGCTTTCAATTGTTAATGGAGTCAAAACCGTATCCAGAGTGCTTACAGGAGCATCTTTAAAAAGATATTCGTCACGGTTTTCACGGTTTGCCGGAATCCACCATGCTTTTCCATCTTCTTTTAAGTTAAAAGTCGTTTTTTCATCGGTAATAAAAATACTGTCTTTTACATTTTGTTTTGGATATACATATCGAAACGCTACTCCGTCATCGAAAGCACGAAACTGAATTTGCAGTTTTCTTTTGTTTCCTGTTTTTTGCTGTAAATCGACTACCAACTGGTTGTAATGATTTCTAATGTTTTTCTTTTCTCCCCAAGCTTGTTCCCAGGATTCATCGAAAGTGGAGGTTTTAGCTCCTTTGATCTCGAAGTTGGTACTTAAATCTTCATTTCCTTTTAGCAAAAATCCCATTTCTGATGGCGAAATCACTTCGGTTTTTCCGTGTGAAACACCATATTTCGGCGCATTTTTTACCAATTCGAATTTGATTTTATTCTTTCCGTTTGGCGATGCCAGTTCGTAAGCATTTTTTGTTTTCTGACTGTAGCCAATTGCTATTGAAAACAGTAGGGTTGGGAGAATTAGATAGTTTTTCATGTTTTTTGGAATTATGTTTTTTTGGCCACGAATTCACGAATTTTATTAATTAAATCTGTGGCTAGATTATTTTAAACACATAGAATCATAGTTTATTGGAATCTTAAAAAAGGCATTTCATTTTGCTTTAATAAACATAGCTTTTCTATGTGTTTGAAACTGGTTTCTTTCCAATTTCTTTTATTCACAACAAAAAAATCTATGTTTCTATGTGTTTATTTTTTACCACAAATTGCACAAATTATCACAAATTTTAATTGGCGGAAATTTGGGTAATTTGTGGTTATATTTTTTTTCGCCACGAATTCACGAATTATAAAAAATTAAATTCGTGAATTGCTTCGCCTGTTCGCTATCGCTCGGGTCGTGGCTATAACTTTTTTACTTAACCCACTCTGTTTTAAAAGTGGTTTTTCCGTTTAACGGATTTGTGTTTACATCGAAATTACTTCCGTTTTTGGTTACTTTTATTTCTTGTAACTTGTCTCCGTTTGGCAGGTACACTTTCGCGGAAGCGGTATTTGTTTTATCACTTGCGAAAACTTTTAAAGTTAGTTTACTCCAGTCCATATCTTTTGTAGACTGTGCTAAACCGATGTGTGGAATTGCCGTTCCGTCTTTTACTAAAACAATAATCGGAATTTCACCTGCTTTGATTTTGTGCCAGCCAGATTGGTACACTTTTTTAGTCTGGTAATCAATCCACGTTCCTTCAGGAAGGTAAACATCTCTTTCTTCTACTTCTTCAAAAAGTGGCGCAACCAACATACTTGAACCAAATAAATACTGATTATCAACTAACCATGCTCCCGGATCATTTGGATATTCTACAAATAAGGCACGCATCATTGGTAAACCTTTTTCTGAACTTTCTTTAGCCTGTGCATAGATATATGGCATTAATTCGTAACGCATATTATCAGCTTTTCTAAATCCTTCTAAGAAATCTTTGCTGTACAACCACGGTTCGCGAGGCGGTTCTCCGTGGCTTCTTACGTGCGAAGTCAACATTCCGAAAGGTGTCCATCTTCTGTAAATATTCTCAGGAGATTTTGTTGCGAAACCTCCAACATCATGACTCCAGAAACTAAAACCAGAAAGACCTAACGAAAGTCCGCCGCGTAATTCTGCCGACATCGCTCCGTTTGTTGTTTCAGAATCTCCGCCCCAATGTAACGGATAACGCTGAGATCCTGCCCAGGTGCTTCTTGCCCAGATTAAAGTATATCCTTTTTCTTTCTGTGTAATTTCAGCAACAGCTTTATTATATCTTAACGGATATAAATTGTGCTCATAGAAACCAGTTCTTCCCGAATGGTAAATTCCGTCCGGCGGAGCTGCTTCTCCAAAATCTACTTTGAAAACCGCTACACCTTCATCAAATAATTTTTTCAGTTTTCCCTGATACCAGGTAACCGTTTCCGGATTTGAGAAATCTAAAACCGCATCTTCATACGGGAGATTTCCTTTTCTGTCTCTTACCGCTAAATTCTTGTCCATAATTTCCGGAAACAAAGTATTCTTTGGCGTGAAATACGGCAATTGCCATAAACAAACCTGAAAACCGTCTTCCTTTAAATCGGACATCATTTTTGTTGCGTCAGGGAAACGGGATTTTGCGAACTCGTAATTGTTTCTCCAATCTACATCAAACCAACCGGTATCAAAGTGAATGACATCGGTTGGAATTTTATATTTACGCAGATCTCTGGCAACTTCGCGTCCTTCTTTTTCTGAGAAATAAGTAATACGGCTCATCCAAAAACCAAATGACCAAAGTGGCGGCATGGCAGCTTTTCCGGTTAAGTTTGTGTATTGATCTAAAACGTCTTTTGGTTCTCCGATAAAGAAAAACAAATCGGCTTCGTCATCGCCAATGTACATTTCGTTGGCACTTGAAAAATATTTCCCGAAATCAACCGTAATTGGAGTTGAATGATGCATAAAAACGCCATAACCACGGCTGCTCATGTAAAACGGAATTGGTTTGTACATCGTTTCATTCTGGATTCCGTTTGCATCATCTGCCCATAAAACTACTTTTTGGCCGCGTTTGTTTAATTGTGTGAAAGATTCTCCACAACCAAATATTTTTTCATCCGGTTCTAAGCTGAAAGCGGCACCCATACTTCTGGAATAATCACTGTTTCTTCGAACATATGAAAACGGAAGTGTTGGTGTATACGTATTTTTAAAATCTGTATCGTGTAGTGTACTGGTCAATAATTTTCCTTTTTCATCGAAAATTTTGACGTGCCATGGTTTTG
This sequence comes from Flavobacterium olei, assembly GCF_039749035.1. Lineage (NCBI taxonomy): Bacteria > Pseudomonadati > Bacteroidota > Flavobacteriia > Flavobacteriales > Flavobacteriaceae > Flavobacterium > Flavobacterium olei. The sequence goes on from NZ_JBDKWC010000003.1 coordinate 255,368, forward strand.
TCAGGATTTCTACAGAACCATGTGCGCTTGTATATTTATGACCACCTTCAATTTTTGAATATTTCCATAATTCGGGATGATTAGGCGCAACACCTTCAACCAACATTAAGGATTCTTTTTGTGGATGAAATTGCGGACCCGAAGTCGTTTTGATTCGTACCGTTCTATCTGAAACAAACTGGATTTCAAACGGTAAAACCGGCGAAGCTTCATATTCTGTTGTCGGGAATTCGTTTGCTTTTTCCACATCCGGCTTCATCATCATATTGTTGAAAGCCTGACGTGTTTTGTAATTGTATCGTAAATATTTTATTGTTCCCTTTCCGGTTGCGGGATCAAAAGAAGCCAATTCATCAGCAAAATAGAAAGTATTCAGATAGTTTTGAAAATCTTTACTGATATCGATCGGTGCGTTTAATACATCTGCATTCTGAATTTGTGCCAAAGCATTTGGAACCGTCAGAAGTCCAAAAACGCAAACCGAAAACAAGGTTTTTAAATGTGATTTTTTCATTGGTTTTTTTTTTATTTTCCATCCTGCAAGGCTTTCAAAACCTTGTAGGTTTAATTTTTTCAACCACAAATTGCGCAAATTATCAGAAATTAAATTAGCGGGAATTTGTGCAATTTGTGGTTATATTTTTTTAAAATCTATTCTTGTATGTCTATTATACCCACAAGGTTTTGGAAACCTTGCAGGAAAGCGAATTAGAAAAGTTATTCTGCAGTAATTACAATTGCAGACTCTTTTAATCCATTTGCTTTTGCGGTTAATTCTAGTCTTCCTGTTTTTGTCGAAGATTGAATGATTACCAAACATTTTCCGGCTAAAGCGGTGTGTTTTGTTCCTTTATAAGGTTCGTGACTTACCGGATCTCCGCTGCAAACACCAACGATTTTCCCATTTCCTTTTAAAGAGAAATTAATTTCGTTATTGGCGTTTGGTACTAAAGTTCCTTTATCATCTAAGATATCTACGGTAACAAAAGATAAATCATTTGCGTCTGCTTTTATTGACGCTCTGTCGGCAGTAAGTTTTAATTGTGACGGATTTCCGGCTGTTTTAATTTCTTTTTCTAAAACTACTTTTCCGCCTTTTCTCGAAACTGCTTTTAATGTTCCGGCTTCAAAAGGAATTTTCCACATTACATGCAAGTCATCGCCTTTTTTGTTTCTTTTTCCAACCGATTTTCCGTTTACGAAAAGTTCCACCTCATCTGCATTATTGTAGTATGCCCAAACATCAACAGTTTGTCCGGCTTTCCAGTTCCAATGTGGAAATATGTGCAGGACATCTTTATTGGTCCATTCACTTTGGTACATGTAATAGACATCTTTCGGGAAACCGGCTAAATCTACAATTCCGAAATAAGAGCTAATAGATGGCCACTCGTAGGGAGTTGGTTCTCCGATGTAATCGAAACCTGTCCAAACATACATACCGGAAAGAAAATCGTGTTTTTTAATGATTTTCCAGGTCGCTTCGTGCGTAGATCCCCAAGGCGTTTGTACCTGATCGTAAGCCGAAACGGTATTTCCTGCGTTTCCTTCTGTAAATTTAAGATCCCATCTTACCGGCCATTTTTTTATGGTGTCTGAAATAGCATCATAATAACCACGCGTTTGTAAACCCGAAGTAGTTTCTGTTGCGATGAATGGCGTGTTTGGAAAGTTTTTTTGATGATGTTCGTAGGTCTGATGTGCATAGTTATATCCAATTAAATCTAAAATTCCAGACTTTGCAATAGCATTAAACTGAACATTTTTCTTTTCAAATTGCAAAGTTACCTCATCGATATTCATATTTACCGGCGGATTCATCGCTGCAGTTAAAGGTCTTGTTTTGTCATATTTACGCGTAATTGCGGCCAATTCTTTGGCAATTGTAACCCCTGCGTCACTCCATTGTTCCGGAATTTCATTTCCGATACTCCAAACAAAAATACTTGGGTGATTACGGTCACGCAATAGTTGATCAATCAGATCTTTTTTGTGCCATTTGTCCCAATCGTTTGCGTAATCGTATTTGGTTTTGTTTTGTTTCCACATGTCAAAAGCTTCATCCATCACAATAAAACCCATTTTGTCGCAAAGATCCAAAAGTTCTGGTGCTGGCGGATTGTGTGAAGTTCTAATTCCGTTTACGCCCATTTCTTTCAGGATTTCCAACTGACGTTGAATAGCACGCGTGTTGATTGCAGATCCTAACGGACCTAAATCGTGATGCATACAAACTCCTTTTATTTTGACTTGTTTTCCATTCAAAATAAAACCTTTGTTGAGATCGAATTTAAAATCCCTGATTCCGAAATTGGTTTTGTACTGATCAATGATTTTTCCGTCAAGCGAAATTTCTGTAACTGCTGTATATTGTTCGGGTTTTTCTACCGACCATAAAATTGGTGCCGTTACAGTTGCCTGCTGACTAATAGTCTGATTGGTATTTGCATTAATCGTTATATCTTGAGTAACCGATGTTACCTGGGTATCGTCTTTAAAAATAGTAGTGATTACCGTTGCTTTTTTACTTTCAGCATATTGGTTCTGAATGGTTGTTTCGAATGCAACCGAAGCATTTTCAGCCGTAACTTTGGGCGTTGTAATATAGGTTCCCCATTGTCCCACGTGAAGTTTGTCTGTGGTTTCTATCCAGACGTTTCTAAAAATTCCTGAACCCGAATACCAGCGTGAATTGGGTTGTTTTGAATTGTCAACCTTAACAATAATTTCGTTGTTTTTGTCTCCGTAATTTAAATAAGGTGACATATTGTATTGAAAACCAATATATCCGTTTGGACGTTTTCCTAAATAATGGCCGTTTATCCAGACTTCGCTGTTTTTGTAAACGCCGTCAAAAGTGATTGCGGTTATTTTTGTGCTGTCTGCTGCAGCTACTTTAAATGTTTTTTTGTACCAGCCTAAACCTCCGTTTAACGCTCCGCCACCATAACCTGCAGGACTTTTTTCATCAAAATTTCCTTCGATGCTCCAATCGTGAGGTACATTTAAGGTTCTCCATTTTGTTGAAGTCCCAATAGTATCTTTATCTGTGATACTGTAATTTAAGTGGAAACTCCAATCTGCATTAAAGGAAACTTTTCTATTTACGAAAACATCTTCTCTTTTACCACAGGAATTCAGCAAAATAATACCAAAAGATAATGCCAGGAAACTGAATTTTTTTATGTTTTTTCTAATTTGCATAGGTACATTTTATGTTTTTGGAAATGGAAGATAGAAATAAAAAATGATTCCGTTAATCTCCGGACAAAATAATTTAAGTCTCAGTCTTAAAGCATGTTAAGACATGTTTAAAACTGAGACTACAAAACTAACTAACTTACGGTTTTGGCTTGTAGTGGAATACAATTAAACAAACTCCTTCACCTGTTCTGCTTTGGTCACGTACCACTGCTAATCTAAGCGATGTTGCGGTCAGTTCAACCAATTTCACACTAGACCAGTTACTGCAGTCTCCATAATAATCTCCACCGTAAAGCATTTCTGCGCCACCATTAAAAACTAATTTATTATTGGCAATATCAAATGTGTAGGTTCCTTTTTTTGTTGTTTGACTGTTGTTTGCAATCGCTGTCTGAGTAACAGAAGTATTGTAATTCCCATTCAAATCAAAATGCATTTCTCCCCAGTTTTTGTTTGGCATTACCCATGAATTACTGGCATAATCGGGAAACCAGTTCCAATAATCTTTTCCTGTCGGATTGTATGGAAAATCTAAACCAGCCCAACCCACCGGGTCAACAAAATCTAAAACCCATGTTTTTCCGGCAACGCCGTTTGAAAGCATTTGCCATTTTGGATCTTTGAAATAAGAGTCATCATTTTGTGCAATATCCAAGACAACCGGAGCAGCTTCTACAGATCCTCCTCTGGTAAGAGCGGTAAAATAAATAGTATATTTTCCGGCAAAAGGCAATGTAATCTGATCTGTACTTTTATTCGAATGCCCTAATTCGTTTCCGGAAGCATCAACATATTTCCAGTAAGGAACTACTGACGGATCATCATTTTTAAGAATTACAACATTTTTATTGGTTGCATCTTGTGTTACCGAATACTTAAGTGTTTCCGGAGTCAAAGTTACAGCAGGAAGACTTTCACGATCTTCAATGGCTTCACATGAAAATAATAGCGATCCAATTGAAAATACTGCTATTAAAATATATAATATACGTTTCATAATCATTTTATTTTATATTAATTCCAACCCGGATTTTGACTAATTGAACCATTAGAAAGAATGATTTGCGACTGTGGCAGCGGGAACCATCCCTGAGTTTCTGTTCTAAATGTTACATTAAACTGAGAATCGCCTGTATTGCTGTCGATTGCCGATTTCATTACCGTCATTCCTTGTCTGATTAAGTCGAAATAACGTTGTCCCTCAAGCGCCAATTCCAGTTGACGTTCTTTCATGATATTGTCTTTAGACACAGTAACACGATTTGTGGTGTTTTTGAAAGCACGGTCACGAACCCGGTCTAAATCGGTTTGTGCCAGACCAGCATTTCCGTCCAGATTCAATTCGGCAGCCATTAGTAAAACATCGGCAAAACGAATAATTGCATAATCCTGATAGTTATCAATCTGGAAGTTGCCTCCGTTAGCTTCTACCACAGCTGTTCCTGCTGCATTGGTAATAGGACAATATTTCTTCCATGAATATCCGGTGTACTGACGTTGCTCTCTTGCCTGGGCGTCAAAGTTTAATCCTTCTCCAACAAAATCAATAAATGAAGCTGCTTTTCTTGTATCTCCGGTTTTGTATTCTGCAACTAATTTCGGATTTACCGTTGCTCCGCCCCATCCTGTTGCGTATCTTCCAACTGCTCCTCCACGCGGAGCAATGTTTACCTGAAAACGGTTACCCTCGTGAAGATCCCAGTTTCCTTTTCCTGATCCGTTAAAACGAACAGCCCAAACCATTTCTGTATTGTCTTCTCCAACAAAGTTTTCAAGAGAAGCCGCAAGCCAAAGATTAGCAAAATCAGGAACCAATGCATGGCCACTATTGCTTACAACATCATTAATATAAGTTGTTGCCTGCGCTTTTGTAATAATACCTGCTAAATCTGTTTTGTTATATGTGCCGGTATAGAACAGGAAAGTTCTTGCGATATAAGCTTCTGCAGCCCATTTGGTAATACGCCCGAAATTTGCATTTCCGCTCTGCGAATAATTTTCTGTCCCCAGATTATCAGCTGCAAATTTTAAATCATTGGCAATTAAAGCATACGTTACTTCCGGAGCTTGTCTTGGCAACTCAAATTCGCTTGTAGTTACCGTATGATCTAACGGAATGATATCTCCAAACATTTTCGCCGCAGTAAAATGAAAGTGTGCTCTCAGGAAACGGGCTTCTGCTTCGTAACGCGTTTTTAAAGCTGTGTCTGCACCCCAGTTTACTTTGTCCAGGTTCTCTAATAAAATATTAGCTCTGTAAATTCCTAAATAAGCATTTGCCCAAATATCTTTGTTCATGTCTTTATCCGAAACGTACAAAAAGCGATCCCATTCCACATCGGCCTGACCGTCGGCAATACCATATCCTCCAAAACAGTTATCAGAAGCCTGCTCGCTAACCAGTAAAGGTCCGGCGTAAGCTTCACGCTGTAAAACATCGTAAACGGCAACTAAACCTTCAAAAGCATCAGAAGGTGTTTTGTAAAAATTCTCGGTTACCTTATCTGTATAAGGTTCGTTTTCTAAAAAATCTTCCGAACATGCGCCTAAAACAAGTAAACTTGAAAGCGCGAATAATTTTATATATGTTTTCATGGTTTTCAAAATTTAAAAGTTAACATTCAGACCCATCATGTAAGTTCTTGGTTGCGGATAATATCCCACATCAATTCCTTTTGCCCAGGACTGGTTCACGTTTCCGAAACCAATTTCCGGATCCATTCCTTTGTATTTTGTGAATGTGTAAATGTTGTTTCCTGCTACGTACAATCTGAATTTTGTAAAGAAGTTTAATTTAGTAGTCAACTTCGTTAAATCACATCCGATTGTAGCATTTTTGATTCTGAAGAAATCGGAATCCTGAACATACAAATCTGAGAATTTAGTGTAGTTTCCGTTTGCATCTGTTCCGTATGTTACTCTTGGAATTCTGTTTGAAGTTCCTTCTGTTGTCCATCTGTTCAACACTTCTGTTGTATTATTGGTGTAAGCACGAGTGTAATCGTGAACTCCAAATACGTTTTGTCCCCCTGCAATACCGTAAGTATTAACAGAGATATCAAATGCTTTGTAAGATAATTCTAAATTTACACCATAATTGATATCCGGATTTGGGTTACCAACCTGCGTTTTATCATTAGCATCGATTTGTCCGTCGCCGTTCAAATCAACAAAACGAACATCTCCGGGCTGCGCATTTGGCTGAACTCCTGCTGCAACTTCTGCTGCATTCTGAAAAATTCCGTCTGTTTTTAATCCGTAGAAATAACCCATTGGCTTTCCAACCTCAACACGGTTCATCTCATCCAATCCCTGGAATAAAACGTTCGTTTCTCCATGAATAATTCCTTCATTGTTAGCAATTCTAAGTACTTTGTTTTGATTGCGCGAAAGATTGGCATTAATTCCGAAATTCCAGTCTTTTCCAAAACGGGTCCTGTATGCCAGACCAATTTCAAAACCTTTATTGCTTACATCTCCACCATTAATATACGGTGCAGTTGCTCCTGCATAAGTTGGTATCGACGCCAAAACCAGCCAGTCTTTTGTTTTCTTATCGTAATAATCAAAAGTCAATGTGAAATTGGTGAATAAAGTAGCATCAAAACCTAAATCTAACTGCTCTGAAGTTTCCCATTTTAAGTTACGGTTGGCCAGCTGATCCGGGCTTGAACCTACTAAAAGAGTTTCGTCTCCAGTCCCAAAGTGATATGTTTTGTCTGCCGAATTTACAGTGGACAAATACGCAAATCTTCTTCCAAACTGGTCATTTCCATTTTGTCCCCAGCTCGCTCTTAATTTAAAACTGTTTAAAACTTTATTTTCTTTGAAGAAAGCTTCTTTATCTATATTCCAACCTGCAGAGAAGGAAGGAAAGATTGCATATTTATTGTCCGGACCAAATTCTGAAGATCCATCACGGCGAACCGTTGCAGAGAATAAATATTTGTTGTTGTAATCGTATAATAAACGTCCGAAGTAAGACTGAATCGCATAATCTCTACGATTTCCTTTGACCACATTTGATGTCGGATCTTTTGCATTGTCCAGATAAGCGTGTGCAAAATCGTCAAAGATTAAGTTTCTTCCCTGACCTTCCATATAATCAGAAGTATTCTTTTTTGCAGAAGTACCCGCTAAAACATCAAAATTATGAGCAGATGCAATATTGAATTTATATTGAAGTGTATTCTCAAAAATCCATCCCATCGATTTCGTAGCACTTTGTGTAACACTCGAAACCGTATTATTATCATTTGAAGACAGGGAATAAACCGGTCTGAAAGCTCTGTAGTTGCTATCTGTCATGTCTACACCAAAACTTGTTCTGAAAGTCAGGTCTTTGATAATTTTTAATTCAGCAAAAATATTCCCTACGTAACGGTTTGTTTTTGTCTGATTGAAGTTATTATAATATAAAGATCCAACCGGATTACTTATATCTGCTGAAATAACAGAACGGGCAAAATCTCCATTAGCGTCATAAGCAGCATCAATCGGAGCTGCGTTTAAGAAACTTCTGATTGCGTTACTGTAAATTCCGTCATCTGCAACACCACTTGACTTCACATTTGAAAGCGTGAAATTTTCACCAATTTTCAAATGATCTTTAATTACCTCAGAAGTAGAATTCACTGTAAAAGTAACACGATCGTATTGTGATTGATTGGTCGAACCTCCAATCATACCTTCTTGTCCGTAATAAGACAAACCAGTTGCAATTGTCGATTTTTGATCTCCGCCTGTAATTAATAAAGAGTGGTTTTGTTTCATCGCACCTTCATTAAATAAATCATTTTGCCAGTCGTGATTTGGAAAAGCTGCAATTTGAGCTTTTGTATATAATGGAGAAAATCCAGAATTTACACGTGCTTCGTTTGCAATTGTTGTATATTCCTGCGTATTCAACAAATCCAGTTTTTTAGCGATTTGCTGAAAACCGGTGTAAGAGTTGAAAGACACATTCATTTTTCCGTCTTTTCCTTTTTTAGTTGTTACTAAAATAACTCCGTTTGCCGCTCTCGCTCCGTAGATTGAAGCTGCAGAAGCATCTTTAAGAACGTCAACCCTTTCAATAACCGACGGATCAAGATACCCGATTCCGTTATCTACTACAACACCGTCCACTACATAAAGCGGATCACTGTTTCCTGCTGTTCCTGCACCACGAATATTTACCACCATATTCGCGCCCGGCTGACCAGAAGAAGAAGTTACTGAAACCCCTGAAGCCTGGCCCTGTAAAGCATTTACAACATCAAGACTCGCTACCTGCTGAATATCTTTTCCGGATACCAGGGAAGTTGCTGCGGTATTCACTTTCTTCTTTTGAGTACCGTAACCGATCACTACAATTTCTTTAAGTTCTGCAGTTTCCGGTTGTAAAACTACATTTACCAGTTTCTGTGTGCCAACAGTAATATTTTGTGTTTTGAAACCCACAAAAGTAATGACCAGAACATCACCTGTTTTGGCTTCTACTTTATATTTTCCATCAAAATCGGTAACTGTACTCGATTTTGTGCCCTGTACCTGTACAGTTGCGCCGGGAACTCCAAATCCGTCTTCAGACGAAGTTATGGTTCCGCTAACAGTTTTGGATTCTTGTGCAAATCCAAACTGCATCATAAATACGCTAAGCAGCAGCCCCATAAAATATGGAAGCTTTGTTGTTTTAATACAATTTTTGCTTTTCATAATAAGAATTGATTAAGTTTAAGTTATAGTTAGTAATCTCTACCGTAAGAGAAATTTGGAAAACTTCCCAAGCAGGTCATGCAAAAAATGAGGGCCTGAATCTCATTTCCAACATGTAGTACTTGCAACGACTATAAACCGATATTCTGAAAACAAGATCTTCATCCTATCAAAGCAGTTTGAAATTAATTTGATGGTATTTCTCCAGATCAAATCTATCCGAACCAACTTTTAAAAAAACAATTGTGGTAAGTTTAAGTTAAGTTTTATCTTTGCCTTTTCAACTTATAGTCAATTTGAATTTATCTTATGGTAAATTTGACTACAAGTGTAAAACAAATTTTCTATATTAACAAAATATTAGGGTTAATTTTTTTCTATTCTGATAAATTGTTCTCCATTTTTATCAATGCCATAAAAAAGGAATTAGAATCAAAATAAAAATTAAAGAAAAAACAGTGTTTTAGGAAATTGACAATCAGAGTTTTAAGATTTAATTGATTTAAAAGGGATTTTCTGTCAATTTTTAAATCACTGAAAATCACTTTTTTGTTACGTTAAAAAAAATATAAAGCTTTTAAGAAGCTCACTAATGATTTAATTTAGTTAATTTGTCAAAATTTATCTCCAATATGATTGAAAATGTAGAGGACAAAACTGCCGGAAAAAACGAACACAGTGCCATGAATGCTATCACTATTGACTGTGTTATTTTTGGTTTTGATAAAGGCAGTCTTGAAGTACTTTTGGTACAGCATGGCGAAGGAATCAGCAAGGGAAAATGGGGTCTTCCGGGAGGATGGATCTATAAAAAAGAAAGTACAGATGCCGCGGCGCACCGTTTGTTAAATGAATTGACTGGCCTTGATAATATTTATCTGGAACAGCTCAAAGCATTTGGCGATCCGGATCGTTTTCCGCTCCGACGTGTAATTACAATAGGATATTACGCCTTGGTAAAAAGAGAAGATTATAATATTAAAGCCGGTTTTACCGCTTCTGATGCTAAATGGTATAAAATTGAAACCATTCCGGATTTGATTTACGATCATAATGAGATTTTGGATTACAGCTTAAATCATCTTAGAAATAAAGTGCGCCAAACACCAATCGGGTTTAATTTATTACCAGAAAAATTTACGCTTTTGCAATTAATGCGTTTGTACGAAGAAATTCTGGGAGTAGAAATGGACAAGCCAAATTTCAGACGAAAAATTCTGCACATGAAATTGCTCGCCGCATTAAATGAAAAGCAACAGGATGTTTCACACAGAGCGGCTCAGCTTTATAAATTTGATCCTGAGATCTATAAAAAATTAACGGAAAAGGGATTTAATTTTGAATTCTGATTTCATTCAAAAAATAAAAAAGGACATTTTACTTTTTAGAAATACAAGAATAAATTGACAGAAAAAACTACTCATCAACCGGATTTAGAAGGAATCACAATAGACTGTGTTTTCTTCGGATTTAATAAAGAAAGTCTTGAAGTACTTTTGGTACAGCACGCTCAGGGCGAAAGCATGGGTAAATGGGGACTTCTTGGCGGATGGCTGCAGAGAGAAGAAAGTGCCGATGATGCCGCGCAGCGCATTCTCCGGGAACTTACAGGACTTAAAAATATTTATCTGGAACAACTCAAAGCATTTACAAACCCAAATCGTGTTCCCGAAAGACGCGTTGTTACCATTGGTTATTATACTTTGGTGAATAGGGAGGATTACAATATTAAAGCCAGTTTGCGTGTTATCGAAGCAAAGTGGTACAAAATAAATGAAATTCCAGATTTAATTTTCGATCATAACGAAATCCTGAATTTCAGTTTGTTGCAGTTGCGAAACCGAGTGCGTCAGGCACCAATCGGATTTAATCTGCTGCCGGAGAAATTTACCTTACTGCAGTTAATGCATTTGTATGAAGAAATTTTAGGAATTGAATTGGATAAATCCAATTTCAGAAGAAAAATTCTTCATATGAAACTGTTGACGGAACTGGACGAAAAGCAAAAAGACGTTTCGCACAGGGCTGCAAAACTTTATAAATTTGATGACGAGATGTACAAAAAATTAACCGAAAAAGGATTTAATTTCGAATATTAAAGTACAATTTGCTTCAGATCTTTCAACTATCGAAAAATCAACATTCCAGAATCCAAAACTTTGCGCTATCTTTGCGCATTATAACACGCATTAAGGTAATTATTCTAATGCGAATTATTCCCAAAAAATACATAAAAACTCGTTAGAGAACTGATATATCAAAATGAAGAAGATACGTAATTTTTGCATTATTGCACACATTGACCACGGTAAAAGTACATTGGCAGACAGGCTTCTGGGTGCCACACAAACCGTTACAGCCCGTGAAGAAAAAGCGCAATTGCTGGACAACATGGACCTGGAGCGCGAACGTGGAATTACCATTAAAAGTCATGCCATCCAGATGGAGTATACCTATAAAGGTGAAGAATATATCTTAAACTTAATTGATACTCCGGGACACGTAGATTTTTCGTATGAAGTTTCAAGATCTATCGCAGCCTGCGAAGGTGCTCTTTTAATTGTTGATGCTGCACAAAGTATTCAGGCCCAAACGATTTCAAATTTATATTTAGCTTTAGAAAATGACCTGGAAATTATTCCGGTTTTAAATAAAGTAGATTTACCAAGTGCAAATCCGGAAGAAGTAAGCGATGACATTATCGATTTATTAGGATGTAAACTGGAAGATATTATTCATGCCTCCGGTAAAACAGGTTTTGGTGTGGAGAATATTCTGGCTGCCATTATCGAAAAAATTCCAGCTCCAAAAGGAAATCCGGAAGAGCCTTTACAAGCTTTGATTTTTGACTCGGTTTACAATCCGTTTCGTGGAATCGAGGTTATCTTCAGAGTTGTAAATGGTGAGATTAAAAAAGGTCAGAAAATTAAATTCATGGCTACCGGCAATGAATATTTTGCTGACGAAATTGGAACTTTAAAATTAAACCAGGTTCCTAAAAATGTTATTTCGAGCGGTGATGTTGGTTATTTAATTTCAGGAATTAAAGAAGCCAAAGAAGTAAAAGTTGGAGATACTCTGACGGATGCTAAAACGCCTACAACCAATATGATTACAGGTTTTGAGGATGTAAAACCAATGGTATTTGCCGGGATTTATCCTGTTGATACGGAAGATTATGAAGATTTGCGTTCTTCTATGGAAAAACTGCAGTTAAATGATGCTTCGTTAGTTTTTACACCAGAAAGTTCTGCAGCCTTAGGATTTGGTTTCCGTTGTGGTTTCTTAGGAATGCTGCACATGGAAATTATCCAGGAACGATTGGAGCGCGAATTCGACATGACTGTAATTACTACAGTTCCTAACGTTTCGTATCTGGCTTACACTAAAAAAGATCCTGAAACTGCCTTTGTAGTAAACAATCCTTCTGATTTACCTGAACCATCCCGTTTAGACAGAGTTGAAGAACCGTTTATTAAAGCTACGATTATTACAAAAGCTGATTTTGTTGGAAACGTTATGAGTCTGTGTATCGAAAAACGTGGTCAGATTACCAATCAGACGTACTTAACAACAGAACGTGTTGAGTTAAACTTTGACATGCCTTTGGCTGAAATTGTATTCGACTTTTACGATCGTTTGAAAACAGTTTCTAAGGGCTATGCTTCTTTTGATTATTCCCCAATCGGAATGCGTACTTCGAAATTGGTAAAACTGGACGTACTTTTAAATGCTCAGACAGTCGATGCCCTTTCTGCATTGATTCACGAAGACAATGCGTATAATATCGGTAAAAAAATGACCGAAAAATTACGTGAGCTAATTCCAAGACAGCAATTTGACATTCCGATTCAGGCGGCAATCGGAGCAAAAATTATCGCTCGAGAAACTATTAAGGCACTTCGTAAAGACGTTACCGCAAAATGTTACGGTGGAGATATTTCGCGTAAGCGTAAACTGTTGGAGAAACAGAAAAAAGGTAAAAAACGTATGCGACAAGTAGGAAACGTTGAGATTCCGCAAGAAGCTTTTATGGCTGTTTTGAAATTGAATGATTAATTCTTTTTTTAGAAAATAGAGTAAGGATATATAATATTAATTAAACCCAATGACGAAAGTTGTTGGGTTTTTTTGTTTGAATTTTATCAAAAATTAAAAAGACTAAACCTACAAAATTATCCAAATTTTAACTTGAAAAATTCATTTTTAACGCGTTTGACTAAAGTCGAAGCCTTTTAAAAATAGGTGCTGTATTTTTAATCTTACAAACAATTAAATATTTAAGATTATGAAAACCAAATTATCAGTTATTTTAGCACTTTTTACTTTTTGTTTCGCAAATGCACAAGAAGAACAAGCGGAAACTGAAATGAATTCTGCAAAAGGTGTAACTTTTTCGCAAGGAGATATGTTTCTTGAAGGATCTATCAAAATTAGTACTGGAGGAGAAAATGACTACTACGGATTTAGCCCTAAATTTGGCTATTTATTGAATGATAAATTTGCGGTAGGTGCCCAATTTAATTATGCAAGTAACGAAGTAGAAGCGACCGGAGTAAAAACAAATGTATTAGGAGCAGGAGCTTTTGCTCGTTATTATTTTTTAGAACTAGATAAAAAACGTTTTAAAACGTATGCTGAAGCTGGTCTTGGATTTGGAAGAAACAAAATTGATACGCCAAATTTTGGTAGCGATACCGACAACAGTTTAACGGCTAATATTACAGTAGGTTTAAATTATTTTGTTACCAAAAACATTGCAGTAACTTTTGTACTGGCAAATATGCTTTCTTACAATAGCGTATCTCCAGAGGATGGACCATCTTCTGATACTTTTCAGTTAAACATCAACTTATTTGAAAATATTTTTGATCAGCCACAATTTGGATTGTTGTATAGATTTTAAAAAATTATCCATTTCATTAATATTAAATCTCAAGAATCAAATTCTTGAGATTTTTTTTTTAGATAATTCATTCCTGCTTTTAGCAGATATCTTTCAATCCGAAATATATTTTTAATACAGATCTCAGTACTCTGATACATTACTCAAAATTCAAATCTCAGGGAGTTTCATTATTCCTCCGAATTGTCAAATTCCTCAGCTTGTTCCGATTTATCCGCTAGTTTAATATTTGATGTTTTTACTTCTGGCGTACTCTTTATTACGTATTTTGTGCCATTATAGGTGTATGTGCTTTTGATAGTAAAATCTAATGATTTTATGTGTTTATTTTTTTTCATGAAGGATTCAAGTTCTTCCGGATATATTAATAAATCATCTTCATTATGATTACATTGACCTTTTATATTTACAATTACATCCTTAAAAAGTGGTTTACTTTGTGTTTTATCTACCGTAACAATTCCATTCCATGATCCAATAGGACAGGTGAGATTAAGTTCTTTTATCTGGAAAACATTACGATATTTACCATTAATTCCCGCAAACAGTGTATAAGAAGTTCTACCTACGCTTTGAACTGTTGTTTCACCCGAACTTGATTGAATGCTAATTGCATACTGATCTTTACCTATCTCTAATAGTTCTTCAATTTCTCCAAAATACTTGTCGTCTGAAGAAATATTGGGTTGAAATGTTCTTATCTCCCAGAAATTATTGACCCATGCTAATTTTATTACACCAATAGTAATTGGCACTCCGAAATATGAAAAGCCTGTTAAATAATCGCCCAAATCTTCTTTTGACCGATGCTCAAAAGTTATAATTTTAAATAAATTCCCTTTACTATCTTTATAATTACTCTGACTCTTTAAACGAGTAAGCACACCGTTTTCATAAGGAAAAGGATAATCCTCTTTTGTATTAGATACTTTGTTTTTACAATTCCAACTAATAAGTGTATCTGATTGTGCACCAGGTGTATCCGCAGATTTTTTAGATAATAAAACATATTGCTTACCCGGAAACAGTTTAAGTAATATTTGCCACGGATTAATTTGCCTTGTGGTTAAAGACAGTTGCTGTTCCTCATTCAAACAGTTTTTATCAATTGTTAAAACCTCCAACGGATGTTCGGGCGAATAATCATCTGTAATTTTTACAGATTCTGGTTTGAATAATGGAAGTGAATCTGCAACTAAATCGACATTATTTTTTTTGGAATTGCTATTTTGACTGCAACTTAAAAATAGTAAAGAAATAAATATTAGATAAGAATATGATAAACGCATTGTATAGTTTTTGATAATATTAAATTTAAAAATTATTGAACCTGAGTCGTTGTAAATGTTTTATGTTTCTAACTTTAACATTTATAAAAAAGATTCTTTTTATTATCAATATTACATTGAAAAACAAACAAAAAATACCTTCAAAAGTCAAACTAATAGCACTATACGCTTAAATCTTTTACCAAATCTCAAAAATGAATTAAATTTCAATCTCATTACAATCTTTTTTAAAAGTTCTTTGCTATTTTTTACCTTTGAATCAAAATCCACAACCCTAACAAATGGACGAAACCCCAAAACGATTTGACCGAATTGTCGCCATTCTGATCCAATTACAATCGAAGAAAATTGTAAAAGCACAGGAATTAGCTGATCGTTTTGATTGCAGTTTACGAACTATTTACCGGGACATTCGAACTCTCGAGGCTTCTGGTGTTCCTATTTATAGTGAAGCCGGAGTAGGTTATGCTTTGATGGAAGGTTATCGTCTTCCGCCGGTAATGTTTACACGGGAAGAAGTGAGCAGTTTTATTGCCGCCGAAAAACTAATGCAGAAATTTACGGATCCGGTTTTAGGAAATCATTATGCTTCTGCAATGTACAAACTAAAATCTGTGCTTCGAAACACAGATAAGGACTGGCTTTCTAACATAGAATCAAGAGTAGTAATGCAAACTGCAGAACCTATGTTTCATAACAATTCGCCTAATACATTAGCGGTTTTATTCGAAAGTATTGCCGAGAAGAAACAAATTCTGCTAACCTACAAAACCTTCGGAAAGGAAGAGTTAACAGAAAGAAATTTAGAACCTGTCGGCGTTTTTCATGATAATAATAATTGGTATTTTTTAGGATATTGTCACCTTCGAAAAGATTACAGACAATTTCGAACCGACCGGATTCAAAACCTGAAAAAAACAGATTTAGATTTTACACTGGAACACGATTCGCTGGAAACCTATCTTAATAAATCGGAAACTATTCCAACAACTAAGGTCCGTATTCTGATTGAAAAGAAAATAGCACATTATGTGGCTTTTGATAGAAAATACCATGGTTTTGTCTCTGAAAAAGAAATTGGAGATGAGATCGAAATGACGTTTATGTGCCGTGATTTGGAAAATGGTTTTCCGAGATGGTTTATAATGTTTGGTGATTATGCCAGAATTCTCGAACCTGAAACACTCAAAACCAGAACACTGGAATTACTTGAATTAAATAAAAAACGATTACTGGAATAAAAAAAACTCCTCGAAGTCTTAAGATTGAGGAGTTTTTTTATATCTCTATCTGAATTATGGTCTTTCCCAGAAAAATGGAGGTTCGATTCCAAGAGCTCTCAGGTACACATAACCCTGACCGCGGTGGTGCACTTCATTATCAATAAAATACAAAATATTGTGAATTATAGGAAATTCATACTGCCCAAATAAATTAAACGTTTCATTAAAATCTTCAACATTTAATTTTTCCCAGTCCTTGTTAATTTCTTCTGTCGCCTGATCCCATTTTTCAAGATATTGCGCTTTAAAAATTAATTTCTCCGCATTTTCTCCAAATGGTTTAATTTCACGATTTACAATTCCTTTCAAAGCCGGAGATGCAATTGCTAAAAGTTCATCTGTCAGCTGTGCAAAAGTTCGCATTCCTCCTATTGAAAATTCAAAAAAATCTTTTTCAGGAAAAAGTTCAATTACACGACGCGTTAAAGCGCGGTGACCTTGCCAGTGTTTTAGTAAATCTTCTTTCGTAATAACTTGTGCTTCTAACGTTTTCATGGTTTTAAAGTTTAAATATTTTTAATACTTCAAAAGTAAAATGGCCCGGTGACAACAGTTTGTCAGCAGGAAAAAATAATTTTTGTCAATAAGTAAAACTTCTAAATTTTAACAAAATTTCAACTACAATTGCTGTTTTGGTAAAAAAGCGATTGCAAATCATAAAATACTGAAAGCTAGAAAATTAAAATAAATAATTTTGTAACTTTAAGTAAGCCAATAAAATGAAATATGAATTATGAGAGCTGCTCTGCTATTACTTTTAGTATTATTTTCGAACGTATCCTCATCACAAGGAATTGCAGTCGATACTACTACTTTGAGTATACCCGAACTGGTACGGACAGAATTGATGCAAAATGGCTGTTCTAACGAAAGTAATTTCAAATTTTCGTCAACCCGGGGTATTGGTAAATTCACAAACACTAATCCAAACTTTCCAATATCGAGCGGAATCATAATACGAAACGGAATAGCGAAATACACCGAGGGTTCGTACACCGGCGCTAACGAAAGCAGTAAACTGAATAATGCAACCGACAGCGACCTGCAGAATATTAGTGACAGCAACGGACAAATTGTACCCGTGACCGATGTAAGTTTTCTTCAATTTGATTTTACTCCCTTATCAAGTAATTTTAGTTTCGATTTTCTTTTTGCTTCAAATGAATATGGCGAATTTCAATGTGGCTTTAGCGACGTTTTTGCTTTTATATTAACCGATTTAACCACGGGAACTTCTACAAATCTTGCTGTAGTTCCAGGAACCAGTACCCCTGTTTCTGTAAAGAATATCAGGGATCAGCAATACAATTCGTCTTGTCTGTCTGCTAATGCTAATTTGTTTGATCGTTATAATGTTATCAATCCTGCTCAGTCGCCCATTAATATGAGAGGCGAAACTAAAGTTTTAACCGCGGCTTCAACGGTTATTCCTAACAGAACTTACCGCATAAAACTGGCTATTGGTGATTACAACGATAGTAATTATGACTCCGCTGTATTTATAAAAGGTGGCAGTTTTATGACTACTATGAATTTAGGCCCGGACAGAACCATCTGTGATGGAGAAAAAATTACCCTTAAGTCTGATATTGTGGGAAACTTCAATTATACGTGGACATTAAACGGAGCAGTAATTCCAAATGAAACCAGCAATTCGCTGACCCTCGACAGACCCGGAACTTATGCCGTTACAGCAACTCTTTCGGGCTGTGTCATTACAGACGAAGTTGTGGTTGATCAGCTTCTGATTAAATCTCCACAAAATATAACTGCCTGCTACAGTGCAAACGGAAATTATCAGTATGATCTAACGCTTAATAATTTAACTTCGTTAGGAATTGATCCGGCTAAATATGCTATTTATTATTTTGATTCTTTAGCTGCAGCTAATTCAAACGGACCAACGATACCCGAAAATCAATTGAAATCGTATGTAAGTCCGGGTAATCAAACGATATACATAAAGGCCGTACCGGTTTATGATAAAGCTTTCTTTTGCGATAATTTAGCTTCATTTACATTATTAGTAACGGAACCCATCAATGTTGTAAAACCACCAAATATCAATGTTTGTGACAACATTTCCGGAAATATCTCTGTTGATTTAACTGTACAGGAGCCTGTAATTTTAAACGGCTTAAATCCTGCTCAATATAAAATCAGGTATTACAGCAGCGAAGCAGATGCTAATAGTGCCAGAAACAACATTTCGGATCCGAAAGCATTTATAGCATCATCTTCTCAGTCAACAAGGATAATTTGGGTTCGTATTGAAAATATTTCAAACTCTGTTTGTTATGCGACGGTTAATTTTAATATAATCATAAATTCCCTTCCGTCAGTAGATCGACTTCCAAATGTGATTGCGTGTAATAGTTATACGTTGCCGCCAATTCAAAATGGCGAATACAATACATCAGTTAACGGAACAGGAACTAAACTTAACGCCGGATATATTGTCACTAAAGGAGGTACTTACTATATTTATAAAGGCCCAAATGAAAACAACTGCACCAATGAAAGCAGCTTTAATGTAACACTTATTTACGAGATTGGTTTTCAAAAAGAAGCCTGTGGTCAATATATAGTGCCTCGTGTACCTGCAGGCGGTTTTTTTACCCAGCCAGGCGGACAGGGAGGCGCTATTGCCGAAGGAACAGTGTTTACAACCAGTCAGACTATTTATTATTATGCCGTAATTAATGGCGCAGTCTGTCGTGACACCGCTGTACCCTTTACCGTTCATCCTTTACCACTGATAGATAAACCTACAAACGTGGTCACTTGCGATTCGTATACACTGCCTGCTTTAACAAACGGACGGTACTTCACCTCTTCCGGAGGTTCAGGAAGAGCGTTAAATGCCGGTGACCGAATAACTTCGAGCCAGACTGTTTATATTTTTGCAAATGACGGAAGATGTACCAATGAATATTCTTTTAAAATCGACATTGTAAATTCTCCAATTTTTGTTCCGATTTCAAGATGTGGAAGTTTTACTTTGCCTGCGGTTGCTATTGGCGGTTATTATGAAAGTCCTGGTGGTCAGGGCAGAAATATCCCGGCCGGAACTGTTATTACCAATTCACAAACTGTCTATTATTATGCTGCTACCACCACTTCGCCCAATTGTACCGAAAATCTTAATTATGTCATTACTATCGATCCCCTACCATTAGTCGATACGCCAGCCAACAGACTGGAATGCAGTCGGTATGTCCTTCCTCCGTTGACAAACGGTAACTATTTTACAAAAACCAATGGCGGAGGGCAATCTCTAAAAGCTGGTGACGCTATTACCTCAACGCAAATTATTTATGTTTATTCTGTAGGTCCAAAATGTACCAATGAACATAGTTTTACTGTCGAAATCAGACCTCTGCCTCCGGTGGACAGCTTTACAGATGTGGTAACCTGTACTGATTTTAAACTACCCAAATTGAAAAATGGAAAATATTATACCGCTACAGGAGGTCCAAAAGGTCTGGGTATTCAGCTGGCTGAAGGAACAGCCATTAACACCACTCAGACCATTTATATTTATAATGAGTGGGCCGATTTTACTTCGTGCTCCAATGAAACCTTTTTCAAAGTTAATTACAACGGCATTGATGTTGGCAATTTCAGCAATGTTACGGTTTGTGACAGTTATACTTTACCAGCTTTACAACTAGGCAATTATTATGGACAGCCCGGAGGAAAGGGACCCGTTATTCCGGTCGGAACGGTTATTACCAATTCACAGGCCGTTTATGTTTATGCTGTGTCGGGTACAAGACTAACCTGTTTTAGCGAAAAGAGTTTTTCAGTAAATATATCTCAAACCCCGGTACTCAACAGCACTCCCGATGTCGCTATTTGCGGAAGTTATACTTTACCCTCTTTAGCAGTAGGAAATTATTACAGCGCACCCAATGCAACAGGGACCCGATACGAAGCAGGACAAAAAATAAATGCCAGCCAAAAAATGTATATATATGCAGCTGCAGCGACAAATTCCAGTTGTTTTGCCCAGGATGATTTTGATATTACTATTTATCCGCTTAAAAACTTATCGATACAAAACGGAATCATTTGTGTGGATTATCAAACGGGAACTTTACAGCATTCAACACTTTTAAATTCAGGAGTAACCTCACCTGATTATACAGTCGAATGGTATCTGCAGGGAAATAAAATTAGTACCGGCCCTACTTACACGGCAACACAAACAGGTATCTACACCGTTGTTCCGGTTAAAAACGTACCCGATGTGGGTAGCGACTGCGGTTATAATCCGACCACTGTAACGGTCGACAAATCCAGTCAGGCGGTGGCAACGGTTAGCGTATCTGATGATTTTACAGAAAATATTGATATCATTGTGAATCTTATATATGGTTTTGGAACCTATGAATACCAACTCGACGATGGTGATTTTCAAACAGACAATATCTTTCATAATGTTGATTCCGGAGAACATGCGATTACAATAAAAGATACCAAAGCGAGTTGCGACAATCTTATCTTATTTGCGAAAGTGCTCAAATATCCAAAATTTTTCACTCCAAACGGCGATGGTTACAACGACACCTGGAACATTCCGGATCTCGCTTACGAGCCAGATGCCTTTATTAGTATTTTCGACAGATATGGCAAACTCTTAAAAAGGATCAAGCCTTCCGGAATGGGCTGGGATGGCAATTTCAATGGTGAAGAACTTCCTTCTACAGACTACTGGTTCAGCGCTACCTATACCAAAGATGGCGTAATTCAGGAATTTAAAGCTCACTTTAGTATGAAGCGATAATATTTGGGCGTGCCACCATCCCGATAAGAGAGCAAATTAAGATGGTGGTTATTCGCTCTCTTATCAGGATGCTGTCAGGCTGTCCGCGTTACTTCGGTAACTTGCTGCCATCCTTCACGCGGTCTTACAAGATTTTTTTCGAAATCTGAGATTATAAATGACCACCTGTTTTGAAAACTGCATTCAAACGCAACAGTGCATCTTTACAAATACACATAACGTTTATAAAAACTTAGCAGCTTTAAGGAAAAAACCTTTGTACCTTTGCAACCTAAAAACCTTTGCACCTTAAATAAAATGATTGAAGATAAAAATCAACAAAGAACAAGTATTGCTCAATTAGGCGAATTTGGTTTAATTGAACATTTGACTAAAAATTTTGATGTTACTCAGGAATCTACTTTAAAAAGTATTGGAGATGACGCTGCTGTTCTCGATTTTAAAAACAAAAAAGTAGTCGTTTCTACCGATTTATTAATCGAAGGGGTTCACTTTGATTTGGCTTACATGCCGTTAAAACATTTAGGTTACAAATCTGTTGTTGTTAATGTTTCAGACATTTGCGCCATGAATGCCAAACCAACACAAATAACAGTTTCGCTGGCAGTTTCCAACCGTTTCCCACTGGAAGCTTTAGAAGAATTATTTGCGGGAATTACACATGCCGCTAAAGAATATAAAGTTGACGTAATTGGCGGAGATACAACCTCATCTCAAAAAGGTTTAATTATCAGCATTACCGCAATTGGAGAAGCAGACGAAGAGGAATTGGTTTACCGTAATGGCGCCAAACAAACCGATTTATTAGTTGTAACCGGTGATCTTGGTGCCGCCTATATGGGATTGCAGGTTTTGGAACGTGAGAAACAGGTTTTTCAGGTCAATCCTAATAATCAGCCCGATCTAGATCCGTATACTTATTTGGTAGAACGTCAATTGAAACCTGAAGCCAGAAAAGATGTTCGTACTTTGCTTCATGCATTAGACATTAAACCAACCTCAATGATTGATATCTCAGACGGTTTATCATCTGAAATTATGCACATCTGCAAACAATCAAAAGTAGGCTGTAATTTATATGAAGATAAATTGCCGCTTGATCCTCAATTTATGTCGACTTGCGAAGAATTTAATATTGACAGCACAACGGTTGCCATTAATGGAGGCGAGGATTATGAGCTTTTGTTTACTATCGACATCAATGATTTTGACAAAATAAAAGGGAATCCGAATTTCTCTGTTATCGGACATATGGCTGAAGAAAACGAAGGAATTCACCTTGTAACCCGTGCAAATACAAAAATCGCTTTAAAAGCACGTGGATGGGACGCCTTAACAGAATAGCGTTCTAAACTCTAAATAAAAAAAATCCAAATTCCGACAGCTAGTAATCGGAATTTGGATTTTTTTATTTGAATTCATTTAAAAAAGTCCTTTGCTTCGGGCTTCCTTAATCAGATCCTCGTCTGAATTGTTTCTAATTTTGAGTAGATCTTTTAAATGCTTCTTGCGTTTTTCAATTGCATTTAGAGAAATCGGTATTTGCTGCAGCATTTCGTCAATCGAAGTTCTTTTTTCCAGATGAATTAATATTTGTTTATCATACTGATCAATTTCAATTGCATTATGAGTCGATTGATTCAGCATTTTAACTACAGACTGACTGTAATATTTTTCACTTTTCAGTACTTTATCAAAAGCCAGAAGCAATTCATCAAAAGTCAGGTCATTTTTAATGATTAATCCATTAGGCTGAATGGTTCTGATGATTGTTTTAATCTTCAGCAATTCTGTATACATCGTCAGGAGAACAATTTTACAGGAAGGCATCTTTTTCAAAAGCAGTCTTGCCAGATCTTCCCCCGAAAAAATCTCCTTTTCCTCATAAGGCGGCATACTGATATCTAAAAAAGCAATATCAAATTGGGGCGAATTTGAATCCTCAATAATTTCATAACCCGATTTACAATCATGTGCCTGATAAATGGCAAACTCATATTGTTTCGGATTATAACGGGTAATTGCATTCTTATATCCCTCAATAATAAACGGATGATCATCTACTATAAGAATGTTTTTTTTAATTAATTGAGAAACTGGGGCTCGTAAATCCAATGTCATTATGTTGCAGGTTATTATTTTGAATCTAATGGAATTTCTACATGAAGAATCGTGCCTTCTCCTTTGGCAGATTGTATAGTAACGGTACCCTTACACTCAGCCGCTCTGTATTCTATATTATGCAGGCCTATTCCATTTTTGGTTCTGTTGGTATTAAATCCTATTCCGTCATCTTCAATAGTTAAAACCAAATTATTATTTTCGTTTGCAAACGCCACTTTTATTATATCTGCATTTGCGTATTTATTACAGTTCTGAAGCCCTTCCTGAATAATTCTGTACAGATTAATTTTGATATTGTTACTTATAGAATCCCATTTAATCTCCGGATCGAAGGTTGTAATTAACTTTGAACTATAAGTATTAATCTGATCCTCAAATAATTTATGAAGTATAACAACAAAATTATTAATTAATTCAGATTTTTCCCTGTTTAAATCGTGAGAAATTTCGCGAATGTCCTGCTCAATATTTTTCAATTCGGCCAGATACTTTTTTCTCTTTAAGGAAGCTTCTGCTTCATCGACTTTATCCAGACTGTCCATACTAATTCTGATACCGAACATTCTGCCTAAAACACCATCGTGTAAATCCTGCGCAACTTTTTTCTTTTCTTTTATTCTGGTGAGTTCAATTTCATTTTGCTGCGAAAGCATTAAATTATAAATGTCTTCGTTTGCAATCTGTTGTTGTTGCTTAAAAAGCAGCTCGCGATTTTTTGCCTGCTGGGTTTTGTAAACATAAAAAAATAATCCTAATAAAGTACAAATACTAAAAACATATACTAAAGTTTTATTTTTCTCCTGAAGATTGGAGTTTTGATCTTTTATTTCGTTGGTTTCGTATTCGATGCGGGAAAACTTCTCTCCCATGTTTCGCTCCGTTTTTAGCATTTGATCATTCAGTCTGATGTATTCTTTAGAATAAGCAGAGGCATTCTTAGGATCTATAATTGCAATTTGTTTTAAAGCTGTTAATGTATTACTCACCTTATCTGATGAACGGGAAATAAATAAAGCCTGCTTTGAAAATTGTATGGCTCTAAAGGTATCTTTTTTAGACGCAAAATATTCAGATAAGTGAATTTGATTGGATATCATCGCAGTTTTCAGTCCAAGACTATCTCTAATTTTTAATGATCTGAAAAACTGATCGGGTAGTCCGTCCATTTTACCAGATTTAAATTTAGAATAAGCCAGATTATCCAGCAATATTGCATATAATATGGGCTTATCTCTAAATAAATTTTCCTCTTGCAGACCTTTTTGAAAATAGTACATCGCATTTTTATAATTGTTCATGCGCATGTAAACAAATCCGATATTGTTTAATGAAGTAGCTTTTAACTGAAGATCAGCAGGTATCGAGCTATCGCTTAAAGTGCTAATTGCCTTATTCTGATATTCCAACGCTTTATTATATTCTTCTCTTTCGTTATAAAGAACACCAAGAAGATTATAACATTCATAAAGCTTATCATTTACATTTTTTTGATCCTTTAATATTGCCAAAGCTTTAAAAACAGATATTTCACTTTCAAAAAAATCAGACTCATTGTATTGAAGACTTCCCTTACTTAAAAGTGTCTTCGCTAAATTAAGCTTATCATCAATCTGGAGATAAATTTTTTGGGCTTTATAGTAGTTTCTGTAAGCACTATCCGAAATTGTTTTAAGACTGTAATAATCGCCCAAGTAAGTATAGGCTTTAGCAATGCTGACAAAATCATTTGCGCTAATAGATTTATTCAGCACAAGTTCTGAAACCTTACGATAAGATTTTAAGTCATTCATGTTGTAATAACGATTGGCAATCTTAAACAAATTAACTCTGCTTATCGAATCGTTATTCTGATTTGATACTATACTGAATGCTTTTTGAGCGTAGTTCTGCCTAAATTCATAGTTTAAATTATCATCGTTCGCTAATGAGAGATAAACAGGGAGACTGTCTTTTGAGGAATTTAGATCATTAACATGCCCGTTCTTCTTAGTACAATTAAGAAAAATAAAAAATAAAAATAATAGTATTGGGCAATATTTTCTCAATAGCTTTTTGATTTTCACCAAAAATACTAAAAGTATATACACAAAAAAAAAGCTGTCAAAATTTGACAGCTTTTTTTTATATTTTTTAAAAATTAATCTATTTTTTTGGTTGCACCAATAGATTGATTAATATTTGAGAAATTTGAGTGGTTAGCTGTATTTAACTCTTCGTTTCTAACTAATTGGAAATCGTGTTTCTTACTTCCAATAGTAGTTGCACCAGTTCCGTTTGCTCCACTAGTATCCTTAGTTGGATCTACAGATATTTGTGATTCTGAAATCATTTTGCTGTTGTCTGCTGAAGCGAAAGAAGTTGATACTGCGATTAAAGAAAATAATGCGATTGACAAAACTGTTTTTTTCATGACCTGAATTTTATGTTTGATTTAATTTTTGGAGAATGACCGCTGTTTGCTGCGAATCATGGTGTAAAATTAATATCAGTACACAAAAAAATTTATACGAAAAAATGACTTTGTGGTAGAACATACCCAATTGATAGTCAATGCATAGCAAATCTATGTAAACATCTAGTTTTTAGATCTCTAAGTAATTTCCTGCGGAAAAATCGGCTATAATTTTCTCTACATTTGAGCGGTAAGTTTTGGAAAAAGGAATCTTTTTTGCGGAGTTTTTAATGTAACATATTGAGTTTCCGCTGTGAATTCTTGAAATATAATTTCGATTAATAACATAACTATTATGAATGCGTATAAACGGATAAGTCAAAACACTTTCAAAATGTTTTAACGTTTTAAATGCTGTTATCATTTCACCAGTATTCAAATAAATATCGGTCGAATTATTATCGGCCTGAAAGTAACAGATATCATCTGCACTAAGGTACCGATAATCGCCATACGATTTTATACAAATTATCAAAGGCTTTTCGATATGTTGCGGGATGGTAACATTATTGACATTATCAATTACAATAGAAGTTGGCTCTTCTTTTACTGGCAGCGTTTTAGGCTCTAAATGTGCTTTTTTAAGCTTCAAAACCGTCTTTAAGAGATCAACATGCGTGAGAGGTTTTAATAGATAATCAAAAACGCCGTATTGAATGGCATCAAAAGCTTTGTCTTTGTGTCCGGTGGTAATAATAATTTTAGGAATCTCCTGAAAAAACCGGTGCAGCTCGCTTATAAAAGTTAAAGACAACTGACTGGAAGTATCTTTAGGATCGATTTCCAGAAATATTAAAGCGGGTTTATGTTCTAAAACCAAGTGCAAACCTTCTTGAAAATTTGATGCAGATGCCGTAAAAGATAATTCTGAAAAACCTGAAGCAGTCGTTTTGGTCTTCAAAATACTTTCAGCATCATCATCAATTATAATATACGAATACTTTTTCAAATTTTGGTTTTGTTACTTTCTTCACTTCACAATTAAAACATTTAATTTTATCTTCTGTGAATAAGTTTTGTGTTTGGAATTTTCTGCATCCAAAATTACGGATTTTTGATTTTTAGTCCTTTCATTGTTAACATAATACAACAAAATGTTGATACAAAAAGATAAAATGCAAAATACATCGGTAAAATACGTGATTTTAAAAATCAAAAATCCCAAACTCCATACGGAATTTGGGATCATTATAATAAACGGCAAAGATTACATTTTCATTAACCAGTTTTTCATCGAAACTTCGTTTTCGATAATAGCTCTTAATTCTGTAATTTTTACACGATCTTGTTTCATTGTATCTCTGTGGCGAATAGTTACTGTTTCGTCTTCAAGCGTCTGATGATCTACCGTAATACAGAAAGGCGTTCCCAAGGCATCTGCTCTTCTGTAACGACGTCCCACAGCATCCTTTTCATCATAAGCCACATTGAAGTCCCATTTCAGATCTTCGATGATTTTCTTTGCAACTTCCGGCAAACCGTCTTTTTTAACCAATGGCAAAATTGCAGCTTTTGTTGGTGCTAAAACCGCAGGCAATTTCAGAACTGTTCTTGTAGAACCGTCTTCTAAAGTTTCTTCTTTTAATGAAGTGGCAAAAACAGCCAGAAACATACGATCTAAACCAACAGAGGTTTCAACTACATAAGGAACATAGTTTTCATTTAGTTCCGGATCAAAATATTGTAATTTTCTTCCTGAATATTGTTCGTGCGCTTTTAAGTCAAAATCAGTACGGGAGTGAATTCCTTCTAATTCTTTAAATCCGAATGGGAAATTAAACTCGATATCTGCCGCAGCATTGGCGTAGTGCGCTAACTTTTCGTGATCGTGAAAACGGTAATTTTCTTTTCCTAATCCTAAAGATAAATGCCAGTTTAAACGAGTTGCTTTCCAGTGCTCGTACCATTGCATTTCTTCTCCCGGACGTACAAAAAACTGCATTTCCATCTGTTCAAATTCACGCATACGGAAAATAAACTGTCTCGCAACAATTTCATTTCTAAATGCTTTACCAGTCTGCGCGATTCCGAAAGGAACTTTCATACGACCTGATTTCTGAACATTCAGGAAATTAACAAATATACCCTGAGCCGTTTCCGGACGAAGGTATAAATCCATTGCAGATTCTGCAGAAGCTCCAAGTTTAGTTCCGAACATTAGGTTGAATTGCTTTACGTCTGTCCAGTTTTTAGAACCGGTTTCAGGATCGGCAATTTCAAGTTCTTCGATCAAAGCTTTTACATCTTCCAGATCTCCGTTTCCTAAAGAACGTCCTAAACGCTCTCTGATTTCTCTTTCTTTAGCTAGATATTCAACTACCCTACCGTTTGTAGTTACAAATTCCTGTTCATTGAATGCATCGCCAAAACGCGCTTTTGCTTTTTCGATTTCTTTTTGAGCTTTCTGGTGAATTTTTTCAGCAAAATCTTCCACCAAAACGTCTGCTCTATATCTTTTTTTAGAATCTTTATTATCAATTAACGGATCATTAAATGCATCAACGTGTCCGGAAGCTTTCCAGGTTGTTGGGTGCATCAATATTGCCGCATCAAGGCCGACAATATTCTCGTTCATCTGAACCATTGATTTCCACCAATATTCACGGATATTCTTTTTTAATTCGACTCCATTTTGTGCATAATCATAAACAGCACTCAATCCGTCGTAAACTTCGCTTGACGGAAATATAAATCCGTACTCTTTTGCGTGCGAAACCACATTCTTAAATAAATCTTCTTGTTTTGCCATAGTGATGCAAAAATATAAAAAGTACCTTTAAAAAAAAGAAAAATTATAAAGATTGAGCGATTGATTTTGTTACTTTTGTAAATAAAAACTTTCTTTTTGTGATTAATTACATAATAAATCTTTTTTTCCCGAAAGTCTGCGATGGTTGCCGTTCTCTTTTACTTCAGAATGAAAATGTATTCTGTACCATTTGCAGACATGAAATGCCTCTGACTCAATATCATTTAGATCCCAAAAATGAAGCAATAAAGAAGTTTTACGGCAAAATTGATATTCAGTTTGCAGCTGCATTTTTGTATTTCAATAAAAAGGGAATGGTTCAGGAACTTATTCATAACCTTAAATACAAAGGTCATCAGGAAATTGGTACTGTTTTAGGAAGCTGGTATGCTGAGGATTTAAAGGAACTTGAACTGCCGATTCCTTTTGATGTCGTAATTCCGGTTCCGCTTCACAAAAAAAAGTTTAAAGAACGCGGTTATAATCAGGTTACAACTTTTGGAAATGCAATTGCAGCCGGTTTCAAAATTCCTTTTAATGACAATGTTTTGATTCGAAAAGTATATACCAAAACACAATCAAAGAAAAACCTCTTGGGAAGATCTGAAAATATTGAAAGTATTTTTGATGTCGAATTTTCTGAATCCGATCACAACAAACATTTTTTAATTGTAGATGATGTTTTTACAACAGGAGCTACGATAGAAGCCTGTTCCAGAGCTTTGCTAAAAATTCCCGGAGCAAAGATTAGCATGATCTGTATGGCAATGGCACACTAACGTTTAAATCTGAAATTTCAGATTTGAAATTTCAGATTAGTTTATGATTATTTTTTTTATAGTTCTTTTTTCTCCGTCTGTAACGGTTACAAAATAAACGCCCGATGGCACATTTGGTAACTGAATATCCTGAATAAAATATCCCGAACCCTGAAAAGTTTTGTTGTAAATGTATTTTCCTAAAATATCATGAACATATACTTTTACCTCTCTTGTGGAGTCTCTTGCAAACTGAATTGTAAAAAATCCTTTATTCGGATTGGGATACAAGGCAAAATCAATATTATCAAAATCTGAATCTCCAAGTGTAAAAGTTCTGTTGCAAATATTTACAGAAGCAGAATTTATTGTTCCTAACATTCCAACAACATTATCACGGACTCTGAAAATCCAGTTTCCCTGAGGATTCTCGCCATTAAAAGCACTTAAAGCACTGGCCGGAATTACAATCTGACTTGCTGTGGTACTACAATTTAAAGCAGATCCGCTGTCATCAAATTGTAATGCAAGAGTAGAGTTTGTACTTGCGCAGCTTTTATTAAAGAGAGAAACTACTGTTCCCGCCGGGCTCACAATTTGTATTTCAAGATCTGAAAATCTTCCATGCGTCACATTAACTGCAACATTCACGTCTGATATAGTTCCCGTTGAACCTGGTACAGATACGCTTTTAGTGATAAAAGCAGATCCTAAACCGGTAGAATATCCTCCTTCAAAATTATAGGTCGCGCAATTGGTAGAAACGTTATAACCTATTGCAAACGGAGTGCTGTTTACTGCATAATAAATATTAGCAACAGGCTGGATTAAAAGCCTGCAATTGGTAGAAACATCAATTCCGGACGGAATCAAAACAGTTTCTGAGCCATCATTTGGAGTATTAGAAGCCAAAATAGTTGGAAATGTCAGACCTCCGTCAATAGATAATTTAATATTTACCGCAGAAGACCCTGGTAGTGTGTTCGTGTTATTTACGCTCCAGGTAATCGTTTGAGCAGATTCCTTTGTCCAGCCAATATTTTCAGTATTTTGAGAAGTCACCGCAAACGGACCTGCTGCAGCGCTAACCGTTACAACCATTGCGTCTGTATTGGTTTGTGCCGTTCCGGCTGGAGCGTTGTCTCTTCCTGTTAACGTAAAATTCATTGTTTTTGCAATAGATGAAACAGATTCCCAGGTGGTAGTCAATTGATTGTTTAGTACCGAACTTAATGCCGGAAAATAACGCACCGGCGATGTTGTAGGCGCAAAAGATCTAAACATTGGTCCGTCTGGTTTTGTTGCATACGCAATACTATTTGATCCAAAAGTCGTTACTGCGCTATCAAATTGTTCCCAGGTGTATGTTATAGGATGACCTTCTGCATCTGAACCTGTTCCTGTTAAAACAAAAGGTGTACTGATCGGAATTGTATAATCTGCTCCGGCACCAATAACAGGAGGATTATTGGTAATTACTGTGGTAACGGGACAGGTTTTGCCGGCTAAATTATTTTGTATCTGAATGATGCTTCCATAGGAAAAATAGTCATCAGAATTATTCTGAACATCATAATTTCGGGTCACACCCGCATATCCCATAATGGTAGAACCACTTCCCGGCTCGTATTGCGTTCCCGATCCTTCTCCCGTATGCGAAAAAGTATGAGAACCACCCAGCTGATGTCCCATTTCGTGTGCGACAAAATCAATATCAAATGTATCGCCCTGTGGCTTACCATCTGAGGGCGAGGTATAAGCGCTTCCTTTTCCCAGAGGAGTACCCGAAGTCGGATTCACACATACACAACCAATACAATTGGCATTTCCGCCACCGCCGGAACCTCCAAATAAATGCCCGATATCGTAATTTGCGTTACCAATTACGTTGGTCAAAGTAGTCTGCACTTCCTGCCCCCAGGTTCCTCCCGGATCTGCAGCCCCAACTGAAGGCGCTGAGTAAGGATCTGTAGCCGCATCCAGATATACCACTGCATCATTGTTGGCTATTAAAATCAATTTTACAGAAAGATCTTTGTCAAAAACACCATTTACGCGGGTTAATGTAGCA
The DNA here is from genome assembly GCF_039749035.1 of Flavobacterium olei. NCBI lineage: Bacteria > Pseudomonadati > Bacteroidota > Flavobacteriia > Flavobacteriales > Flavobacteriaceae > Flavobacterium > Flavobacterium olei. The sequence goes on from NZ_JBDKWC010000003.1 coordinate 286,690, forward strand.
TTCATTCCTGCCAGGGCACCTGCTTTCGTACCGCCAAAAAAGGTGGCGTATTCGCCTGTGCACGATAATGCCAGTCGAAATGTTTTAAGGGCTTTTGCATTAGAAGCTGTTTTTGAAGTTGTCGATTTGCTTTCTGTAATTACGTCAGCGGTCTGACAATCTAAATTCATTTTTGATGCTGCATTATCTGCAGATTTAAACAAAACATATTCAGATTTATTATCAGGATTCTGCTCTATATATTCTGTTGGTTTTGCCGGTCGAAAAACCATGGTCTGCATTCCGATTGGTGCGACGCTAAAATGAATTTTAGCCGTTTTATCGTCTATTCCCTGCCCTTCGTAAGCTCTTATTTCGGGATATTTTGCCTGCAATTCCGGATCAAAATTGGAAGATTCCCAAACAGAAAAACGTTCCAGTTTTCCTTCTGTATTAGGAATGGTAATTTCCGATCCTGTATTTTTTGCCGTCTTACTTATGGCAGAAGTCAGTTTAGAGCTAAGAAGATCTGCATTTAGTTTATAATATAATTTACCCGATTCTCCGGTTCCCTTTCGCGTAAGCGAAGACGACGAAGTTATTTTCTGCCACAACTCATTGTTCTGAGCACTGGCACTGAGGCAGCAAAAAATAAAAAGCAGATAAAGTAATAATTTTTTCATACGGTAAAAATATAATATCAAAATTAGTCCATTTAATTTAAATTGTACAATATATACGACAATTAATGCTGTTTGACAGACGAGTTGGCTAATTTCACGAAAAAGAATGAAAATCGGGATTAAATTCGATTTCGCTTAGTATTAAATTTAAGAGAGAATAGTATAAATTTGCAGCATCTTAAATAATTTGTTTTGAAGCTTTTTAATTCTATAAACGATTTTCAGTCAACCAAGAAGACGATTTTAACTCTGGGAACCTTTGACGGCGTACATATTGGTCATAAAAAAATTCTTGAACGAATTACACAAAATACTGAAAATGGAAAGTACGAAAGTTTAGTTCTTACTTTTTTCCCGCATCCGCGAATGGTACTTCAGGAAAAATCTGAAATTAAATTACTCAATACTATTACAGAAAAAACCCAACTTCTGGAAGCATCCGGTATTGAAAATTTAATTGTTCATCCTTTTGACGAAAGTTTTTCCAGATTAAAAGCAGAAGAATTTGTCAGTTCTATTTTGGTGGACAAATTTCAAATTCAAAAAATTATTATTGGACATGATCATCGTTTCGGACGAAACCGTACTGCAAACATTGATGATTTAATTGCTTTTGGAACCGAATACGGATTTGAAGTCGAACAAATTTCAGCTGAAGAAATTCAGGATGTTTCGGTTAGTTCAACCAAAATCAGAAAAGCATTGAATGAAGGCAATATGGATTTGGCAAATGAATATTTAGGATATCATTATTTCCTGAACGGAACTGTTGTAAAAGGAAAACAACTGGGAAGAACAATTGGTTTTCCTACTGCCAATATTCATATCGAAGAAGATTACAAACTGATTCCAAAAATTGGTGTTTATGTAGTTAAAGCTGTCGTAAATCAGGAAACTGTTTACGGAATGATGAATATTGGATTTAATCCAACAGTTAATGGGGAAAAACAAACCATTGAAGTACATCTTTTTAATTTTGACAAAGACATATACGATCAAAATATCGAAGTTTCTTTATTGCATTATATTCGCGAAGAACAAAAATTTGATTCGCTGGAAGCTTTAAAATCCCGCTTGAATCAGGATCGTATCGAAGCTCTGGCTTTTATAGATTCGTCTCTTAAAAATCAGTCCGTGTAGATATTACCTCTTTTTAAATCATCGTAGTTATTTTTTTAGTAAATTTGATAGAACACTGTTTATCAATTATTTACTACTAACTTCTTAAAAAATAACCACTATGAAACTACCTAAAGAAATTACCAATGGTTTTTTGATTTTTCTCGGAATCGGCATTTATTTTTTATTAATGAATGTATTGGGTTTAGCAGATTTATTTTATTTAAGGACTCTCAACGTTTTCTTTATATTTTATGGTGTTAACAGGACCATGCAGAGGAATCTTCATGAAGGAGAAACCAACTTTGTATCTAATGCTGTTTCTGCCATGACCACTTCTGTGGTTGGTGTATGCATGAGCATTTTCGGGTTATTAGTTTATAGTTACGCCCGTGGCGGAGATGCATATGTAAGAACACTTTCTGAAGCATTTATGTTTGGAGGAAATCCATCAGTGCCAACGTATTGCATTTGTTTATTGTTTGAAGGAGTGGCTTCCTCTGTCATTGTTACTTTGATGATGATGTTGTATTGGAATAACAAATACGCAGCCGATTAATCTTTATTAAAATACAATATACAGCGCTCTAAAATTCATTGAAATTAAAAATTTCTTGATTTTAGAGCGCTTCTTTTTTTAAATATGCGAATAATCTTCATTTATAAAAACCGTTCTAATTCGTTGTACTATTTTATTTACTTTTAATGTTCCAAAAAACAATTTGTAATTACTATGACGAAACACAACTGGACTAAAGAAGAAATAATTTCCATTTACAATAAACCTTTAATGGATTTGCTTTACGAGGCAGCAACAATTCACAGACAAAAGCATGATCCCAATGTGGTGCAGGTTTCTACACTTTTATCTATTAAAACAGGCGGTTGCCCGGAAGATTGTGGCTATTGTCCGCAGGCAGCTCGTTACAATACAGGCGTTACTGGAAACGATTTAATGACTGTAAGTCAGGTAAAAGCGCAGGCTTTAAGGGCTAAAGCTAACGGATCGTCACGTGTATGTATGGGAGCGGCCTGGCGAAATGTTAAAGACGGAGCCGAATTTGATGCCGTTTTAGAAATGGTCCGCACGATCAATAAACTGGAAATGGAAGTTTGCTGCACACTGGGAATGCTAACCGAAAATCAGGCGCAGCGTTTGGCAGAAGCTGGTTTATATGCCTACAATCACAATTTAGATACTTCTGAGAAATATTATAAAGATGTTATTTCGACCCGTGGATTTGAAGATCGTCTGGAAACTATCGAAAATGTACGCAAAACTAATGTCACAGTTTGCAGCGGCGGAATTATTGGTATGGGCGAAAGTATCGAAGACAGAGCCGGAATGCTAGTTGCGCTGTCAACGTTAAATCCGCAACCGGAATCTGTACCCATAAATGCCTTAGTGGCTGTTGAAGGAACTCCGATGGAAAATGAAAAACCGGTTGAAATCTGGGAAATGATCCGAATGGTTGCTACAACGAGAATTGTAATGCCCGAAACTCAGGTAAGATTGTCTGCAGGAAGAACCAATATGAGTCGCGAAGGACAGGCAATGTGCTTTTTTGCCGGAGCTAATTCTATTTTTGCCGGTGACAAACTGCTTACTACTCCAAATCCTGATGTTAATGATGACATGAAAATGTTTGAGATGTTGGGTCTGATTGCACAAAAACCATTCACAAAAATTTCACAGCCAAAAACCGTGGAAGCCACCGATTCTCAATTTACTTCTTTAGGAGAAAAACCCAAATGGACACGTCCCGGACATTCAATTGAAAGAAATATCGAAGCATCAATTAAGTCAAAAATTTAGTTAAATGAGTTCATTTTTTCCGATCAAAATTTTTAAATTGCTTATAGCTCCATGCTATAAGCAATTTTTTTATTAAAAAACATGAATTTAAAACAGATAGAAAGGGTAAAAAAAATCTCAAAACAGGATTTTGTTACCCAATATGTAAAAAAACAGATTCCAGTCGTTATTGAACAACTTACGGAGGATTGGCCAGCCTACACGAAATGGAAATTATCGTATATGAAAGATATTGCAGGTGATGAAATTGTACCCTTGTATGATGACAGACCTGTAAATCATGAAGATGGTTTTAACGAGGCCCATACCACTATGAAAATGAGTGATTATATCGACTTACTGGAAGAAAAACCTACCAACTATCGCATCTTTCTCTATAATTTAATGAAGAGTGTTCCTTCCCTAAAAAATGATTTTTTATGGCCTGATATCGGTTTAAGATTGGTTAAACAATTACCGATGCTGTTTTTTGGCGGGGAAAACTCGAGAGTCTTTATGCATTATGATATTGACTATTCTAATATTCTGCATTTTCATTTTCATGGAGAAAAGCAATGTATGATTTTTGCTCCCAGTCAGTCCAAATTTATGTATAAAGTTCCGCATGCGCTTATTTCGAGAGAAGATATTGATTTTGACAATCCGGATTATGAAAAATTTCCAGCGCTAAAAAATGTGGAAGGATATATTACTAATTTAAAACACGGCGAAATGTTATATATGCCAGAAGGATATTGGCATTATATGAAATACCTGACGCCGGGATTTTCGATGAGCCTGCGTTCTTTTCCTAAAAATATTAGCAATTTATCAAAGGCAGCTTACAATGTGTTGGTTATGCGACACTTTGATATTATGATGCGAAAAATAAAAGGGCAAAAATGGATTGATTATAAAAATGAAAAAGCCATAACTAATACGCATCAAAATTTACAGCGTACCTTTTAACCCAAATAAAAGCGGTTGGTTTACAGTCCCAACCGCTTTTTTAGTTATTTGAAGATGATTTTCTTTGTGACTGTTCGTCCGTTATCCAAAGTTATTTTTATCAGAAGGACCTGAGGCCCGGATTGAAAGTTTGAAATATTCCATACGGTCTCATCAATTTGATTCTTTTGATATAATAAACTTCCTCCAGCATCATAAATTGCTGTTTCCCTGATCATTTCCTGATCTTTAAAGGATTGGATTTTTATATTTTTATCTTTTACAGAAACTACAACATTTTGATCTATACTATTAAATTCGTCAGTACCCAAGACAGCTCCGGAATTTGCGTAACGTAATACAAACCGTTCCGGAAAAACTCCGATAGTGGTTGAAAAAGTGTATCCGCCAGATTTAAGATTATGAATAGTATTGGTCACTTTATCCTGGAGGTAAATATTTTGTGCAGTTAAATTGCCATCGGTCTGATCTATGGCAATTGTAAAATTTCCTTCTAAAGCGGACTTGTATCCTAATGGAATAGTATCTGACACCACAAATGGAATTGCGCGTCCCTGAATAACAAGTTTTTTACCATCATTAATGCTGTAAAAATCGATGTAAGGATTAGCACTCATCGTTACGGCATCATAATTATTGTCCCATGAATTCGTGGCCCCGGTTATATAACCAATAAGCAATTGTTTAAATGCGCCTTCTGTATTGGTTAAATTAAGCCAGACACGATGTTTTTCTATTCCTGCAGTTGCAGAGGAAGTTTTAAAAAACTGAGCATTTCGATTGGCAACCCTCATGGAGTTTGTAAAAACCACACTTTGATTGGTTCTCGCTTTAGCAAAAAATCCCTGACCTGCCGCAATATAACCTGCAGGCGCAGTCTGATTCCCCGGACTTGTTGCTCCTGTTCCCGTCAAAGTTCCAACATTTACAGCACCAGATAGATTATAATAGGCGTAATCATTAGAATTATAGGTGTAAGTATTAGTTCCTGGTGTAACTATAGCAGGAAGTGTGTTACTGGTCCAGAAATATAAAGTCCCGTACATATTATCCCGGTTATCATAGATAAATTGATCTGCATAAATTGCCGAAGGATATGGATTTCCTAATAAATTGAAATTTTCAGGACTAGCCGGCGGTCCCTGAATGTTTCCATTATTAGGCACTCCAATAAATTCCCCATAATAAATCTGCCCAAAATCATTATTATAAGTCTGAGGTCCGCGAATATTATAACCATTTCCCTTCAGCATTCCTTCCATTCCGCTTACAATTGTGATCCAACCACTTATACGATCATATTTAAAATATTTATCATATAATGTCTCGGGAGACAAATCATGTAAAGTATAGGCCGGAACCCTGGTTATTGGAGAAGACCAATAAGTTATATCGAAACGTTTTATTGGTTTTGTATTTCTTTTATAAATAATATTTCCGGAATTAACCGCATTTGAAACCTGAACTAAGCTGGAATTATTTTCAAACTTTAAAATTCCGCTGCCTATAACATTAACTTCATTCGTAACTGTTAAAGTATTAGAACTCTCAACAATCAATGAACCTGTACTTTCTATATTTAATCTATTAGCAAAGAAACTTCCGTTCGTACCCGAAATAACCGGATCATTAGGTCTGTCCGGAATATTGACACAATCGGTTGGAAGAGGCATTCCTGCTGGTGTCCAATTGGCTGCATTTGCCCAATTGGCATCAGCATTCCCATTCCATGTTTTAGTAATTAACGGATTTATGGCAACCGGTGTAGCAGGGGATTCGCAACCTGATGCCGTATTTTTTACTTTTACAGTATAACCTCCTGCTGATAAGCCTGTAAATATACCCGAAGTATTACTATAATCTACACCATTAATGCTATAAGAAAAGCCCGTTCCAGGGGCTGGTGAAGTAATTGTAATTGTGCCTGTGTTATTTTCACAGCTTGGCTGTTGCGTTGCAGAAGCTGTTGGTGCTGTAGGAGAAGAATTAATTACAACATTAAAAGGATAAGAAATTGAAGTACATCCAACAGCATTTTGAACTGTCAGGTTACCTGTATAAGTTCCCGCTGCCGTTCCTGCAGGAATAGCTATAGAAATTAGGCCAGGATTTAGTGTTGCATTGGTAACAGCCACAAAACTGTTTGCCGGAGTTGCATTCCATGTAATGCCATATTTTACAGGTAAATTAGTAGTCGTGCCATAAGTTAAATTTGTATTTTGAGAAGCTGCACTATTACAGACAGCTGTCGTACTTCCCAATGCAATTGTGGGTTGTCCGCTGACTGTAATAGCAACCTGATTATTGGTACTGATTGCAGAAACACAATCTACAGATGTCAGTGAATTGACAGTGATAGTACTACTTCCAACAATATTTAATCCTGTGGCTGTAAAGCTCCCCGAACCCGCAGTCGAAACAGTCATTGATGCAGTTAAACCTGAAGAAGATGGATTAGTTGTGCTGTACGTCACTGTATAATTCCCCATTGGCAAACTTGCCGTAGTTCCTGTCAACTGCACTAATGAAGTAGTTCCAGTAGCAGTACAAACATTTGCTGCTGCTATTCCGGTTAAGCTGTAGGTTTTGCAAGTGTAAGTTAAAATCGCGTGTCCCCTTGCGCCATTTCCACCATTTTGAGTTGCTAATAGCGAACTTAAACCGCCACCGCCACCGCCGCCATATTCAGCGCCATTATTTCCAGGACTATTTGCTATAGCAACACTGGTAAACGTTGCTCCGCCAATCCCTCCTCCTCCGGCTGTATTACCTGCATTACCACCTGCCCCAGACGAGAAAAGAACACCTAATAACGCTGATGATCCTGCCGTACCTCCAATACCGGGGGAAGTAGCCAAATTACCTACTGTTGCAGTTCCTCCATTTCCACCTCCAGCACCACTACCTACATTTGCTATACCCCCCGCTCCCCCAGGAGCGTAAAAAGAAACATTATAACCGGTCACAAAAGTTGCTCCCCCATTACCCCCGTTACCATTAGTGCCTATTGTAGTACCTCCAACATTTACTGTTAAAGTTTGCGGTGTTGCTGTAGCAATATCAGCTTTTGCATATCCGCCACCGCCGCCGCCACCGCCGCTTCTTCCAACTGTAATAGTTGCGGTTGCAGCTCCTCCAGCTCCTCCAGCTCCCCAGCCTTCTACTGTAACCTTGTCAATTCCTGCAGGCACTACTAAAGTTCCACTCGCTGGAAAGGGATGGGGAATTGTTTGAGCTACGGTTGAAGTATAAAGAAACAACAAAACAGAAATTAAAAGAAATTTAAGTGGATTCTTAGATTTTTTTTTATAACTCAAATAACTGAAAAGACTCAGTGTAAACAGATTATTTTTCATCTTGTGGTATTTAGTAATTGAAATAGACTCAAACAACATTAACTGCAATAGAAAAGTAATACGATGAACGAGCTGACCAAGTAGTCAGACAATAATCATTTTAATAGTAATAGGACTTTCTCAACATTACAATTAACAATGGCAGATAAAACAGTTTAAAACTGAGATTTTAAGGAAATCAAAAGGCGCGTAAAAATGTATTTAATCGAAGAATATTGTATTTAATCGATTTATCACAATACAAGGTACGATTTTATTTACATCAAAAGCCTCTATGTAGTATTAAACCGATAAATTTAACACCCAAAAGTGAGTTTTATTAAAAAATAAGAAAAAACTGTTAATATTATTTTTACATTACCTAAACACTTGATTACTTGAAATTTAAAAACAAATAACCTTTGCAAAATTTTACAAAGGGCTTTTTTTAAAGAGAAATTTTGTTTAATAAATCACCTTTACCGAAGTTGAACTTCCATCGTCCAGCACAACTTGGACGAGAAGTACCTGATGGGATGAAAACAGATCCTGAATGGAGAATGATTTGGATTCCAGCTTATCTTTTTTATAGAGTTGATTTCCGGAAATATCGAATACAGCAACTTCTTTTAAATTTTCTTTTAAAGATTGGATGTTAATAATATGCTGATCAACTGAAATTAAAAGCCTCTTTGAATCCATCTGAAATTCTTTATTTTCCAAAGTTTTATTAGTGTATAAAATTGAAAACCGATTATTAAAAGTTCCGGCTTCAGAATTGAATTGATAGGGGCTTTCAGAAAGATTATGAATTTTATCTAACTTTTTATCCATTAAAAATATATCTATATTCTTAAAGAATGCATCCTGATGGTCTAACTGCAAATTGAAAACACCATCAGAAGTAGTTTTATATCCTAAAGCAACTAAATCATTTTCATCAAATGGCATTGCCCGACCCTGAATAACTAATTTCTTGTTTTCGACAATACTATAAAAACCAATTTCAGGATTTGAACTCATTGCTTCAGCATCAAAAAGCGGATCCAAACCATTGGAAGCTTCTTCTGTATAGCCCAAAAGGATTTGCTTGAAACCATTTTCATTATAAAAATTAATCCAAAAACGGTGTTTGGCGTCTGGGATTTCTGTTGTACTTTTTGCAGGTTTATAGAACGTCGCATTACCCGCAGAAACCCGCATATTATTATTAAATTCTATAAGGCCGGAATTAGTGCTTTTGACAAAAAATCCCTGTGCTGCAGCTATTATTCCATCTGGTGTACTATTACTTACACCTGGATTTAAAGCAGCGGTAGTCGCAACTCCTCCTAAGAGATTATAAACAGCATAATCGTCTCCGGAATATTTATTGTTTGCAGGTGGTGTATTGTGTGTCCAAAAATAAAGTCCGCCCTGTAAATGGGATGAATTTTTCCTTATGAAAAGATCTGCATTGATTGGAGAAGGATATGGGTTTCCTATTAAATAATAAGCATTAGCAACATTAAAATCTATTTCTATTTTGCCATTGTTTGGAATTCCCTTAAAAACACCTTCAAATACAGCTCTTTCTGTGATTGAAAAATGTTGTGGCGCTCTTATACTATATCCCTGGCCGGAATTCATAATCATTGTTCCGTTATAATTGATATTCCAATACGAAACAGGATCAAACCAAAAATATTTATCTCCAAGTGTTTCCGGTGAAAAATCACTGATTTTTTGATTATCTACAGGAGAAGACCAATATGTGAGGTCATAACGTATAACCGGGTTTGTTTTCCTTTTTATGTGAACGATTCCGGTATTTACCATGTCATCATCTGACTGATACAAATTTGCCTTATCATTCAATACCAAAGTACCCAGACCAGTATAGGAGAACTCTATTCCTAAAGTATTTTTTTCTAATAAAGTAACTGTTTTCCCCAGATCAATACTACAGCCACAGATGTTTGTAGTGGTTAAGTTTGGAAAATCTTCTATAAAATACACATCTTTTCCAGCAGAAGGATAACCATTTGACCAGGAAGTGCCGTTCCAGGTCGTGTTATTTACACAAAGTTTTAAACGGGCTATTCTGTGCTTTGAGATTCCGTTAACAGAATTAAAATTACCGCCAATCAGTAATCGGTATTCATCGGTAAATTTCATTGCATATAGTGTATTATTCAATGGTGCTGAAAAAGAATCATCGTAATTTCCCGATTTTTGCAATCTGGTAAGTCGTGAGCATTGTATATTTTTATAAGTGCCGTAAAAAGCTCCTCCGACCAGAATCCTGTCATCCGGCTGAACTAATATAGAACGGACATCCAATTTGCTGAATCCTGTTCCAGACTCAAATGTGGCATCCAGAGTTCCATTGGTGTTTAAACGCAAAATTCTTTTCTGAGAAACACCATTAAAAACAAGAAAATTGCCCCCAACAATAATCTTTTGATCTGATTGTAATGCAATTGCGTAGACGTATTTATCAAAACCAATTCCGACATTAAAACTTTGGTCAATGCTTCCGTCAGAATTTAAACGTACTAAACCTGCAAAAGGCATTTCATTAAAGTTTTTAAAATGTCCTCCTACCAAAATTCTCCCATCAGGTTGTATAACCACTGCTTCAATGATACCATCTGCACCGGAACCGACATTGAAATCAGGATCTTTTGATCCGTCCGGAAGGAGTCTTATAATCCGGCCCGCATTACTTGTTGATCCATTAAATTTTGTAAATGCACCAGCCAAAATTATTTTCTGGTCGTTTTGTATTGCTACGGCATAAACTTGTGCGTTAAATCCATCACCTATTGCGAAGGAATTATCTGTTTCTCCATTTGAAAAAATCCGGCAAATCCTATTAGCATTTATATCATTATATCTCGTAAAGTTTCCACCTAAAATAATTTTTCCATCGGCTTGAAGAGCAGTTGCTTTGACCAAATTGTTCGCTCCGGAATTACCTATATTAAAAGAGTGATCAAAAGAGCCATCTTCTAAAAGGCAGGTTATTTTTGAACTTGTTTTTGTATTAAATTTTTTAAAATTTCCTGCAGCAATTGTTCTTTTATCTGGAAGCGGCAAAAGGCTCAAAACAGAGTTATCGAATCCTACGCCTGAAGAGAGATACGAAATATCATGTTCCCCGTGACTGTCAATTTTAGCCAACCTGCCTTGATTTTGACCATTAAAAGCAGAGAATGTACCGCCAACAAACCACGACCCTTCCTGATCGAATGCCAGACTTACGATCGAAGCTGATGCAGGTCCAGAACCGATGTCAAAATTTGATTTTATAGTTCCGTCTTCATTTAAAAAGACCAATCTGTTTACTTCGGCATTATTATATAAGCCCGTAAAGGACCCGCCTATCATTAAATCCCCGTAAGCATTAATTTTAATAGCCTGAACTCCTTCTTTACTAAAACCGGCGCCGGTTAAAAAATTTTGATCCCGAGTTCCGTCAGCATTTAAACGAATAATACGATTGGCAGAAATCTCATTATAACTTGTAAAGTTACCTCCTAAAACAATTTTCCCATCTGCCTGTATAGCAATGGCATTAACATCATCATTGAATCCGCTGCCAATATTAAAACTCGAATCTACACTTCCGTTGTTGTTCAAACGAATAATTCTGTTTGCCAGGATTCCGTTAAAGGAGATAAAATTGCCGGTTAGGATTATTTTATTATCTGATGTTATCTTTGCGTGCGTGATATTTACTGCCGAGCCAGAACCAGTCACAAATGATAAATCGAGTGTTCCGTCCGGAAATAATCTAGCCACGCGATTTACTGTATTATTAGTATATTTAGTAAAACTTCCAACTATAATAATTTTTCCGTCAGACTGCATGGTAATATCATATACAATTCCTGTCGTAGCACCAATTGTGGTATTAAAAGCAGCGTCATAAGATCCATCCTGATTTAAACGAATGAGTCTTCCGGCACTAACTCCGTTAAAGGTTGTAAAACTTCCTCCCAAGATAATTTTACCATCCGGCTGCAAACAGGAAGCATAGATTTTTCCATTAAAACCAGAGCCTGTATTAAAACTTTCATCTATAGATCCGTCCGGATTTAAACGGGTAAGATAAGATGCCGGAACTCCATTAAGACTGAGATATTCACCGCCTACAATCAAATTACCGTCTTCCTGCAAAGCCAGAGTTCTGACAGCACCATTAAATCCGTCACCACTTTGTCCATCGTCCTGGGCGTTAAAAGTTTGATCTACTTTTCCTTGTTGTGCAAAAGTAGTATTGGCATAAGCCAGAAGTAATATTAATATGTATAGTAACTTTTTAATCAAAACAATGTAATTAAGTTAAAAATCTGTAAGAAATAAACTAAATTAATGAGTATGAGTAAACGGGACAATACCTAGATTTAGGGATATTTAGACCTAAAAAAGTCCATTCTTTTAGGGAATGGACTTTAAAAAAATATATTTAAACTATTATTTTAAGTTGGAAAAAATTACTTTTTTAGTAAATGAATAGCCGTTTTCTAAGGTAACTTTCACCAATATCACCTGATCACCAGAGTGTAAATCTGTAATCTGTAATTCTGATGCATTTACGTTATTTTTAGCATATAATAATTGGCCTCCGACATTGTAGATATTTACTTCTTTAATGATTTCTTTAGACGAAGTAATTTTTACAGTCTGATCTTTGAAAGATACTAAGATACTATTTTCAAGTGCTTCCGGATTATCAATATCTAAAGTTTTATTCGTATAACGAAGAACAAAACGAGTAGTTGATGTTCCAACAGCAGTTGTAAAAGTGTAATTTTCTTTGCGTAAATCGGTAATAATGCCAGTGAATTTATCTTCTAAGTATACCTCCTGAGCATCAAAAAAGCCGTCTGTGTGGTCAATTGCAATTGTAAATTCTCCTGCTATTGTCGATTTGTACCCTAACGCAACCAAGTCAGTATTGTTAAAAGGAAGCGCACGTGCCTGAATGGCTAATTTTTTAGATTCGCTGATACTGTAAAAATCAATATAGGTGTTGGCCGACATCGTGACAGCATCAAAACTTAAATCAATATTATTTGTTGCCCCCTGAGCGTAACCCAGTAAGGTTTGTTTAAAGGCGCCTTCTGCATTAGATAAGTTCAACCAGATACGATTCTTTTCTATACCGCTGGTTTTAGCTGTTTTATAGAATTGAGTATTGTCTGAAGCTCCTCGGCGAAGACCGTTGTTAAAATTAATTACCGATGCGGTTGGCTTAGCAAAGAATGCCTGTCCTGCAGCTATTTTTCCATTAAACGCGTCAGTGCCTGTAGAGGCGGACCCCGTTCCCAGTCTGGTTGAACCTAATCCGCTAAACACAATATAATCGGAACTTACATAACGATAGGTATTCGTTCCCGGCAAGGTAACCGGAGGTGAAGCATGTGTCCAGAAATATAACGCCCCTAATACATCTTTATTGGTAATCAAAATTAATTCCTCTGCATCTACAGCTGAAGGGTACGGATTCCCTATAAGATTCCATTTATCTGCTTCTACCGGTACTGCAATGTTTCCGTTGTTGGGCACTCCGGTAAATATCCCTGTAAATAATGATGGTATCGTAATATCAAATGACTGCGGACCACGTATGCTGTAACCTTTACCTAGCTCCATAGGTAGTGAGACTCCGCTAGGGTCAACCAACCATCTTGTGCCTATAGCATCCCAATGAAAATATTTGTCATAAAGAGTATTCGGTGACAATGAACTCATAGTAAAACCAGCCTTTGTAACTGGCATTGACCAATATGTCAGATCAAATCGGGATATATTGGTTTCTCTTTCGTAAACAATTTCTCCTGTATTAATCGCATTTGTGGTTTGTATTAAGCTCGAATTATTCTTAAAAATTAACTTACCATTACTAGTAACAGAGTTTGTCACTGTAAAAGTAAATCCCGAAGGTATAATAACATCTGTCGCCGAAGTAATTATCAGTGTACAAGCCGCAATATTTATCGGCGTACCTGTAAATGGCTGAGTCGCAGCTGACGAAATAATCACTGTTTTATTGGCATTTGGCAGACCATTAGACCATCCTGAACCATTCCAGGTAGTTGTAGAAGTATTATCAATTATGGTTACCGGAACAGATCCCGAGATACAACCATTAGAATTCTCTACTGTAAAACTATAATTTCCTGCCGCTAATCCTGTTATAGTTCTGGAAGCTGTATTATCTGTAATGTCTTGTATGGCCTGACCTGTTTGATGTATTTTATAAGTTCCTGATGGCAAATTAGTTAAAGTTACCTGTCCGGAAGTTCCACAATTAATATCGCTGTTTTTTGTTAATGTTGGAGTTGACGGAAGTGGATTTACAGTAATTACCGCATTTCCTGTTATACCACTTGCCAATGCTGCACAACTATTGGCATCACTTAAAGCTGTTATCGAATATGTTGTTGTGCTTGTTGGATTAACACTAACAGTATATGGATTTGTACTTGTAGAAAAAGTACCTGTTATTGCCCCATAAGTATATGAAAAACTCCAGGGTGCAGTACCTGTAAAAGTAACTGAAACCTGAGTGCTTGTTCCACTGCAAATAGTTGTTGTACCACTTACAACTGCTGTTGGTCTTGGATTTACTTTTATTAAGACAGCAGCTGAGGTATTCGGACATACACCATTGGACGTAACAACTCTTCTAAACCATGTATTTACATTAACTGCAACTGTAGGGGTATAATTTTGAGTATTATTTGTACCTGGTGCAGGACCAAATCCGGTTGTTGCACTTGTGGTGCTCATCTGCCAGGAATAAATATAATTACCAGATCCGGTAGGTGTTGCTCCTGTGATTTGTCCTGGAATTGTTCCTGAACATATAGGCTGAGAATACGCAGCTGTTGCATAATATCTTTTAAGTGTATTTACACAAGGATCGCCAAAATTTCCATTACTTGCCAAAAATGAGATTGTTCCTGTATTTCCTAAAAGCTGTCCTTCAGTAAAAGACTGGCTTGATGGCGAATGACAAGCATAATCTATTTGAAAACCTGCACAAGTACCTGTTGGTGAACCATAACTAGCAAAACTCACTGAGTTAAAATATGTTCCGGCCGGAGCAGTAAATGTTGCTGTTCCATCTTCTCCAGTATTTGCACAAACTGAACCTGAAGTCCCATTAGCAAAACTAATTATATTGTTTCCGATCCCGACGGTGATAGTACCACCTGTCGTTGCCACAGCACATGAATTTCCTGTTGTTGTTACAGAATAATTGAATGTCCCCAGCACTGTTGGAGTTCCACTTATTGTTAAAGTATTTCCAGAAACTGCATAATTTACTCCAGATGGTAATCCGGTTACGGTTGCTCCAGTTGCCCCTCCTCCCAAAGTCATAGTAATGGCAGTAATAGCACTATTTTGACAAGCGTTTTGATTTGATGCCGCTGTAATAGTATGAACAGGATTTACTGTTATTGAACCTGTAGCTGTCACAGTTCCGCAACCACCAGTTAAAGTAACAATATAATTAAACGGACTTCCACCAATTGAATTTGGAGTTCCGCTAATAGTAACTGCATTTGATGCCCAGTTTCCGGTAACGCCTGATGGCAAACCTGAAAAAGTTGCTCCGGTTGCTCCCACGGTAGAATAGGTAATATTAGTAATTGCTGTATTGATACATCTTGTCTGTGAATCTGAATTTACTGCAGAAGTGCGGGTAATTGTATTATTTGGAGTGATAGCAATTACTGCGTTTCCACTCATGCTTATAGAACAATTGGCATTTGTAGCAATTACAGTGTAAGTACCCGCAACGGTTTTAGTGCCAAAACTAATTGCCGATCCTGTTCCCGCAACTGTAGCTCCATTATTAACTCCGTTGAGTTGCAATTGGTAATTAATTCCTATAGTTGAATTAGACAAACCAACAGGAAGGCCACTACCTCCCGAACAATATGATCCACCTCCGGTCACTGAATAAATTGTTGGAGGAGCAATCAAATTAACATATGTAGTAGAAGGAGTTGCAGAGCATCCCCCAGCAGTGGTTACAACAACTGTTGCATCCTTAAGTCCTGTTCCAGTATAGGTCACTGTAGGATTTTTAATCGTTGTTGACGAAAATACTGTTCCCGGAGACGTACTTGTCCACGCATAGGTTACTCCGGATGCAGAAACATTATCGACATCCAATTGAATCGGTACATTTGAACAGGCATTTAAGGTTTTATAGTTTCCTTTTGGTGATGTTGTCGCTATTGGATTTATCTGAGAAGTTGGAATCAAAACTATGTTATCTACAATAGAACCGAGTGTTGTAGTTCCCTGAGAGTTGTAAAATTCAATCCCTAAAGAAGCACTGGTTGGCGTAAAAGTCAAACTTCCAAGAAAAGGAGTGTTCGTAGTATTACTTGTCGTATAATTCACGGTTGCAGATGAACCTCCTGTTAACTTAACATCAACTGCAACTGAAGCAGGAGATCCGGGCCTGCGCGCATATACAAAACTTAAAGTATATGAAACACCGGGAATTACAGTCACATCTTGCCTCAATGATGCCTCTAAATCCAATTCCGCTGTATTATCAGTATTTCCATTACCAAAATATACACCTTCAGTTAAAACTTCAACATAATTTCCTTTCGTAGTAGCTTTTACCCAATTAGCTTGTCCATTGCTAAAATCTCCATTAATTATGAGATTGCTGGAACAATTTGAAACAATTACCTGATCTGTAGATGTACAAAAACCATTACTGATTGTCCAGTTTAATGTATAAGTTCCTGCTGCTAAAGGAGTAAATGTAGCTGTGGGACTTGAAACATTATTAAACTGACTTAGTGAAGTATTTGGACCACTTGCGATTGTCCATGTTCCGGCACCCACAGTAGGTGTATTTGCCGCCAGTGTAAATGCAGCATTACCATACAGATCAACACCCGCATTTGATGTGCTAACAGGAGGAGCAAAAGTATATACTGTATTATTAACTGGCCTGACAGAAATATTTGCATTAAATGTATTTGTTTGCGAAACTCCCAATGCATTTAATGTTTGGTACGTATTATTAGTATCATATATACCAATAGTTGCCGAACCACTATTAACATTAACAGCGCCATTTTTATATTTATATTGGATTATATTTGAAGTCTCGTATAACCAAACCTGAAACGAAATAACATTATTAGTTGCTGCGTAATCCCATTTCTGATCTTTCCATTCTATTTTAAAAATTCTGTTTGGAGCCGTTCCGGAAACTACATAAGTCGGAGTCGTAGTGTTCTTTAAGTCATCCCATAGGGGCATTAAAGCTGGTTTAATTGTCCCTGCATTGGTTAATGAATTCTCATAATTAATTTGTGCAGAAACACCACCTGTGGTCGAACCAAAATTGATCCACCCATTTGTTGAAATCATTATTTGATTATAAGAAACACCACCGAAAATAAATGAAAATCCTAAACTAACAGAATTTGAAATACTATCATCATCCGTGGAGTTTATTCCTGGAAAATTAGTTGTTCCTGTTAAGTTATTATAAGTCTCGCTCGATGAAACAAAACAATATGTATTAACTGCCTGTCCATAACTAGCTATTTGCAAAAAAATAAACAATAAAAAAGAGTAAAGTAATTTTCTAATCATATAAAGGAGGTATTTGTTTTAAATTTGTTTTTTGGTTGTTAAAGCAAAAAGACATAACTTCTGTAAAAGAATGCGACTTGTATTACAACTTGAATCTAAATGTTAAATTCCTGACTTATAATGATTTGAAAAAAACTGTTAAATTCTGATGCAAAAATATCTAAATTAGCCTAATACGCAAGGTTATAATTTATTTCTTTTTGTTAAATATTAACAATTTTTTGAAATAAAATATAACCAAATGATGATTATTATACTTTACTGTTAAAAAGAATGAAAAAACCGACGAAGGATATTTTTACTATCAAAGAAGCTTTACAAAAACTGGAGCACTTTTGCGCTTATCAGGAACGCTGCCATGATGAGGTTGTTTCTAAATTATATAGTCTAAAAATGACTTCAGATGAGATCGACAACATTGTAGTTCAGCTAATTGAAGGAAACTATCTTAACGAAACACGTTTTGCCTGCAGCTTTGCGCGAGGCAAACACCGCATGAAAAGTTGGGGAAAAATCAGGATTACTAACGAACTTAAAGCTCGCAATATTTCGTCAACCAATATCAATTTAGCTCTGAAAGAAATATCTTCAGAAGAGTATTTTGAAACTTTTGAAAATTTGGCTGAAAGATGCTGGAAAGGTTTGTCGGAAAATAATACTTTAAAAAAACGTAAAAAATTTTGCGATTATATGCTTCGAAGAGGATATGAAAGCAATATAGTTTATGAAAAGGCTAAAGAACTAGAACAGGACTAACATTTCAATTCACCAGATTAATCAATTTTTTTTTAAACTTGTAAATTATTCTAACTCCTATAATTAATATAAATTACTTACACTTTTTAAAATAACTATTGGTTATAAAACATTCCTATTTTTTTGATTTTATATCAAATTAGACGTTTTTGCCGCTAAATTTTAAAAATACCATCTCAAAAAACACGATTTCTTGAGATTATTCTTATAATAAATTTTAACATTTTATAAGAATTCCCGCCGAATGCGATTTTTTTTAATGTAGTTTATCGACTATTTTAACAATTCATCGATTATATATAGGTTATCAAAACCGTCCTTATTTACAGCTCGTAGATGTATCTATCTTTGCCACGCATAAAAAAAGTCCTATGCCAGCATAACAAACTGATAGAAAACATTTAACATGAAAAAAACTTTACTTTTATTTTTATTGTTGCCTTTTTTAGGATTTGCACAAACTCCATTGAGTGGTGATTATGTTATTAGCAATACCAATACAGATTCGAACTTCAAAACTCTTGCAGCGGCGGTAAACCGATTAAATGCTGTAGGTGTGAATGCACCTGTAAGATTTTTGCTGGATGAAAATCAAACTCTAACCTCGCTACTTTCAATTAATTCATTTTCAAATACTACGTCTTCAACTGTAACGATCAAGCCTAATACAGGAAGAACTATTACTATTAATGCAAATATGCCGGACGCATCAAATGGTGTACCGGCGGTTATTAGAATTAACGGTTCCAGTAACATCATAATCGATGGAAGTAATTCAGCTTTAAACACAAAAAATTTAACTTTAATAAACAATGACAATATAAATTACACCGCCAGAGCAATAATATGGATCGCGAGTAATGGATCAACAGGCTCATCAAACATTACAGTTAAAAATGCAAACTTCAGATTTTCAACCCGTAATCAGCAATTGACTCTATTAACTGGAATTTATTCCGGAAACAATGGAATTGGAGGCAACAATTCGATAAGTGTTCAGGAAAACACAGCCGCTAATTCTAATATTTCGATTATAAATAATGAGATGTTTAATGTTAAAGATGGGGTAAATATTAATGGTAGTGCTACAACGTCTATTTCTCCAACAGGATGGAAAATTCAAGGGAATAAAATTGGTACTACAGTTACTGCTGAAAAACCGGTGAGAGGAATTTATGTGTCAAATGCTTTAAACTATGAAATTTCCGGGAACACATTATCTGGAATTAGAAATACTGAGAATCAAGGCAATGACTGTGCAGCAATTGTGCTTCTGGGAACAAGTAACGGAACTATTTCTTCCAATATTATTAATGATATCGTAAATACTCAACATAACAATGGGACAGCTTCGGCAGGTATTTTTGTAAAAACAACTGCAACAACAAATATTTCGAACAATATTATCAGCAATGTTTATAACACCACTGCAGATTCCAATGATTATAATTTCTATAATAAAGCAAGCAGTATTTTTGTTTCTTCAGGAAGTGTTACAAATATTTATTACAACACACTTATAGCAAGTGGGGCACCAAATGGAACATCGAGAGCTTCGTGTCTATATATAGCAGGGGGTTCAGGGATTAATGTCAAAAATAATATTTTCATTAATACACAATCAAACGAGCAATATGCTGTGTTTAATAATGGTGGGACTTTTGGACAAATTAGCAACAATGATTATTATGTAACAAATAGTGCTAATAATTTTTTAAACAGAATAGGATCAACATTATATGCGGGAACTACATCCGGTACTGTACCTGCTTCCTGGAATTCTGCTGCTTCTGACTCGAATTCCAGAAATATTCTGCCAACTTTTACATCGGCTACAGACTATCATTTACAGGATGCAACTGCAAATAATAACTTAACTGCTGTTGCAATTACAGGAATTACCACAGATTTTGATGGTGACACGAGAGTTAAACCATATATGGGTGCTGATGAAGTGTTAAAATGTGTGCCAACGGGAGACCAGACCTCTTTTGGAAATAATACATGGACAGGTTATGTTTACAGAATGGCAAGCAATGCCACACTTCCTCCAAATGTGGCTTATCCTGCATTGCCTTCAAGCACTATTGCCACTTATATTGGAACAGTAACTGAAAATAAGGAATTTGACAGAAATGTAGGAACAGGAGCTATTACAGGTACGACAACAAATTTTGCCTGTGACACCGCACCTTCTGATCGTTTTTTTGTTAGATATAAAATGCGTACCACAATTACAGAAGCTGGTTTGTACAGTTTTGATCTTGGAAGCGATGACGGAATCAGACTTTTTGTTGATGGCGTGCAAGTTTTTACGAGATGGAATCAACACGGTTACACAGCAGATTATTTTACACAAAATTTATCTGTTGGAGATCATGAATTTGTACTCGAATATTATGAAGACGGAGGCGAAGCAAGAGTTGCATTTACATCTCGTTTACCAAAAGGAGATCCTACTGTTTTTGGAGATAAAGTTTGGAATGTTTACGGTTATGTAAATAATGATTTAACCTTAACCAATACACGATATGCCGGATATTACGTGGATCCAAATTTAAACATCGAATCTACAACATATTGGCCAAGAGCTAAGTCGCCTTCTGTTGCAAGTAACTGGCAGGGCGCTTTGATTCCCGACAATAATTTTACAACTGTTTTTAAACGTAAAGGTTTTCCGTGTGGACAATACCAGATACAACGTGCCAATTATGATGATGCAATAGAAATTTATATTGATGGAACTTTAGTTTTTTCAAGATCCGGATGGGACAATAATCCTGCATTAATTAATAATGGAGCCTTATACAAATTAAATAGTAATTCAAGAATAGAAATTCGCTTGAGAGAAGATGGTGGTGATGCCAATCTGGGAATTAATTTTATAAAAAAAGATCTGGTTTATAATGGAACAGGTACACTTGAGAACGGAAGTTCTGTTGTGATTAATGCAAATACAGCTTTAACGTCTGACCTTACAGTTTGTTCTTGTACAATCAATCCGAATTATACTTTAACAGTACCAACAAATGTAACCTTGACTGTTGATGAAGATATAAATGTTGGTACTGGCGGAAAATTACTAATTCAAAGTGGTGGAGCTTTACTTCAGACTACAACCAGTAAAACTATGTTTACAGGAAACACAACTGCTTTCGAATTACAAAGAACTACTCATATAAGTCGTTTTGATCTTACTTACTGGTCAACTCCGGTAACGAATAGCACGTACACTATGCATGATTTATCTCCTGAAACGTTATATGATAAATATTTTCATTGGGATGCTGCAGGCACAAGATGGCTGGTAGACCCTAGCGGAACTTCATTAGTAATGCAGGTTGGAAAAGGATACAGCATCAGGGGTCCACAGAGTTTTGACATAACAACGGCAAGCGATTTTACGGCCAAATTTAACGGAACTCCAAATAATGGAACAATAGCTTTAGCTGTAGAAAAAGATAAATATAATTTAATAGGAAATCCATATCCATCAGCAATAGATGCACAACAACTATTGGATGTTAGTCGTAATCCTGATATAGGTGCATTATATTTTTGGACGCACAGTTCGCCTCCGACAATTATCGCAGGAACTAACACCTATCGTTACAGCAGCTCAGATTATGTTGTTTATACTTTAACCGGATCAACAAGAATAGATAATTCACCTATTGCTAAAGGTTTTGATGGTAAAATTGCTGCCGGACAAGGCTTTTTTGTTAAACCAAAAACAGCGGTAATTAATTTTACAAATGACATTCGTAAAGGAGCAGCAGATAATAATCAATTTTACAAAACTGCAAAAACAACCAATCTTGAGGCAAATCATATCTGGTTGAACTTAACAAATACCGAAGGCGCTTTTAAACAACTTTTAGTTGGTTACATTGAAGGAGCAACAAACGGAATAGATCAAAATTATGATGGAATCTCAATGTCTGCTAACACTTATATTGATTTTTACAGTTTTAATGAATCTAAAAAATTAACCGTTCAGGGTCGTGCACTTCCTTTTGATGATACGGATATTGTTCAGTTAGGGTATAAAAGTACAATTGAAGGAGAGTTTACCATTGCGATTGATCATGCCGACGGAATCTTCGACACTCAGGAAGTATATTTAGAAGATAAATTTACGGGTATTATAACTGATTTGCGCAAAGAAAATTACACTTTTAAAACTGCCATCGGAACATCAACAACTCGTTTTGTGCTCCGATACACAAATAAAACATTAGGAACAGATGATTTTGAAAATACAACCAATAATGTTTTAGTTTCTGTTAAATCCAAAGTAATAAAAGTAAATACAGGAACCGAAAACATTAAGGAATTCAATATATATAATATCGGAGGTCAATTGATTTACAACAAAAATAAGGTTGACTCCAATGAACTGACGATATCAAATTTACCTTCCGGCAATCAGGTTTTATTAGTAAAAGTAATTCTAGATAATGATCGCGAAGTCACAAAGAAAATAATTTTTAATTAGTTATAAAGCTTACGCAGAATCCGACACTTAATCAATGTCGGATTTTTGCATGTTAAAACAAAACGATAAACATTTAAAAGCATACCCTAAAAACCCTATTACAAAGCAATCCTAACCGCCTAACTTTATGAGAAAACAAAAGCCATCGAATTATAGTTTTTTATTTTTAAGAACTGTCATCATCTTCCTTTTTTTAATATCGTTAAAAATTACAGGCCAAAGCAATACCATTACCAGAATACATACAGACTGGAACAGAACTGGTACTAATTACTGGACATCCAATTCTGCAACAGGAGTTGGAAACCGCCCTGATAATGTCAATAATTTATTAGCATTTGAATGGAGGGGCACGACTTTTTCCACTGGTGTAAACGATGCAAGACTAACAACAAATGCTGTTTCTTACAGTGCGCAAAATTTCAGAGCTTTAAAAATTCAGAATTTAGGATCTAACAGCGGAACTTATTTTTTACAAGGCGCCATGATAGACGGGTCTTTAACTTCTACTGTTTTGACACCTCCGTTGGCAGGAACAGCTTCTACCTCAAGTGAAAGGGCATCGAGATTAACAGATGGAAGTAACGGTTTAAGTCTGGGAACCGGAATTGCAAATATTCCGAATGGCACCGCAGAATTTAAAATCGGAACAAATAATTTGAATCTGAATGGAATAAACGACAATATTCCGGACTTAATTGTGACTCAGGTGGCAGAACCTGGTGGCGCCTCGTCCTCAGACATATTTAAATTTGTTGATGCATCCGGTAATACTGTGGGAAATGAAATATCCGTGAACTTTAATTCTGTATCAGTGGTCGGAACTTATAGTTTGGATTTATTCAGAGCAACTGATGGTGTAATGGCTTTTACACCGGCAGCTACCAGGGATATAAGACTTTTGGGAATTGAAACTAATGATTTCGGAATTACATCTGCAAATGCAGCTCAGGTAGATCGTTTTGTGGTTGTTTTTTCGGGAACTTCAGATTGTGCGTTTATTGCTTTTAACACAAGATCCTTAAAGATAGCCGATCTAAGTATGATCAAAAAAGCGACATTGTCTTCCTGTGGAAAAGCAGGCGATCAAATCACTTACAATTTTGATATAAAAAATACAGGACAGGTTCCCATCACGAATATCAGCGTTTCAGATCCAAAGCCAGGCATGGTATTTTCAGGTAATTTGATTCCTTCACTGGCCGTAGACCAGGTTGCAACAATTACTGCAACTTATACGGTTACCGCTGCAGATGTAGCTGCGGGAAGAATCGTAAACTCTGCCACTGTAACCGGGACTGATCCTTCTTTGAACACTGTTACAGATATTTCCGGAGATGATTACAACAACAATAATGCAACCATAACCATTTTACTTGCTCCGCCGACTATTATCGCCACTCATAATGTTACCTGCGCAAGCTTAGGAAGTATTGATCTTGGCAATCTTCCGGCAACAGGAACTTGGCAGATTACGCAGACTGGTACAACTAATCGCATTTATAACGGTACTGGTTCTACATTTACCGTTCCGGATTTAACTGTGGGTTCGTATGCTTTCAGAGTAAGTTTAGGAGGCTGTAATTCGCCAACAACGACAAGCAGTACCATTGGAGAAGATTCTTCCACAACGTGGAATGGAATTTCATGGTCTTCAGGCCCGCCAACTTTAACCCGACGAGCTATAATTACTTCTGCTACTCCAAATCAGCCATTTACTACAGATACTGCAATATGTGCTTTGACGGTAAATCCGGGCGCAACAGTTGTAATTCCTGGTGGAGTGACCTTAACTGTTACTAACGAAGTGGTAACAAATGGTCAGTTAATATTCAAAAATAATTCGAGTCTGGTACAAACTGCCAATGTTTCCAATACCGGAGAAATTGTTTACGAAAGAGAAACTAACATATCCCGATTTGATCTGACATACTGGTCTATGCCTGTTACAAAGGCTGGCTTTACAATGAGTTCTTTGTCACCAAATACTCTTTATGACAAATATTTTTATTGGGATGCAGTAAATACAAGATGGCTGGTTGACCCTAGCGGAGCCTCTGTACCAATGCAGGTGGGTAAAGGTTACAGCATACGTGGTCCGCAGACATTTAGTATAACCACTCCATCATTATTTACGGGGGTATTTACCGGAGTACCTAACAACGGAAATATTGCAGTAACAGTGGAAGCAGACAAATGGAACCTTATGGGGAATCCCTACCCTTCGGCCGTAGATGCCGAGGAGTTAATTCTTGTTACCAATAATAGCAAATTAGGGGCATTATATTTCTGGACACATGCTTCGCCGCCGACCATTATTCCGGGAACCAACACCTATCGTTATGCAAGTTCTGATTATATTGTTTTTACCGGAACTGGTTCCATCAGAATTGATCAAAGCCCGGTTACCACCGGCGCCTTTAATGGAAAAATAGCTGCCGGACAGGCATTTTTTGCCAAACCAACCGCATCGGTAATTAATTTTAACAATGGTCTCCGAAAAGGCGCAGCCGACAACACCCAATTCTATAAAACAGCCAAAACAAGCAGTATAGAAAAGAACCGTATCTGGCTTAATCTTGCCAACAATGAAGGTGCTTTCAAACAAACATTGGTGGGTTATTTAGGTGGAGCAACCAACAGCCTGGATTTTGATTTTGATGCTGTCACGATGTCTGCCAATACCTACGTCGATTTTTACAGCATCAACGAATCTAAAAAATTAGCCATTCAGGCGCGTGCCCTTCCTTTTGACAACACAGATTTGGTTCCAATGGGATATAAATCCACAATAGCGGGCGATTTTACAATTTCAATTGACCACGCCGACGGATTCTTTACTACTCAGGAAGTGTATTTAGAAGATAAAACAACCGGCAAAATAACTGATTTAAGAAAAGAGAACTACACTTTTACAACTGATGCCGGAACATTTACAAATCGTTTTGTCCTTAAATACACAAATAAAACATTAGGCAATGAAGACTTCGAAAATCTTTCTGACGGAATTGTAGTTTCCGTAAAAAATAAAATAATTAGTATTTCTTCTTCAAAAGAATCGATTGATGAAGTACTGATTTTTAATGTTTTGGGTCAAGAAATTTTCAATAAAAAGAAAATCAATAATGCTCAATTACAAATTTCAAATTTGCACACTGGAAATCAGGTATTATTAGTCAAAACAATTTTGCAAAACGGCTATACTTCCACTAAAAAAGTTATATTTCATTAAAACTCAAACAACTCAGAAACAATAAAACCCATCAGATGTGATGGGTTTTATTGTTTTTAATCTTCTTTTAATTCGTCTATTACTTTCTTAATTTCCTTAGCAAATTTTCCATAAAAATGATGTACCCACCATTCCAGGCTAATTCCCATAAAAAGCATGGAAAAAAACACTATTGAAAGAAACCCGATCAAATGATAATTAGTAAATTGATGCGTTTCAAATCCCGGAATTTTAGAAAATTCGAAATAAAAAAGGCCGACCAGATAAAGAATTAAAAATGGCGTTAAAGCAAAACCAAAAGTTTTGTAAAGCTCCATATTTAGCCTAATATCAAAATAAGTTTCATAAAGACTGTCTTTCGTTGTAAGCGTAATTGCATTCAACCGCTTGTAAAAAAGGTACAATTTGACTAAATAATATATACAAACTGCCACATACAAACTGTAAAGCAAATAAAATACCGTTGTCATTTTGGTTGGAAAGTCACATATTACAGGTACTATTCCAACAAAAAGAATGGATACAATTTGATAGGTAAATTCCTTTTTTAGATTTTTCCTGATTTTATCTAATGGTGTATTAGCAGATTGAATCTTGTCTAAATTTTTGGGCAGCATTACATTTTCAGATTTTTCATTATCCCACGCATTTTGTATATCGTTAAAATCCATATCCCTGATTTTTTATAATTTCTTTTAATTTTTCTTTGGCTCTGTTTAATTTCACTCTCGCATTTCCTTCAGAAATTCCGAGATTTTCGCCAATTTCTTTATGAGAGAAACCCTCAAGTTGATAAAAGATTATGGCTTTATCTATTTTTTCCAGCTTCTGCACCGCTTTATAAAAATGATCCATTTGACTTTCTTTTATTTGAGAATCATTCTCTTCTTCTTTTACATTTTCAGAAGGAATCTTGTATTTATCTACCTTTCTTTTTTCTTTTTTAAGGAAAACTATAGCTGTATTTACGGCAACTCTGTACATCCAGGTAGAAAACTGACTTTCATTCCGAAAAGATTCATACGATTTCCAAAGCTGGCAGATAATCTCCTGAAACAGATCCTGCTGATCATCAGCATTATCCATATACATTTTAGAAACTTTATATAAAATTCCCTTATGATTTTCTATCCGATTCAAAAATTCTTGTTCTTTATCCTTCAACAGATTTAGTTCATTACAGGTTTTACAGTATATCCTTCTTTTCTCAGTAAGTTAATCACACCAAATTCGCCTCCCAAATGTCCCGCGCCAACGGCAAAGAAAACAGGATTCTGCTTCATCAGTTCCGGCATTTGTTTTACCCAGTCTATGTTTCTATTGTCCAGAATTTGCTTTTTAGTTTTTTCGCTTGTAAATCTTTCGTCTGTTGTGGCAGCAAACAAAGCTGAAATATTTTCATTCTTATATTGTTTCAAAAGTTCAGTTGTTTCTTCAGGTGTTGATTCTTCTAAAAGTTTCAGCATCTCATCATTTGAATAAGCATTTTCCAGAATATCAAATTGCGATTTAACTGTTTCAAATCCGGTTATTATTATATTTCTCTTTTTGGCCATCTCAGAAAATTCCATTTCATAAAATTTAAGGTCGGTACAGCCAAAACTTTTCATCGAAATCAAACTCAAAACTGTGATTAAGCTAAAACTATCCACTTGCTGCACAGTCATTCCCGTATTTTTTCTCAGGATTAAATCTAATCTGGCCAATTGCTCCGGATTTAATTTTTTGCTCAACGGTTCTTTTCCCATTGCCAATTGCTGCATCTGACTCATTTCGTTCGGATCAGTAAAATTGATCTCAAGAAATAATTTATCCGATTTATCAAAAGCAGTTTTGGTCTTTTCAGATAAAAAATAATCTTTAGCACAAATCATATGAATTGTACCGTACAAATAAGAGGGTTTTTGGATTCCTTTGCCGGAAATCTCCCAAAGAAGTGAGTTTTCTGGTTTTGAATTTGAAGTCTGAGCTAAAACAGAGTTTGTATAAAAACATACAAATGCAGTTAAAGCAAATAGGTTGAAGATTTTCTTTTTTATTGAAATTGAATTTGGTTTCATAAATATTGGTTTATTGGATTACATCTTGTAAGTAATCGAATAAGCAAAACGTTACAAAAAAAGTACATTTATTTTATAACTTCAAAAAAGAAAATCCCTAACCAACTCTAATACCTGATCAATCTCTTCATGAGAATTATAACTGTGTATACAAAATCTAAGGCGTTCTTGTCCTTCCGGAACCATTGGCGGGAGAACAGACTGTACATCAAATCCTTTTTCCTGCAGCTGAACTTCCAGTTCTTTTACATTTTTATTTCCTGGAACTATAGCGGTATGTATTGCAGATTTACTGTAAACAAACATCGGTTTTAATCCCAGCAAATTTTTCTGCTGATTAAAAAATAAGATATTTTCGCGAAGTTTTCCGATAGTCTCTTTCTCTGTTTCCAAATGCTGATAGGCTGTAAAAATAGTAGCAACGGAATGAGGAGACAGTGCGGTGGTGTATATAAGAGTTTTTGCAAAATTTACCAGATATTCTTTCAGCGCTGCAGATCCTAAAACAGCCCCACCCTGACATCCAAGTCCTTTTCCGAAACTGATTATTCTGGCGAAGATTCTGTCATGAAATTTCAGGAATTGAGAAAGGCCTTCACCCTTCTCTCCAAAGACACCTAATGCATGAGATTCTTCAACAATTAAATAACAATTGTATTTTTCTGAAAGCAGAACTAATTCCTCCAGATTCGGACTATCTCCATCTACAGAAAAAACACTTTCTGTCACAATATAAATATTCGTATGCGGAAATTTAAGGATATGCTGTTCCAAATCTTCTATATCACTATGCCTATAATGATATGATTTTGCATTAGATGCAAGACCATCTTTTATCGAAGCGTGGCAGAATTCATCATACAAAACAACATCTTTTTTTTGCGGCACAGCGCTAAAAAAACCCAAATTGGCATGGCAGCCCGAATTGAAAATTAAAGCGGCTTCAGCGTCATGAAATTCAGCAATGAAATTTTCTGTAATTGTATAAAGAGAATGATTTCCGGAAATCAATCTTGAACCAGTGAATCCATTTTGAAATATTTCGTTTTCGAGCAGGTAAGCATGCGCATCGCGAAAAATAGATTCAGACTTAGAAAAACCAATATAATCATGAGAAGAAAAATCTACCGGATTATTAAAAACCGGAAGCTTTCTTAAGAGGTTACGTTCCTGAAGTTGTTCTATTCTGCTATTGAGATTTTGCGGTAATTCCATAAAAACAAAGTTAGATTACGATTAAATAAATCTTATAATTAATTTTTATTGTTACTGTTGTTTTAATTTCTAAACAAACCGCTTTTCAATAATTAATTATCGTTTATCAATAATTTTTATATATTTGTATTGAATTTAAAATAATTTTATGAAATTAACTAAAATTTTTGCTTCCTTCATCTATTATTGTATGGCAGGATACACCATAATTTGCACGCTTTATTTAGTATTTGGAATATCAGCTAAAATTTTTGGAACAGATGGACAATACATTATGAATATCGACGGTGAAACTACTTTAAAAATCGGAAGTAAAAATTCTGAAGGATATCTCGTTCCAGTCCAGCTTACATTACAAATTCCAGATTCTGTATCCAAAAATCAAGAATATTTTGGAGTTACTGCAGAAGATGTTTACCCACACATAACTACTGACTTCCTACGAGAAAACAAAAAAATTAAAGCGATAAATACATATGATGTAAGTTATATGAGCATGGAACCAAAAACCTTTATATCTGATTCAAATGGAAATTATATAAATCGTAAACCAAGTAAATTTAAATTTATTAAATATTGTAATATAGGAGATTCTCAATATTTAAAAATAAGAACAAATGATGCGTTAACTAATTTTTTTTTAGGGTTAAGAGTAGAGCTTAAATACTTAATCTTTATATTGCAAATGTATTTTATAACCTTAATCTTAAGAGAAATTGCGCGTAAAATCTATTTTTCACAAAGGCTTTCAGCTTACATTTCCAAATTAGGATACGTTCTTCTTTTTTCCCAGCTTATTCCCTTTATATATGCTTTTATAGATTTAAATTTATTTGGTGCAATCAAGGTAGCTCCTCAAATTTTACAATCTTTGCAAAATAGCTATTTCGAAAATATTACAGTATTATTTAATCCAACTATAGATGTAAAAGTTTATGTTATTTTTTTAGGAGGTATTTTAATATTATTTACAAAACTAATAAAGAGAGGTAGATTACTTGAAGAAGATAACGAATTAACAATTTAAAAAATGCCAATTATAATTAATTTAGACGTAATGCTTGCCAAACGTAAAATGCGTTCTAACGAACTGGCAGAAAAAATAGGTATCACAACAGCCAATTTATCTATCTTAAAAACAGGCAAGGCAAAGGCCATCCGTATATCGACATTAGAGAAAATCTGCGAAATATTAGATTGTCAGCCAAGCGATATTATGGAATACGTAAAATAATAAGGAAACCTTATATTGCTTTCAAAAAAAAAGCCAGACAAAATTGTCTGGCTTTTTAGTTTATTCAAAATTGTTTTAGTCAACTAAAACAATAATCTTATTGTTTTTCATCTCGATAGTTCCTGAGTTAATTTCCAAAGTATAAGTCTGGTCATTTATTCTTGTGAATTTATCTGTTGCTTCTTTAGAAAAACTGAAGCTTGGAGCTGCAATTTTAATTGTACCTTTTTCAAGAATAGAAACAATAGGCGCGTGATGATTCAAAATCTGAAAGCTTCCATCAACTCCAGGCAAAGTAACCGAAGTAACTTCTCCCGAAAATAATTTAGCTTCTGGTGATACTATTTCTAAAATCATATTTTTTAAGTTAGAAGTTATATGTTAAAAGTTAGAAGTAAAATACGAACATTTAACCTCTAACTTCTAACTTTTAACTTTATTTTTTATGCTTCAGCTAACATTTTTTCTCCGGCCTCGATTGCATCCTGGATAGAACCTTTCAGGTTGAAAGCAGCTTCCGGAAGGTGATCTAACTCACCATCGATAATCATGTTGAATCCTTTGATAGTATCTTTAATATCAACCAATACACCCGGAATACCAGTAAATTGCTCTGCTACGTGGAATGGCTGAGACAAGAAACGTTGTACACGACGTGCTCTTGATACAGAAAGTTTATCTTCTTCAGATAGCTCTTCCATACCTAAGATCGCGATGATATCTTGTAATTGTTTGTATTTTTGAAGAATTTCTTTTACTCTTTGTGCACAGTTGTAGTGCTCATCTCCTAAGATATGGGGAGTTAAAATTCTTGAAGTAGAATCTAACGGGTCAACCGCTGGATAAATACCTAGCTCAGCAATTTTACGAGACAATACAGTTGTTGCATCTAAGTGCGCGAAAGTTGTAGCCGGCGCCGGGTCAGTTAAGTCATCCGCAGGAACGTAAACCGCCTGTACAGATGTAATAGATCCTTTGTTTGTAGACGTAATACGCTCTTGCATCGCTCCCATCTCTGTTGCCAAAGTTGGTTGGTAACCTACTGCAGAAGGCATACGACCTAAAAGTGCCGATACTTCAGAACCTGCTTGTGTAAAACGGAAGATGTTATCAACGAAAAACAATACGTCTTTACCCTGATCTGTTCCGGCTCCATCACGGAAATACTCAGCGATAGATAATCCTGAAAGTGCTACACGTGCACGAGCTCCAGGTGGCTCATTCATTTGTCCGAAAACGAAAGTAGCTTTAGACTCTCTCATTCCTGGCATATCTACTTTAGATAAATCCCATCCTCCATTTTCCATAGAGTGCATGAAATCATCACCGTATTTAATAATTCCTGACTCTAACATCTCACGAAGCAAGTCATTCCCTTCACGTGTTCTTTCTCCTACTCCTGCGAATACAGAAAGTCCACCGTGACCTTTTGCGATATTGTTGATCAACTCCTGAATCAATACTGTTTTACCAACACCTGCACCACCAAACAATCCAATTTTACCACCTTTTGCGTAAGGCTCGATCAAATCGATTACTTTAATACCTGTGAATAAAACTTCAGATGAAGTTGATAAATCTTCAAATTTAGGAGCCTGTCTGTGAATTGGCAGACCGTTTTCTCCAGTTTTAGGTAAATCACCTAAACCGTCAATTGCATCTCCAACAACATTAAATAATCTTCCATATACGTCTGGACCGATCGGCATTTGGATTGGGTTTCCAGTTCCAACTACTTCATATCCTCTGCTTAAACCATCTGTTGAATCCATAGAAATGGTACGAACAGTGTTTTCTCCAATATGAGATTGTACTTCTAGAACTAAAATAGTTCCATCTTTTTTAGTGACTTCTAGTGAATCATAAATTTTTGGAAGTTCAACATCCTTACCGTTGAAAACTACGTCTACTACTGGTCCAATGATTTGAGCAACTTTTCCTATTACTTTTGACATTACTTATGTATTTATTAAATAGCTATTTAGGTTTATCGAAAATACCTCTTTTTTCAGAGCGCAAAGATAAATTTTTAAAATATAAAATCAATTTTTTTTTCATAAAAAATAGCATGATTTTGTTTGATTCATAAAACTTGTTTAAAAAATAGCAAAAACAGCATTTTTTTGGTTAAAAGAAAAAAGCCACTACATTTTAGAAATGTGTGGCCTTCCCAGTTAAAAAAAACAGTTCATTATAACGATGCAGGGTATAAAATTGGATAATTTCCAACATTAACACCTTTTAAATTTGAACCATATTTAGCATTAATAGCTTCAATAAATTTATTTGCTATAAATGCGTATCCTCTTGGAGAAGGATGAATTCCGTCAAGCGAAAATGTTCCACCGGTCACAAATGTAGATTTCATTGTATAATTGTCGGCAGAAATTCCTCCTTCGTCTATTTTTTTCATGATTGCGTTGGCATCAACAAAAGCCAGTCCTTTAGAATCTGCAAGAGATTTGATAGTGGCATTGAACGCGTTTGTAGCTACTTCTAATTCTGCAATTTCTGTCGGAATCAAAACATGTTTATCCTGTAGCGGATATGTGATTCCGAAATTATTTAACGGAGCCGGAGGTGCCACTCCCAAACCTGAATTTGCAGCGGTAGGAGCCGTCCCAATAGCAGTTTGTGTAGTCAAAAGAATTAAATCTGATGCTTTTGCCTGACGTGCCTGCCCGAATACTTTGCCGTAAAAACCAGCCGTCTGAGCACCAAGAGATGGCGTAAATGCCGCTGTTAGCTGCAACGTTAAATCGGTAAGCGATTCATCTTTTATCAATAATGGATTTGAAGCCGTCGCAGACAATAAATTTATTCTGTCTCCGGCATTAAAAGCAGTTAACGCCTGTTTTAAAGGTCCGTATAACTGGGCATTCAATGCAGAAATAAGTGTTGCGCCCTGAGTGGCATTTCCTTTTCCGATTGCAGAAGCCGTTAACGGATTATAAGGAACAGTCTTGAAAAACGGAATTGAGGTTACATAAGGAATATTGGCCACCACTCCTTTTGCTCCAGCAGAAGTCAAAGTTGTAATAAGTGCTGCGTATGTCCCATCAAAACCAACACCCGCGGCGCCAGAAGCTGGCGTAATTGGGTTCGATCCATCTCCGCCACTTGTTGCATATCCTAAAACATCATTATTACCAATCCAAAGAGAGAAAAATGTTGGAGTCTGACTCATGGCATATGCCAATACTGAAGTACTTCCGTTTGGAGCAAAACGCACATAATAAGGATTTGCCGTTCCGTTTGCTAAACCGGCAGCCGCTCCATAAGTAGGAGAAAGCAGGTGAAAACTCTTAGCCCCGGGAACTCCTGTATTATTGTAAGGTCCGGCAGCAGCTACAGCCGCATTCATCACTTCTGTTGTTGATGCCCCGCTAACAGGAACAGGCGCAGAGCCATTAAAAGTTAATCTTGGCCCGAAGGAAGGATTTACCTGACCTCCAAAAAGCAATCCACCAATATTATCATTCATAAGCGGAATCTTAAATTCTCCCCCGCCAACAAGTTTAAATTGATCTGCCATAATGTTAGTATAAGCGCCCTGTTGTCCTTTTATAAAAAGCGCACCATCGCTAAATCCGGATGTTAAAGAGTTTCCTAACGCAACATATTTTGAAAAATCCGCACTCCCGGAAGTCAGCGGTTTACCATCAGATGAATTAATGACAGTAACCACATCATCATCGCTGTTACAAGCCATAAAGGTTAACGAAACCAATAGCAGCCATTTGAAATTTTTTATCATAATTTATATTTTTAAATTATTCATTTCCAATTTTGCATTGGAAATACAAATAATATATTTGACTTTAGTTAACAATTATGGGTTGATCGTCCAGGAAGCAAAATATTGCTGTCCGATTAATCCGGCCCCAATCACCTGATAGTATTCTTTACCTCCAATGTTTGCCGCTCCTAATTTTATAACCGATTTTAATTTCGGAATTCCATAATTAATCTGCGCATCAATTACAGTTGCAGATTTTATGATACCATCTGCAAAACCAGCCTGCCACAGGTACTCGCTATTCCATCTTCCGCTTACATTAAATCCAAAATTTTTAAATAATTTATCGTTTCCTATCGATGCTTTTACTCTGTGTTTTGGTGTATTAAAACCAGCTTCAAAACTTGGATCTTTTTCCTGATCAAAATCAAATTGAGCATAATTGTAATTCAATCCCAGTTCAAAGTCAGCAATTATTTTTCTCGAAAGTCCAATTCCAAATCCCAGTGACTTTATCTCTACATCTGAATTAGTGTACAATTGATACACTCTGTATTCTCCATTTTGAATCGCTCTGATAGACTGAACACCAGGATCGGCAGTTCCGGCAGCAATGTTAGGATTATCCTGAGCCGTTCCGTAGTAAGGAGCAATTACATTTAGATTCCCTATGAAGTTGTTATAAATATTATAATAACCGTTAATATCTATCGATGTCCCTTCGAACACAGAACGATATCCCAGTTCAAAAGCTTTTACCTCTTCAGGCTTTACATAATTAGCAGTTGATTTTTTCAACAAGGCAGCCGCAGCAACCGGATCACTTCCCGCCATTGCAGAAAATGCATTTACAGAACTTGCCAGGTAAGAATTACCATAAGCATCATTTCCATTCATTACTTTTGTCGGACTTCCATTACTGTACGATTGTCCCTCTGCACTAAGATTAAAAGTTTCGCTAAATCTGGTTAAGTTATCTGGAGCAGAACCAAGCAGAACTGCGCTTCCGACATTAAAACCTATATACTGATCCTGAGTTGACGGGTTTCTGAAACCGGTTTGAAAAGACCCTCTGAAATTGTGATTTCTTTTTTCTCCGCCTGAGTAAACAAGAGATAAACGTGGTGAAAAATTCCCATCAAAGTTTTTCGATTTATCGTAACGCAGCGAACCGGTAAACTTCAACCTGTCATCCATAAATTTCTTCATTAACTGTACATAAGCTCCATATTCGTTATAATTAATAGGACCATTTGCATCTGTATAAATCCTTCCGTGAGAATTTAATTCATAAGATCTGTAAGAACCTCCGGCCTGAATCTCTGCAAATTTGATAAGATCCTTAAAATTATAATTTACATCTGAATGATAAATTTTCGAGTTGTCAACCAATTTCGAACCAGAAAGAACATCAGCCTCATTTACAACCTGATTAAAAGCATTTTTAAATTCTGGGGTTCCCGGCAAAAAACGGCCAGTATCTGCTGTAGCACGTCCTGCTGAATGAGCCTGTTCTGGTGTCATACCTGCAAGCGTACCCTGAATATAAGCTCCTGCATATTGACCAAACCAGGTATTATCATCTTTCCATTTTCTATTTACATTGATTCCCGTAAAAACCATATCATACGAATGTCCGCCATCTTCGGTAGTCATATATCCTCTTACGAAAAAGTTTTTTCCTTTAAATTCCAGTTTATGCTGCTGCATAAAAAAGTCATTTAAATAGTATCTGTTTGCTCCCTGATATACTGCATTTCCTGTTCCAAATTTACTCTGCCAGATAATTTCCAATCGCTCATCACCAAATGGTCTTCCATGAAAAGAGAAATCAACTTTTTTATTTGCCGCTTTATTATCGGTCAGATCAATTTCGTTATATCCGGTTCTGCTTACAACCGAATTAGGAAGAATATTAGATGCTCCGGCAGGAATCAATCCCATTGCCTCAAGCTTTAAACCAACGCCTTTAATATTAGTCGAAGCCTCATCACCATAAACATTTATACCATCGTAACTGGGATTAGAACGATCTATACCTCCTCTTGTTTTATCATTATAATTGGTCGCATACCAATCGGTTGCTTCCATGTAAGTAAAGTTAGCTTTAGCAGCAAAATATTTATTGAAGGCATGAGCGAATCGAATACCAAAATCATAATAACTATTGGTACCCGCTGCCTCCTGAGAGGTAGCTCCATATTTTAAATAAGTAGAAACTCCCTGACTCACAAACGGACTTTTACTGGTCATGAATAAAATTCCATTAAATGCGTTAGCACCATATAAAGCAGAAGATGCACCCGGAAGCAACTCTACGCTTTGCACGTCAATTTCAGAAACCCCAATCATATTACCTAAAACAAAGTTTAATAAAGGTGAAGAGTTATCCATACCATCTACCAATTGCATAAAGCGTGTATTTGCAACAGTTGCAAACCCTCTCGTATTAATAGATTTGAAAGACATACTGCTGGTATTCATCTGCACTTCCTTCATGTTTTCTAAACCATCATAAAAAGAAGGAGAAGCCGTTTTCTTAATTTCCTGAATTCCCATTCTTTCAATTGTCACCGGAGATTCCAGTACTCTTTCAGGAGTTCTTGACGCAGAGACTACAATTTCGTCAAGCTTGTTTTCTTCATCAGTTAAAACCACATTTACTTTTTGGTTTGCTGCAGTAACATTAATTGTTTTAGACCCGAATCCAACTGCCGAAACCTTTATAGAGAAAGGAAGTTTGGTCGTAGTGGTTAATTTAAAAGATCCGTCAAAATCTGTAGATGTACCACTATTTTCGCCGACCACAACAACATTAGCACCAGGAATAGATTGTTTGTTACCATCTGTAACGGAACCTGTAATTGTATTCTGCGCAAAGGATACTCCGCTGAACAACAACATAATTAGCAAATAGACTCTCATTTGGGTTAGTTTTTCGTTAGTATATATAGCCAAAATAAACAAATATTTTGATATGCATAAAAAAACGTTAAATAAAATCCATATTTAGCACGGTTTTGTACAATATTTTAACTATTTGACAATTGAATTTATTAAACTTAAATCAAAGAAAACCAACAGAAAAATCATTTTACTATGCGTACATATAATTATTTATTAAAAAAATGCAAATTTCATAAAAATACAAGCGGAGAAAAAAATTTTTGACAATAAAAAAAAGCGAGATGAAAATCTCGCTTTTTTAACATATTTATTTAATAAGTTTACTATTCAACTGTAACAGACTTCGCTAAGTTACGCGGCTGATCTACATTACAACCTCTCATTACAGCAATGTAATAAGAAAGCAGCTGCAACGGAATTGTAGTAACCAATGGAGACAATGCATCCGAAGTTTCCGGAATTTCGATTACATAATCGGCTAATTCGCGAACCTGAGTATCACCTTTAGTTACAACAGCAATAATTTTACCACTTCTTGATTTAATTTCCTGGATGTTACTTACAATTTTATCGTAATGTCCTTGTTTAGGGGCAATAACAATAACAGGCA
Source organism: Flavobacterium olei (assembly GCF_039749035.1). Lineage (NCBI taxonomy): Bacteria > Pseudomonadati > Bacteroidota > Flavobacteriia > Flavobacteriales > Flavobacteriaceae > Flavobacterium > Flavobacterium olei. Next base: position 324,454 of record NZ_JBDKWC010000003.1, read on the forward strand.
TTAATTCGTCAATTAAAGCAATCGGACCGTGTTTCATTTCTGCAGCAGGGTAACCCTCAGCATGAATATAAGAAATCTCTTTTAACTTCAAAGCTCCTTCTAAAGCAACAGGGAAATTGTACCCACGACCTAAATAAAGACAGTTTGGCGAATCTTTAAAGGCAGCAGCAATTTCTTTTGCTTTATCAGTAGTTTCTAATGCTTCGGCTACTTTTTCTGGTATAATTTCTAATTCCTGAAGATAAGTATGGAAATCTGTATTTGATAATGTTCCTTTTGCTTTTCCTAATCTTAAAGCAATCATTGTTAAAACAGTGATCTGAGTAGTAAATGCTTTTGTAGAAGCAACACCAATTTCAGGTCCTGCGTGAGTATAAGCACCTGCGTGACTTTCTCTTGAGATAGAAGAACCAACTACATTACAAACTCCAAATACAAACGCTCCGTTTTCTTTCGCCAGTTTAATAGCTGCCATTGTATCTGCAGTTTCTCCCGATTGAGAGATAGCAATTACAACATCATCTTTGTTAATGATCGGATTTCTGTATCTGAACTCCGAAGCATATTCTACTTCAACCGGAATTCTTGTAAATTCTTCAAAAATATATTCTGCTACTAAACCTGCATGCCATGAAGTACCACAAGCAACGATTAGAATTCTTTTTGCGTTTAAGAATTTTTCTAAATTATCTTCTACACCCGCCATTTGAACAATTCCTTCATTTGCATGAAGTCTTCCTCTGTAAGTATCTTTGATAACACTTGGCTGTTCGTAAATTTCCTTTAGCATGAAATGATCATAACCTCCTTTTTCAATCTGCTCCAAATTCATTTGAAGTTCCTGAATATAAGGATCAACTAAAGAGTCATCTTTAATTTTTCTGATTTTGATTGGCTTGTGCAATCTGATATTTGCCATTTCTCCATCTTCTAAATACACCGCATTAGAAGTATATTCAATAAACGGTGATGCATCAGAAGCAACAAAATACTCCCCTTCACCAACACCAATTGCCAGCGGACTTCCTAATCTTGCCGCAACTAATTCGTTTGGATTTTTCTTATCAAAGACTGCAATCGCATAAGCACCTACAACTTGATTTAAAGCGATCTGGACTGCTTTACCAAGTTTGATGTTCTCTTTTTTCTGAACTTCTTCAATTAAGTTGACTAAAACTTCAGTATCAGTATCTGATTTAAAAGTATAACCTCTTTTTATAAGTTCTTCTTTCAGAGGTGCATAGTTCTCAATAATTCCGTTATGGATAATTACTAAATCACCTGAATTAGAAAGATGCGGATGCGAATTAACATCATTTGGAACACCATGCGTAGCCCAACGTGTATGTCCTATTCCTATATTTCCATTTGTAGTAAAACCTTCACTAGCTTTAGCTTCAAGATCTGAAACCTTACCTTTTGTTTTACAAAGTTTTATCTCCGACTCGTTATCATACAACATAACGCCGGCACTATCATATCCTCTGTACTCAAGACGCTTTAACCCCTTTATTACAATAGGATAAGCCTCTCGGTGACCGATATACCCAACAATTCCACACATATATTTAATTAATTTGGTTTCGTGTAGTAAACCTCAAGTCGCAATCTCTTATCTTCCGGCACCAAAGCAGAATCTTTTGCACCGTATAAAATTGTCCCTAAAGGATTCATAACCGATGCTCTCGGTACTTGTGAAATAGTTTCGTTCTTTAACTTTAATACATTTGATGCAGTTATGCCAATGCTTTGAGAAACAACTAATCCTAAATCAACATTTTTAGCTGTCGCATCTTTTACAAGATTCCGAACATGATCTGTAATTCTAATTTTATAACTTTTTCCTTTTTTATCAGCACCTAATGTGATCAAACCTCCAAAAACAGATTTTGATGCTCCTGGATCCAATGTATTAGAACTTCCATCTGAGTAATAATCCAACAATGGCAGATTATTAGTTAAATCGTATAAATAAACCCTTCTTGGTTCTTCCGCTCCATTCATTTTATCTGCGTCGATATAGAAAACCAAATTTGCCTCGTTTATTTTCCAGTTTTTGGTTGCAACATTATTTCTAATTTCATCCAATTGATCCGGAACTCCATTTGCCCCACTCACAACATCACCTTTTGTATCATAAGAAATTACATCTGTCTGATTAAACGGTCTTATGACACTTACAGCGCCCTGACCACCTTTCAAATACAGTCTTTCATCTCCCTCTGTTTTATTTACAGAAGTTGTTATAGCAGCTTCATAATCAGGCTTTCTCACATCTTCAAGGAAATTTGCCGTACTTGCAACGCCGCCAGTAACACCACTTTTAAAATTAAGAAGAATTGTTTTATCCTCCGTAGCATTCACATCATCTGTTGTAGAGGCTGTTTTTGCTTTATATTTTATAGTAATCTTTCCTGCAGAAAAATTAATAAGCGCCATATTACTAGGATTACTTCCTGATCTTTCTACATTAAAATACAGGCCTCTGAAATATTCCTGAAAAAGATCCTCAGAAGACAATTTAGAAGCTGCGGCATTTAATATTTTATCCTGAAAAAATGCTTTATTAAGCGTTAAGTGCATTTCTGGACCAGTTCTCGTAACAGTTTCTTTTTTATCCGCATCAACCGTTGTTGTCACAGTTTCTTTTGCATCAAAGAAAAATTCATCATTTTCAAGTACACCCGCATCATTTAGTCGGTTTCCTTTTTTTAAACCTGAGAAATCAGCATTTTGATCTGTATAATAAAACTGCGGTAATTGCGAACCATTATTAAAGTAGCTATTTCTCATCTGTACCCCCGATTCGTAAATACTTAACTTTATTTTTCCGTTTTTATCTCCATAAATAGAATCCAGTTCATACACACTGCTACCGTCAGCATTTGTACTTTTTACGTGGCTAAAATAAGGAACACTAAGAGTCACACTTTCAATGACAGGAGACTCGCCAATTGTAGGCGAATAAGAAACCAACCCGAGTTGCGTAACAAAATTAGCCGTAGTAGTTCCAAATACAGGATTATCATAAATACCCAAAGCATTTGTCGCCAAATTATTTGACTGTACCGGAGTTACTTCCTGATTAAACGCTACAACATCATATTTTGTGGCTTCAAGCCCAAAATGATCATCTCCAATTAATCCATCACCAAGCGCATTAAAATCTTTGTCGCAAGAATATAAGAAAACAGCAATTACAGCTAAAAGAATTTTTTTAACAAAAGAAGTATTATACATGTTTATAATAAAAGTTAATTTTTTAAAGTCCAAACGTTCTGTAGAAATTTGTATACGCTTCTGCGAATGCATCTTTCGTGGCGAAAGGTAAAAAAGGTTTTCCTGAAGATTCTATAAATTTTGTTAAACTTGGCGAAACGTTTTCTGACGCAATTATAACTCCATCAGAGTGTAAGATGCTAGCCTTTAAAACATTCTCATAATTAGGAACTTCTAAATCTGATACAGATTCCTGAGGAATACCATCAAATTTAACTTTATTTATCATTTCTAAATCTAAATTTTCATCAAAAGACTGTCCGTAAACAGAGGTAATAATTTTAGTTTCAGAAAATAAGGCCTCGTGTTTATAATAATGTTTCATGTAGATCGGAAGCATTGCAGCAAGCCACCCATGAACATGTATGATATCAGGAACCCAGTTTAGTTTTTTTACAGTTTCAACTACGCCTTTTGCAAAAAAGATCGCTCTTTCATCATTATCAGGATATAAAACACCCTCCTCGTCTGCAAAAGTTGCCTTACGCTTAAAGTATTCATCATTATCAATAAAGTAAACCTGAATTCTTTCTTTCGGAATTGAAGCTACTTTAATAATCAACGGCATATCTAAGTCATTCACTACCAAATTCATCCCGGAAAGTCTAATCACTTCATGCAATTGATGTCTTCTCTCGTTGATATTCCCATATCTTGGCATGAAAATTCTTATCTGACCACCTTGGTCATTAATCATTTTCGGAACGTCATAAGACATTAAAGAGACCTCATTTTCAGCCAAATAAGGCACGACTTCAGATGATACATATAATATCCTCTTATCTTTCATAATAGTATTTTACTTAATTTTGGTAATAAAAACGTCGCAAAATTACAAAAATTTATGCAGTTTATAACTAATATATTATGTTTGCACTAAATTTTAATAATACCTCAATGCATATTTTCTACAGTAAAGCAGCTTTGATAGCCTATCTTAAAACTATCAAAACCGCAAATTCAACCATCGGATTTGTACCTACAATGGGCGCTTTACACCAAGGCCATTTGGCTTTAATGCAACGTTCGATAAAAGAAAACGACGATACAGTTGTCAGCATTTTTGTCAATCCGACACAATTTAATAATCCGGAAGATTTAGAAAAATATCCGAGGACACTCGAAGAAGATGTTAAGAAAATGCGTACATTAAGTGATAAAATTATTTTATACGCACCAACGGTTGAAGATATTTACGAAGGAAATACCATTTCACAAAATTTTGATTTTGACGGACTTGAAAACCAAATGGAAGGAAAATTCAGACCAGGTCACTTTAATGGAGTCGGCACGATCGTAAAAAGATTATTTGAAATCGTTACTCCGACAAATGCATATTTCGGAGAAAAAGATTTCCAACAGCTGCAGATTGTTAAAAAACTGGTCGAAAAAACTAATCTGCCGGTTAACGTTATCGGATGTCCTATTTTTAGAGAAGAAAATCAGCTTGCAATGAGTTCACGCAATGAACGATTGACTCCAGAAGAACGTAAAGATGCTGCTATCATTTATCAGGTTATTACCAAAGCGAAAGAGATTTTCCAGACGAATACGCCACAGGAAACAGTCGATTTTGTAGAAAATTCTTTCAGGGACAACAAAGAATTCGAACTTGAATATTTTGTTATCGCTGACGAATCGACACTTTTGCCTATTGAAAAAAAGGAGAAAGACAAAAAATACCGCGCATTTATAGCAGTATTTGTTAATTCTATTAGACTGATTGATACCATTTCATTAAATTAATCTAACTTTGCAACATGCAAATTCAAGTTATAAAATCTAAAATTCATCGCGTTAAGGTAACGGGTGCCGATTTAAATTATATTGGCAGCATTACTATTGATGAAACTTTACTGGAAGCTTCTAACATTATTGAAGGCGAAAAAGTATCTATCGTAAATATTAATAACGGTGAGCGTTTTGAAACTTACGCTATTAAAGGAGAAAAAAATTCGGGCGAAATTACGCTGAATGGTCCTGCAGCGAGAAAGGTACAGAAAGACGATATCATCATTATTATATCTTACGCTACTTTGGAGTTTGAAGAAGCCAAAACCTTCAAACCGTGGATTATTTTCCCTAATGAAAATGATAATTCGCTAACATAATCTTCTTTTTATTTTGAAATTATTTCACTTTGTCAAAACAATTTTTGAACAAAGAATTCTGCATTGGTATAAATCAGAAAAGATTTACACACCTGTTATTTGTTTGCTATTTTCCACATCAATAGAAACAAATAAAATAGTATATTGCCACACTATTTTCAATACTTTTTAATTCACTGAAATGCCACAAATCATGAAAAAAGTTTACCTACTGTTTATTTTAATTTCATTCTCGTCGTTTGCCCAAAAAACGTTCGACAACATTCAATCTGAAAAGCTCGGAGAAGAACGAAGAATCACCATCGGACTTCCGGCTTCTTATGAAAATAACAAAGACAAAAAATATCCGGTTCTTTATTTATTAGACGGAGATTATTTATTCGATCCATTTTCCGGAGCTGTAAGCTATGGAACTTATTGGGATGATATTCCCGAAATGATTATTATCGGAATCCATCAAAATAAAGACGGAGAACGTTTTGATGATACAACCATTGACCAAAATGAAGGTTTACCGTTTGAAAAAGGAGCGAAATTTTTTGAGTTTGTCGGAGCTGAATTAATTCCGTACATCGAAAAAAAATATCGCACCTCTCCTTTTAGAATTATCGCAGGACACGACGTAACAGCCAGTTTTGCTAATTTTTATTTGTATAAAGAAGAGCCGCTTTTTAACGCTTATATTTGTTTAAGTCCTGAACTGGCCCCTAAAATGGAAGTTCGTATTGCCGAAAAATTTGCGAAATTTAAAAAACCGGTTTTCTATTACCTTTCTGCAGGTGAAGGAGATATTAAAAAGATAAAAGAACCAATAGAAAAATTAAACAGCAATATTAAAATTGCAAATAATCCGTTAGTAAATTATAAATATGACGTATTTAAAGGCGCAACTCATTATACAGAAGTTTTACATTCTATACCAAGTGCTTTATACCAAATTTTTGAAGTGTACCGACCAATAAATTCTGCCGAATACAACGACAAGATTGCGGTCTTACAAACAGGTTACGCAGAATATCTGGAAAAGAAATACAATACAATGTCTGAAGTTTTAGGCGTTCAGATTCCGGTAAGAGTGAGTGATTTTAAGATAGTGGAAAGCCTTATTTTAAAAAGAAATGCTTACGACGAATTGGGAAAAATGGCTGAAATTGGGAATGTAAATTATCCAAAAGCGATGTTGGGAGAATATGAATTAGGATTAATGTATGAAAAAATGGGCGACCCGAAACATGCATCAAAAAAATACCAAAATGCTTCTCAAATGGAGCCAATTGGCGATTTGAACAAAGACATGATGTATGAGAAAATCGACGAAATGAATACGCTTGCTAAAAAAAGTAAATAATGTCTAAAGTTAAAACTTCCTTTTTTTGTCAGAACTGCGGAACGCAGTATTCAAAATGGCAAGGCCAATGCAATGCCTGCAAAGAATGGAATACGATTGCCGAAGAAGTCATACAGAAACAGGATAAAGTGGCGTGGAAAAGCGAGCCAACTTCGACCAGTAAAGCCCCGAGACCTTTAAAAATCACTGAAATTGATTCAACGCAGGAAGTCCGAATGGATACAACCGACAGCGAATTAAATCGTGTTTTGGGAGGCGGACTCGTTCCCGGATCTTTAACGCTTTTGGGCGGAGAACCCGGTATCGGAAAAAGTACACTTTTACTTCAGATTTCATTAAAATTACCTTATAAAACATTATATGTTTCTGGTGAAGAAAGTCAGAAACAGATTAAAATGCGTGCGGAAAGAATTACACCTAACAGCGAAAACTGTTATATTTTAACGGAAACCAAAACGCAAAATATTTTCAAGCAGATTGAAGCGATGCAACCAGAAGTGGTTATTATCGACTCGATTCAGACTTTGCATACCGATTATATCGAATCTACTGCCGGAAGTATTTCGCAGATTAGAGAAACTACTGCAGAATTAATAAAATTCGCCAAAGAAAGCAACACTCCGGTGATTCTTATCGGTCATATTACCAAAGACGGAAACATAGCCGGACCAAAAATTCTTGAACATATGGTTGATACCGTTCTTCAGTTCGAAGGCGACAGAAATCACGTTTACAGAATTTTGCGTTCGCTAAAAAACCGTTTTGGTTCTACAGCAGAACTTGGAATCTATGAAATGCTTGGAAGCGGGTTGAGAGAAGTTTCTAATCCGTCAGAAATTTTAATATCTCACAAAGACGAAGAATTATCAGGAACAGCAATTGCAACTACTCTCGAAGGAATGCGCCCTTTAATGATTGAAATACAATCTTTGGTAAGCACGGCAGTTTATGGCACGCCGCAAAGAAGTACAACGGGTTATAACGCAAAAAGATTAAACATGATTTTGGCTGTTTTAGAAAAAAGAGCCGGATTTCGTTTGGGCGCAAAAGACGTTTTCTTAAACGTCACCGGCGGAATTTCTGTTGATGATCCTGCAATTGATCTCGCCGTTGTAGCGGCTATTTTATCATCTAACGAAGATATTCCGGTTGGAAAAGGTTTCTGTTTTGCCGGCGAAGTAGGTTTGTCTGGCGAAATTCGCCCAGTTAACCGTGTGGATCAACGTATTCAGGAAGCTGAAAAATTAGGCTTTGACACTATTTTTGTTTCTAAATACAACAAAATTGCTTTAAAAAATACAGGAATTAAAATTGAGCTTGTAGCAAAAATCGAAGATGTTGCGAGTATTCTTTTTGGTTAATATTTTTTATAACCACGAATTCACGAATTTATTTTTTTTAATTATAATAATTCCTGAATTCGAGGCTAACAAAACCCCTACACACATTAAAAATATATTGTAAATTCACTTTATGAATTTTCCTAAACAAAAAATATATAATGCATTAAAGATATTAGCAATAATATTGATTTTGCTTTGCATCGGACTATACTATTTCCGTGATTCCCTTTTAAAACAGGCAATTGCGAAGGTTACGCACAAGATGGCCGTACAGTACAACAGTAATTTTTCTGTAAAATCTGCGTCTTTTGATGGTTTATCAACCATAAAGTTAACCGATGTGGTTCTGGCACCTATAAATGCAGATACTCTTTGTAAAATAAAAAATGTAGAGACCAGCATAAGTCTGAGTAACTTATTAATAGGCGACGTTCAGGTTGGAACCCTAAAAATTGATAACGGATATATTCAGTTGGTAAAAAAAGGAAAGAAACGAAATTTTGATGCTTTTCTAAAAAGGGAAAAAGACGAAACCGAGACCAACGAAAAACGAAAATATGGTGCAACTGCTTACAGAATAATTTCTACCCTGCTTAATCTTGTCCCTACCGATATGGATTTGAAAAACTTTCAATTCAAAATCGATGATAATGGAAAACTCACTAATATCGCTGTTGATAAATTGGTTTTAAACAACGAAAAATTAGAAACGAATCTTCACGTTCGTGCCAAGGATTTTGATCAGCGTTGGAACATTAAAGGTTTTGCAGATCCGAGAAATAAAAAAGCAGACATCCGTTTCTTTAATCTTGATACAGGCGCGATTCGCGTTCCGTATCTGGACGAACGTTATAATTTAAAAGCGAGTTTTGATTCTATTCGTTTAAATGTCAAAAATATTGATAAAAGCGGCAGCGAACTGCATATTGACGGTTACACTTCGATTGCGAATCTAACCATCAATCATCCAAAAATTGCCAGTAAAGATGTTGTAATTAAAAATGCCCGTTTTGACTATCGTTTTTTACTGGGAGACGATTTTATTTCAATTGACAGCAGTTCAACAATGCAGCTGAACAAAATTAAAGTCCGCCCTTACGTTTCTTACGATACTGAAAAAGATACGATCTATAACCTCAAAGTGGACATTCCTAAAATGAAAGCGCAGGATTTTATCGTTTCGCTTCCGGATGGTTTGTTTACTCATTTTCAGGGAATGCAGGCAACAGGAAATTTCGATTATAAACTGGATTTCAAATTCAATAAAAACAAACCAAATACATTGGTTTTTGACAGCAAATTACACAAAGAAGATTTACGAATTACAAAATATGGCGAAGCCGATCTTAATAAGTTAAATGGCGAATTTGTCTATCGCGCGATTATTCAGAATGTATTACAACGTCCGATTTTGGTCGGAAATGCAAATCCGAATTATACACCTTTGGATCAGATTTCACCTTACTTGAGAAAATGCGTTTTAACAACCGAAGATCCATCATTCTTCTCACATCGCGGCTTTATAAACGAAGCATTTAAACAATCGATTTTAAAGAACATCCGAACTAAAAAATTCTCACGCGGGGCCAGCACAATTAGTATGCAATTGATCAAAAATGTATTTCTGACCCGTGAAAAAACGCTTTCGCGAAAGCTCGAAGAAATTCTTTTAGTTTATATTTTAGAAAATAACCGAATTGTAAGCAAGGAAAGAATGCTGGAAGTTTATTTCAATATTATTGAATGGGGACCAAATGTATACGGAATTGGTGAAGCAAGTCATTTTTATTTCCAGAAAAGTCCATCAGCGCTAAATGTGGATGAATGTTTATACTTGGCAACGATTATTCCGAAGCCGAGAAAATTCATGTATCAGTTTAATGATGAAGGGAATTTAAAGGACTATGCTTTAAAGAATCAAAAATTCCTTAAAAACTTAATGTTCAGAAGAGGTTTATTGATTCCCGAAGACACATTGGGACAACTACCGGTATATATTTCTGGAAATGCACGTTCTTTTATAAAAATCAAAGCTCCGGATTCTACAGCAGTAAAAGTAGATTCTCTCGCCACTGATGACGAATTTGATTTATAAGTTCAGGTTTGCCACGAAGGTACAAAGCCACAAAGTTTATAATAAAAACTTTGTGGCTTTGTTATTTTAAAAAACTTTGCGCCTCTGCGTCTTTGCGAGATTAAAACTTTAAGCGTTACTACTTAAAAGAGAAATTTGCACGCAAAGACGCGAAATATGATTAAAAAGCTTTGTGGCTCTTCACTGCAAAAAAAATTAAGGCGCCGGATCAGGAATTATGGCCTGAACAGCATCAATTTCGGCAAGGATTTCTTTAGAAAGAATCACATCAATTGTGTCAATATTTTCTTTTAATTGCTCCATAGTTGTAGCTCCAATAATCGCGCTTGTCAAAAACGGTTGAGCTAAAACAAATCCCATCGCCAATTGCGTAAGCGTTAAACCATGTTTTTTAGCGATTTCCAGATACAATTTTGTTGCTTGCGTACATTGTTCGCTTTTATAACGTGTATATTGGGGAAAAAGATTTACTCTCGCATTCGGATGACTTTCGCCTGTTAAAAATTTACCCGTTAAAACGCCAAATGCCAAAGGAGAATACCCTAAAAGGCCCACATTTTCATATTTGGAAACTTCGGCAGAATTTACTTCGAACAAACGGTTCAGTAAAGAATACGGATTTTGAACGGTTTTAATTCTCGGAAGGCTGTTGTATTTACTTTCTTCCAAAAGGCGCATCATTCCCCATGCGTTTTCATTTGAAACTCCGATATGTTTGATTTTACCTTCTTTGATTAATCCGTCAAAAGTTTCTAAAACTTCTCTGAAATTGTCTTCCCATACATCATCGTGTCCGTGAAAGGCGCGCTGTCCGAAATTATTTGTTTTCCTTTCCGGCCAGTGCATCTGATACAAATCTATATAATCAGTCTGAAGTCTTTTTAAACTATTTTCAACTGCATATTTAATACTTGCCGGCGAGAAATCCAGTTTCTCCCTCATATATCCAAAATTCACATTTGGACCCGCAATTTTAGACGCCAAAATCACTTTATCGCGATTTCCCGATTTCTTAAACCACGTTCCGATTATTTTTTCTGTACTTCCGTAAGTAGCTTCATTTGCCGGTACCGAATACATTTCTGCAGTATCAAAAAAGTTTACGCCTCTTTCAAGCGCATAATCCATTTGTTCGTGTCCTTCTGCTTCGGTATTCTGCTGCCCGAAAGTCATCGTTCCAAGACATATTTTGGAGACTTTAATATCGGTATTGGGTATAGTTGTGTAGATCATTCTTCTTTTAGGTTCTGAGTTGCAAAGGCTCAAAGGTACAAAGGGTTTTAACAAAGAGAAAAATTTCGAAAGTTAAAAAATCCACAAGATTTTTTTATAATAAAAAAAGACTCAAAAGTAAAAACCTTTGAGCCTTTGCAACTTTGTGACCTTTGTCCCTTAATTAATACTATTCAACATCTCCGCAATTTCATCTAATCTTGGAGTTAAGATAATTTCGATTCTGCGGTTTTTTGCTTTTCCTTCCGGAGTTGCGTTGCTTGCCAGCGGAGAAAATTCACTTCTTCCTGCGGCAGTTAATTTTTGTTTATTGATTTTGGCATTTTCGCTCAGGATATTTACAATCGCTGTGGCTCTTTTGGTAGACAGATCCCAGTTGTTTGCAATTGGCCCGGAACCGGCATACGGATCATCGTCTGTATGGCCTTCGATTAAAACCGAAAGATCAGGATTGTCTCCCAAAACTTTTCCAAGTTCTACAACTGCTTTTCTTCCTTCTGTACCAACAGCCCAACTTCCCGAATTAAAAAGCAATTTGTTCTCCATAGAAACATACACTTTTCCATTTTTCTGTTCAACAGTTAAACCTTTACCTTCAAAACCGTTTAAAGCTTTAGATAAAGTTTCTTTTAACTTACGCATTGACTCTTCTTTTGCTGCGATCATATCTTCCAGTTCTTTCAGACGGTTTGCAGTTTTATCTAAACGTGTTTGTTCGTCAGCAAGTTTTTTAGATTTTGCTTCAAGTTGCGCTAACAAATCGCGGTTTTTAGCCATATTGCTTTCCAATGCATCGTTGCTGTTCTTTTCTAATGCATTATAAGAATCCTGAAGCACTTTGTATTTCTTTTGTTCAGCAGCTAAATCGGCTTTTTGTTTTGCCAGATCATCTTTTGTACTGGCTAAATCTTTGGTCAGTTTATCGCGGTCTAGTTCTAATTGATTCTTATCTTTTTTTAGATTATCATTTTCATCAACTACAGAGCGATTTTCTTTCTTTAAATCTGAATACTTTGTTTCAAGATCATTATAAATTTTCTTAGAAACACACGATGTTGTGGACAAGGCTAATGCCAGCAATCCGATGGAGGCTTGTTTAATCATTTCTTTACTTGGTTTTATTTCTGGGGCATTTATAAAATATATTTCGTCTGCAAACAGTTAGAAATTATAATCCCACTTGTTTTTTAAACTGACATTCTTTCAACAAGAACAATACCAAAGTTTAGTCAATTTCGACCAAAACCGGACAATGGTCAGAATGCACGGCATCCGGAAGTATAACAGCTCTTTTTAATCGGTGTTCCAGAGAATCGCTTACCAAATTGTAATCGATACGCCATCCTTTATTGTTTCCTCGTGCACCAGCGCGGTAACTCCACCACGAATAATGATGCGGATCTTTGTTGAAATGACGGAAGCTGTCTATAAATCCGTTTTTCATAAAACTGTCCAGCCACGCGCGCTCTGCCGGCAGAAATCCCGACACGGTTTTGTTGCGAACCGGATCGTGAATATCAATAGCTTCATGGCAAATATTGTAATCGCCACAAATAATCAGATTCGGAATCGTCAGTTTTAACTCGTTGATATAAGTTTGAAAATCATCCATAAACATAAATTTATGATCCAGCCTTTCAATATTGGTACCCGATGGAAGATAGAGACTCATTACGGAGACATCATCAAAATCGGCACGAAGGTTTCTGCCTTCAAAATCCATGTGATGAATTCCGGTTCCGAAAACTATATTATTGGGTTTTATTTTAGAAAGAATCGCCACACCGCTATATCCTTTTTTAGTTGCAGGATAGTAATACTGAAACGGATAGCCCGCAGCCGTTATGTCGTCTACCGGAATTTGGTCCTGCATCGCTTTAATTTCCTGAAGACAGATTACATCGGGATTTGCTTGTTGCAGCCACTCGATAAAACCTTTGTTTATCGCAGCGCGAATTCCGTTTACATTATAAGAAATAATTTTCATCAGTGATTTTTTTAGGATTCCAAATGTAATAAAAATGTGCAAAGTTTGTCTTGGAAACAACGAAAAGTAGAGTTTTTTGTTATCTTTGTTCGCTGTTCTAATAAATTAAAAGTAGTACATGGGTTTAGTTACCGCGAAAGAAGTTGCAAAAGCAATAAATGTTGAAAAGTACGGAGTTCTCGGTACCTTTTCCGGCTGGATACTTATGAAGGTTCTTAAGATCTCTACCCTTAACAAAATATACGACCGTAATAAACATTTGGAAGACCTTGCGTTTCTGAACGGGATTTTGGATGAGATGGAAATTAAGTTCGAGATTCCGGAGGAAGATTTAAAACGTCTCCCTAAAGATGGTGCCTATATTACCATTTCGAATCACCCGCTTGGAGGAATCGACGGGATTTTGCTTTTGAAATTAATGCTGGAAAGAGAGCCAAATTTTAAAATCATTGCCAATTTCTTATTACACAGAATTGTTCCCATGAAAAAATACATTATGCCGGTTAATCCTTTTGAAAATCATAAGGATGCAAAATCGAGCGTAATCGGAATTAAGGAAACTTTACGCCATTTAAGTGATGGTAAACCTTTGGGTATTTTTCCTGCCGGGGAAGTATCTACTTATAAAGACGGTAAACTCGTAGTCGACAGACCATGGGAAGAAGGCGCTCTAAAATTAATCAGAAAAGCCAAAGTTCCTGTTGTACCGATTTATTTTCATGCCAAAAACAGTAAACTGTTCTATTGGCTTTCTAAAATTGATGATACCCTGAGAACGGCAAAATTACCTTCTGAGCTTCTAACGCAGAAAGACCGTGTAATTAAAGTTCGTATTGGTAAACCAATTTCGGTAAGTGAACAAAATGAAATAGAATCTTTTGAGGAATATTCAGAATTCCTGAGAAAGAAAACCTATATGCTGGCCAATCCGTTCGAAAAAGACACTAAGCTGATTGATACTGCAAGTCTTAAAATTACAAAGGCACCTAAAAAAATTGTAACACCCGCCAACGAATCAAAAATAATTGATGAAGTTCAGGCTTTACGAAATAGTGATGCCAGATTTTTGCAGAGTAAAAACTATGAAGTTTTCTTTGCGAGTGCGAAACAAATTCCGAACATTATACACGAATTAGGCCGTCTCCGCGAAATTACTTTCCGTGAAGTTGGTGAAGGAACCAATGAATCTATTGACTTAGATCAATACGACCAATATTATCACCATATGTTTTTATGGGATGATGAGACCAAAAAAATCGCCGGAGCGTATCGAATGGGATTAGGTTCTGAAATTTACCCGAAATACGGAATTGAAGGTTTTTATTTGACTGATCTTTTTAGATTTGAACCGGAACTTCATGATATGATGCACAAATCGATCGAGATGGGACGTGCTTTTATCGTAAAAGAATACCAGCAAAAACCAATGCCTTTGTTTTTATTGTGGAAAGGTATTATCCATACCACTTTGCGCCATCCTGAACATAAATATTTGGTTGGAGGTGTAAGTATCAGTAACCAGTTTTCAGATTTCTCAAAATCGCTTATGATTGAGTTTATGAAATCCAACTATTACGATCCGTACATTGCGCAGTACATTCATCCGAAAAAAGCGTATAAAGTAAAACTAAAAGACGCCGATAAAGATTTTATCTTCGATGAAGCCGAATCTGATTTGAATAAATTTGATAAAATCATTGACGAATTGGAACCGGGAAATTTACGTTTACCGGTTTTAATTAAAAAATACATTAAACAAAATGCGAGAGTTGTTGCATTTAACGTTGATCCGCTATTTAATAATGCCATTGATGGTTTAATGTACATTAGAATTGCAGATATTCCGGAAAGCACCATGAAACCGGTTATTGAAGAGTTTCAGATCGAGCTGGAGAAGAAATTATCCGAGAAAGAAGATTAATTCAAAGTTTTATAAAACAAAAATCCCATTCATTACTGAATGGGATTTTTTATATCAAATAAGTCTAATTCAAATCCTTTCCCAATTCCCTTAAATATTCCTCTTCACTAATGGGATCCTGACCATATTGATTTTCACCTACATCACCTGTCACAGTACACAAATACAGATTATAAAACGGAATAAAAAAATACGATCCAGATTTATTAATATCATGCATTCTTCGCACTCCAACGGCAATTCCGGGAATTAGAACAGCTGCCAAATAGATTTCCGAAAATAAATCTTCGACAGAAAAAATTAAACTTATAACTTCTTTTAAACCAAAATAAACCATACAACTTATCAGGAAAAACAACCAAAATTCTGTTCTGCGGGCTCTTCCCCTGAAGTTTATATAATTTTCAAAAAGCACATTTGTGTAAATTTTCAACATAATAATTTTTTAAATATTTTCTTTCAGCTATTTATCAAATACTTCTAAAACAAACTCCAATAGTAATTTATCTACATTAAGTACAGATGAAGAAATTCAAATACGTTTAGTAAGTATCAGAAATAAAAAAATCCCATTTTGAAATGGGATTTATTATTAGAACCATGGTTTCTTTCCAACCTGATAAGTCTGATAAAACTCATCATCTGACTTTGTTAAATAAATTATTCCTTCAACAAAACCGATTATTCCGCCCAAACCACAAGTTACAACAGAAACAATTAGCTGAATAATTCCTTCTTTTTGGTAACCAAGATAAAATTTATGAGCCCCGAAACAACCTAATACAATTCCTAGTATCCCTGCCACAACTTTCTTGTTTTCTTCTTTGCTTTCCATTTTTTAAAACATTAAATTAATTTTCATCTTTTTTAAGAGCGTTTCTAAAAATGCAAGAATAGGTAGTATAAAGTTCATTATCTGTCCCTAAAAGTTGTATTTATATCAAAAAAGGGCATCTTAAAAAATACCCCGATATATCAAACAAAAAATCCCATTCATTTCTGAATGGGATTTTTAGAATCAATATATTTTTGAATTAGAACCAGCCTTTTTTACCAACCTGATACGTCTGATAAAATTCCTCATCAGATTTGGTTAAGTAGATAATTCCTTCGATGAATCCGATAATACTCCCGATTCCACAGGTAACTACACTAATTACTAATTGTATAATTCCTTCCTGAGTGTAACCCAACACAAATTTATGTATACCCAGGGATCCAAAAAGTATACCCATAAGGCCTGCTAATACTTTCTTATTCTCTTCTCTTGGCTGTGAAGGGGTATTCCAGCTTTCTGGTTTTGTAGTTTCCATTTTCAATTATTTTATAAGGTTAATTAATTCATATTAGTAATCTATTTAAGAATCATTTTATCAAACGTTAAAACAATAATTATTTAGATTTGTTTTTAGCAATTCGGAAGCAATATTATTAAAAATTAACAAATAAAACTAATCTGGCTACATATATTTAAAGAAAAGGCTCGTTATTAAAATGTAAAGGCCGCAAACCTATTTTACTGGGTAGAGCGATTTAATCTTATCGACAATAACCTGAGCTAAACGTTCATGACTTTCGAAAGTCCAACCTGCAATATGCGGGGTAAGTAACACATTTTTAGCTTCTAAAAGATATTGAAATGCTTCTGGTGTATTTTCCTCCTGAAACAGCGTTTCAAAAGATAATTTTTCATATTCTAAAACATCAAGACCTGCGCCTAAGACTTTTTTCTCTTTCATAGCTGCAACCAAATCGGCAGTTACAATGTTTTTACCTCTCGACGTATTAATAATCCAAAATGGTTTCTTAAAGGCATTAATAAAGCTTTTATCGACCATCTTATCCGTTTCTGGCGTCCAGGGAAGATGAAGACTTAAAACATCAGTCTTTTCCTGTAATTCTGCCAATGAAACCTGTCTCGCATTTGCATCGCCAACATTATCCAGAATATCGTAACACAAAACTTCTGTTTCAAAACCTTTCAGTTTTTTGGCAAAGGCTTTCCCCATATTTCCATAACCAATAATTCCTACCGTTTTTAAATCGAGTTCGTGACCCCGATTGCTTTCACGATTCCACTGTCCGGATTTTACTTCGGCGTCTGCCTGATTTAAATTATTAAATAAAGACAAAATTACGCCAAGCGAATGTTCTGCAACAGCATTACGATTGCCTTCAGGTGCAGCGATTAAATGAATTCCTTTAGTTTCAGCATAATCACAATCTATACTTTCTAAACCTGCTCCAACTCTTGCAATAAATTGCAACTTTGTTGCTTTATCCAAAAATTGCTTATCAATCTTGAAACGGCTGCGAATTACTATTCCATTATATTCATGAATTTTCTCTTCAATTTCCTCCTTTGAAGATTTGAAATCGGCGTGATTTTCAAAACCGGCTTCTTCCAGTTGATTCCAAAGAATGGGATTATTGCTGTCTATGTGAAGAATTTTTACACTCATTTTTTATTGAATTTTATTGTAAGACAAAAATACGTCAATATGATCTTGTAAACTTCAAAAATTTAGACTCTTTAATACTGAAAGAATTTAATCTAACGAATAAGCTCTTACATAAAAATACGAGGAACCTTTCCACATCTTATTTAAAAAAATATCTTCATCACTAATATAACTCACAATTAATTTTTGATTAGCTATATTCACACCCTTAATTTCTGAAGCATTAGGAATCTCAAACTGGCGAACAAGATTTCCTTTTTTATCAAATACGAAAATTGCTATAACATTATATAACTTCTTTTTTTTATCATCAACTTCAAGAATGGTAATCAAAGCAAAATTTCCATTATTGCAATTTAAGCCTTTCATACTTTCGGTTTCATACCACATCAATTCACTATATTTATTTGTCATTTTATAATTTTTGGGAAGATTAATATTTACTTCCCATAAATTGGCTCCATCTCTTCTTCTCACTTTATTAAATATGATTTTATCTGAATAATCAAATCTCGGTTTAGTATAATAACAATCTTCAAAAATATCTCGGTAAAAAGTATTCATAACTAAAGAATCATCTGTAATATATTCTTTTTTACTTATTGCTGTTTCTACCTTAACTTTAGATCTCTTCGTTAAAAAGGCATTAATAACTTTTTCTTGCCGAGGCGTTGGTTGACTGTCAACTCTATCATAATATGGTGACGAAATATCAGAATAGTTTTTTATAATTTTTAAATCTTCATTAATTATAAACCTCTTCAGAATTAAGGAATTATATACATTTATGGTTATTTTTTCTGCTCCTCTTATGTAAATAGTATTTTTTGTATTAAAAAAAAACCCATTGAAACAAGTGTTTTTAAGTTCTTCAAAAACGTTCATTTTTACTAATTTAAAGTTTTTATCAAATATTGCTATAAAGGGAAATTCGATTTGCTTCTTGTTTTTGACATTGGATAACAAAAATATTTTATCCTGTATAGAATAAATATTAAACCATATCGCATTATTTTTTACAAAAGAGAATCCCCTTTCCTGTAAGGGTATACGCAACCCATCGTTCATAGATATATTTTGAGAAGTATATCCGGTATTAGTTTTTTTAAAAACTATTTTGCTCAAATTAAACGCTACAGTAGCAGCAATATCTGTTTTTTTTCTTATATAAAGAGCAAATCCTTCACCGTAACAATCTACAATCCATGATTTTTTAATATTGCAATTTGCTAATGCATCTGTAATTTCCTCTCTATAAATTTCTTTCCCATTTTTGTCAACTATTATTACAATAAGCCCATTTTTCTGAGTTTTATTATTATATTCTTCCAATACATTAACTATCTCACCATTGCTCAAAACAGCCGCATCTTCTAAAGTTAGGCCATTTGCTATTGCCTTATACTGCCAATGCATTGGAGAATTATGTCTTTCTGAAAAATGAATAATTGACTTTACTCTTTGTTGATCCCCATTTATCAACTCTCTTTTTTGATAAAAGCTATCAAATACGGCAGGATTCGATAAAACTATATTTCTCTTCTTTGGAGTATTATTATCTCTACACGAAATTTGGATAAGTGCAAAAGAAAAACATAAAGTTATGATAATAGAATTTTGATACTTCATAGTTAAACTTTCAGAATACAAAAATACAGAATATTCTTATTTTTATCGTGTATTGATTTCAATCAAAAGAAAAATTTAGAGAAATAGGTAAACGTAATGAACTTCGTTGCAGGCGTAATTTATTGCCAAGATTTTTTTAACTTTGAAAAACAGGGTTTTTTCAAATCCATTCATTAATACTTCAGAATAATTCTACATGAAATTAACAAAAACCTTTAAAGCTTTTTTTGAAAACGAAAAATCAGGCGGAATACTTCTACTGTTTGTCACAATATTGTCGCTTTACTGCGCTAATTCAGCCTTTCAGGAATCTTATGTAGCTTTTTGGGAAAAAGAACTTGTCGGACATTCTGTAACACACTGGATTAATGATGGTTTAATGACAATTTTCTTTCTATTAATCGGATTAGAACTGGAACGAGAAATTTATCACGGAGAATTATCGAATTTCAAAAATGCTTCTTTGCCCATTATGGCGGCATTTGGCGGTATGCTGGTTCCGGCTGCAATCTTTTTGGCCCTAAATTACGGAACAACCACGCAAAACGGAGCAGGAATTCCGATGGCTACAGATATTGCTTTTGCAATCGGGATTTTATCGCTTTTGGGTAATAAAGTTCCTGCTTCACTAAAAGTCTTTTTAACGGCTTTGGCCGTAATCGACGATTTAGGTGCGATTATAGTTATCGCGATTTTTTATACTACTTCTATTTCTTTTTTAAATCTCGGCATTGCACTGGCCATTTGGGCGTTTCTGTTTGTTTTAAACCGCATGAAAATTCACAATTTAATTCCATACTTAGTGGGTGGAATTGCAATGTGGTATTTTATGCTCAATTCAGGTGTTCATGCTACGATAACAGGCGTTATTTTGGCATTTGTAATTCCGTTTGGCGATGGCGGAGAAAAAACTTCTTCGTACAGATTACAGCATTTTCTGCATAAGCCGGTTGCCTTTTTTATACTGCCATTGTTTGCGGTTGCCAACACGGCGCTGCACATTTCTCAAAACTGGCACGAAGGACTTAGCCACGTCAATACATACGGAATTATCCTCGGACTTGTTGTGGGAAAACCGCTTGGGATCTTGCTTTTTTCTTCTGTTGGCGTCACTTCCGGTTTGTGCATTTTACCCAAAAATCTAAAGTGGTCACATATTCTGGGTGCGGGAATGCTCGGTGGAATCGGATTTACAATGTCTATTTTTATCACCGTACTCGCATTTAAAAATCCGGAAATCATTGTTTTTTCTAAAATAGCAATTCTTATAGCTTCATTCCTGGCGGGACTTTTAGGTTTTGTTTATCTGAAATATATTCTAAATAAAAAACGAACTAATCAGTCTCTGTAATTATGAAAATTAAATTTTTACTGCTTTTAGTTTCTTTTTTATCTGTAAATGCCTGTAATCAAAAAACAGAAAAAACTACAGTTACGAAAAATAATGCAGTTGAAGCAGTTGCAGAAAATCGTTTAGAAGATGAAATTTCTGGAACTTATACCGCTGAAGGCTGTCACATTTCCATTATTATTTCCAAAATAAAAAATGACTATCACTATATTTTAAAAACAAGTGCCCGCAATTTAAAAGGAAAAGCGACTTATTCTAAAGACGATTCAGGAGAAAAATATATTACTTTGGAAGGAATTCCGTGGGACGAATACGAAGGAGATATCAGCAATGAAGAGGAAAATGATTCTACAGCAAATCCTGAAACCAAAAAAGAACCCGAAATTCCGGTTGGAATTGATGCTTTATATGTAAAAGACACTTTGACGATTCAGAATTACGGCAATGCCATGAACTACTACACGAAAATTTCTGAATGTGGGCTAAAGTATATTCAGCTCATAAAAAAGTAGATTTGTAAATTGTTTTTTGGTTCCGTTTTCCGCAATCATAAACTAACTTTATTATTGTCAAAAACAAAAAATTCCAAATCCCATGACAACTGGAATTTGGAATTTGATTCGGAAAGTTCCCGAAAATATTGAATTTTATTTCAACAATCCCTTAATTTGTTTAAGAGAAGTTTTGATTCCTTTAATTAAGGAAGAACTAAAACCATTGTGTTCCATTTCATTTAAACCAACAATTGTACAGCCCTGCGGCGTTGTTACGCGGTCAATTAATTGCTCCGGATGCACCTTTTCTTCTAAAAGCATTTTTGCGGCTCCTTTTGCGGTTTGTGCCGCAATTGCCAAAGCTGTGTTGGAATCAAAACCAATTTCGATTCCTGCCTGCATAGAAGCGCGGATATATCTTAACGCATAAGCAGTTCCGCATGCACCTAAGACTGTAGCGGCATCCATTAATTTTTCGTCGATTACGGGAGCGGTTCCCAAATCCTGAAATAAATCTACGATTGGTAAAGCATTTTCTTTATATTTTTCAGGGAAAGAAATACAAGTAGCTGATTCTCCAAATTGTGCTGCAATATTCGGCATAATACGAACGACAGGATAGGCATTATTTGTTTTTTCCTGAAGCATTTCTAACGATAACCCACTAACGGCAGAAGCGATTGTTTTGTTATGAATAACCGGCAGAATTTCAGCAAGAACAGTATCTACCTGATACGGCTTAATGGTCAAAATCACAACATCTGCTTCCTGAATAGTATGTTTGTTATCTGAAGAAACCGTAATTCCATATTCACTTAAATATTGAATAGCAGCAATATTTCTTCTGGTAACGGTTACCTGATTGTCTTTTGAAAATTTGGCAATTCCCACGGCAATAGAAACCCCAAGATTTCCACCTCCAATAATATGTACTTTCATTTTGGCTTGCTTAAATTAGTAAACTGTATAACAGTATATTTTTGACCTGCAAATTACGCAGATTTTAGAGATCTAAAATCACGGCAACTCATCAATTTGTGGCAAAAATCTAAAACCCAAGAATTAATTTGGCCACCGTAAAATATAGCATAATTCCAAATACATCATTTGTAGTGGTAATAAAGGGACCCGTTGCAATTGCCGGATCAATCTTGTTTTTATTAAGAAAAAGCGGGACCAAAGTTCCTAATGTCGCGGCAAATAAAATAACAACAATCATTGAAATTGAAATTGCAAATCCAACAAGATATTGCTGGTACATTACAGAGTGATATGCCAGTAAAAGAAGTGAAATTATACTTCCGGAAATCATAGAAACGGTAAGCTCTTTGGTAAAATAGCCTCTGCTAAATTCTTTCAGAGTTCCGTTTGCCAAACCCTGAACCACGATGGCAGAAGCCTGAACCCCAATATTTCCGGCAGTTGCAGAAAGCAGCGGAACAAAAATAATTAAAGTCGAATATTTCTGAAAAGTAGCTTCGTTTCCTTTTAAAACAAAAGAAGCTACAATTTCGATTACCATTCCGATTAAAAGCCACGGAAGGCGTGCTTTTGTCAACTCATAAACGCTGTCATTAGATTCAACATCCTGTGTGATACCTGCAGCCAACTGATAATCTTTATCTGCTTCGTCTTTAATTACATCCAGGATATCGTCAATTGTGATTCGCCCAACCAGACGCCCTAATTCATCCACAACCGGAATTGCCTCTAAGTCGTACTTTTGCATAATACGGGCTACTTCAACATCTTCGGTATCTACATTTACAAAATTTAATTTTCTAATGTAAACTTCTCCAATCTGAGTTTTGGTAGAAGAAGTCAAAAGGTCTTTTAAGGATAATCTTCCTTTTAGTCGGTTTTCGTCATCCACCACATAGATAGAATGTACTCTGGATACATTTTCTGCCTGAATACGCATTTCCTTTACACAAGTCAGTACATTCCAGTTTTCATTAACTTTCACCAGCTCTTTTCCCATCAGACCACCGGCGGTATTCTCGTCGTAACGCAAAAGATCTACAATGTCTTTGGCGTGTTCAACGTCAACCATTTCCGAGATTACTTCTGCTTTTATTTCCTGAGAAAGTTCTGCAATAATATCGGCAGCATCGTTGGTTTCAAGTTCGTCAAGTTCTTCTGCAATTTCCTTCGGCGAAAGCCTGCTTAAGATATTCTCACGCAAATCTTCTTCCAGTTCCAGAAGAATTTCTGCTGTTTTATCACTATCTAAAACCTTAAAAATGTAGGTGGCCTCATCAAAATCTAATTCGTCTAAGATTTCGGCAATATCTGCGTGGTGCATGTCATTAAGCAAAACTTCAAGTTCATTGTCGTTTTTCTTAATAATAAGCTCCTCTAATTGATGTATAAATTCCTTGCTAACTTTGAACTCCATCGGCTTCTATTTTTTGAGTTAGTTCAATAAATTCTTCTACACTAAGCTGCTCCGGACGTTTATCAAAGATAGTCTCTTCTCGCAGTTTATCAGATAAATTTAATGTTTTCAAACTGTTACGTAATGTTTTTCGTCTCTGCTGAAAAGAAGTTTTTACCACTGTAAAAAATAACTTTTCACCACAAGGAAGACTATAATCTTCCTTTCGGGTCATTTTCATCACACCCGACTTCACCTTGGGCGGAGGAATAAAAACGTTTTCATCAACCGTAAACAGATACTCAGTGTCATAGAAAGCCTGGGCTAAAACGGATAAGATTCCGTAAGCTTTTGAACCTTTTTTTTCGCAGATGCGTTCTGCAACTTCTTTTTGAAACATTCCCGAAAATTCAGGAATTTGATGTTTAAATTCTAAAGTCCTGAAAACAATCTGTGTCGAAATATTATATGGAAAATTTCCAATTATAGCGAATTGCTTGTTTTCGTAAACTTCATTTATATTGTATTTCAGGAAATCCTGAGAAATAATTTTATCTTTTAATTTCGGATAGTTCTCGCGCAGATATACCACAGATTCTGTGTCAATCTCAATAACATGCGTATTAATCGGCTTTTCAAGCAAATACTTAGTAAGCACACCCATTCCCGGTCCTATTTCTAAAACCTCATCATATCCTTTCAGACTCAACGTATCTGCAATTGCTTTTGCGATACTTTCGTCTTTAAGAAAATGCTGTCCTAAATGTTTTTTGGCTTTTACTTTTTCCATTTTATTTCTTGTTTTGCCGCGAGGGCGCAAAAGTATTCTTTTTTATTGTAAAGGCTTGCAGACTTTTAGTTTTTTTGACACAAAGACTTAAAGACACAAAGTTTTTATTTATTTCGGTTTAATTACAATTAAAAAATTATCCTTTTCTTAGCTACCTGTTTTTTACCGGAAATTTTCTTATGCGTTCACTTAATCTGTTGCCTGTTGCTTTCTTCATTGGTTTGAAATGGCATTTCCATAATAGACATTTTAACTAATACTAATTTCCTGAACACACAACACTAAAAAAACTAGTGTTCAGAAATAACTTCTAATTCTGTTCTGAAAGAAAGCATTTTATCTGCAAACAGGCCTAAAGCTTCTCTGTGAAATTCCGGTTCATCTTCTATATAAAATTTATCCAGCTTTTCTTTACTGTCCGTTACAAATTGTGTTGAATACGTAATGCCGCCCATTTCTTCTTCAACCAGTACTTTTACAATTCTTGCTGATGAAAATTTTTGGGTTGCCAGAATTTCCGGTATGTGTTTTTCCTGCATCCATTTTAACCATTGGTCGTGAACGCTTTCGTGTATATTGGTGGTAACGTTGTATATGATCATTTTTTTTATTGTTTAATCGGTTAATCGTTGATTTGTTTGATCGATTAAACGGTTAAACAAATCAACGATTAAACCTAATTACAAATTCTTATCTCCTCTTAATTCTCTGTATTTCTTTCTGGCATCAACAAAGTAAATACTGTCCTGATGATTGAAAATTACTTTTTCGTATAATGCTTTTGCCTTTTCGGAATCTTTTAATTCGTCATTGTAAATTTCTGCCGAGAAAAACAAGGCTTCGTCCACATAAATTCCGTCGCTGTGATGGTCGATAATCTGCTGGTATTGGCTTAAAGCCGAAGCAAAATCTTTCTGGCTTTCGTAGACTTTTCCCAATCTTAAAAATGTTACGGCTTCTATTTCCTGACCTTTATAGGTTTTCAAAATATTCTGAAACTGCGCAATGGCATCTTGTTTTTTATTCTGATACATTAAAAAATCACCTTTTGCAAAAGCTTTCAGCGCTACCTCAGTCGAATCTGCAGCAGTATTATCATTTATCAATAAAAAATATTCAAGAGCATCATTGGCAATCAATTGTGTATTTGCCGCTTTAAGTTCTTTAAACTGTTTATTTGCCCATTCAAAATCGCCTTTGTAATAACTGGTTTTAGCCGCTTTTAAACTGGCTTCGTGCGCCATTACATCATTCTTTAAATCCAGTTGAATTTGCGAATAATAAATTAAAGCCTGATTGAATTTTTCTTCCAAAAGTAAAATATCCGCCAATTCCATTTTTGCATCGGCTTTCTGGTATTCGTTTAGATTTAATTCTAGAGCTTTTTTCATGACAGCTTTTCCTTCTTCACTCTTTTTTAAATTGAAAGCCAAAAAATGAGCCTGGATGATTTGCAAAGATAAGGTAAAAGGACTGATTTCGTAAGTCGTCAATAATTGATGCAGCTCCTGACCGATTGCAGAATACTCTTTTTCCTGTGCATTTTTGATTTTAATTTCCATCAAATACGCGTTGGACTGAATGAGCAGATCCAGATCTTTCGTATTTTGAAGAATGAAATTCAAAATCTCAACAGCCGTTTCGTCATCATCTTCATTCATAGCAAACTGACTTAGATTGACGATACTCATCAACGACTCCGGTTCGCGTTTGTAAATGGCTTTTTCCTGAATGAAGGCTTTTCCGAATTCTTTTTGCTGAACGTAAAACCAGCTCAGATAATGGTTCCAGAAAACATCCTGATCTTTTTG
The DNA here is from genome assembly GCF_039749035.1 of Flavobacterium olei. Classification (NCBI taxonomy): domain Bacteria; kingdom Pseudomonadati; phylum Bacteroidota; class Flavobacteriia; order Flavobacteriales; family Flavobacteriaceae; genus Flavobacterium; species Flavobacterium olei. The sequence goes on from NZ_JBDKWC010000003.1 coordinate 350,685, forward strand.
GGTTTTCAGGATTAATGCTTTACGCATGGCATCTTTAAAAGCCGTATTATCGGTTTCGCCATTCATAAAACGGGACAATTGTGTCTGAATAAGACTTGTATTTTGCGGATTTGCGAAAGATTCTGTCAATAATAAATCAATCATAAGATCGGTTTTGCCCAACTGACCGTATAACATTCCGATTTGAAAATTGAAGTTAAAGTTCGGCTGAACCGACATTGCAGTCTGATATGCTTTTAATGCATATTCCAACAACACTTTTTTCTCGAAAGAACCCGCAATTCCGTAAACATCATTCGGATTTGTTTTTATTTTTTCGATTGCCTGTTCGTAATAACTTTTTGCTTTCGAATCGTTTTTCTGCAACTGAAAATTATATCCCAGTTCAACCAAAAAAACACCTTGCTTGTATCGGTTAAAACGCTCCTGAATTGCTTTTTCTGCGTTCGCAAATTGCTGCAATTGCTGATATGAATCTATAGTTCTTAAAAAATACAGCGTATTTGAAGGCGCGCTTCGTAAAAGTTCCTCATAACTGATTTTTGCTTTTTCAAAATCGCCTTTGTCATAATAATATTGCGCCAATTGCTCGTTTTGAGCAAACCCAAAACCAGTACATAACAAAACGAAACAGAGCAATAGATTTTTCATATTTCAGTTTTTTTGTTTTCAGTCAAAGTTTTCAGTTTTGCGAAAACTGGAAACGGGCACTGAAAAACGTGACTATTAGTTTTCAGTTTTATTTAACTGCAAACTGTCACTGTCAGCCATAGCTTTTTTAATCTTCCAAAAAATCAATCCTAAACCAATTAAAATAAACGGAATACTTAAAATCTGTCCCATATTAATTAGCATATTGTTCTCAAAACTTTCCTGATTTTCCTTGAAAAATTCGATAATAAAGCGGGCTGAGAATAATAAAGTTAAGAAAGTTCCGAAAATTAATCCTTTTGCATCTCTGTTTTTTTCAGATTTATACATATAAAACAGAATTCCGAAGATTACTAAATAAGCAAAAGCTTCATATAATTGTGTAGGATGACGCGGAATTAAATCGTCTCTCTGGAAAACAACACCCCAATTTCCGTTGGTTGGCTTGCCATAAATTTCCGAATTCATAAAATTTCCTATTCTGATAAACGCACCCGTTACAGGAACTGCAACTGACATTTTATCGAGAAGTCCCAGGAAATTTACTTTGTACCTGCGGCAATATAAAATCATGGCCGTAAGAACACCAATGGTTCCGCCGTGACTTGCCAAACCCTGATAACCAACAAATGCATAAGCACCTTTAACTTTCTGGATTGGCAATAGGATTTCTATTGGATGTTTTAAGAAGTAATCGGCTTCATAAAAGAAACAATGTCCCAATCGTGCTCCAAGAACGGTTCCGACAATTACATAAATCAATAAACTGTCCAGATTGTCCAGCGAGTGATTTTCCTTTTTATAAATATTTCTAACAATATAAAACCCAAGAAGAAGTCCGGTCGCAAAAAGTGCCCCGTAATATTTCAGCGGAAAACTATCTGTGATCCAGATTATAACGGGATCGACATTCCAGTTTAAGATACCGTTTTTCATTTAGTTTTATTTTTCAGTCTCAGTTTCAGTTTCCAGTTTCAATTAGCAGTAAACTGTAAATTGAAACCGGGACTGTAAACTGAAAAAATTAATTTATAATATCAAATCCGCAGTAAGGGCGTAAAACTTCTGGAATTACAATTCCCTCCGGCGTTTGGTAATTTTCTATGATTCCGGCCAAAACACGTGGAAGCGCCAATGAACTTCCGTTTAGTGTATGTGCCAACTGATTTTTCCCGTCTTTGTCTTTAAAACGTAATTTTAAGCGGTTTGCCTGAAAAGTTTCAAAATTAGACACAGAACTAATTTCTAACCAGCGGTCCTGTGCTGTAGAAAACACTTCAAAATCATAAGTCAACGCAGATGTGAATCCCATATCACCTCCGCAAAGACGTAAAACTCTGTACGGTAATTTCAATTCTTTCAAAATATCTTTTACGTGCTCTACCATTCCGTCCAGCGCTGCATAAGAATTATCAGGGTGTTCAACACGTACAATTTCTACTTTATCAAATTGGTGCAAACGGTTTAAGCCGCGCACATGCGCTCCGTAAGAACCTGCTTCGCGACGGAAACATGGCGTGTAAGCGGTATACAAAACCGGCAATTCGTTTTCATTTAAAATGACATCGCGGAATAAATTGGTAACTGGAACCTCAGCGGTCGGAATCAAATATAAATCGTCAATTGTAGAGTGGTACATTTGTCCTTCTTTATCGGGCAATTGTCCTGTTCCGTATCCGGAAGCTTCGTTTACCAAATGTGGTACCTGAACTTCATTATATCCTGCAGCTGTATTTTTGTCTAAGAAATAATTGATTAAAGCGCGTTGTAGCCTTGCTCCTTTTCCTTTATAAACAGGAAATCCTGCTCCGGTGATTTTTACACCCAATTCAAAATCGATGATATCGTATTTCTTTACCAGTTCCCAGTGTGGCTGCGCATCTGCGTGCAAAACCGGGATATCACCTTCCTGAAAAACATTCAAATTGTCATCCGGAGTTTTTCCTTCAGGAACAATGTCTGCCGGAAGATTAGGTAAAGTGTATAATTTATGGGTCAGTTCTACGGCCAAAGCTTCTGCTTTTTCGCCCAGTTCCTTGCTTTTTTCTTTTAGTGAAACGGTTTTTTCTTTTAAGATTGCTGCTTTAGCTTTCTCTCCGGCTTTCATCAATTCACCAATATCTTTGGACAATTTATTAGATTCTGATAAAGTATTGTCTAATTCTACCTGCGCAGCACGACGGTTTTCGTCTAATTGAACTACTTCTTCAACAACGCTTTTAGCATCGATATTTCGTTTTGCCAAAGCCTTGATTACTTTCTCCTGATTTTCTCTAATAAATGCGATTTGTAACATAGCTTGATTTTTATAACTATTGTATTTTTTTATAACGGAAGCAAATTTAAGCAAATGTTTGTTAACATAAGGACAAAGTTTTTCCCGAATACTGAAATCTCTTATAAACAGCAAAAGCACTAAAAAAGTGCTTTGTTAATTGATATATTTATGAAATTTATTCCAGAAAGCGATGCCTGCCATCTCTGTGAAAAACATATTGTTTTCCGTTAAACTTGAGTTTTTCAAACTCTTTCCTGGTTTTAAGATTACTTTGCCCTTCTACGCCGTTTTCCGGATCACCTTCTACAGCTTCTTCATAAGAAAAGTTTTTAGTAATCATCAAATCAAAACAACCATTGGTTTTTTCGTCAGAAAAGCTCATTCCGGTTTCTAAAGTTTCTACTTCAAAAGTTCCGCTTCCGTTAGAATCACCATTTATCTTTCGGATAGGATAATCATACAGCAGTTTTTTGATCTTTTTATCTGCCAAAGTCAGTAAAGTAAATTTTTGTTCCGAATACAAAACGATTCTGCTGCCTGCACTCGCCTCTGTATAAAATGCGACCGCAGGCATTTTTTCATTCACATACACCAGATCTTTCAAAATATGTGATTTAGAAAACCGAATTGCTTCCGTATCATAATAACTAAGATTATCATCAGATTCTTCAGCAATTATATTTCCGCTTTCTCTGTCTGCAAACACATATTTTCGTTCGAAATAATTCCCCAAATCTTCTCCTTCAGACTTTTGAACTTTTTTATTTGGTTCCATAATAGTCAACACGAAAAAGGCTGTTTTATCATCATAATTAATGGAGCTGGATTCGGCAACTTTAATCGACGAATATTTAATCTGAAGATTGGATACGACTTTAGAAAGCAGCTGCAGATTTAATTCTTCTGATTCTTTAAAATCTTCCGCATTTCTAAAAATCAGTTTTTTAACCGGTTTTGGTTTTAAATCGGTCTGGGAGAGAAATTCCTCATTACCAATATCTGATTCTTTAATTTTTTCATTTTTCCCACAGGAAAATAAAAACAATAAAATTCCACTTAAAAGAATACTTTTTTTCATAGGCATTTGTGTATAAAAATTTAGGGCAATCCAAATATATAATTTTCTTACAAAGCTTTTTGAAAAAAGTAGAATCTAAAGGCTATATTTCCAAAACATAAAATTCACTATTAATATTTTAAAGATTTTTTAATCTCTCTTGATTTCGTGGCCCACAAATTCTTCCAGTTCTTTAAACATTTCTTCGACCGAAAGAACGACTGTATCGGGATGTGATTTTAAAAATGCCGCGTTTAATTCCACTAGATTTTCATCTAATTCGAAATAAGTATTGTTATTTAAAATCTCTACCAATGGGCTTTTAGTTCCGAAAGTATCTTTCAAGAATTTTCCAAGTTTGATAGTGCTCTGCAAACGCAATTTTCTGCTTTGTTCTCTAAATAATTGTAAATGTTTTTCGGCGCCAATTAAGGCCAAACCTTCTTCAATTAATTCATTCAGTTCCTTATTCCAACCCGAATCATAGACGAATTTCGAAAAATTTCCTTCTGTATATTTTGAAGCATAATAATCCAGATAATAACTCATCAAGGCATCTTCGTGAATTAAATCGTCGTCTATTTTTTCTTCGCGCATTAAATTAATAACCGAAATATTCGAATTAACAACGTCCTGAGGATTTTCGCTGTTGGCTGCAGTTTCTGAGATTATGATTTTACCGAATTCCATCTGTCTTAAATATGAGTTTCATGCAAATTTCGGGTAAATAAAGGAGAAAAGAAATAATTTTATTAACTCAATAAAACCTGAACAGTTATTTAAAGACCTTTATGGGAATAATTCAGGATGCAATTATTGAAATTGCTTCTTTTATTGAAAAAGCCGCATTGAATTACAATACGGCTCATATTTTATATAAAAAAGATCTTAGCTAGTCTTCATTGGTGGTAAATCGAAAGCAACAGAATCATGTTCGAAGTTGTTTCTGTGTCCTCCATCACAAAATGGTTTGTTTGCAGATAATCCGCAACGGCAAAGTCCTAATGCAGCTCTGCCTTGTAAACCGTAAAGTACTCCTTCCGGATCCATAATTTCAAAATCTCCTTCGATCTTGATTGATCCGTTTTTATTGATGATTAGTTTTGTCTTGCTCATAAATTTTGTTTTTTTTCGGATGCAAAGGTTGCGAAATATATTGGTATTTATAAGCGGGAAACGTAGTTTAAACTGGTTCTATTTTATGTGACTTTTTTTGCCACGAAGACGCTAAGGCACAAAGTTTTTTGTTTCCCGGATTTATAGTACAGTCAGACTGAGCGAAGTCGAAGTCCCGCAAGATTTATTTTTTGAATGGAAACTATCTGGCAAAGGCACAGACACGCAAGTTTTATAATTGAAAAATTCTTTAATATGTAAATTTAGAGGAGAAAATTATTCGCTTTGAATATCAGATTCATTATCCTTTTTTTGCTGATTCATCTTTGTAATTATAGCTTTCAATTGTAATGCTCTTTCTTTTTTTTCTTCCTGAATTTTAGCTTTTTTCCGATTCAGCAATTTGGTATGTAAAGCTTTGTTTTTTGAGTCTTTTTGAGGTCCCTTTGCCATAACATTTAATCTTAATAGATTAGATTGCAAATATAAAGATTTACAAAGAATTAACGCACATTGTCGGCTGAGCGAAGTCGAAACCATGTTGCTGAATCACTATGCGGGGCTTCGACTTCGCTCAGCCTGACAATCCCGAACAAAAAACTTTGCGACTTTGCGAGAACAAAAAACTTTTCGAATCTGTGTGCTTTTTCTCAGCGAATCTCCGCGTAATATTAAAATCTCAATTCTATTGCTTATTTTTGCACTCATAAAATTTATATAATGACACAGAATCCAAAGAGATATACGATCACAGCTGCTTTGCCTTACACCAACGGACCAATTCATATTGGGCATTTGGCGGGAGTTTACGTGCCTGCAGATATATATTCGAGATATTTAAGATTGCAGGGAAAAGATGTTGCATTTATCTGCGGAAGCGATGAACACGGTGTTGCAATTTCGATGAAAGCCAAAAAAGAAGGAATTACTCCACAGGAAGTTATTGATAAATATGACGGAATTATTCGTAAATCGTTTGCAGATTTCGGAATTTCTTTCAACAATTACTCCCGAACTTCGGCGAAAATTCATCATGATACGGCTTCTGAATTCTTTAGAACATTATATGATAAAGGAGATTTTATCGAAGAAGTGACCGAACAATTATACGATGCAAAAGCCAATCAGTTTTTGGCAGACCGTTTTGTAGTAGGAACTTGTCCAAGATGTGGCAATGACGGTGCTTACGGAGATCAGTGCGAAAATTGCGGTTCTACTTTGAACGCAACCGATCTGATTAATCCGAAATCGACGATTACCGGCGAAACTCCGATTTTAAAAGAAACAAAACACTGGTTTTTACCTTTAGACCGATATTCTGATTTTTTAACCGAATGGATTTTAGTCGGACATAAAAACGACTGGAAAACGAATGTTTACGGGCAGGTAAAATCCTGGATTGATGCCGGATTAGAACCCCGCGCCGTAACCCGCGATTTAGATTGGGGAATTGACGTTCCGGTTGAAGGTGCAGAAGGTAAAAAATTATACGTTTGGTTTGATGCGCCGATTGGGTACATTTCATCAACAAAAGAATGGGCAGCACGCGAAGGAAAAGACTGGGAACCGTATTGGAAAGATGAAGAAACGAAACTGGTTCACTTTATCGGAAAAGACAATATTGTTTTCCATTGTATTATTTTCCCGGCGATGCTAAAAGCAGAAGGAAGCTATATTTTACCAGACAACGTTCCTGCAAATGAGTTTTTGAACCTGGAAGGAAATAAACTTTCAACCTCTAAAAACTGGGCGGTTTGGTTACATGAATATTTAGAAGAATTTCCGGATAAGCAGGATGTTTTACGCTATGCTTTAACGTCTAACGCTCCTGAAACCAAGGATAATGATTTTACATGGAAAGATTTTCAGGCGAGAAACAATAACGAATTGGTTGCTGTTTTCGGAAACTTCGTAAATCGTGTGGTGGTTTTAACCAATAAATATTATGAAGGCGTTATTCCGTCTCCGAACGAATTTTCAGAAGTTGACGAACAGACTCTGGCAGAATTAAAAGCGTATCCGGCTGTAATTGCAAGCTCGGTAGAACGTTACAGATTCCGTGAAGCTTTGGGCGAATTGATGAATGTAGCGCGTTTAGGAAACAAATATCTGGCAGACGAAGAGCCCTGGAAAGTAATGAAAGACAATCCGGAGCGTGTAAAAACTCAAATGTTTGTGGCGCTTCAAATTGCTGCTGCCCTGAGCGTTTTGGCAGAACCATTTTTACCTTTTACTGCGGCTAAATTGTCTAAAATATTGAATTTAAGTGATCTTAAAGAACATTTTGCAGGATTCAGTAAATTCCTGAAAGAGAAAAATCGTGACGCAGAAGACATTTTTATTGAAAAAACTTTGGATTGGAATGACATTTCTGAAAATTCAGATTTGATTCCGGCCGGACATAAAATTGGCGAAGCAGAATTGCTTTTCGCAAAAATTGAAGACGAAGAAATACAAAAACAAATAGACAAATTGGAAGCAACAAAAACAGCTAATCTTGCCGAAAACAAACAAGTTGAACCACAGAAAGATTTAATTCAGTTTGAAGATTTCGCTAAAATGGATATTCGTGTGGGAACTATTCTGGAAGCTGAAAAAATGCCGAAAGCAAACAAACTATTGGTTTTAAAAGTAGACACGGGAATCGACGTACGTACAATTGTTTCGGGAATTGCAGAAAGCTTTTCTCCGGAAGAAATCATTGGAAAACGTGTTTCTGTATTAGCAAACCTTGCTCCAAGAGCTTTAAGAGGTGTCGAAAGTCAGGGAATGATTTTGATGACAACCAATGCAGAAGGAAAATTAGTTTTCATAAATCCGGATGCTGATGCTCCGAATGGGGAAACTGTGAATTAAAAGTTTATATACTCTTATAAAAAAAAAAGCGTGAACCGGTTATTTTTAACTGTTTACGCTTTTTTTTTTGAAAAAACAGGCCGATATCTTTTTATTTGAAAAAAAATAAGATATTAGCACCCAATTATCTAAACCAAAACAAATCATATTTATGTTGAAAAAAGTACTCTGCGCTTGTTTATTTTTAGCTGTTTTTACTGCCTTTTCACAAGAAATTGTAAATTCAGTTCCCTTTGAATTAAAAAAGAATCGTGATATTTTTCAAGTTGTAAATAAGGAGAAAAAAGAAGTTACTTTATTTGTAAGTGATAAAATAAAAGTAAAAGCAATTCACCTTAATGAAAGCATGAAAATTGTGGATAGCATCTCAACTGAAAGGCCAGATACTAAAACCTACGACATGATGATTGGTTATAATATCAATAACAACAACACACGTTTATTTTGGGCTTCTAATGATTACGAAAACATTTTCACACAATTATATGAGGTTTCCAATCAAAAAGTTACTACACAACAGTACACTCTTGAACTAAAAGAGGAAAAGGTTTTACAGAAATTCAGCGAAAGTGAGAAGTTTTATATTTTAACTGTACTCAAAAAAAACAACTCTTTAAAACTTCATGTTTTTGATAAAAACGGTGTTTATTCTGCAAGAATAATCAATTTGGATGGATTTCATTTCTTCAAATCTAATTACACGAAATCTGACATCTATGGTATCTTAGGAGAAAATCTGCTTCCGTTTGAGGCACCTTTTTCGCTAAAAAATATTGATACGGACAGTCCTACTTCACTTACGGAAGCTGCCAAAAAAAGAAAATGTTATTTTAACAGCAAACAACTTGTTCTGACAATCGATACAAATCGCGATTATACACAGGCAATTGTAATTGATTTAGATAAATTTTCGGCAACTGAAAAAATAATTCGTTCACCCGGCATTTCAAATGTTACTTCTTCAGGTTATAAAATTCCTATAACTTCAAATTCATTTTATTTTGATAATAAATTCTATCAATTAAAATCTTCTGAAGATCAATTTTTCTTTACTATTAAAGACATGGAAGACAATGTTTTAAAAGAATTTATTGCGACATCTGACGCTCCAATTGATTTTAAAAACTCTGATATTTATCAGGAAGGCGGAGATTTTGGAGGAAAAAGGATTTTAGAAAACAGTTCTCAGTTTTTAAGAAAAATCATCAACCTAAATGCTGGTCTTTCTTGTTATCGTATTGGCCAAAATACTCTTATTACTTTTGGAGGTATTTCTTCGATGGGACAATCTGCCGGACAGGTTACTGCAAATCAATTTGGATTTATTGGCGCTTTAGTAGGAGCTGCTTTTTTTAGCCCGACAATGGAAAATTTTAACGCTTACGCTAATAGAAAAGTAGTAAAAATTGAAGGTTTATTTGATAGTCAGGGCGATCATATAAAAGGTGATCTGCAGCCATTGGCCTTTGACAAGATCCGTACTTTTTTTGATGATTACAAAAATGTTTCGTCTCAAACTTTATACAAAATAGATGCTTTTTATTACTTAGGCTATTATGACAATAAAACGAAAGAATATGCCATTAGAAGATTTGTTGATTAAATCCATGACAAAAAAACTGCTCCTTGTCCATTTACTTTTTCTTGGTTTCAACTCTTTTGCACAAGAAATGGTAAAAGAATTCGATCTGAAACTGGAAAAAAAAAGAGATTATTACCAGGTTTCCAATTCTAAAAAAAATGAAATCGTTTTATTTTCAAACGATAAAGAAAAAGTTTCTTCCATTAGATTTGATTCAAACTTAGACATTAAAGATTCTCTTTCGTTTGCCAGGCCGGAAAGTGATTATGAAGAAATTCTTGGATCCGCTCAGAAAGATGAAAACTACAGTATTTTCTGGGGTTCAAAAGACAGAAAAAAAATATTCTCTCAATCTTTTGATTTTGCAACGAAACAAGTAAATATAAAGACTTTCGATTTAGAATTAAAAAAAGAAAAAATCGTTAAAGAGATAACTATCAATAATGTCTTTTACCTAATAACACTTGTCAAAAATATCGGAAATTTAAAATTTTACATTTTTGACAGTTCTGGTGGATTTGACACCAAAACAGTAGATTTGTCCAAGTTCGAATTCAGTAATTTTGAAGGAAATCCTGTAAACTTGCATACCGCATTAACCTGGGATTCTGCTAGCTTTTACTTCCAGAATATTAATAACGAAAGTCCTCCTTCATTGGCTTTAAGCACAAAAAAAAATAAAATCTACACGTATAAAAATGATGAAATCATTCTTACGTTAGATAATAATCCTTTTTTTACAGATGTTTTAAGAATAAATCTCAATGACTTTAGTGCTTCGTTAAAATCAATTAAACAGCAACGAACAGCAAGAGATGAATATGAAGGACTTGTCTTTGAAACCAATTCGTTTTTAATTGATGATAAACTGATTCAGATTAAAACAAATCCGCAGGTTCTCTTTTTAACTGTAAGCGATCTGGAAGGCATGAGAATTAATACATTTAAAGCATTGCGTGATGAAGAAATTCCTTTTAAAAACAGTGATGTTTTTCAGGAATCTGGTTCATTTATCAATAAAAAGGTACTGGAAAAACCAAAGCAATTTATACGTAAAATCAATAATTCTACACCCGGTATTTCCTGTTATACTCTAAATGGTTTGTATTATGCCGTTATAGGAAGCTCACAAGATATAGCTTATGCCAGTGGTGGCGGAATGGGAATGGGCGGAGGTTTTGCTGGTTCTTCTATGCCCATGTATACTTATACTGTCGAAAATTTGATTTCTTATAAGGACAAAAATGTTGTTTATACCACTTGTGTATTCGATTCTAATTTCAATCATTTGCAGGATCCAGTCAAAACCTCTGCATTTGAAAAAATAAGAATGTTTTTGGAAAAAAATGAGAATATAAAGGACGGACGTACCATTTTTAATAAAGACTTATATAAAGATCTTATTCTTTTTAAACTCAATAGTTCTTTATATCTCGGAAATTATAATAACGAGAACAAAAAGTATCAGATTTTTAGCTTCAGCGAATAATTTAAAAGTGTAGCAAATCGAAATTTTGTTCCTGTAAAACTTCGGGATTGAAATTATTTAAATAAAAAAGTGCAAATCAATTACTATTTTTAATTGATTCGCGCTTTTCTCTTTCAAACTATTTACTTTCTAAACTATCTTTGAAAAATAATAAAGAATAAATTACGCATGAAACTCACAAAACCAAGATTAGCCTTAATTGCCGGAATACTTTGTATTTCAATATTCCCGATCTTGGTAAAATTACGTTTAGCTCCGGGATTAATTTCGGCTTTTTACCGAATGGCTTTCGCATTCACGTTGCTTTTACCTTATGTAATTATTACAGGGAATTTTAAACTTCCTAAACCAAAATTCCTGCTTTTGGCGGCACTTTGCGGCGTTGTATTTTCTTCGGATGTGGCCGTTTGGAATATCGCCATTCAGGAATCAAGCGCGACTCAGGCTTCGCTTTTAACCAATTTGTCTCCGGTTTGGGTAGGAATAGGTTCTTTCTTCTTTTTGAAAGTAAGACCCGCTACCAATTTCTGGATTGGCACTGTGGTATCCCTTCTCGGAATGATTACTCTGGTCGGTTTTAAATTCTTTGTCGATCTCAACTTTGACAAAGCCTTTCTTCTTGCTGTTTTGTCTGGTATTTTTTATTCGATTTATCTCCTAATCAGTAAAAATGTATTATCAGAAGTGGATGTTTTATCTTTTATGACAATAAGTTTATTTGCCTCCGCAATTTATTTGGGAATTCTTTGTTATTCTCTAAATGAACCTTTCTCGGGATTTACAAATACCGGCTGGTTTGTTTTGGTTTTACAAGCCGTCATATGTCAATTGTGCGCATGGCTTTCTATTAGTTATGCCACGCAGCACATGCGCGCCACAAGAGTTTCGTTAAGTTTATTGAGTCAGGCCATAATTACTGCAATTTTAGCTTGGTTGTTTTTAGAAGAAAAAATAACTTTACAAATGGTTTTCGGCGGAATCGTTTTGCTTTTCGGAATCCGAATTACGTTTTACGATAAAACAATTTCTTTGAAACGATTGTTTTCTAAATAAAATAGCTCACAGATTCAACTGATTTGGCAGATTTACACAGATTTATAAATCATTAAAATCCTTTAAATCTGTGGCAAAACAAAACTTGAAACCTGAAACAAAAAAACACTTGAAACAAAAAAACCATGTTACATAAAACTAAAATACCGAACTTAAAAGTAATCGCATTTGATGCCGATGATACTTTGTTTGTAAATGAACCTTATTTTGAACAAACAGAACATAAATTCTGTGCTTTGATGGAAGATTATCTTTCCCATCAGGGTATTTCGCAGGAATTTTTCAAAATAGAAATCGCCAATCTTCCGCTATACGGCTACGGGATTAAAGGTTATATTCTATCCATGATTGAAGCTGCAATGAACATTTCAAACAATACCATTCCGGTTGAAGTGATTGGAAAAATCATTCAATATGGAAAAGAGTTACTCGAAAAACCAATCGAACTCTTGGACGGAATTGAAGAAACGCTGCAGGCTTTGCACGGAAAATACAAATTGGTCGTTGCCACGAAAGGCGACTTAAAAGACCAGCACAGTAAATTGCACCGCTCGGGTTTGGGGCATTATTTTCATCATATAGAAGTAATGTCGGACAAACAGGAAATCGATTATGAAAAACTTCTAGGACGTCTGGACATTCAGGCACATGAGTTTCTGATGATCGGAAATTCATTAAAATCAGATATTCTTCCGGTTTTAGGAATTGGCGGATATGCCGTCCACATTCCGTTTCACACCACTTGGGAACACGAAAAAATCAATCACAAAGTAGAACACGAGCATTTTAGTACCTTTGAGACTATAGCAGAAGTTGTTCCGAATTTATTATAATGAAAACACTTTTAGACTTAGATAACTGGAATAGAAAAGAGCATTTTAAACATTTTAAACAAATGGACGAACCGTTCTTTGGTGTCACTGTAGAAATTGACTGCACCAAAGCGTATCAGACGGCAAAAAGTTTAAATGCATCTTTTTTCATTTTTTACCTGCACAAAACGTTAATTGCCGTAAATGCAGTTGAAAATTTTAAATATCGCATTTCAGGAGAAGAAATTTACGTTAACGATCGCGTCGATGCGTCGGCAACGATAGGTCGCGAGGACGGAACTTTCGGGTTTTCATTAATTGAATACGATTCGGATTTTAAAAAATTTGAAAAAACTGCATTAACCGAAATCGAACGCATTCAAAATACAACCGGACTTTTTACAAGATCTTTTGACAGCGACAATCTGATTCATTTTTCGGCAATTCCGTGGTTGAATTTTAGTTCAATTACGCATGCGCGAAGTTTTACATATCCCGATAGCTGTCCAAAAATCTCTTTCGGAAAAATGATGAGCGCCGAAAATGGTAAAAGAACGATGTCGATGGCCGTTTATGTACATCACGGTTTAATGGACGGTATGCACGTTGGTCAATTTGTCGACCTGTTTCAGGATCTGATGAATAAGTAAAATAAATCGGAATGATTTTTGAGCACATAAACGCATGAAACAAATCTTTCTTTTTTGGTCTTTAATCTGGAGTAGTGTTTTGTTAAGTCAAACAGTACTAACTTCTTATAAGGTAGATTTTAAAATCAAAAAAGAACAGCCGGAGATTGTAAATGCACAAAATACAATTACAAAAGATGTATTTGTTTTTATTGCTTCAGACAGTCTCACTATCTTAAAATACAACAGCGCATTGTTCTTAAAAGATAAATTTGTAACATCACGACAATTTGTTGAAAACAGATCTTTACTTGGTTATAGTTTCAGCGAAGACGGGAATCCTACTTTATACTGGTTTTCGGGAGAGGAAAAAAGCATTATTCTAATCAAATATTACATCGAAAATAAAACATCCAGAGCCCTGAAATTCCAAATTCCCCTGGATGAAAAATCTATTCTTACCTATTATCAAAAAGACAATAATTTCTATTTGATAATGAGAGAAAAAATGAAGGAAGCACTGACCGCTTTTATCTTCAAAAACGGAATGGCAGAAGAAAGATTCCTCGATTTCAGTTCTTTCCAATTTCGTGATCGCAAAACCCAGCAAAAAACATTCAATCAGATGTTAAATGAGAATCCAATTGAAAAAATGGATTCAGGAGAATACAATCCATTGTATAAAGTCACCGCAAAAAGTAAACTGTATACATTACCCAACCGTTTGATCCTTACTTTGGACCAAAGTTTCAGAAAGACACAGTTATTTGACATTAATTTGGAAAATCTGGAGATTAAAGAGAAGACTTTTATAAAGCCAATTGGTGCAAAAAATCCAAAAACATCCAATTCTTTTTATCATGAAAACAGACTGTATCAATTGAATGTCAATGCTGATGAACTTCTGTTTGATATTAAGGATTATGAATCTGGAGAATCTGTAAAATCATTTGCTGTTACCAAAAAGGATACAATTCGTTTTGCCAATTCACCGTTATTGATGCAGATTGAAAATCGTCCGCCGAAACAAATCAAAAATACCGCTAAATTTTTAAAAGAATTATCTTCTCTCGATGCTGGAGTTTCGGTTTTTAAAAGCAGACAAAATCTCTTTCTGACTTTGGGAGGGAGTGGCAGCGATTCAAAAAGTATAAGCGTGAATGGTTTCAATTTTGATGATTTTTTTGGAGATTTCCCTTCAAACAATTATTATAACATCGAAACCAACTATTCTGTCTTTTTTGAAAGCGTATGGACTAAAAAGTTAGACGTTACTGCCGGAAATCGCGAGCCCTTTGCCACAGATAAAATCTACAATTTTTTAGATTCCCACAAAGAAGCAATGATTCCTAATAGTATAAAACTCAATAATTATACTATTTTGAGTTATTATGATGTCGATGCCAAAGAAATTGTTTTACGAAAATTTGAAGACGGCTTCAACTGAATCGACTTATAATCAAAAACTTAGATAAATTTTTTCTCATAAATCACGTATGTTTACATCAAGTCACAAAGGTAAGCATTTCGTTAATTACCTTATTTTAATACCTTTTTGACTTTTAAGGGAAGTATTTACTTACAAATTATCGTTGTTTTGAACCAAATTTAAAATTCAATAACAATGAAAAAAGTTGTAATGACTCTTGCATTTGCCCTTGCGTTGACAGGAGCACATGCTCAAACAGAAAACAACAGCGGATTTAATAAATGGTCTGTAGAATTAGCTGGTGGATTGACAAAACCTCAACGACCATTCTCAACAGGTTACTCAACAGACACTCCTAGTCCTTGGGTTGGTGATTTGGGAGTTCGTTACATGTTTAACAATAAATTCGGTTTAAAAGCAGATTTTGGATACAACAGTTTTACTAATAAAAGTAATTCTCTTGAATTTGATTCCAAATACTACAGAATAGATTTGCAGGCTGTTGCAAACTTAGGGCGAATCATGAATTTTGAAACATGGACAAATACTTTTGGATTATTAGGACATGCTGGTTTTGGTGTTGCGCAATTAAAATCGGATAATTTTACAGAAAGAGACAGAACGGGTAACTTTATTGCAGGTGTTACCGGACAGATTAGATTATCAAACAGAATTGCTTTGACCGGTGATTTCTCTACGATTTTAAATGCATCTCAGGATCATACTTTTGATGGCGCTTATGTAGGTCAGAACAGAGGTTTTTCCGGATTGCTCTTTAATGGTACAGTTGGATTAAATGTCTATTTAGGTAAAAACACAAAACATGCTGACTGGACTGTTACATCAAACGACAATAATTTTGATGCGTCTGCCTTAGAAAACAAAATTTCTGATCTTGAGGCACAAATCAAAAAAATCCCTGCAAAAGAAGTAGTTGTTGAAAAACAAGTTAGCAATCAGCAACCAAGTGATAATGAACTGATCAAAAGAATGATCAATGATAAATATTACAGTGTGTATTTTGATTTCAATAAAACAACGCCAATCGAAAACTCAACTGCAGCAATCGATGTTGTTTTAAATTACATGAGAAAAAATCCTTCTGCATCACTTGACCTTGTGGGTTATGCTGATCAGGTTGGAAAAGCAGAATACAATGAAAGACTTTCTAACACCAGAGCAACTAACGTAAAAACAATTTTTGAAAAAGCCGGAATCGCTTCTTCACGTTTAAATGTTATTGCAAATGGTGCAGATACATCAATCCAAAAAGATTCTGATGAAGCAAGAAGATTAGCGAGAAGAGTAACTTTTATCGTAAAATAATCTCTTTTATATTTTATAAACAAGCCTCAAAGTAAGTTACTTTGAGGCTTTTTCTTTGTGACAATAGACTTTTTAAATTTTCCACCTATAAAACATTTATTCATTACTTTTGGAACTCATACGATCAAATCCTAATGAAGAAACTACTATTTTTACTCTTACTTTCACAATCCGTAATGTTAAGTCAGACGATACTAAACTCTTCGGTTTTAAATTTGAACAAACCCATAGAAAATGGACAAATTCTAAGTGCTGAAAATGAGAAAACACAAGAAGTCTATGTCTTTGCTTCTGATAATAAAAGCATTACTATATTAAAATACAACAAATCGCTATTTCTTGCGAACCAGTTTAAAGATACGATTCGGGTTGAGAAAAATAAAACTTTAATGGGTTACAGCCTTAACGAAAATGGCAGCCCGACATTATACTGGGAGTCGCCAAATCGTAAAAATATTCAGATTGTACAATACAATATGGAGACCAAAACGTCAAAAACCTCGAGTTTTGATTTTCCGGCAAACACAGGAACTGTAATAACTTCATTTCAAAAAAACAATAAATTTTACCTGCTTTCAAAAGAAAAAGATCAGGAACATTTTTTGTTATTTGAGTTTAGTGATGAAAAATGCGATGTAAAATTGTTTGATTTTTCACCTTTCAACTTTCAGAATGAAAAAGGCCAGAGGCTTTCTTTTAGTGCCCTTGTACAGTATCACTATCCTATAGAAAAAATGGATATCGGCAATTTTTCTCCGTTCGACAAGACAGAAAAGAAAAGCAAAATGTACGTATTAAACGATCGGATTGTACTGACATTTGACTACAATACCAAATACACGCAGGCTTTTGATCTAAATCTGAATACAAGGAAAGTTACCGAGAAAATTTTTGAAATGCCTGTTACTCAATTTACAGCTACAACCAATTCTTTTTTTCTGGAAAACAAACTGTTTCAGATTAGTTCTAACACCGAACAATTTCTATTTGGCATACAAGATTTTGATTCAGGTAAAAACATCAAAACTATCGCCCTATCAAAAAATGACTCTATAAGTTTTAAAAATTCTCCACTGTTTTTGCAGATCAATGGCGAAAAGCCACAGATCTTAAAGACTACAAGCAAATTTCTAAAACAATTATCTACAGTTAACTCGGCAGTTTCTGCTTTCAATACTAACGGATTAACTTTTATTACCTTGGGCGGATTTGCTTCCTATCAGTCTGTGGGCATGAGCTTTAATTATGGTTCGAATGATAGTTTTAATAATATCCAAAGCAATAGTAAAATGGTGTTTTTTGATTCTTATCTTAATTCTGATTTGGAGTTTATAAAGAACAATCAGGCTGAGCCACTTGCTATTGATAATCTCCACTATTTTTTAAGTAAAACGAGAAATTTTACTCATGAAAACATTCTTAAAGTCAAAGATTTTTACATTTTAGGATATTACGACCTTCCGACAAAAAGTTATATAATGCGTAAGTTTACAGATGGTTTTATGGATGAAGGAACTGGAAATTCGATTATAAATAAAGCAGAATTTTCTAAATCTATTCCTCTGAAATAATGTTAATTTTTATTGAGAATTAATCCAAATCGCTGATGTTTTCACGGTTTCCAAAAAATGGAATGAATATTTTTTCTTAATTTTACAAAAAAGACACATATTATGCTATCAAAAAATATTGAATCGGCTTTAAACAAGCAAATCCGCATAGAAGCAGAATCTTCGCAAACTTATCTTTCTATGGCTTGTTGGGCAGAAGTACACGGACTTGAGGGAATTGCTCAATTTATGTATACACAGTCAGATGAAGAGCGTGCTCACATGCTTAAATTGGTTAAGTATGTAAATGAACGCGGAGGTCACGCTCAGGTAACAGATTTAAAAGCACCAAAAACGACTTACTCTACATTTAAAGAAATGTTTGAGGAGCTTTATAATCATGAACTTTTTGTTTCTCAATCAATCAACGAATTAGTACATATTACATTTGAAGACAGAGATTATGCCACACATAATTTCTTACAATGGTACGTATCTGAACAAATTGAAGAAGAAGCTACAGCCAAATCTATTTTGGACAAAATAAACTTAATTGGAGATGACAAAGGCGGACTTTACTTGTTTGACCGTGATATTCAGCAATTAACAGTTACGAGTTCAATCGCTATAAATCCTAAATAAAAAAGTTAAAGTTTATTTAGAATATTTAAAAATAACTTTTTTCTTTTATATTTGTCTCTGTTTTTAATACAGAGGAAATTGAGCAAGAAAGAAAAAGACAAGGACAAGAAAAAGGATAAAAAGAAAAAGAAGAATAAAGATATCCTTGATAAAATCAAGAAGATTGAAAATTGTAAATCTTCGTGCTGTGAGAAATATAAAAAGAGCGAGAAAAAACGCTGCTCACGCTGTCCTATGTTTGATCTATTCAAAAAAACGGCTTAAATAAATATAGAAAAACCCATCAGATTTTCCTGATGGGTTTTTTAGTTTTAAATTGCGGTCTATTTCAGATTTTAATTGAATTATGAAAAACAACATTACCATTCCAAAATCGAGTCTGGATTTTTTGGTTCAGCTTAAAGAAAATAATAACAAACCGTGGTTTGAAACGAATAAAGAAACTTATTTAACAGAATTAAATCATATAGAGAACTTTGCCGGCGCCTTACTTCAGGAGCTTTCTAAAACAGATGTTTTGGAAAATGCTTCGGGAAAAAAAAGCGTCTACAGAATTTATCGTGATATCCGTTTTTCTAAAGATAAAACCCCTTTTAAAACTTATTGGGGCGGAAGCTATACGCGAGCGACTGCAGCAAGACGTGGCGGTTATTATTTTCATCTCGAAAAAGGAAACAGCTTTTTTGCCGGTGGATTCTGGGGACCCAATGCCTCCGATTTAAAAAGAATCAGAACTGAATTTGGCCGGGATCCCGAAACTTTTCAAAAAATAGTAAAATCAAAATCTTTTGTGAGCAACTTTGGATCTCTCCAAGGTGAACAGCTTAAGACAAAACCAAAAGGTTTTGAAATAGATCACCCGGCGATTGATTTGCTTCGTTTCAAACAGTTTTTGATCATCAAACGCTTTACAGACGAAGAGGTTTTAAGTTCTGATTTCCTTAATCAGGCTTTGGATGCTTTCCTGAACATGAGGCCCTTTTTTGATTATATGAGCGAAGTTCTTACAACAGATGTTAATGGAGCATCGATTTTATGACATTAAATTTAAAAATATAAACCCGACAATACTGATGTTCAATATTGTCGGGTTATGAATATTAAGTTTGAATATTTATTTGCTCAGAAGCAGAATTTCATTAACCACTACTTCTGTTATATAGCGCTTTTCACCATTTTTGTCGTCGTACGATCTATGTATTAACTTTCCATCTATAGCGACTTCTTTTCCTTTTACTACATATTTTTCTATTATTTCAGCGGTTTTTCCCCAGGCTGTAACGCGGTGCCATTCTGTTTGCTCTACCTTCTCACCTTTATCATTTTTATAATGATCATTTGTCGCGATGGTGATATGGGCCAGTTTCTTTCCGTTTTCTAACGTTTTAATTTCCGGATCATTCCCTACATTTCCAATTAGCTGCACTCTGTTTTTCATTGCGTTCATGGCGTATATTATTTTTAAGTTATTATAAAGCTGAATCTTTCTTTCAATTCAACAGTGCAAAGATGAAACAACTCAGCAATAACAGTCGGTTGGTAACCAATTACTATCGACTGTAACTATTTGTAAGCGTTTGTAATTGGAAATTGTTTTTTGTATATTTGAGATAAACCTTACGATACATGCAGGCAAAAATCAATAAAGTCGAATTAAGAAATCTGGAAATTGAAGACTATAAACAATTAAAAAAATCAATGATCGAATCCTATCCCGAAATGGCTGATTCGTACTGGGGATCTGATGATATAGAGCGATTACTTTCTATTTTCCCAGAGGGGCAGCTGGTAATTTTGGTGGATGGTAAAGTGGTAGGTTCTGCATTATCTCTTATTGTTGATGAAAAATTGGTAGATAAAAAACACAATTACCAACAGATTAGCGGTGATTATAAATTCTCTACGCACAATCCGAATGCTGAAATTTTATACGGAATTGATGTTTTTATTCATCCGCATTATCGCGGCTTACGTTTAGGGCGCCGATTGTACGATGCCAGAAAAGAACTTTGTGAGCAGTTGAATTTAAAAGCCATTGTTTTTGCAGGAAGAATTCCGAGTTACAGGGAACATGCAAAAAAAATGACGCCTAAAACTTATATAGAAAAAGTCCGCACCAAAGAATTGTATGATCCTGTACTTTCTTTTCAGCTAAGCAATGATTTCCATGTTTTACGAATCATTAAAAATTATTTGGAAGGCGACGAAGAGTCAAAAGAATTTGCGGTGCTACTGGAGTGGAATAATATTTACTATGATGATAGTCCTAAACTGATCAATCTAAAGAAAAATGTTATTCGTCTGGGATTAATTCAGTGGCAGATGCGTCCGTTGAATAATGTTGAAGCCTTATTTGAGCAGGCAGAATTTTTTATTGATGTAGTTTCCGGTTACGGATCCGATTTCGCATTGTTTCCCGAATTATTTATTGCGCCTTTAATGGCCGATTACAACCATTTATCTGAAGCAGAAGCCATTCGCGAACTGGCGCGTCATTCGGATCCTATCAGAACGCGTTTTCAGGAATTTGCAATTTCATATAACATCAATATCATTACCGGAAGTATGCCTTATTTAGAAAATGGTAATCTTTATAATGTTGGCTTTTTGTGCAAAAGAGACGGAACTTCAGAAATGTACACCAAAATACACATCACACCAAATGAAGTCATTCACTGGGGGATGAAAGGCGGCTCTGAGTTTAAAACTTTTGACACCGATTGTGGTAAAATTGGAATTTTAATTTGTTATGATGTCGAATTTCCGGAACTTCCGAGACTGTTGGCAGACGAAGGAATGAATATTTTATTTGTACCATTTCTGACCGATACACAAAACGGATATACCCGTGTAAAACATTGCGCGCAGGCACGTGCCATAGAAAATGAGTGTTATGTAGCCATAGCAGGTTGCGTTGGGAATCTTCCGAAAGTAAACAATATGGACATTCAATATGCGCAATCTTCTGTTTTTACGCCTTCAGATTTTGCATTCCCAAGCAACGGAATTAAAGCTGAAGCAACTACAAACACAGAAATGACCTTAATTGTAGATTGTGATTTAAATTTATTAAAAGAACTGCACGAACATGGAAGTGTGAAAATTTTAAAGGACAGAAGATCTGATCTTTATGAAATAAAAAAATTGAACTCTAAGTAATAATATACTGATTTATTATAAAATGGAACTTATGATGTATGAGATTAATCAGCTAATTCTTAAAAAAATCAACTAAAATTCTTACTTTTCGGCAAAATTAAAAATGATGGAATGAAAACATGCCTGGAATGTTCCGCTAAAATTGTAGGCCGTGAGGACAAGAAATTCTGTTCTGACAGTTGTCGTAATGCCTACAATAATAAAATAAATAAGGACAGTACGAATTTCATGCGAAATATAAACAACAAGTTACGCAAAAATTACCGTATTTTGGCTGAGTTAAATGTGGATGGAAAATCTAAAGCTTCCCGAGATAAATTATTAACAAAGGGCTTTGATTTTGAGTTCTTTACAAACATTTTGCAAACCAAAACAGGAAATACATATTATTTCCTTTACGATCAGGGATACCGTTCTCTGGACAATGATTATTTTATGCTTGTTAAAAAAGAAATATAGTTAGTATTTATACATCATGAGAAAAAACCAAACCTCAATTCTAGCCGTAATCTGTGTTTTAGCCTTACTTGCCATCGTATATATTACCATGATGCCACAAGGAATTTCTAAAGATGATGAAGCACTTGCCGAATTCTCGACGGAAAGAGCCTTAAATCAGGTCGAAATTATAGCGCAGAAACCACATTACGTTGGCTCGACCAATCACGAACTGGTTGCCAATTATCTTAAACTCGAACTCAACAGGATAGGATTAGAAACGAGTGTTCAGGAAGGTTTTACTTTAAATGATAAAGGACTTCTGGTAAAGTCAAAAAATATTTTAGCTCGCATAAAAGGAACAAACAATACAAAAGCCCTTTTACTTCTTTCCCATTATGACAGCGCGCCGCATTCGTTCTCAAAAGGTGCAAGTGATGACGCATCTGGAGTGGCAACGATTTTAGAAGGGATTCGTGCCTTTCTTTATTCCAAACATCCTCAGAAAAACGATATCATCATATTATTCTCAGATGCAGAGGAATTAGGATTAAACGGTGCCGCATTATTTGTAAACAAACATCCGTGGGCAAAAGATGTGGGCTTAGTCTTAAACTTTGAAGCGCGCGGAACTTCCGGACCAAGCTATATGCTTCTGGAAACCAACAAAGGAAATGAAACTCTGATAAAAGATTTTGCTAAAGCAAAGACTTCTCATCCCGTTTCAAATTCATTGATGTACAGCATTTATAAAATGCTTCCAAATGATACCGACCTGACTGTTTTTAGAGAACAGGGAAATATTCAGGGTTTTAATTTTGCTTTTATCGATGGTCATTTTAATTACCATACACAACAAGATGATGTTCAGCATTTAAACAAAACAACATTAGCGCATCAGGGAACTTATATTATGCCTTTGCTGAAGTATTTCAGCAACATTGACTTAAATCAGACAGAATCTTCAGAAGATAATGTCTATTTCAATGCACCTTTTACCTTTATCAGTTATCCGTTTTCATGGGTAATGCCGATGACTTTAATTGCTTTCGGATTACTGGCTTTGTTTATTTTTGTTGGAAAAGTAAAAAGAATCATCACTTTTACAGAGATTTTTAAGGGTTTTGTCCCGCTTATAGGATCAATTCTTATTGCCGGACTGGTAACTTTCTTAGGGTGGAAGCTTATTCTTGAAATATATCCGCAATATTCTGATCTTTTAAACGGGTTTACCTACAATGGACATGCGTACATTGGCGCATTTGTAACCTTAAGCGTTGCCATTTGTTTTGCTTTTTACCATCATTTTTCTGAAGCTAAAATCACAATGAACCATTTTGTTGCGCCATTGTTATTATGGATTATTATAAATGCCTTTTTAGCTAATAGTCTGACAGGTGCTGGTTTCTTAATCATTCCGGTTTATTTCGGAATCTTATTATTCGGAATATTTATCTTCACACAGCATTACAGTTTAGGAATGAATTTAATCTTCAGCATTCCGGCTTTAGCAATTGTTGCCCCTTTCATCATGATGTTTCCAATTGGATTAGGTCTTAAAATTCTTTACGGAAGTGCGGTTCTAACCGTTTTATTGTTCGGATTGCTGCTCCCAATATTTGGGGCATTTGCCAGAAAAGGTGCGTGGATTGTTGTTTTCTTCCTTACTTCTATCTCATTTTTTATCTACGCGGGATATCATTCAGGTTACGAACACGGAAAAGCAAAATCGAACAGTTTATTGTATGTTTATAATGCTGACCGTAATTCTGCTTCCTGGACCACTTACGATACCAATTTAGATGAATGGACAAAATCTTATCTGGGTGAAACCAATCAAAAAGCGGTGGGTTTAAATACGCTTCCACTCGCAAGTAAATACAATACAACATTCACGTACAGTGCGACTGCCCCGGTTGTTGATATTGCTAAACCATCTATTGAATTTTTAAGAGACAGCGTCATCGGAAATAACAGATATCTGAAAATCAGGATAACTCCAAACCGAAAAGTAAACCGATATGATATTTACGCCAATCCAAAAATGACGTTTTATAACTTTAAGGCAAATGGTGTTGCCACTTCGGGCGAAAAAGGAAACCGCCTGCAAAGGGAAGATAGTAAAATTCTGTGCTATTATGTAGTTGGAAATGAACCTCTTGTAATGGATTTCTATATTAACAAATCGGCTATTTTTGATATGGATCTAATTGAGAGTTCTTTTGACTTAATGACAAATCCTTTATTGAAAATAAAACCAAGAGAGAACTGGATGATGCCGACACCTTTTGTTTTAAACGATGCCGTTTTGATACAGCAAAAAATCAAAAGATACACGCCGCCTGTAAAAGCTCTTGAACCAGTTGTCGTTACAGACAGTCTGGCCGTGCCTAAAGACAGTATAAAACCGATTGTAAATCCGGAATAAAAACAGACACGTTTAATTCTTACTTCTAATAAAACTAAAAATGAAAAAATTTTACATGCTTTTTTTAACATTAGCAAGCTTTTCTAACACTGAAGCACAAACTGTTGAAGAAAAAATTGCAGTGAAAGCATGTGAATGCCTGGAAAAAAATTCTAAAATCACGCAGGACGTTTATAAAGATTGTCTGACAAAGCCAATGGGCGAATTGGTTTTAACTGACAAAGATCCTAAAGTAAGGGAAAGTATTAATACTGTAGACGGCATCCAGGATATGATCATCCGGGTTCAGGAGATTATTTCTAAAAAATGTCCCGATTTGGTACCGGGAATTACAGAAAGTAAAGAAGATATTTTTTACGGCAAATCAAAAAATAAAAATGCTCAGAACTATTATATAATCGGGCAGGATTTTATGAATCAGAATAACTATAAACAGGCTGTTGAAAGTTTTCAGTTGGCGGTAAATGCAGATCCGGCTTTTGTTCTGGCGCTAGATGACATGGGAGTTTCTTACAGACAGTTAAATGATTATGACAATGCCATAAAATACTATAAAAAATCGCTGGAAGTTTATCCTGAGGGAAGTTTTGCCCTTATGAATATTGGAGTTGTTTATACCTTTAAATCCGATTATAACACCGCTATCAGCTATTATGAAAAACTAATCCAATATCATCCTGACAATGCGGAAGGATATTTTGGAGCCGGAAAAAACTACATGATGGTGAAAGACGATGAAAAAGCGCTGGACAATATCTTTAAAGCACACAGAATTTATACTACCAACAATTCAGAATATGTAAAAGATTCTGAGAAGCTGCTGGCTGCTATTTATCAGAAAATGAAGTCGGAAAACAGAGAAGATCTGTTTAAAAATATAGCGGAGATAAACAACATTAAAATCGACTAAAACCATTCTGGAATATTTTAATAAAAGGCAGATTTAACCGTAAATCTGTCTTTTATATTTAAATTTCCTATAATAAATCTTTTAACTAAAAATTTGCAACTTAGCATCTAACACTTCTGAATTTAAAAAATGACAAAAATTAGCATATTGGGCTGTGGATGGCTCGGATTTCCTTTAGCAGAAAGTTTACTGGCAAAAGGAAGTTCTGTAAAAGGGTCGACAACTTCTGAAAATAAACTACACATTTTTAAAAATGCCGGAATAGATCCGTTTTTAGTTACGCTTGAAAGCGAAAGCATATCAGAAAGCATCAATAATTTTTTAGCGGAAAGTGAAATCTTGATTATTGATATTCCCCCGAAGCTAAGAAATGGAAATTCCGATGCCGAGATAAAGGTTTTTGTCGAAAAAATCAAAAATCTGATTCTGTTTATCGAAAAATCAACGGTTCAGAAAGTTCTTTTTGTTAGTTCTACCTCCGTTTATGGTGATGCAAACAATCTCATAACAGAAGAAACGATTCCAAATCCGGACACAGAAAGCGGAAAACAATTGCTTACTGCAGAAAAATTGCTACAGGAAAACCCAAATTTTGCCACTACCATTTTACGTTTCGGCGGTTTAATTGGAGAAGACCGGCATCCGGTAAAGTTTCTCGCGGGAAAAGAAAATCTTGAAAATCCCGATGCACCCGTTAATCTGATTCATCAAAAGGACTGCATTGCTATTATTGAGGAAATCATCAACCAGTCAAAATGGAATGAGGTCTTTAATGCTGTTGCACCTTTTCATCCAACCAGAGAAGAATATTATACAAAAAAAGCAATTGAAAGGGGTTTGATCGAACCTAAATTTAATTCTGAAAAATCAGACATTAAAAAGATTATTTCAAGCGAAAAAATTAAAGATCTTTTAGATTATAAGTTTGACATTCCCAACCTTTAAATTTGTCGTATCTTGTCTAAGACAAATCTTCCTGTAGCAATCGCTAATTAAAAAACTTGTTATTTTTATAAAAACCTATAAAACAGGAATTATGTCGATGAGTCATAAAGCTTTTGTATTTGATACTTTCGGATTTCATAAAAAACTATCAAATATCATCCTTGATTGTGCATCGATGGACAATAATAACTTGTTAGAATTATTTATCGACGAAAATTTCAATTTCTTAACATCCCCATATTCCTATGACTTTCTAGATTCTGATTGGAGACAAGATTTAGAAACAGCAGATATTCAAGAGCTTTCAGATTTTGCGATGACATTTTTTTACGAAATTGAGGATGAGCAAGGTTGCGAATACACTTGGAATGCAATTTTTGAAACTTTAAAAGAATTTGCATTATTATTAAAGCCCGAATATTATATTCTTGGGAATGCTTTAAAAACTAAAAACTTTGCTCTGGATCCGGGCAAATTAGGATTAGGTTTTATTGATGCATTTGATATTTCAACCATGCATACTGAATTGATCTCTTTAAGAGATGAATTATGGAATTCTTATGATCAAAATGTTGATAAATCTAAACTATTATATGAGCCATCATATACAGAATTTATGGAAGGGTATGAAAACTTAATTTCAATTTACGAGCAAGCTCAAAAAAGAGGTCATGGATTGCTAATGACTTTCTAATAAAATAATAAATCGCAAAATATTTGCGAACTTTGCAGTAAGCTAACACTCACTGCGGTTAAAACTTATTTATGGAAACAGTCTACATCAACTCCCCTTTAGGAATCACCAAAATTGTTGGTGATGAAAATGGTATTGCTGTAATTTCTGTCTCAGATGTTGGTACAGATGAAATTTCCAAAGTAGTTCCGGAAGTTTTGCAAGATGCCGTGTCTCAGTTAAATGAATATTTCGAAGGAAAACGAACCGATTTCAACTTAAAGTTAAATCCAAAAGGAACAGAATTTCAACAAAAAGTCTGGAAATCACTCTTAGAAATTCCGTTTGGAAAAACCGTAAGTTATATGGACCAAACCAAAAAGCTGGGAGATATTAAAGCAATTCGTGCCGTAGCTTCGGCAAATGGCAAAAACCCACTTTGGATCGTGGTTCCCTGCCATCGCGTTATTGGCACAAACGGTTCTTTAACTGGTTACGCCGGCGGATTGTCCCGTAAAAAATGGCTTCTGGAACATGAAAATCCAACTGCTCAGCAAAGTTTATTTTAGTTTTTTATAAGAATTTTATGCATATTTGTATAACTTCAAAACTGAATCTAAAAGTCTAATTATCTATTATCTAAGAAGTCTAAAACATGATTGAAAAAATAAACCTCAATAATATTTTATTTCTCGATATAGAAACTGTTCCTGAAGAAGAGAATTTTCATTCGCTTGACGCGGAAATGCAGTCTCTTTGGGATTCTAAAACACAGTACCAGCGAAAAGACGATTTTACTCCGGAAGAATTTTACAACCGTGCGGGAATCTGGGCAGAATTTGGAAAGATCATCTGCATTTCTGTTGGCTTTTTTACCATTAAGGGAGATATTCGAAACTTTAGGGTAACTTCGTTTTTTGGAGAAGAAAAAACTATCCTGAAAGACTTTTCCAATCTGATTAACAATCACTTTAACCAGCCCCAACACCTTATTTGCGGCCATAATTCAAAAGAATTTGATATTCCGTTTATCGCAAGGCGAATGATTATCAATCAAATGCCAATTCCCGAAAAACTCAATTTATTTGGAAAGAAACCATGGGAAATTCCGCATTTGGATACGCTGGAATTATGGAAGTTTGGCGATTATAAGCATTTTACTTCTTTAAAACTGCTGACCAAAATTCTCGGTGTACCTTCTCCAAAAGGTGATATCGATGGAAGTCAGGTTGCTCATGTCTATTATATCGAAAAAGACATTGACAGAATCATAACCTATTGCGAAAAAGATACTATAGCTGTTGGTCAGATTTTTCTGCGTCTACGCCGTGAAGATTTACTGATCGACGAAGAAATAATTCATGTATAGCTTTTTTGAGGGTCAAAGAGGCAAAGTTGCAAAGGTTCAAAGCTTAAATCTTAAATCTTAAAAGTAAATTCCAAAATGACTTATTCTGAAATTTCACATTATCGCCTGGTTTCGCAAAAGCTTTATAAGACAGAACGTTCTTCTCCGCAGGAGATCGTAAAGCATTTTGGCGCGATGCAGGCACAGGATTATGCCATGGCAAAGTGGGCAATTGGATCACGTTGTGATGCTTCTGAAAAGGAAATCGAAGAAGCTATAAATTCAGGTAAGATTATTCGAACTCACATCCTGCGTCCGACTTGGCACTTCGTATCGGCTGAAGACATTTACTGTATGCTCGAACTTTCTGCACCACAAGTCAAACGTCTGTTTGCTTCATCGGCCAGACAACATGGTTTTGATGAAAAGAAATTGGATAAAGTTAATTCTACTATAGAAAAACTTCTAGCAGGAAACAATCATCTGACACGAGAGGAAATCATGAAGGAGCTTAACATAAGCAAAAATGCTGGTGATCTGTCTCCTGTTATCGTGATGATGAATGCCGAATTAGACGGTTTGGTATGCAACGGGGTCATGAAGGGCAAACAAATCACTTATGCCCTGCTGGAGGAACGGGTTCCAAAACCAAAAACTACCTTCACAAAAGAAGAGGCATTAGCAAAGCTTACACTTCGTTATTTTGAAAGTCATGGTCCGGCAACAATAAGCGATTTTTCATGGTGGTCCGGATTTCCTGTTACAATTTGCAAAAAAGCAATTAATGCAATTGAATTGCAATTAGGGCATTTTACCATTGATAATCAACAATATTGGTTTAATAAAGCGTATCATGACGCAGTTAACTTTCGCGAAAGCGTTCATTTTCTTCCCGCTTTTGACGAAATTCTAATTTCATATAAAACACGTGATGCGTCCTTTTTGTCAGAAAATCAAACCAAAGTATTTACAAATAACGGAATTTTTAAACCGATAATTTTAGAAAATAGTAAAGTGATTGGAATATGGAAACGGACTCTCAAAAAGGAACACATTAAAGTAGAAACGGAATTTTTTAATGAACCGAACGAGCATAAGAAGCAACTTATTTTTGAAGGAATAAAGTCGTTCGAAAAGTATCTGGAAAGCAAAGTTACTATAGAATAATCTGGATTTGAATTCAATATCGGTGTTAACTGTATAAATTCGGGTTTCATTACTTCAATCTTTATGCTTATTATTGCTAAATAATTACATTTACAAAAAATTACAATTATGGTATTAAGCAGATTTTGGTTAGTGATTTTCATTTCTTCGATTGTTTTTATTGTAGTCAGTTTGTTTACTGCCAACACTTATACCATTGATTCTGTTTTAAATGGAAAAAAAGATGATCCTGTTTTAGTTTCGGAAAAATATATCCAGGAACTTCCTGCTTTTTTAAAAGACAGTATTAAAAAAGCACCGGATCAAACGATGATTATCAATCGTGATACGCTAAACGCCGACACAACCTACGTTTATAAGAACAAAACCGTAAAAATCTACAGCGGACTCCAAAAATCGGATGGTTTACTGCCAACTTGCAAAAGTACTTTAGTGGATTTAATCCTGCCGCTTATTGCCTATTTAGCCTTTTTCTGCGGATTGATGGAGCTTTTAATTATTTCCGGAGCTTCAGGAAAACTGGCCAAAGCATTGAGTCCGGTTTTTGTAAAAGTGTTTCCGAGTATTCCTAAAAATCATCCTTCGATTTCGTATATGACTTTAAATTTTGCGGCCAATTTTCTTGGGTTAGATTCTGCAGCCACACCTTTCGGCCTAAAAGCCATGGAAAGTTTACAGGAAATAAATCCCGAAAAAGATAAAGCCAGTGACGCACAAATTATGTTTATGTGCCTTCATGCCTCGGGTTTAACTTTAATTGCGACTTCGATTATTGGCTATCGCGCTGCCGCAAATGCAAGCAATCCTGCAGATGTGATGCTGCCTTGTATCATTACGTCGTTTATTGGTACAATTGCTGCTTTCCTGCTGGTGGGAATCAAACAAAAAATCAATTTCAAAAGTGCTTCACTGCTAATTGGGCTGATGGTTTTGATCGCTGCCATAGTTGGATTACTAATGTACGTTAATCATTTGGATTTAATTGGGAAAAACTATTTTACATCCAATCTTTCGGGTTTAATTTTAATCGCAATTATCGCTTTCACACTTATTTTTTCATTCATGCATGAGAAAAAATTCAAAGAAGCAGACACTACTGTCTTTGATACTTTCGTTGTGGGAGCAAATAATGGCGTAAAAACCGGAGTAACTATTTTTCCTTATGTTTTAGGAATGCTGGTGGCTATTTCGCTTTTCAGAAACAGTGGTCTGTTTGAAATTATAAGCGACGCCATCGGATTTGTGTTTTCGAACTTAGGCGTAAGCAAAGAAATTACAAATGCACTTCCTGTTGCCATGCTTCGTCCATTTAGTTCTGCAGGCTCCAGAGGCTTCCTTATTGATTCTATGAACACGTTTGGCGCAGACTCTTTAACGGCAAGGTTAAGCAGTATTTTTCAATGTAGTGCCGAAAGTACATTTTATGTAATTGCAGTTTATTTTGGCTCTGTCAATATCAAAAACACGCGTTATGCGCTAGGAACAATGCTTTTGGTTGATTTAATTTGTGTAATTACAGCGATTTTTGTGGCTACTTGGTTTTTTTAATTAAAAATTGAATTGCACCCTAAAAATGAATAACCTAATCTTCCCCCGAAGCTTCAGGACGTGGCTATAATATTTTGAGCCGATGGCTTGTTATCCATCAAATTAACCATTTTGAAAGTTTTGTAGAAACGATTTATATTGTAGCCACGGATTTTAATCCGTGGAATATAATTGACCGCCGCACCAAAGTTTCGTAGGAACGATTAATTTTTTATTAGATTTAAAGAACAATAGATAGCCATTAAAATGCGTCGAGCCGATGGCTCTTTGTTTTTGGAAACACCATTCGTTTTCCCCGGATTAAAATCCGGGGCTATAATATTTTTGGAGCCGATGGCTCTTTCTTTATTTACTTGGCTCTCATATTTTGGCATATTTACCGCCTTCCCCGGATTAATCCCGAATCTCCGGGACGTGACTACAATTTTTTTGAGCCGATGGCTCTTATCCATCAATTAACCATTTTCAGTAAGTTTCGTAGAAACAATTTATATTGTAGCGACGGATTTTAATCCGTTGATTTATAATTAACGCCATTTCAGAAGTTCCGTAGGAACGAACTATTTCAAAAAAAGAAAGTTAAATATTACAAAATGTTTTTACTTTAAATTAATAAAATTTTACTTTGCCATAAAAATTCAAACTAAAAATGGCTAATACATATCATCAAATCTATCTTCAAATTGTTTTTGCTGTTAAATACAGAACAGCTTTACTGGAAGACTCATGGAAATCAAAACTCTTTGCTGTTATTGGAAATCTGATTAATGAAAATAATGCTAAAACGATTATCGTCAACGGAGTTGAAGATCATGTGCATTGCTTGATAACTATAAAACCCACAATCTGCATTTCCGATTTAATGAAGGTTGTGAAAGCAAAATCTTCAAAATATATTAACGACAATCAATTAACTCAGTCGAAATTCTCATGGCAGGTTGGATATGGAGTTTTCTCATACAGCCAATCTCAAATTGATTCTGTTTACAAATACATAAATAATCAAAAGGAGCATCATAAAAAAGAGAGCTTTAATAAGGAATATCTAAATTTTCTAAATAAATTTAACGTTCAATACGACGAAAAATATATTTTTGAAGATTTAATATAATACCATGAAAATAGTCCCCCTATTCCTTGTACTGCTTTTAATCGGATGCCAGAAAACCAAATCTAAAACGCCAGAGTCTGTTACAGAGTTACCCGTAATTCAGGAAAACACAGTAATATCGCCAGACGAAAAAATCATTAAAACCGATACTATTGCACTGTATACGGATGGTAAAGAATCTGCCGAAGATTATATCCTGGCAAATCTAACAGAACAAAAGGCTGATCAGGATAGTATTGTAACGGTAAAATACAGATTGGATTTTTATCAGAATAAAGTTAAAACCACTTCGTCCAAAATTACAATTGAAGGCTTTCAAAAAGGTTCTGAATGGGTTGCTTCGTACGGATTAAATTCTGAAGGTTCTGCAAGATCTCCGTTTATACAAGTTTCGGTAGGATATCCTGCCTGCGGTTATACGCATGATAATTATCTGTATTATTTCAAAAACAGCTCTTTACAACTGGTGCATCAATGGAGTACGATGACAGACAGCGGCTGGGGAAGCTGGGTTGAAATAGTGAGCCCCGAGAGCAGTTCCGATCCAAAATCTTTTTATTGCAAAACTGTTGCATTTGAACCTTCAGATGATGAAAATCAAGATATGGGAATTGTAAAATACTCAGATTCAATAACATTTGAATTGAAAAATCAACAATGGAAAAAATTATTACTTTCTGCAAAAGACAAACCCTATTTTGAGAAGAAAATGTCTTTTGATGAATTTCATAACCAACAATAATCATTTAAACCAGACCTTATTCAAATTCTTTCTTTGCTAAATAATTTCTAAATTTGCAAAAAACAAAATAATGATTGATTTTATATACCAGGATCCTTATCCGATCCTGAAAGATGATACCCAATATCGCAAGATCACCTCTGATTTTGTAAAAGTGGAACAATTTGGAGAACGTGAAGTTTTGACCGTTGATCCAAAAGGTTTAGAATTATTGGCTGAAGAAGCCTTGACAGATGTTTCGTTTATGTTGAGAACGAGTCATTTGCAAAAACTAAGAAAAATTCTTGACGATCCGGAAGCGACAGATAATGATCGTTTTGTAGCCTACAATTTACTACAAAATGCTTCTGTAGCTGCAGAAGGTCAGTTGCCGAGTTGTCAGGATACCGGAACTGCCATTGTTATGGCCAAAAAAGGAGAAAGCATCTTTACCGGTGTTGATGATGCAGAATGGTTAAGCCGTGGAATTTTCAATACCTATCAAAAAAGAAACTTGCGGTATTCTCAAATTGTTCCGATTTCGATGTTTGAAGAAAAAAATTCAGGATCAAATCTTCCTGCACAAATTGATATTTATGCTAAAAAAGGCACTTCATACGACTTTTTGTTTATGGCAAAAGGTGGTGGATCTGCCAACAAAACCTACTTATACCAACAAACCAAGTCTTTGCTGAATGAAAAATCCCTGGATGAATTTATTCGCACAAAAATCAAAGATTTAGGAACATCTGCCTGCCCTCCTTATCACCTGGCTTTAGTTATCGGCGGAACTTCCGCGGAAGCGAACCTAAGTGCTGTAAAGAAAGCCTCTGCAGGATATTACGATCATCTTCCTACAACAGGAAACATGGCCGGTCAGGCTTTTCGTGACCATGAATGGGAAGAAAGAGTGCAGAAAATCTGTCAGGAAAGTGCAATTGGAGCACAGTTTGGAGGAAAATACTTTACACACGATGTACGTGTAATTCGTTTGCCGCGTCACGCAGCTTCTTGTCCGGTTGGATTAGGCGTTTCTTGCTCTGCGGACAGAAATATTAAAGGAAAAATTACGAAAGACGGAATTTTCGTTGAACAGTTGGAAGTGAATCCGAAACAATTTTTACCCGAAACTGCTCCGCATTTAGAAGCTCCTGTTGAAATTGATTTAAATCAGCCAATGGCAGATATGCTGGCCCAACTATCTCAATATCCGGTTAAAACACGTTTAAAACTAAACGGAACCGTAATTGTTGCCCGTGATATAGCGCATGCAAAAATTAAAGAAATGCTGGACGCCGGAAAACCTATGCCGGAATATTTTAAAAATCATCCGGTTTATTATGCCGGTCCTGCTAAAACTCCAGACGGAATGGCTTCAGGAAGTTTCGGACCAACAACTGCCGGCCGTATGGATGTTTATGTAGATGAATTCCAGAAAAATGGCGGAAGTATGATTATGCTGGCAAAAGGAAACCGTACCAAACAAGTTACGGATGCCTGCAACAAATACGGCGGATTTTATTTAGGCTCCATCGGAGGTCCGGCCGCTATTCTGGCTCAGGATAACATCCTTAAAGTAGAAGTTGTTGATTTTGAAGAATTAGGAATGGAAGCCGTTCGTAAAATTACCGTTAAAGATTTCCCTGCATTTATTATTACCGATGATAAAGGAAATGATTTTTTTGCCAATTTATAGTTTTTTTTAAAGGGGCAAAGGTTCAGAGGGACAAAGGTTCAGAGGAAAAAAGAACTTACATATAATAAAAAATAAAAACCGCCAAATGGCGGTTTTATTTTTATTAAAACTTTCAGTCTTATTGCTTAAAGCTTTGCACCTCTGAACCTCTGAACCTCTGAACCTCTGAACCTCTGAACCTTTGTAACTTTGTACCTTTGAAGCGTAAGCTTACTTCACGCACTAATATCCTGTTTCTCAAAAGCTATAAAATGAGACATTTCTCCTTTTAGGTTAAAAACAGGAAAACCATTAATCCTGCATTTATAGGTTTGCCCATTTTTCCGGTAATTTTCAAGTGTTTTTTCAAACGGAACCTGCAGCTTAACAGCTTCACTAATTTCCTTTAGATCCTTTTTTGACGTCGCCGGGCCCTGGAACATTCTTGGGGTTTTTCCTAAAATCTCCTCTTCTTTGTAACCCGTCATTTTTTTTATTCCGCTTGAAGCGAAAACTATTTTAAGATCCAGATCGGTAATCACTACCACTTCATCCTTTATTCGCTCCTCAATATCAAGTTTCTTCTTATTCCAGGCAAACTCATTCGAAATTTCCCTTACTTTTTTCAAATCAGCAGTTAACGCTTTGAGTTCGTTTAAATATTCATAGTGAAAGTCCCATGCATGGATGGGCACTGTATGTCTTTGCAAAACATCTTCGGGACTTTTATTTTTCATATAAAATGTTTTAAATGAGCAATAAATCGTTTATTCAAAGATAGGCGAAAAATCCTATCTGTATCTGGAAAACCTTATTTTTAGCTTTTAAAAAGCGCTCAGAATGTAAATTTTAACTGTACCACTACTGCTTTTTTTATTTCGGTATTCAAATTGCTCAACGAAATTCCCAGCAGCCGTACAGAATCTTTCATTTTTTCCTGATACAATAATTCCTCGACGTTCTCGAGTATTAAACTTTTATCAGCAATAAAATATGGCAGGGTTTTACTTCGGGTCTGCTGCGAAAAATCGCTGTATTTAATCTTAAGCGTAATCGTTTTACCAGAAATGTTGTGTCTTTGCAAACGCTTTTCTAATGAAACTGCAATCTTTTCGAGCTGCTCCATCATAAAAACTTCGGAAGATAAATTAACATCAAAGGTATGTTCTGCTGCGACAGATTTGGCAATTCTGGACGATTTTACTTCACTGTTGTGAATACCCCGAACTACATGATAATAGAATGTTCCCGATTTTCCGAAATGTTTTTCCAGAAACTCCAAGGATTTACTTTTTAGGTCTGTTCCGGTAAAAATACCGAGCTGATACATTTTTTCTGTGGTCACCTTTCCCACTCCGTAAAATTTACGAATAGGCAATTCTTCCAGAAAAGATTCTACTTCATCCGGATTAACGGTTTTTTGTCCGTTTGGCTTGTTGTAATCACTGGCAATTTTCGCGACAAATTTATTTACAGATATTCCGGCCGATGCCGTTAAACCCACTTCATTAAAAATTCTGGACCGGATTTCCTGAGCCAGTAAACTTGCACTCGGATTTCCTTTTTTGTTTTTGGTGACATCTAAATATGCTTCGTCAAGCGAAAGTGGTTCGACCAAATCGGTATATTCATTAAAGATCTTATGAATTTTCGCCGAAATCTCCTTGTAACGGTCAAATCTTGGTCTGACGAAAATAATTTCCGGACAATATTTCTTAGCCAACGCTCCGCTAAGTGCACTTCTTACACCAAATTTTCTGGCCTCATAACTGGCTGCGGCAACTACTCCTCTGTTCTCAGAGCCGCCAACCGCCAGTGGTTTTCCGCGCAATTCAGGATTGTCCATTTGCTCTACCGATGCGTAAAAGGCATCCATATCAATATGAATAATTTTGCGATATGTTGGTGTGTCAGACATGCTACAAATTTAAAGAGTAATGCCATAAAAAAAACGCTGCGGCTTGTTATAATTAATATCAATTTTTAAAGAATGCAGATTCGGTTGCTTCAAACCAATTATTCTTGTTATTTTTGTTCTTCTACACGAAAAATTAAATATGCGAACATTTGTTATAGGCGACATTCACGGCGGATTACTTGCACTGGAACAAGTTATGCAAAGAGCCGGGGTGACTACAGAAGATACTCTTATATTTCTTGGCGACTATGTTGACGGCTGGAGTCAGTCTGTTGAAGTAATCGATTATCTGATTGCATTAAAAAGCAAACAAAACTGCATCTTCATACGAGGAAATCACGATCAGTTGGCATTGGACTGGCTCGAAGAGAGAAATGATGATTTTGATGAAGAAATGTGGTACAAGCATGGCGGAAAAGCAACAATGGAAGGATATTCCAAAATTTCTGAAGACAAGAAAAGAACCCATATCGAATTTCTGGAAAATCTTCAGGATTACTATCTTGATGATCAGAACCGTCTGTTCGTCCATGCCGGATTCACCAATTTAAATGGTGTAAAATGGGAATATTTTCCTAAACTATTTTATTGGGACAGAACGCTTTGGGAGTCTGCGCTTTCTTTGGACCCAAAATTAAAAGAAGATGATGTGCACTATCCGAAACGTTTTACCGTTTATAAAGAAGTTTATATCGGTCATACGCCTGTTACCCGAATCGGAAAAACAGTTCCTGTGAACAAAGCCTGCGTCTGGAATGTCGATACCGGCGCTGCATTTCGCGGCCCGCTTACAATTTTAGACGTGGACACCAAAGAATACTGGCAAAGCGAACCGTTAAATGAACTGTATTTTAATGAAAAGGGTAGGAATTAATTTATTTAAAAATTAAATTTGCCCTGCAAAATAATTAATATTTAAAATTTATGAAAAAGGTTATTACACTTTTATTTCTGGTATCATTCGGATTTGTAAATGCACAACAGGCTTTTACTGGGAAAGGTGACACAAGAGTAAACGTTGGTGCAAATTTACAAGATGGAGGTTCTGGAATTCAGGGTTCTGTAGATTTTGGTCTGGGAGAAAACTTTTCTTTCGGATTTGTTGCAAACTATTTATTAGGCGTTGACAACTTCAATGGTTTTTATCATGGAAATACTTCTGCTTATACTGATGCAAAGCCGGATTTTGGTGATCGTTTTGATGCAAAAGCAAGAATTAATGCTAATTTGTCCAGTGTAATTGGAGTGGAACAATTGGATGTATACCCTGGTTTAAGTCTAGGTTTACACAACTTTGGTGCTCATGTTGGCGGACGCTATTTCTTTACGGACGGATTTGGAGTTTTCACAGAAATCGGATTTCCAATAGCAAAATACGGAACAAACGACCAACCCTTTTATCATTTAAATAATCAGGCTACTTTTAGTTTAGGAGCTTCTTTTAATTTGAATTAAAGTTTTTTTTATAGGTTCACAGCCTCAGAGGGACAAAGGTTCAAAGTTTAAGAACTTATTAAATAATAAAAAAGGAAAACCGCTAAAATAGCGGTTTTTCCTTTTTATGGTGAAATGTTTATAGTTTTAAACTTTGAGCCTTTGCAGCTTTGAGTCTTTGAACCTAAATTAAATCCTCATTTCCGGTATTTCGCCTTCAATAATCAAATCCGCTTCTGTTGATTCTACAATGTGCTCGACTGACACGCCTGGCGCGCGTTCTAAGAGTTTAAAACCTTTTTCGGTTACTTCGAGAACCGCAAGCTCTGTTACTACCTTTTTAACACATCCTACACCCGTTAATGGCAAAGTGCATTTTTTTAAGATTTTAGATTCGCCCGCTTTGTTGACGTGCATCATGGCAACGATAATATTTTCGGCGGAAGCCACCAAATCCATTGCGCCTCCCATCCCTTTTACCATTTTGCCCGGAATTTTCCAGTTGGCGATATCTCCATTTTCAGAAACTTCCATTGCGCCAAGAATCGTTAAATCTACTTTTTGGCTTCGAATCATTCCGAAACTAAAGGCCGAATCAAAAAAACTTGCTCCTGGAAGTGTGGTTATCGTTTGTTTCCCTGCATTGATAATATCTGGATCTTCTTCACCTTCAAAAGGAAAAGGTCCCATACCAAGAACACCGTTTTCACTTTGAAACTCAACTGCAATATCTTCTCTGACATAATTTGCAACCAAAGTAGGAATTCCGATTCCCAGATTTACGAAATAGCGGTCTTTTACTTCTTTTGCAATTCGTTTTGCAATATCTTCTTTTGTTAACATATTTTCTTAATTCGTTAATGTGTCAATTTGATAATTAGATAATTTCAAGCATGCCTACAATTATCTAATTGACAAATTATCTCAATTATCTAGTTCTTTGCAACAAAATAATCCCAGGTTGCGCTAGCAATGTCTGCGATTATTTTTTCTGTATCTTCTTTTGTTTCTGTAATTTCTTTTAAATAAACCGAAAGAATAAAATGTTTTCCATTAGGAAGTTTTACAATTCCAACGTCATTCATCGCTACTCTTAGATTTGCATCGTTTGTTCCGGAAATCCCTGTTCTGTGCGCCACTTCTGTATTCTCAGGAAGTCCAGCTTTCATCCAGGTCAAACCTCGTGATGTTTCAACCATGATTTGATACAGATACTTTGTAGTGTTTTCTTTTAAGATTTGCCCCTTATAGAACTTCTCCAATAATTCTGTTGTCGCCAAAGGAGTTGTGGTATTCACATACAACTTTTTCCAGCTTTTCATTTGTTCTTCGTTAACTTTGATTACGAAGTCCTTAATTCCTTGTTTGTTAATAAACTTCTGCACAACACTTGTTCCTCCAACTAAATCGATCAAAATATCGCAGCCGTTATTATCACTATGCGAAACGGTATATCGAAGCAATTTATCCAGAGTTAAATACATATTTCCCTCAGGAAAATCTTCCTTCATCGGACTCCATGTGTCTTCATGAAGATTTTTATTCTTAATAAATATTTTTTGTTCTAATGAAAGCTTGCCTTCGTCGACCTTGTTTAAAACAGTTAACGCAATATGAAACTTAAAAACACTCATCAAAGGTGCTTTTAAATCTCCATTAATACTTAATGTATCCTTATTTTCAATTCCTTTTATAGAAATTCCAACTGTAGCCTTTTTTGTTTTTATAATCTGATTCAATTCCTCTCTTAATTCATTGATTGTTTGAGCAAACATCTGAAAAGAAGTACATGAAAACAGCAGGATATAAAAAAGTCTTCTCATTTTTTAAATTTGTCCATTATTAATGTGTCAATTGGTCAATTTGATGATTAGATAATTTCCTCATTACTTAAAGCATTATCTAATTGTCTAATTTTCAAATTATCTAATTTACCTCTGACGCACGGTGCGTTGTTCGATACGTTTTTCAAATTTCTCACCCTGAAAAATACGCTGCACCATAATTCCGGGAATATGAATCTGATTTGGATCTAAAGTCCCAACGGGAACCAACTCTTCGACTTCGGCAATGGTAACTTTTCCAGCTCCGGCCATACATGCGTTAAAGTTTCTGGCAGTTCCTTTAAAAATAAGATTTCCTGCTTCATCACCTTTCCAGGCTTTAACAATCGCAAAATCAGCTTTAAAAGCTTCTTCCATAATGTGCATTTTTCCATTGAATTCTCGTGCTTCCTTTCCTTCGGCAACTTCAGTTCCATAACCTGCAGGAGTAAAAAAAGCAGGAATTCCGGCCTGAGCTGCACGGCAACGTTCTGCTAATGTGCCCTGAGGCGTTAACTCTACTTCTAATTCTCCGGAAAGCATCTGGCGTTCAAATTCGGCATTTTCACCCACATACGACGAAATCATTTTTTTTATCTGCTTTTTCTGTAATAATAAACCCAATCCGAAATCATCGACTCCGGCATTGTTAGAAATACAGGTTAAATCTGAAATAGAAGTATTAACCAATGCTGCAATAGTATTTTCAGGAATACCACACAAACCGAATCCGCCAAACATGATTGTCATGCCGTTTGTGATTCCCGCAATTGCCTCCTGTACATTATCTACTTTTTTTGTTATCATAACAAACTCTGTTTATCGCTGTTTAATTTTGATAAAAATAAGATATTCTGATTAATTTATAACGATTTCGTAAAAAAATAAAACCAAAGAAAAATCCCTTTATTGATCTTGCAGAAAGAATAATAAAGGGATTTTAATTAGAAATTATATATTGCAACAAGGTTACAATTCGAACTCATCTGTATTTTGTTCGGTTGCAGTGGTATCTTTTACAACGGCTGGTCTTGAGTAGCAATCTACTTTAATAGAAAGATTAGCCGGACGCTCAAAATCAGATTTAGAAACCTGAAGATTTTTGTCCCCATAACACAGTTTCATAAAATAACCCCAAACAGGCAGTGCAGCTGTTGCTCCCTGACCGTAAGTTAAACTTTTAAAACGAGCTGAACGGTCTTCACATCCAACCCAGACACCCGTTACTAAGTTTGGAACCATTCCCATAAACCAACCGTCTGACTGATTTTGAGTTGTTCCCGTTTTACCGGCAATTGCGTTGGTAAACATGTAAGGATATCCTGTCCAGCGGTTGTCTCCGCTTCCACCGCCCTGCGTACGCAAACGTGCTCCTGAACCGGTTTCTGTAACTCCCTGAAGTAATTTAATAACTGCAAAAGCAATATCTTTATTTAAAACGTCATGAGATTCAGGAATTGGCTCATAAATCACCTCGCCGCTTTTATTCTCGATTCTGCTTAAAAATTGTGGTTTTACATAAACACCCTGATTGGCAAAGGTGCTGTAAGCTGCCACCATATCTTCAACAGTAATATCTACAGCTCCTAAGGCGATAGATGGCTGAACCGGAATTTCTGTTTTTACTCCTAATTTTTTAGTTAATTCAACAACTGCTTCAGGACCTGTTCTATCAATTAATTTAGCTGAAACCGTATTAATAGAATTCGCCAGACCTTGTTTTAAAGTAACCATTCCGCGGTATCTGTTGTCTGAGTTTCTTGGTTCCCAGTCTTCTGTAACGTGGTGACGACCTTTGTGAATCATAAAAGGACCATCCAGGATCGAATCGCAAGGAGACATATTCAACTCTTCTATCGCCGTAGCGTAAACAAACGGTTTAAAAGTAGAACCAACCTGTCTTGCTCCCTGTCCTACGTGATCGTATTGAAAATATTTGTAATTGATACCTCCAACCCAGGCTTTAATTGCTCCGGTTTGTGGTTCCATCGCCATAAGACCCGATTGTAAAAAGTGTTTGTAATAACGAATAGAATCAAGCGGTGTCATGATGGTGTCGCGCTCTCCTTTCCAGGTAAAGATTCGCATCTTAGTTTTTACTTTGAAAGAAGCAATGATATCGTCTTCACTTTTGTCCATATCTTTCATTTGCGCCCAACGAACAGAGTTTTTCATGGCCTGCATCATAATCCTTTCCGTCTCAGCTTGTGTGATATTAACGAAAGGTGCATTTTTATTGGTTTTCATTTCAATAAAAAACTGTTGCTGCAGGTTTTTCATGTGTGCCGCTACCGCTTCTTCTGCATAAGTCTGCATTCTGGAATCGATTGTAGTGTAGATTTTTAAACCATCTTTATAAATATCATAATCAGAACCATCAGGCTTTTTATTTTCGGCTACCCATTTCTTCATATAATCACGAAGATATTCTCTAAAATAAGTGGCCATACCTTCACGATGACTTTCCAATTTAAATTTTAGGGCGATAGGCAACTTCTGAAGTCTTTCTTTTTCAGCCTCTGAAATCATTTTTGCTTTTTCCATCTGAGATAAAACCACATTACGGCGATTTTTTACCCCTTCCGGATTTCTCACGGGATTGTATAATCCGGAGTTTTTAAACATACCAACCAGAATAGCCGATTCGTCTACAGTTAGATCTTTTGGTTCTTTAGAAAAATAAGTCTGAGCTGCAGAACTTACTCCAACAGAATAATTTCCGAAGTCATATACGTTACAGTACATTGCCAAAATTTCATTTTTGGTATATTGTCTTTCCAGACGAATGGCAATAATCCATTCCTTAATTTTTTGTACAATTCTAAAAGGCAAAAACTTAGAACCTTCACCATGAAATAATTGTTTTGCTAATTGTTGTGTCAGAGTACTGGCACCTCCGTTTGTCCCTAAAGTAAAGACAGCACGTAAAGTTCCGCGTCCGTCAATACCCGAATGTTCGTAAAAACGTGCATCTTCAGTTGCAACCAATGCTTCAACCAAATTCTTTGGCAAATCTGAATATTTAAGCTGTGATCTGTTGGTTTTGAAATATTTACCAATTACAACACCATCAGAAGAAATGATTTCTGTGGCCAGGTTGGAATCTGGGTTTTCTAAGTCTTCAAATGAAGGCATCGATCCAAATATACCCCATGAAGCAAATAAAAAGAAAGCTAAAACGCCTAATAATGAGTAAGCAAAAACGCGCCAAAATTTCTTTTTGTAATAATTAATATCCTTAACGTTTTTGGATGGATTGTTTTTTTTAGCAGCCATAACTATTTATCTAATCTTTTTGTTCTATTCTAAAACCAACGTCTGTAATTCCTTCTAAAGCTTCAACACCCGGAATTTTACCCGATTGTCTTACCGCTTGTTTAATGTGAACTTTGTATTTTCCTTTAAATCTCACATCTTCTTTATAATAAAGCTTACTTTCTTTAATATCTGTAAACCCATTTCCCATTAAAGTACCATCAGGTTCTGCCATTTGATATTGTAAAGTATCTACTTTTGTGAAGCCGCTGGGCGTCTCGATAGCTACAATTAAAAACAAATTATTAAACGGGTAATTGTTGTTGTCCCTAATGTTTACAAAAAGATTGTATTTTTTTGTAGAATCTAAAACCGGCAGATCAAAAGTTACAATACTGTCTTTGTGCCAGGCACTTCCAACAGATTTATATTCGTCAAATACTCTTTTTTTATCACAAGAAAAAAGAAGTACGGCTGCCAAAAGAAGAATTCCGCTATTTTTTATTCTCATTTTTAATAATTATTGGTTTTCTGGGTTCAGCAGGTTTTGTTTCATTTGAATTTGGATTATTCGAATTGTTTGACTTATTCGAATTATTCTTTTTCTTATGATTTTGCTTGTTCGGATTGTTTGGCTTAATCGCATTCCCATTGTTCGGATTATTATTCCCCGCAGGTTTTGCGTTATTGTGATTTTTATCCTGTTGCGGTTTTTGCGGAGCTGCAACAATGGCCGCTTCAGCGTTTGGTTTACGCTTGCGATTTGGCTTTTTCTTTCTCTTTGGCTGATCAAAACGGGTTAAACTTTCCTGCCCCATTGCGTTATTGAAATCTTTTTCAGGTTCTGCAATTACTTCGACAGCGAAATCTTCCAGAGAAGAAACTTTGTTTTTCTGTTTATTTTCAGCAATAATTTCTTTTACCTGATCAATTTTCAAAACATGCCAGTTGGCAAAATTGTTGGTATAAGCAAACCACATTAAACCTTTGAAAATATCTTGTTTCTGGCAAATGGCATCTCCCTTTTCGGTTACTAATTTAGTATCGTAATCCGGGAAATCTTTAAGAGCGTCCATGTAAGTGTCTAACTCATAGTTAAGACAACATTTTAATTTTCCGCATTGTCCTGCTAATTTCTGAGGATTTAGGGACAATTGCTGGTAACGTGCCGCAGAAGTATTAACACTTCTGAAATCAGTCAGCCAGGTTGAGCAGCAAAGTTCACGTCCACATGAACCAACTCCACCTAAACGAGCCGCTTCCTGACGGAAACCGACCTGTTTCATCTCTACTCTTGTGCTGAATTCTTTTGCAAAATCCTTAATCAGCATTCTAAAATCGACTCTGTCATTTGCAGTATAGTAGAATGTTGCTTTAGACCCGTCGCCCTGAAATTCGATATCAGAAATTTTCATTTCCAGCTTATGCTGAATGGCCAGTTCACGTGCACGAACTTTCATTGGTTCTTCACGATCACGCGCCACAGACCATATATCGATATCTTTTTGCGATGCTTTTCTGTAAATTTTAGGAACTTCATTACTATCCGGATTTGCTCCTTTTTTCTTCATTTGAATTTTTACCAATTCTCCTGT
Source organism: Flavobacterium olei (assembly GCF_039749035.1). Classification (NCBI taxonomy): domain Bacteria; kingdom Pseudomonadati; phylum Bacteroidota; class Flavobacteriia; order Flavobacteriales; family Flavobacteriaceae; genus Flavobacterium; species Flavobacterium olei. Next base: position 395,303 of record NZ_JBDKWC010000003.1, read on the forward strand.
AAGAGTCACAATTCCTATATCATGTCCTGGCGAAGCGACTGTTGCCACAATATCGCCAATACTTAAAGTTAATTTTTCTGAATTTCTAAAAAATTCCTTACGTCCGTTTTTAAAACGAACCTCAACACAATCAAAAACAGGCTCTCCATTTGACGGGCTCATGTTCGAAAGCCAGTCAAAAACCGTCAGTTTATTGCAGCTATCGGTGCCGCAAGTCCCATTATTTTTACAACCTTTTGGTGCGCCACCATCTGAGGTTGAACAACTTGTACATGCCATAATTATATATGTAGTGTCACACAAGTGCGACTTAAGTTCATAAACGTTTGATCGGTAAAGATAGTATTTTTTTTATTTGCGTATTTATGGATTAAATCTAAAGGGCTGTTAAATAAAAAAGTGAGTCTGATTAGTATTTTGATTATAAGATTTTTCTTTAAAAACCAAATATTCCTTTAAAAAACCTTGCATGTGTAAATCTCAGGCGATAAAAGAAAACTTTTACTTTTTATCCTGAAATATATTTACGATTTTTATGTTTTATCTTACATCTCATTTTTGAATGGCAGTAACTGCAAGTAATAACACAGTTTAGATGTATAATTCATTTTTTAAATATATTTCCAATGCAAACACCAAACCAGATTGAAAGTTTCCTTTTTCAGGGAAAATTTGACGAGGCCAGAGAATGCCTGAATAACGGAGAAAGTTTTAACGAACAATATCTTAAAAACAACTTTTCGCAGATAGCGTCAAAAATTATTGAAGCAAAAGAAATCGACTTCATAGAAAAACTAATAAAAGCCGGCTTTATCGAAACAGATATATATGAACTGGATAATTTTGACAAATCAATATTTAGTCCGCTAATGCGGTCTTTAAAAGAGGATGACGATTCCATTTCTTTTTTTAAAGAATTGATGTCCAAAGTGGAAAATATCAATGATGAAATAAGCGATCAGACTTTGCTAGGTTATTTTTTTGAGAATGGTGCTTCGCCAAAAGTTATTAAAATTCTCATTGAAGATTTTGGCGCTAATGTTCAGTATAAAAATAACGCCGGAGAAAATTTCATCTACAAAGTAATAAGCAGCTATGGACAGGAAGTCGGAAAAGTAAAAGAATACATCTCGATTCTTCTAGATCATGGGATTGACATCAACGAAAAAAATATTGTGGGCACAACCCCATTAATGGCCGCTGTAAAGCGAAACAGAAAAGAATTAATTCCTTTTTTACTGGAAAACGGCGCCGATCCTAACGAAACTGACAATAGCAATAATACGGCTTTTTATTATGCCGTTGCAGAACAGTTTTCGTTTGATATGTATGATGCTTTAGCAGCTGTTTCTTCACCTGATTTTAATATTGTCAACAAAGACGGACGCACTTTACTGACTAATTTTATCAGCACTATTTCGGGTTCTCCCACGGACATCAAATTTTTAGAACGTTTAGTGGCCGATGGTGCCGATCTTAACTTCTGTGCGCAATATTACGGACAGCCGAAATCGGGGATTGATTTTGTTGTAGAAAAGAAATCGGATATTTTAAAATCGGTATTAGAAAATGCTTCACCGGACGTGAACGAACAGGACAATCAGGGAAATACAATTCTACATAAAGTTTGCGCTTACAATGTCAATTACGACGCTGAAATGGCAAAAGAAACCTACAGAAAAGCAAAATTACTATTAGAACATGGTGCAGATATTTCCATTACCAATGATAAAGATGAAACCGCTTTGATGCTGGCTTCCGGTGATAATCTGAAAATCAAAACCGTGGAACTTTTAATGAAACAATAAAACGATCATTTACTAAAAAGAAAATTCATGTCAATGTCATTTATAATTGCCTGTGAAAACGGTAATCGAAAAATAGCCGAATTATTGCTTCAGAATAAAGAAGTAGATGTAAAATATACTGATGAAAGAGGCAGAACGGCACTTCATTATGCAGCACATCGTGGATATCTGGATATCGTAAAAATTTTGATTGAAGACGGTGCCGATCTTAATTACGAAGATCATCAGGGAGAAACCCCTTTATACTTCGCCTGTCTTCAAAAACAAAAGCAAACGGCATTGTATCTTTTAGATAATGGAGCCGAAATTACCAAAAACGACAAATACGGAAACAGTCTGTTGCATTTGGTCGTTCAGACTGCTCAAATTGAAATTGCAACAAAGTTGCTTGAAGCAGGGGCCGATGTTAATCTACTGAATAACAACGGAGAGACACCGCTTTTATTGGCGTCAGCAAAGCTAAACAGAGAAATTATACAGTTGCTTTTGGATAATGGGGCCGATATAAACGTGACCGACAAACAAGGAAACACTCCGTTGATTTATGCCTGCTATACCAAATCGATCCCGATGGTAACCCTGCTGTTGGATAATGGAGCAAATATCAATCACGCCAATCATTCGGGCGAAAATACACTTTTGATCGCCTGTTACGAAACCAACAGGATGCTGGCAAAATTGCTGGTAGAAAGAGGCGCAGATTTTTTCGCTTCAAACAATAACGGTTACTCTCCAGTTTGGTACGCCTGCGCGAATAATCAAAAGGAAATTGTGTCTTTATTCCTTGAAAACGGAGTTGACGTAAATTACAGCAAACCGGTTGCAGGAGATACTACTTCTATGAATGATTATCTGGACTGGATTGTGAGCGCGACCAATATTTCAAACGAATCGAGTTTTACATTAAACAGTTCCTACAATTACGGCGGAGAAAGTCTTTTGCATGTTGCTACCAAAAAAGGCAATCTGAGTATGGTAAAATTATTGATTGAGGCCGGAGCGAACATTAACATTCAGGACGAATCTGGAAATACACCTTTACATTACAGTGCTGCAAACGGAAAGAAAGACGTCGTTAAATATTTATTGGAAAATAAGGCCGACGCTGCGATAGTAAACGTAAAAGAACAAAAAGCGATAGATTATTCGAATGTGAAAGGCTTCAATGAAATTACTGAATTGATTTTGAAATATGCCCCATCAGAAACGGTTGTCACGCCAATTCATAAAAAAGAAACTCTAAAAGCAGATGCATCCAATTCGATGGAAGTAAAGAAAAAAGCACTATTAGATTTGAAAGAACTTTTGGATGCCGGAATCTTAACTTCGGAAGAATTTGATTTAGAAAAAAGTAAAATATTAAAAGCCTAAATAACAAACTATTAAAATGAAAAAAATCTTAAATACATGCGCGGTAATGGTATTAGTAATTACCGGAAGTATGACTTTTACATCTTGTACAAATCTTTCTCCGGAAAAAACTTTTGAAATAGCAGCTCTAAACAGCAATCTGTTATCCCGTTTTGGAAGTAAGGAAATCAGCGAAAAGCTCCAATCTGAGCCTCAGATTTATAACGAGAGCCAAAAAAAGATGGTTACCTCATCTTATTATGACTATTTCAAATTTAATATTGAAAACCTGGAAAAGCAACTCGGGAGGATCAAGGAAATAAATGAAGACGATGACAACAAAGAACTTCTTCAGGCTTCTAAAGATTTATTTACCTATGCTATTGCCAAACAAAAAGAAGGTTATCTGCCAATTGCCAAAATGAAAGATGATAAAGCATCGTCTGAACAAATAGAAAAAGCAATAGTCGATTTTGATGCTTCAACACGAACAGAGATTGATGCTAAATTCACAAAATTAATGAATGTCGCAAAAGCGTATGTAGACAAACATAATATAAATGCACAGTTTGGAATTTAATAATAACGATTCCAGGTTTTTATTATAGACAAAAACCCTGTTTGTTACCATGCAAGCAGGGTTATTTATTTTTAATCAAATTTCTTTAACCGTAATAATCTTAACCGGACAGGCTTTCGCTGCCCGTTCACAACTTTCAGCAATGACATGATTTGGTGATTTCAAGGTGTAAAATCCTTTTGCGTTCTGCGAATGAATCAAAACAGATTTTCCGTCTTTTCTTGACATTTGAAAATGAACCGGATCCATTTCCACACAGTAATTACAGCCAATGCATTTATCTCTTTGTAATGTGATAACAATCATTACGCCTCAACAATTTTATATAATTTATCAGACATTCTGATTCTGAATGGCAATTTCAAACTGAATTCATCACCTTTCGAGGCTTTTTCTGCGGACATATCATTTACAAACATCTCATCAATAATCATTTCCTGAGCTCCGGTACTTGGGCCGGTTACCAAAATTTTATCCCCGATTTTAATATCATAAGCTTCTATTTTAAATTGGCCAACTTCTGCTTTTGGGAAATAATGGGTTCCTTTTCCCACATACACTTTTTTCTGAGTGGCAGCAGAGCCCGAAATGTCACTCCACTCCCCTAATTCCTGACCCAGATAATAGCCTGACCAGAAACCACGATTGTAAACTGTATTTAAATCTTCCATCCAAACCTCAATCTTTTCTTTCGAAAAACTACCATCATAATAAGCGTCAATAGCTTCACGATAGGTTTTGGTTACTGTAGCCACATATTCGGGCGCACGGCCGCGACCTTCTAATTTTAAGACCTGAATTCCTGAATCTATAACCTGATCCAGAAAATCCAAGGTACACAAGTCTTTTGGTGACATCATGTATTCGTTGTCCAATTCGATTTCGAAACCGGTTTCCTGATCGATAACGGTATATTTTTTTCGGCAATTTTGTTTGCAGGCACCACGATTGGCAGACGAATTGTGTGAGTGCAGACTCAAATAACATTTGCCCGAAACCGCCATGCATAAAGCGCCGTGCCCGAAAATTTCGATTTCGACTAAATTTCCGTTCGGACCTTTGATATCTTCCTTCCTGATCTGATCTGTAATTTTCTTAACCTGACGCAGACTTAATTCCCTGCTTAAAACCATTGTATCAGCAAATAAACTGTAAAATTTAATGGTTTCGATATTGGTAATGTTTAATTGTGTCGAAATATGCACTTCTATTGCAATAGATTTCGCCATCGCAATTACGGCCTGGTCAGAAGCAATTACTGCTGTAATATTGGCGTCTTTGGCTTTTGTCAAAAGTGTCTTTACAACTGTTAAATCGTGATCGTAAATAATGGTGTTTAAAGTCAGATAACTTCGAACATTTTTCATTTCGCATCGACGGGCAATTTCCGGCAAATCATCTATAGAAAAATTTACTGTAGAACGCGCGCGCATGTTGAGCTGTTCTACGCCAAAGTAAATAGAATCTGCTCCATTATCCAGCGCTGCCTGTAATGACTCAAAGCTTCCAGCAGGAGCCATGAGTTCGATTTTATTGGTAAGTGTCATTGTTTGTAATCTGTTCCAGTATTGAAACCACTAGTTATTTTCTTTTTTCGAATATCGTCGTTTAACAATGCGCAAAAATAATGTGGTGATAGATTACATTCCTATGATTTAAATCATAGTTTATGTTCTAAAAAATATTTGGTAGTATGTTGTTAAACATAGCCCGTGGTTTCAACCACGGGAAACACATCGTATAGGATTTATATTACATCCCAATGATTGAAATCATTGGCTATGTTTTACATTTATATGTAGTATGGTTTTTTTTATATAGCCCGTGGTGTCAACCATGGGGACACATCGCAAAGGATTTATATTACGTCCCAATGATTGAAATCATTGGCTATGTTTTACATGTATTTGTGGTATCTTTTATAATATAGCTCTTGGCTTCAACCGCGGAAACACATTGCAAAGGATTTATATTACGTCCCAATTATTGAAAGCATTGGCTATGTTTTACATTTATTTGTGGTATCGTTTTTTATATAGCCCGTGGTTTCAACCACGGGGACACATCGCAAAGGATTTATATTACGTCCCAATGATTGAAATCATTGGTTATGTTTTACATGTATTTGTGATATCGTTTTTTTAAATATATCCCTTGGTTTCAACCACGGGGACATATCGTAAAGAATTTATTTCTTTACAAATCCATGTAATTGTATAAATTCATCAAATTCCCGTTCTCCATTCTTTTTAAGATGATGCTGTTTTTGATTTTTATATAATTAAAAACGGCATCTAATTGAGACTCGCTAACTGCAAAAGCAGCAAAGCCAGCTTGCCAGGCAAATTTTTGAAGAATAAGATTTGACCCATTTACAAAATGAGAAGAACTTCCTTTAATTTGCTTAAGTATATCTGATACAGCTTTTTGGGATTTAATAAAAATAACACATGCACATGATCTGGCATTCCATTAATAATTCTAACTGGACAGCCAAGGCTAATTAATTCATCATGAATATAATTATACAATTTTCTTTCAATAGAGTCATCAATTAACTCTTCACGGTTCTTTGTAGACCAAATAGCGTGAACCCATAATTTAGTAAAGGAATGCTGAGACATGTAAATTAACTTTTAAAAAAAGCTAATTTACAATTTTATACAATTTATCTGACAAACGAATACGAAATGGAACTTCAAAAGTAACTTTATCTCCAATTTTAGTAGATTGAGTCTCTGTACCGTTAACAATCATTTTTTCTAAAACCATTTCCTGATTTCCTGTAGTTGGTCCGGAAATTAAGATTTTATCTCCCACTTTTAATTCCTGATTCTCAATAATAAATTGTCCAACCTGAGCTTTTACGTAGTAATGTTCCGCTTTTCCAAGAAGTACTTTCTTCACTTTTATTTTCTGACGAATGTCTGATGGTTTTTCGGCAGGAGCCAAAGCCGTATCTGTTAATTCGCCTGAATGTTTGAATTTTAAGTTTTCAGATTTTCCTTTTCTGAACACTTTATTTCCAACTTGTTTTCCGGTTCTCAATCGAACCTGATCAACCAAAGGCATGTGAATCACTTCCAGACATTCTGTAGAACAGCAGTTTTCCATAGCAGCTTTACATTCGTCACATTGAATGAAAAGCAAATGGCAACCGTCATTTTCGCAATTGGTGTGATTGTCGCAAGGTTTTCCGCATTGGTGGCATTGCGAAATAATATCGTCTGTAATTCTTTCGCCCAGACGATTATCAAATACAAAGTTTTTACCAATGAATTTACTTTCCAAGCCTTCTTCTTCAAGCTGTTTTTTGTAATTGATAATTCCGCCTTCCAGCTGATATACATTTTTAAATCCCTGATGTTTAAAGTACGCGCTTGCTTTCTCGCAACGAATTCCGCCTGTGCAATACATGACAAGATTTTTATCGTCTTTATGATCTTTTAGCTGCTCGTTGATAATGGGCAAACTTTCTCTAAAAGTCTCCACATCCGGAGTAATGGCGCCTTTAAAATGCCCAACTTCACTTTCGTAATGATTTCTAAAGTCTACTACAATCGTATTTGGATCCTCTAAGATATCGTTGAATTCTTTAGCTTTCAGGTGAACTCCAATATTGGTCACATCAAAAGTATCGTCGTTAAGACCGTCGGCAACAATTTTGTCACGTACTTTGATGGTTAATTTTAAAAACGAATGGTCATCGTGTTCTACTGCTTCATTCAGACGAATGCCTTGCATAAAATCATACTCTTCCAGAGTTGCTCTAAAAGCCTCCAGATTTTCTTCCGGAATACTCATTTGAGCATTTATTCCTTCGTGGGCAACATAAATTCGGCCAAGGGCATCGAGTGCGTTCCAGGCAATAAATAAATCGTCGCGAAATTTTTTAGGATCTTGAATTTTGGCATACGCATAGAAAGACAACGTAAGACGTTGTTTACCGGCATCATCGATCATGATGGCTCTTTCTTCTGCGCTTAAAGTGTTGTACAGTTGCATGCTATAAACAGTTTTTAAGTTTAGAATATTTTTGCAAAAGTATGAAAAAAGGTTCAAAGTTGCAAAGTTACAAAGCGACAAAGGTTTTACTCAGGAACAAAGGGATGAAGGTACAAAGAGACAAAAGTCTATAAATATTATATAAAAAAAGCACTATAAATTATAGTGCTTTTTCAATCTTTGTACCTCTGTACCTTTGAATCTTTGTCCCTTATTTAGCAATACTCATTAAACGCATCCTGCAAATTCTCAGCGATTAATTCTGCCGGACGACCTTCGATGTGGTGACGCTCTAACATGTGAACCAATTCTCCGTTTTTAAACAAAGCCATAGATGGCGATGATGGAGGGAAAGGAAACATATGTTGTCTTGCAGCATCAACAGCTTCTTTGTCAACACCAGCAAAAACAGTAATTAAGTGATCTGGTTTTTTAGCTCCGTCTAAACTCATTTTTGCTCCCGGACGTGCATTTCTTGCCGCGCATCCGCAAACTGAGTTCACAACTACTAACGTGGTACCTTCGGCTTTGATAGCATTATCTACAGCTTCTGCACTATGTAAATCTTGAAAACCTGCAGCAGTAAGTTCTGCCTGCATCGGTTTTACCATTTCTTCTGGATACATATCGAATGTTTTTAAATTTTACTTTTGATCTGCAAAGTTACAAAGTTTACCCGCAACTAGTTAATTTGAAGTATAAAGTTTTGTTATAGTTCTATAATAAATTTTAAATTCCAAAATCATTTTTCATTTGTAACTAACTCGTTGGTTGAATGAATTATGGCTTTATTTCTAATCGGAAACTGATAATTATACTGTCGCAAATACGACTTTCTCCCTTGTTTATGATGCGTGTTTAAAACAGTAGATTTATTTTGCTCTGCAATTTCGATGGTCGATAAATAACTGGTAAAATATTTTTTAAGAATCTGCATATTTACTAATTCAATGGAGTAAATCGTTGTTTTGCCTTTATATTGAATATTTACAAGATTTGCTTTCTTTAATTCCAGCAAATGCTTCGAAATGGTCGATTGGGCTAATGGAATCTGTTCAACAATTTCGCCACAAGTTCTGTTATTTCTCTTCCACAAAAGTGCCATTATCTGAATTCTTGTCGGATGCCCCAAAGCTTTGCAGATTTTACCAACTATTTCTGTTTCGGCATCAAATTTTAAACGCTTTGTAATTCCCATTTAATTTGCTGTTTATTATCGTTATAAATCGATGATGTCTGCAAACTTAAATACTAACACTGTTTTTTATTGCCACAAGAAGTTATTAGAATAAAAGAATAAGTCACTTTTTAGCTACAGCATTATTCTGAAAAAATGGGTTACCTATTTTTAGTCGAATAATATTTACTAATTATTTAATTAAATTTCGAAATAAGGCTTTTATAAAAGGAAGTTTAGGACATTTCCAAATGACTTTAAAATCTTCAGCTAAAGAAGTTTCTTCATCCAAAAACTTGAAAATCAAAGCTGGACTTCCTTTTTTAAACAAGGAAGAAAATATCGAACTTCCCAGTTCATTTTGGCGGTACAAAATATCCAAAAGCAGTAAATCATAATACCAGAATCGGTTTTTTTTATGAAAATCCTTCATTTTAAATTCTTCCCTTTGAATAAATTTTACCAATTCCGAAGATTTTTTGTCGGAATTTTTAAAAGTATAACCGGTACTCGCCTTGGTCCAGCCACCGGCAGTTCCAATATTTAAAACACGTTTCGTATTCTTTTTCCAGAAAGGAAAACAAGTCATCGGGATACTTCCCTGCTCCTTTTCGAGAATCTGATATTCGATTGCACCTAATTTTTTTAAGTATTTTTGAATCTCATCTTCGTATTCCTCCTTTAAAAGTAACTTCTCAGAAAACAAAGTATACTCTACCAAAGCCTCGGTTTTTGAATTGGGCAAAACGTACATAAAACGGGTATTGCCTTTTTGTTCTACCGAAAAATCCATAAAAGTTGCCTGTTCAGGATCGAAAACTTCTTTTTCAGATTTGACAAACCAGCCAATAAAATGCTGTTGCAAAACAGGATATTTTGTTTGCCTTTCGGCGGAAGCTTTAGTATAAATGCTATTGAACAAGTAAGTACAAGTAAATCGATTATGATCGGTTCCTACAAAAACATGTGTTTCGAGTTCGTTGATATCGGTTACTTTTTCAGTTAAAAAAGTAATATTAGACTGTTTTGAAATGGCATCAAAAACAAGGTTATAGAAATCCAATCCGCGAATTTGATTGTATTGATAAGGTGTCAACGCCAAATCGCGATTAAATGTTTCATTGGCAAAAAGCGCTGAGTCCCATTTATTGAAAATAACCGAATCCCAAACCGTTTCTTCTTTTCCCCAAAAACACCAGGTTCTGTCATTTTCTTTTTTAGCATTTTCATCTAAAAGCAAAATGGACTTGTCTGTAAACTTTTTAGACAAAATCATTTTATAAACTGTCATTAAAGATGCCAGTCCGGTTCCGGTAAAAATGTAATCGAAATGTGGGATTTGCGAAGAATTCATTCTCAAAAATAGGAATTTTATTCTTTTAGTTTTTCCAAAAGCTGTTTAAAATCTCGTTGGCTTAGATAATTATTGTACTGAAAAATAATTTCATTCTTCTCATTGAGGACACACAAAACCGGATATGTAATTTGTTTATTGATGGTTCCCAGCTGTAAAGCCAACTCGTGAACTCCAACATTATTCCTGTTGGGTTGAATTGGAATGTCTTGTTTTGAAAAGAAATATCCCGTTTTTCTTCAGCATTAAAATCAATAAAATAAAAATCGTCATTTAATTGCTGTATGATTTCCTGATTTTTGAAAGTCGCGCTTTTCATTCGCTGACAAAACTGACACCAATCGGTATGAATGAAAACGACAACTTTTCTCTGTTGAATTTTCTGTAAGTTTTCTATTTCTTCAAAAGCAATACTTTTCAATTGGGAAAATCCCATTGAAGTAATTCCGAAAAGGAGAATAAGTAGAGATAGCTTTTTCATATTGTTTGTTTTTTGCAATAGATTTTATTCTTCTTTATATTTCAACATTTTCAATGTCAGGCTGAGCGGAGTCGAAGCCCACGTTACAATTGGAGCGCACTTCTCCCGAAGCCTCGGGCGCTTAGGGTGACAATGCTGCAAATCCTTTTAATCTGTGCAATCTGTTGCTATAAAATTTTATCTAAATGTATATCTCAACCCTAAAAACCCCCGAATGGTTTGATTCTGGCCGTAAACATAAGTCGTATCAAATGTCAGACCGTACGGATTATCCGGTGTTATTAAAACTTTTCCGGCCGAATCGTATTGCACATTTTTATCAAAAGGATCGTTAGTTCGAGAAATCAAAAACGGATTATTTTGTTTCGGTGTAAAGTTCAGCAGATTTTTTATTCCGCCATAAACCTCAAAATCTTTCCAGCCCGAATAGGTAAACTGAATATTTTGCAAGCTGTACCAAGGCGATTTCGGATTTCTGGGATCGGTTTCGCTCAACAAAGGCAGCTTCATCGGACTGTAAACATTTCCCGTATAATCAAATGACAAATCCCAAGGCTGAATTTTGTACGAAATACTCCAGGTTCCGGTAAAATTTTCGGTTAGAAAAGGTCTTTCTGACACTCCGTCCTGAACATTTTTATTATCCAAAACCGTGGCGCCCAAAATTAATTTTAAACCAGAGGGAAAATTCAAATCAACATTCGTACTGATTCCCTGGCTTAAAGCGTAGCCGTTTATATTATCGTATATAATTTCATTCGGATTCGTTTCGTAATCCGAAATAATCTTATTGCTAAATCGGGTATAAAAAGCCGTGGTTTCAATTCCTATAAAAGTACCATTTTCAAAATTAATTTTCTGAATGTAATTTAGATTTACATTTATGGATTTTTCCGGTTTTAAATTATTGGCGATTATGACATCACGAGAACCTGTAAGTGCGGCGTGATCCTCGGTAAACAGATTTACAACTCGAAATCCGGTTCCGGCATTTAATCTGAAAATCGTATTTTCATTCGCCTTAAATCGATATGCCAATCTCGGTGTAACGATTGAACCGTGGATAGAATTATAATCGTAACGCATTCCTAACAAAACCTGACTTTTGGGCGAAACTGTAATTTCATCCTGAACGAAAATCCCCGGAAGCCAAGTATTTTCTGCTTCTTGAGTGGCTGGAGTATTGTCGTCGTAATAGGTATAACGGCTGGCAATTCCCGCAAGGAGATCATTTCTTCCTATTTTTTTATCCCAGGTTAACTGCAGAAAACCAATTTTCTGATTGGCGATATACGATGTCGTACCATAGCGACTGTCCTGATAATGTACATTTCCGGAAAACGAAAGCATCAGTTTTTCTTCAAAAGGCAATTGATAGCTTCCAATTAATTCTGCTCTTTTGGTATAAATACTTTCGCCGTAAATTTCGTCGCCTCCGCGAAAGCGCTTTTCCCAACGCACATCTCCGCCCCAGCGGTCTTCATACATTCCACGCGCTGCAATCGTAAAAAGGCGATTATTATTTCGCTGAAAACTCCATTTATTAAAAACCGAAATTCGTTCAGAAAGCGTTACATCTGTAAAACTGTCGTGGTCTTTATCAATAACCTGATCATAATTAAAGTAATTTACCCCAACAATAGAGGTCGCTTTTTTTCCGAAATTAAATTTTGCTCCCAGATCAAGATTGCTTTCAAAATACGATGTTGTAAAATAATCTGCAGAGAAAACCGGTGCATTGGTTGGGTTTTTAGTGATAATATTAATAAGGCCGCCAACAGCTTCACTTCCGTAAAGAGAAGAAGCCGGACCTTTTACAATTTCGATTCTTTCTACAAGAGAATTCGGAATTCCCGATAAACCGTAGACCGTTGAAAGACTGCTCACAATCGGCATTCCGTCGATTAGCACCAAGGTATACGGACCTTCGAGCCCATTAATATGAATATCGCCCGTGTTACAAACTCCACAATTAAGCTGCGGGCGAACCCCATTTATATTCTGAAGTGCATCGTAAATACTGGGTGTCGGATTTTTTTTGAAAAATGTTGGCGAATAAACCTCAACAGGAACTGCGCTTTCCAGACGTTTTACGGCTTTTAATGTTCCCGAAACGACAACTTCATTCAGTTCATTATTGTCTTCTTTTAATTCAAAATCAAGATTAATATTTTCCTTATCTAAAATTGAAATTCTTCGGGTATATGTTTTAAAACCTTCCGCAGAAACCTGAATTTTATAATTTCCACTGGGGATATTTTCAAGTTTATAAAATCCGAGTGAATCCGTTTGAGTTTTAAAGTCCGTATTTAATAAACTAACCGTAATATCATGAAATGAAGGAACATCTGTAACCACCTTTCCTGAAATAGTTTGCGAATAGAAACTTTTAGTTGAAAACATTAATAATATCAAAAATAAATATTTCATTATTGTAAAATTAAATTTAGACAAATCTAAAAATTAAATTTGACAAACACTTGTCCTACTGCTAAAATTTTCAAACGCATTGCATTCAATCTGTTAGATTATTTTTAATTCAATCAAAAATGCTGAATAACATTCAGTTCAATAGATAAATATAGAAAAGGCCTAATCCAAAATTTATTGGATTAAGCCTTTTTGTATCTTTCCACACAGGATTGATAATTGCTCAGTATTTCATGATTGTAGACTTTTAAAAATCCTCATCAATAAGTTCCTTATTAAGAACGGCACCAGCAAAAGAACCTGTAGAGACAGCCATAGCAACAGATCGCATTTGAGTCGTGCAGTCGCCGCTGGCGTAAATTCCGGGAATATTTGTCTTCTGCATCATATCAACTTTCAGCAGACCCTGGTCATTAATTTCACATCCTAAATCTTGTGGTAAAGTACAATGTTGCTCAAAAGGAGGTCTTGCATACACTGCCTTTACGTCCACTTTCTGTCCGCTTTTAAAAACAATATTGGAAATATATCCCTGATTGTGTTCAAAAGAATCAATTTCATCTTCTAAAACAGAAATATCATGGTCTTTAAGAATTTGCAGCTGTTCAGGTGTTAATCCTGATTTTCCATTGGTACACAATCTTACATCTTTTGTCCAGTTCGAAATTAGTTTTGCATATTCAAATCCTATTTCTCCGTTTGCAAGTATAGCTGTTTTTTCGTTTTTAACTTCATACCCATGACAATACGGACAATGAATAACGGAGATTCCCCAGCACTCTGCGAAACCGGCAACATCTGGCAATAAATCTTTAACCCCAGTGGCAAATACTATTTTTCGGGAAGTAAAAACAGCTCCATTTTCTGTTGTGATTTCAAAACCCTTATCCTTTTTTATTGCTTTTACGGCGAGTCCGGTGTAAAATTGAACCGTTTTATATACTTGGACCTGTAGTTTGGCTTTCGCCGAAATCACGGCGGGTTTTTCTCCATCCTGAGTAATAAAATTATGAGAATGAGGCGTCTGCCTGTTGCACGGAAGTCCGCTGTCGATGACCAAAACCTGACGCAAAGCCCGCCCTAAACTCATAGCAGCAGATAAACCGCTGTAACTGCCGCCTATCATAATTACATCAAAATTACTTTGTTCCATCTTTAATGATTTTGTTTTTTATGAAATTTATAATTAATTAAATGACCGATTACCATTCCAATTCCACCGAAGTATATCAAATCGACGTGGATTTCAAGAAAAAGTTCCGCCAAAATACTGATCCAGATCAGTCCCATTGAAACAACCAGAACAGATGATACTAAAAGAGACGATTTTTTTATAATTTTGAGAATTGCAAATAAACCGACTGAAGCAAACAGTAAATCTATAAATGGGTTGTGACTAGTTCCTAAGGGAAGAATAGTCAAAAGTGGAAAAATCAAACAATGCACTAAACAAATTGTAGCGCTTGAAATTCCTAAAATATCGTAAAAAGGTGTGCTTAATTTCTTCATTTACTGTACATTTGCTTAACGCAATTTTGTTGCAAATATAGTTATTTTATTTATAACGCAACAATGTTGCAATTAAATTTTATTCTTAAAATATGAAAACGACCCGTAATACAACAGCAAAAACCGCAGTTACAGAAATTCTTACCCAATCTAAAACTGCACTTTCGCACTCAGAAATTCATAAACTTACAGACGATTTATGCGACCGCGTCACGATTTACAGAATTTTGGATCGTCTCGTTAATGATGATATTGTTCATAAAATTGTAGATCTGGACGGAACAGTAAAGTATGCAAAGTGTAACCATACGCATCAGCGTGTGCATATTCACAATCATGCCCATTTCAGCTGTGAAAACTGCCATGAAATTACGTGCCTCGAAAATGTTAAACCGAGCTATATTATGCCGCACAATTACAAGGTGAACGAGATAAATTTTACATTATCAGGATTATGTCCAAAATGTTTAAATTCTAACATATAATATTTAGACTCGTCTAAAAATATTGTTGAGCGAATGTGATTTTTCTATATATTTGGTAAATCAATATTTTTACAATGAGCAAATCATTAGAAGAAGTTCACGAATCGGTCTCTACAGAACATAAAAAAACAGGATTTAGAAAAATTTTAGCCTTTTTAGGCCCGGCCTATCTGGTAAGCGTCGGATACATGGATCCCGGAAACTGGGCAACCGACATTGCCGGTGGAAGTCAGTTTGGGTACACTCTTGTATGGGTTTTATTAATGAGTAACTTAATGGCTCTGCTATTGCAAAGTCTGAGTGCCCGACTTGGAATTGTAACACAGCGTGATCTGGCACAGGCATCGCGGGAAACCTATTCAAAATACATTAATTACGTTTTATATTTCCTTGCCGAAATTGCCATAGCGGCCTGTGATCTGGCAGAAGTCCTTGGTATGGCGATTGGAATTAACCTTCTTTTTGGAATCCCTCTTCTTGAAGCAGTTTTAATTACCGTATTAGACACCTTTTTATTGCTTTTTCTTATCAATAAAGGAATCCGCAAGATGGAAGCCTTTATAATTGCGCTGGTGGCCATTATTGGCTTTTCTTTTATTTTTGAAATGATCTTTGCCGAGCCGGAAATGCATAAAGTTTTAGAAGGATTGATTCCTTCGATTCCAAACTCTGCTGCTCTATACATCGCAATCGGAATTATTGGTGCTACGGTTATGCCTCACAACCTGTATTTGCATTCGTCCTTAGTTCAAACCCGAAAATTTGACCGAACGCCGGCCGGAATAAAACAAGCTTTAAAATACAATTTTATAGATTCTACCATTGCTTTAAATCTTGCCTTTTTTGTCAATGCCGCGATCTTAATTCTCGCAGCGGCCACTTTTCACAGAAACGGAATGTACGAAGTTGCCGAAATTCAGGATGCGCATAAATTTCTCGAGCCACTTTTAGGAACCAAATGGGCACCGGCATTATTTGCAATTGCATTAATTGCCGCCGGACAAAGTTCTACTGTTACCGGAACGCTGGCGGGTCAAATTGTAATGGAAGGATATTTGCATTTCAGGATTCAACCCTGGGTTCGTAGAATTATTACCCGTTTGATTGCCATTATCCCTGCCGTAATTGTGATTCTGATTTATGGAGAAGGTGTTACAGGAAAATTATTGATTTTAAGTCAGGTTATTTTGAGTCTGCAATTGGGATTTGCCATTATTCCGTTAATTCATTTTGTGAGCGATAAATCGAAAATGAATGGTTTTCATATCTCAAAACTCACTCAGGTTATTTCATGGATTATTGCTGCTATTATTGTTTCACTAAATGCAAAATTGGTTTATGATGAAATTACTTCATGGCTGGCAAGTTCCAGTCACCCGATTATTCTTTGGTTAACCGTTGTGCCGCTCGCTTTTGGGTTTTTGGGACTTTTGCTTTATATAATCTTTCAACCTTTTATCGCAAAAGCAAAGGACAGTAGTATCAACCATTCCCCGCATAATTTGAAACTGCAATTTTCTCCGAAAGAAAGTAAGAGTATAAAACATATTGCCGTTTCCGTAGATTTCTCCAGTGCAGATGAAGCCGCTTTGAACAAAGCCTTTGAATTGGGTGGCATTGACACGGAATATACGCTCATTCACATCGTAGAAACGGTCGGCGCCTTAATGTATGGCACTCATATACACGATCATGAAACCACAATTGACGAAAAGCTTTTACTTCAATATAAGGAGATGTTAACCGAAAGAGGATTTAAAATCGAAACAGAACTCGGATTCGGAAAACCTAACAAAGTAATTCCGGAAATTATAAATCATCGTAATTTCGATATCCTTGTCATGGGAACCCACGGCCATACTGGTGTAAAAGATATTCTTTTTGGTACAACAGTAGATAAATTGAGACATAAAATTTCGATACCTTTGTTGATTGTTAAATAAAAGGTACAAAGGCTCAAAGTTGCAAAGGGACAAAGTTTTTCCCTCTGAACCTCTGAACCTTTCACCTCTGAACCTCCAAAAAAATGACTTTTTCAGAAGAAAATTACTTAAAATCTATCTATCATCTAACGGCTGCTTTGGAAACGGAAGTCAGTACGAATGCTATTGCTGAAATCATGGAAACAAAAGCTTCCTCGGTAACGGATATGCTTAAAAAACTCTCTGAAAAAGATTTAGTCAATTATAAAAAATATCAGGGTGTTTCTCTGACTGAAAATGGAAAACTTGCGGCTAAAATGATTGTGAGAAAACACCGTTTGTGGGAGGTTTTTCTGGTTGAAAAATTGAATTTCAGCTGGGATGAGGTTCACGATATTGCAGAACAGCTGGAGCATATTAAATCGGAACAACTGATTAATCGTCTGGATGATTTTCTTGGGAATCCGACTGAAGATCCACACGGCGATCCGATTCCCGATGCCAACGGGCGGATTGTAAAAATCGAAAAATACTTACTTTCTGAATTAGTAGAAGGTCAGACCGGAATTTGTGTAGGCGTAAAAGATACTTCGTCGGAATTTTTGAAATATCTGGACAAACAGGAAATTGCATTGGGTTCGCAAATCGAATTTCTTTCTAAAGAATCTTTCGATTTATCGGTAAAAATTAAAGTCAGCGAACGTGAATTGTCGATTTCTAATAAAATCGCTTCTAATCTGTTTGTGAAGTTGGTTTAAGTTTAATTATTTATGAATAACATTTTGTTTTACATAGTCTTTCAAATCCCTCTTTTGTGGATTATTATGAAACAAGATCAATTACATAAACCTTCTTTTTTTTTAAAGTTTTTATCCATTTCATTAATTATACTGCTTGCGGGAATTTTCTTTTTGTACAATAGAAATTCTCCAGTTCAAGAGTTAAGTTATTTTGGTTCGCAAACTTCTTTTATATTTTTGATTTTATATAGAATCATTCGAGATGTTTATTACTCAATTTTTTTAAGAGAACCTGAATTTTCAAAAAGACCAAAACATCGAATAGACATTATTCCCACTTGTTTTTGCAGGTACAATCGCTCTTCCGTTTGTTTTTGATACTTATATAACTCAAGAACTCCTTAAATAAAATTAAACAATTCCTTTTTCAATCATTTCCAGCATTACCGGAGATGCATTTTTAAACGTTGGCTCCTGCTCAATAATACTTCCTGCATTCTTTTTATTTACTTTGAATGTTACATCATTGTCTGTTGTAAAAAGCAAAGCAGTCAAAAACGGGTTTTTAATATAAGTTCCTAAAACCATTAAAGCTTCTTCTAAACTATGAATACTTTCGATTTCTTCGGTTTTATATCTTGTTGTTAGTGATATCGAAAAGGTATTGTCTTCATTCAAAACCAATCTGAAATAGATGTTTTTGATTTCGGTATCGCCCATTGTTTTGGCCAAAGTCAATTTTGCGAAAGTTCCGGCCTGGATACTTTCTTTAACACGTTCGCAAAAAAGGGCAAATATTGGTTCGTACATTTTTTTTTAAGTTGCTAAGGTTCTGAGATGCTAAGGCTCTAAGTTTTTAAAACCTTTGTGAGCCTCTGTGAATCTTTTGTGTGGCTCTGTGTATTCTTTTTAAACCGCAAAGTTCGCAAAGAATTACACAAGGTTCGCTAATATTTTTAAATTTTCTTTGTGTACCTCTGTGAAATCTTTGGTTGACTTTGTGTTATGACTTCTATTTCCCTGTAAATTCTGCTTTTCTTTTTTCTAAAAATGCTGTTGTTCCTTCTTTGAAATCAGCTGTTCCAAAACATTTTCCGAAAGATTTTATTTCGACATCAAAACCATTTTTACCATCTGTATAGTTAGCATTGATTGCTTTTATGGCTTTGCCGATAGCAAATGGAGCATTCTTAATAATTTTATGAGCAATTACAGTTGTAAAGGACAAAAGTTCTGCCTGCGGCACTACGTGATTTACCAAACCGTATTCTTTGGCTTCTTCTGCAGAAATCATTGCAGCTGTCATAATCATTTCCATAGCACGTCCTTTGCCTACTAATTGCGGTAATCGCTGCGTACCTCCGTAACCCGGGATTAATCCAAGAGTAACTTCAGGAAGACCCATTTTGGCATTATCAGAAGCAATTCTAAAGTGACAGGCCATCGCCAGTTCTAATCCGCCTCCTAATGCGAATCCATTAACTGCGGCAATAACCGGTTTTTTAAGTCCTTCAATAAAATCAAAAAGAGATTCCTGTCCTTCGGCCGCTAATTGCGCACCTTCTACAATTGTATAGTTGGCAAATTCAGAAATATCAGCTCCGGCAACAAAAGCCTTCTCGCCACTTCCGGTTAGAATAATAACACGGACATCATCATTTTTACCAAGTAATTTAATCGCTTTGCTAAGATCGCTAATTGTTGCTTTGTTTAAAGCGTTCAGTTTAGCAGGTCTGTTTATGGTAACTGTTGCGATATTTTCCTGAATAGAAATTAAAAGATTTTCGTAATTCATGGCAGTTTTTTTATGAGTTTGTAATAGGAAGCGAAACGCGAAATGTAGTTCCTTTTCCGTAAGTTGAATCAAAGGTAATTGTTCCTTTATAATTTTCGATAATGTTTTTTATAATTCCTAATCCCAATCCCATTCCGCTGGTTTTGGTTGTAAATTTAGGTTCAAACACTCTTGTATTGTCTTGTTTCTGAATTCCTATCCCGTTATCTTTTACGGCAATTTCCACATTGTCGCTTTGTCTTTTAACCGTCACAACAATTGATTTTTGCAGCTGATTTTCAGGAATTGCCTGGGTTGCGTTCTTAACCAGATTGGTAATAACACGAATTAATTGCGTACGGTCCATTTTGGAAATAATTTCCTCTTCTTCACTTTCAAAAGAAATATAATCTTCATTAAAAATATCCAGAGCCAATTCGACAACTTCGACCACATTAAGGGTTTCATTTTGTTGCGCCGGCATTGAAGCAAAATTCGAAAAAGCCGAAGCTACAGCTGTCATGGTATCAATCTGCTGAATTAAAGTTTCCGAGTAATCGTTCATTTTTTGCTTTACATCGGGATCGGAAGGATCAAACTTTCGTTGAAAACTCTGCACAGTCAGGCGCATTGGCGTAAGCGGATTTTTAATTTCGTGCGCAACTTGTTTTGCCATTTCGCGCCAGGCTTCTTCCCTTTCGCTTTGCGCTAATTTAATGGCACTGGTTTCGAGTTTATCCACCATTCCGTTATATGCTTTAATTAAGAAGTTGACTTCTTTACTATTGGCTTCCAGAACGATTTTCTCATTTTTCTGATCCAGATTGGTTTCTTCCAAACGATCTGAAATGGTTTTTAGTGATTTTGTGATATAAGTCGAAAGAAAATAAGCCAATGCAAAAGCTACAATCAGCATAAAGGAATACACCTGACTCAGACGAATTAAAAATGTGTTAAGTTCATTATCATAATAACCATCATCTTCCAGATAAGGAAGATTTAAAATTCCAAGCGGTTTAAATTTTTCATCCTTTATTAAACTGTAGGAAGACCTGTTTTTAACGCCATCGATAGTCTTAATGTCTACAAAACGTTTTTCTATAGAAGAACGCACGAGCTTTAAAATATATTCGGGAATTGGCGGTGCAACTTTGTCAACGGCAAATGATTCTTTGGATGATTTGAGAAGTTTCCCATCCAGACTGTAAATGTTGATTTCAATTTTATGAATCTGCGCCAGTTCGTGGATTTTATCTTTGAAAATTAAATCTAAGTTCCCGGTTTTTAGCGGATAAGTGGTCGTAGCCAGAACGTAATTAATATGTTCTTTTACCGCATTCTCCTTACGTTCAAGTCGTTCCTGATGGTATTCTTTGGCTTCTGTTTTAAATTGAATAATAGAAATCGAAGCCAGTAAAAAAGAAGCCACAACAATTAATACAATCATCGACAGGAAAATCCTGGTACGAAGCGAAAGCATTGACATTTTGAAGTTAACCATCAGTTTGTTTATTGGTTTCAGGCTTCAGGTTTCATGTTCCGTTGCGATTGGCAACTTGAAACCTGAAACTTGAAACTAAAAAAACTATTTTCTCTCTCTAATTCTCTTGTAAAATCGGAATCCCAACATAATTAAAATCGAGAATAACATAATCCCGATTACGCCAAAAATCCAGTTGATGGCGCTTTTTAAAACTACTAAAAAAACAACTGCAAACAAAATAATCGTCGCGCCTTCATTCCATAAACGCATGAAGTTGTTGGTATATTTTACCTCATCATTTTGCAATTGCTTAAAAATCTGATGACATTTTCCGTGATATAAATATAAAAGGAAAACGAAACATAGTTTTACATGCATCCACGGCATTTTCATCCAGACATGGCCTGCTTCTGTAAAAAACAGCATCCAAAAAGCAAAAATACTTGCTAAAACCGCCGACGGCCATGTAATAATATACCACAAACGGTAGGCCATAATTTTATATTGCGCCTGCAGAATTTCTTTTTCGGCCGAAGGTTTTTCGTTGGCTTCGATTTGGTAAACGAATAAACGAACAATATAAAACAAACCTGCAAACCATGTAATTACAAAAATTAAGTGCAGGGATTTCAGATAGTTATAATATTCCATTAATTATTTTGTTTCGGGTTTCAAGTTTCAGGTTTCAAGTTGTTCTCAAAGTAGAGCATAACTTGAAACTTGAAACAAAAATATTACTTTGCCCACTCATTAATCCAATTTCCAACAGTTTCACACCACTCGTCGTCGTCATTTAGACACGGAATTGCATGAAATTCTTCTCCTCCGTTTGCTTCAAAGTCTTCTTTGGCACGCATGGCGATTTCTTCCAGAGTTTCTAAACAATCTGAAACGAAAGCCGGAGTTACAACCGCCAGTTTTTTAATTCCTTTTGCCGGCATTTTATCAATTTCAATATCTGTATAAGGTTCCAACCATTTATCTCCCGCTAATCTCGATTGAAAAGTCAGACTGTATTTATCTGCCGGAATATCCAGTAATTTTATTACTTGTCTTGTGGTTTCATAACATTGGTGACGGTAACAGAAATCATGCGCCGGAGATGGCGTGCTGCAACAAGATCCGTCAATTTTACAATGTGATTTAGTAATGTCGGTTTTACGAATATGACGCTCCGGGATTCCGTGGTATGAAAACAATAAGTGATCGTAATCAAATCCAACTAAATGTTTTTTGATGGAATCTGCTAAGTTTTTAATGTAGTCCGGTTTGTTGTAAAATGCAGGAACATCTGTAAATGTCATTTCCGGGAATTTCTTTTTACGAATTTCCTCCGCTTTCACCAAAATTGTCAAAGTTGAAGCCATTGCATATTGCGGATATAAAGGAAAAAGCAAAACTTCTGTAACGCCTTTGTCTTTTAATTCCTGAAGTCCTTTTTCGATAGTCATGCTTCCGTAACGCATTGCAAGCGCAACCGGAACATTTACTAAAGGCTGTACTTTTTTCTGCATTCTTTCTGAAAGAACAACTAAAGGCGAACCTTCGTCCCACCAGATTTTTGCATACGCATGCGCTGATTCTTCCGGTCTTTTTCTCAAAATAATACCGCGAACCAATAATGCTCTCAATAAATACGGAACATCGATCACGTATTTATCCATTAAAAATTCGTCTAAATATGGTTTCACATCTTTTGGAGTTGGACTTTCCGGAGAACCTAAGTTTACTAATAATACGCCTTTCATTATTGTTTTTTTGCTTTAAGCTTTTTATTTGTTTTTTAAAATCTCGGCAAAAGTAAGTTGTGTACTTTATTCGATATATGATAATTGTTACTTTTTATTTATTGTTGAATATTCAAAATTGATTTTTAGAATATTTGTGAAATTCCTCTCGCAGATTTACAAAGATTATCGCAGTTTTTAATTCGTGAATTCGTGGCCGAAAAAATTATAAATTCGCATTAATCGACATCAAATACTTTTTCGGAGTTGTGGCAAACTTTTTCTTGAATGCCGCTATAAAGTGACTTCCGGTGCTGTAGCCAATTTTCAATCCTACTTCGTTTACATTATAAGAACCGCTGTCGAGTAGTTTTCGGGCGAAATCCATTTTATAATCAAACAGAAAACCATAAACAGTGTCTCCGTAAATTTGTTTGAAACCCATTTTTAGTTTCTTTAAATTCAAACCAATTTCATCTGCGAGTTCTTGCAATCCGGGCGGTTCAGCCATGTTAGCAATAATTATTTCTTTGGCTCTTCTAATCTTCAAAACGTTGTCTTCATCAATTAAAAACGGACATTGTTCTGCGTTTGGGTCTTCGGTTCTGTTAAAATACAAACTTAGCAATTCGTATCCTTTTCCTTTATAATAAAGATTTTTTATGGATGGATGAAGATTGTAATGAAACAACTGACTCAACACAATTGCCATTGAAGGACTGATATTCCCTTCATTATAATATTTTTTGTCCTTATTATCGGCACTTAAAAAAGTAATGTAATCGGCTTCGGCAGAAAACAGCGCATGAAATTTCTTAATGGAAACAATTACAGAAATCGCCCACGAGTTTGGTGCGAGTTGCAAATGAAGCGGTAATTCTTTCTGCGGATTATATAAAAGCAGTGATTTTTCTTCTTTCAACTCTAAAGCATAATTGCCCTGATTGAATAAAAATTTTGCATTGCCTTTTATACCAAAGTGAAACTGTATCAATCCAGTGCCAATTTCGTGCTGGGCAGAAAAAGGCTCCAGACTATCGTTTTGAAACCTGATTAGCGTAAAGTCGTCTTCAATTTTTATTTCTTCCTCCATTTTTTGATTTACTATATTCAAGCTATGTCATTTTTAATGAAACAATAATTTGGCTTTTCAAAATTAAATCTTTTTGACGGTTTATCGTTTACTTACTTCTAAAATTATAATTTCTTTATTCTTTCTAAGTATTTTCCTTCTTTTTTTTCAAACACTTCTTTCTTAGTCGGCCAAATGTGTATTAACTCCAAATACGCTAATTTACTCATTTTCATATCATTCGTTTCGCAATAAAACATAAATCGTTTCTTACAGTATTTATAACAATTCTAAATTGAACTTTTAGAGCCCGTAAATAAAACCAAGTAAAAAAAGCGTCCGTAAATGACTCTGGAAAACCGAATTGAAAAATTAACTAAGAGCTATTTATAAAATGAACAAAACAGTAAAAAAAGGACTTTGGGCGATACTAATAACGAGTGTATTATTTTTTGCCATTCTGGTATTTCACATCATTACGGCAAAACCAGCTGTTTACGAAAGCCCAAATCTGCAGGTAAGCAGAATAGATTTTAAAGAAAATATAGATTCGGCGACCGCTAAAAAGATTTGCGCCGATTTGAGATCTATCAAAGGATTAACTTCTGATTCTATAATCGTAAAAAGAAATGTAGTGGTTTATTTCCATAACAATAAAATCACAAATTCTAAAAAAGTTTACGACGAATTAATGAGCAAAGGACATTACGATGCTCAACGTTACATCCTGCCCGCTTCTTTGGCGAGTAACGAAGTTTGCCCGATAGATCAGAATAGTTACAGCTACAAATTGTCAAAAAAAATAAATCAGTTTTTTAATTAACCTTTAAATATTTATTATGAGAAATTTTTCTAAAATTACACTTAGCGTATTAATTGCCGCGTCGGCATCATTGGCATCATGCAGTAATGACGATGAAAAAGCTCCTGCTGAAAAAGCAACAATCTATGAAAGATTAGGTGGGTCTGCAATGGTTTCAGATCCGGATAATTCAGGTCAAATGATTGAAAAAGGGCGTTTGAGCTTTCGCAAAGTTGTAAATTCTACCATAGGATTAATTGTTGCCGATGTTCAGTCTAATGCTTCGGGTAACCTACAGGCACACTTTGCTCCTCTTTTAGCAGAAACAGGAACTACACAGGCAACTAATATTGCTAAATTATCAGACAATCTTACTGATTTCTTTTCTTTTAATACAGGAGGAAAAAATGCTGTAAATACTTATTCAGGATTGAATATGGTAGCAGCGCACGACCCGGCAAAAAATCCTAGAATGGGTACAAAAGCCAGCAGTGCAGATTTTACTAAGTTTGAAGGTTATGTTGGCGCTGCTGCAAATGCAAACGGCGTTGCTTCTAACACAGAACTTTACACTGATATTGTTGCAGTTTTGGAGTCATTAAGAACTCCAATTGTTCAAAAATAATATCTTTCTTTTTAAAAAGCGCTATTTTAAATAAATAGCGCTTTTATTTTATACCATTATCCCAAGCTTAAATATCGCCAATCATACAGTAAAATTTTTTATAAAAACGCAAATTGGTACTTGAACCCATAGCGATATTTTTTCTGAATAAAATTTTAATGATTTGGCTTTGGTTATTTAGAACCGCTCTAAACAAAACATTTCAAACAACTTGATTTTGCTGAAAAAGTGCTGATTTCTATTTAAAAACGCACATATGAAATCAAAAAAACATACAGCGACATAAAAAGTACTTTGAGCGTTACTTTTATCAAAGCTATAGTAATAATTTTGTTGCACTTTTTAGAAAGTGAATTTATGGAAAACAATAACGTACCGAAACATCTCTATTTTTATTCAGTTGGCCTTAGTTATAAGAAAGCTGATGCTGAGGTAAGAGGTCAATTTAGTCTGGATGCAGCAGCGAAAACCCGTTTGCTGGAACAAGCTAAAACGGAAGGAATAGAAAGTTTAATTGTTACTTCAACCTGCAACAGGACTGAAATTTACGGCTTTGCAGAACACCCCTTTCAATTGATAAAGCTTATTTGCGATAACAGTAACGGTTCTGTCGACGCATTTCAAAAAGTAGGTTTTGTCTATAAAAATCAGGAAGCTATTAACCATATGTTTCGCGTAGGAACTGGATTAGACAGTCAGATTCTTGGTGACTTTGAAATTATATCTCAAATTAAAACAAGTTTTGCACACTCAAAATCTTTAGGTTTGGCGAATGCGTTTACAGAAAGATTAGTAAATGCTGTTATCCAGGCTAGTAAAAGAATTAAAACAGAAACGCAAATTAGTTCCGGAGCCACTTCGGTTTCTTTTGCCTCGGTACAATACATTCTTAAAAATGTTGAGGACATCAGTAACAAAAATATATTATTGTTCGGAACCGGAAAAATCGGAAGAAATACTTGCGAAAATCTGGTGAAACATACCAAAAACGAACATATTACTTTAATCAACAGAACAAAAGACAAAGCTGAGAAACTGGCCGGAAAACTAAATCTGATTGTTAAAGATTACTCTGAATTACACTTAGAACTTCAAAAAGCAGATGTCGTAGTTGTGGCAACAGGCGCACAAAATCCAACGGTTGATAAAGCAATCCTTAATCTTAAAAAACCTTTATTGATTTTAGATTTATCGATTCCGAAAAATGTACACGAAAACGTAGAGGATTTAGAAGGCGTAACTTTGATTCACATGGATTATCTGTCGCAACTGACAGACGAAACGTTGGAAAACAGAAAGTTGCATATTCCAGCAGCTGAAGCGATTATAGAAGAAATCAAAGAAGAATTTGTGGTTTGGATGAAAGGACGCAAATTTGCTCCCACTATAAATGCTTTAAAAGAAAAACTGAATGCTATTAAAACTTCAGAACTGGATTTTCAAAGCAGAAAAATCAGAGATTTTAATGAGGCTCAAGCCGAAATCATCAGCAACAGAATCATTCAGAAAATTACTACTCATTTTGCCAATCATTTAAAAGACGACGACACGATGGTTGACGAAAGCATCGAATGGATCGAAAAAGTCTTCAAGATAAAAGCATCATAAAAAACATAAAATTTTAAACCATATAAGTTATATAAGTTCATATTAAAGCTTTGTCGATCAGTTTTGCGCAAACTATATCTGAACTTATATAACTTATATGGTGAAATTAAAAAACATGGCAGAAAAAACAATCAGAATAGGAACGCGCGACAGCGAATTGGCTCTTTGGCAAGCACATACCGTAGAGAAACAACTAAACGATTTGGGTTATAAAACCTCGATTGTTGCTGTAAAATCTCAGGGAGATATTATTCTGGACAAACCACTTTACGAATTGGGGATTACCGGAATTTTTACCAAAACGCTTGACATCGCTATGATCAATGGAGATATTGATATTGCAGTGCATTCTATGAAAGATGTTCCGACGGCTTTACCAAAAGGAATTGTTCAGGCAGCGGTTTTAGAAAGAGCGAATGTTCTGGATATTTTAGTTCATAAAGGAAATCCTGATTTTGCCAATCCAAGCACAATTGCAACCGGAAGTCTGCGTCGTCAGGCACAATGGTTTAATAAATATCCAAATCATACCGTAGTTGATTTACGTGGAAACGTAAATACACGCATGCAAAAACTACAAGACAACAATTGGGACGGAGCCGTTTTTGCTGCTGCAGGTTTGGAGCGCATTAACTTAAAACCAGAAAATGTTATTGATCTGGATTGGATGATTCCCGCTCCGGCGCAAGGGGCGATGTTGGTTGTGGCAATGGAAAACGACAATTATACTTTGGATGCTTTATCGCAACTAAATCATATTGAAACTGAAATTTGTACGTATATCGAACGTCAGTTTTTAAGAACCCTGGAAGGCGGTTGTACCGCGCCAATCGGGGCTTTGGTAAATTATAATGAAGAGGAAGACACTTTACATTTTCAAGGCGTTTTGCTGTCTATTGATGGAAAACAAAAGCTGGATATCAATAAAACAGTAGATATTTCAGAATGGAAGAAACTAGGTTTTCACGCTGCTCAGGAAATTTTAAACAATGGCGGAACCGAGTTGATGCAGTCAATTAAAGAATCTTTGAAAAAATAATGGCAAAATCAATTCAGATACTATCTACAAAAGTTCTTCACGAAATTCAAAAACAGGAATTGCAAAAAGCTGGTTTTGAAGTTGCAGAATTTGATTTTATTAAAACCGAAAACAAATCTTTTGAAATAAAAGACCTCAACGAAAATCTGATTTTTACAAGTCAGAATGCGGTTTACAGTTTTTTAGAAAACCCACAATCAAAAGACCTAATCCCGAAGCTTCGTGATAAAAACGTTTTTTGCGTTGGCCTAAAAACAAAAGCGCTATTAAGCGATAATGGCTTTAATGTTGTGGCTTACACAGGTTACGCTTCTGATTTGGCTGAAATTATCGCTTTGATTTACAATAAAGAAAGTTTTACTTTTTTTAGCGGCAATTTGAGAAGAGATACATTGCCAAACGCGTTAAAAGAAGCTGGAATTAAGTTGAATGAAATTCAGGTTTATGAAACTTCACTGACACCTCAAAAAATAAAAACTTCTCCAGACGCCATTTTATTTTTTAGTCCGTCTGGAATAGAAAGTTATCTAAAAGAGAATACCATTAAAAAAGAAACCTGCTTCTGTATTGGAGAAACTACTGCCGAAGCTTTACATAAAATCACCAAAAACATCATTATCGCAGATCAGCCAACAGTTGAAAATGTGATTGAAGATGTAATATTTCAATATACCAATAAGCTTTAGGCAGTAAGCCTTAAGCCAAAACAAATAACTATCACGCTTAAAGCCTAAAGCTTAAAGCCTAAAGCAAGAAAAAATGTTAAAAAACGACTTATTTTTAAAAGCATTAAAAGGAGAAACAGTTCAACGTCCTCCAGTATGGATGATGCGTCAGGCAGGAAGATATTTACCAGAATTTATCGCTTTACGTGATAAATATGATTTCTTCACCCGTTGTCAGACTCCGGAATTAGCAGCTGAGATCACTGTTCAGCCTATTCGCAGAATTGCACCGGATGCTGCAATTTTATTCTCGGATATTTTGGTAGTTCCACAAGCAATGGGAATTGAAGTTTTAATGAAAGAAAATTTTGGTCCGTTTTTACCAAATCCGATTCGTTCTATGGCAGATGTTCACAGAGTTTACGTTCCGGACATTCAGGAAAGTTTAGGTTATGTAATGGATGCTATTAAATTGACTAAAGAAATGCTGAACGACGAAGTGCCGTTAATTGGTTTCGCAGGTTCGCCCTGGACAATTTTCTGCTATGCTGTTGAAGGAAAAGGTTCTAAAAGTTTTGATACTGCAAAAGGTTTCTGTTTTTCAAACCCGGCTGCAGCGCATACTTTATTGCAAAAAATTACAGACACGACGATTTTATATTTAAAAGAAAAAGTAAAAGCAGGTGTTGATGCGGTTCAGATTTTTGATTCCTGGGGAGGAATGCTTTCTCCTGTAGATTATCAGGAATTTTCATGGAAATACATCAACCAAATTGTTGAAGCTTTGGCAGATCACGCTCCGGTTATTGTTTTCGGAAAAGGATGTTGGTTTGCTCTTGGCGAAATGGGAAAAAGCCGTGCGTCTGCACTAGGTGTTGACTGGACTTGTTCGGCAAGAAATGCGCGTTACCTTTCTGGTGGAAATATTACGCTTCAGGGAAATTTTGATCCATCAAGATTGCTTTCTCCAATTCCAACCATCAAAAAAATGGTTCACGAAATGATTGACGAATTCGGAAAAGATAAATATGTGGTGAATTTGGGTCACGGAATTTTACCAAATATTCCTGTAGATCACGCAAAAGCGTTTATTGACGCTGTTAAGGAATACGGACAATAACATTAATATTATCAGTCTCATTTATATCTCCTGCAAGGTTTCCAAAACCTTGTAGGTATTAATTCGCAAAGCTGAGATATTTAAATGATGTTAAAATAGATACCTACAAGGTTTTGAAAACCTTGCAGGAACGTGAAAGTGAAAAGTGGAGCAAAAATGAAGTTGGAGGTTTTAGAAAAGGACTGTTATTATCATATTTATAATCGTGGAATTAATGGTTCGAATCTATTTGAAAATGATGAAAACAAAATTTACTTTCTAAAACAATTAGCCAAATACACTGAGAATAAAATATCAATATTTGCTTATTGCCTGATGAAGAATCATTTTCATTTAGTAATTCGTTTGAACGTTGAAGAAAAGGAAGTGACTCAGGCTTTTTCAAATTTATTAAATTCTTATGCGAAAGCATTTAATAAACAGACAAATAGAACCGGCAGTATCTTTGAAAAGCATTTCAAAAGAATAAAACTAAAAGATCAGAATTATTTAAAACAACTAATTATTTACGTTCATTTAAATCCAAAACATCATTTAGATGAGGATTTTAAGAGTTTTAAATTTTCTTCTTATCCTGCTTTTTTATCAGATAAAGAATCAAAAATTGAACGAGAAGAAGCTTTAGAATTATTTGGAGGTTTTGAAAATTTCATTTTTTGTCACAATCAAAAAAATGATTTATTAAACGAAACACATACTTTTGAATAGTCACGTTTTGTCTCCTGCAAGGTTTCCAAAACCTTGTAGATATAATATGCTCACCAGAAGATAAAAAAGATTGCGTACAATTAATACCTACAAGGTTTTGAAAACCTTGCAGGAGAACGAATAACAAAAAAATGCTCAACAAAGGCCTAAGAGACGAAGAAAAAATTAGAATTGATAACGTTCTCAAAACGTTACGAACTCTCATTTACGTGCCTTATCCTTTGAATAACATTCAAAAAGAAGATATTGAAAATCAACTAAAAGAATTCGGTTTAAATATTGAAACTTTAGTTGATTTTCAAAATGAAGAATTAATCACTTTGCTACTTCAAATGCATTTTGATTGGGAACATTTAGAAAAATTTGCTGATGTCCTAATGGAATTTTATAAAGCAGAAAACTATGATTTTCAAAATAAAGCTTTGGCTATTTATCAATATATTCAGCAGGAAAGCAAAGTTTTTTCTTTCGGAATAAATGCAAAAATCGCTTCCGCTAAAAACAAATAGACATGAGTTTTACAGATTGGAAAATAGACAGAATTGAAAATATTCTTCCTGAAGAGTTTTATAAACTGATTATTAAGAATAGAAATCATATTGGGAAAACCTTCCCTGTAACCTCAACAGAATGTGATACACTTCAAAAAACTAAGGATTTTCTAGCATTAAGTCTTGACAAAGAAAAAAATAAAGAGGGATTTCATTTTTACGCACGAGATTTAAAAACCAATAATTTAATTGGTTATTTATGTGTAAAAACGATAAGATATCGCATTTCTAAATGTGAGTTTGGTTATTTCGTTGACGAAGATTATCAAGGAAAAGGAATCACATCCCGATTGGTATCTGATGCAATTGATTTTTGTTTTAATGAGTTAATGTTAAATAAAGTATTCATCTGCACATCAGAAATTAATATCGCAAGCCAGCGAGTTGCATTAAAACACGGCTTTAAACAAGAAGGAATTTTACGAGACGAATTTAGAAATGGTGATGGTTCGTTAGAAAATACTGTTTATTACGGATTGTTAAAATCAGAATATTTAGAACATGAAAGATAAATTTTAAAAATGAATGGTTTTGAAAAATTTTTAGATGATCTTTCTAATGTCGATTTTAAAAAAATGAATCCGTCATATCAAGGCTTTTTTTTAATGTTGGGTTTTGCAATATTTGTAAGTACTTGTTCCTATCTTTCTAACGAATCCAGGATTAGTAAAGAAATTTATAAAGATAAGTTTGCTGAAAATTTTTCAGGATTGATTGTCAAAAAATATTTAGATACACATAACAGAATGTCACCCACCTTTAAACTAAGGGATTCAAGCGAAGTTTATGGATATTATTTTATTTGGGAAAAAACTGAAATAGGGGATTCATTAGTAAAAAAAGCAAATTCAAGATTTATAAAAGTCTTTAAAAAAGATACAATAATAGTAATTGATATGAACAACGCATTCAAATATCATGATACTTTACCAGAAAAATAAAATCATGAAAGATAAATTTTACGCATATATACAAAATTTACAAGACCAAATCGTAGCCGGATTAGAAGCTGTTGACGGAACTGCAAAATTCCGCGAAGATCTTTGGAAACGTCCGGAAGGCGGTGGTGGAAGAACGCGCGTTATTGAAAATGGTGCTGTTTTCGAAAAAGGCGGTGTAAACATTTCAGCCGTTCACGGAAAACTTCCCGAAGCTATGCAGAAAATGTTTGGCGTTGGGGAAGCAGATTTCTTTGCGTGCGGACTGAGTTTGGTAATTCACCCGAAAAACCCGATGGTTCCTACTGTGCACGCTAATTGGCGTTATTTTGAAATGTACGATGAGTCTGGAAAAGTAATTGAACAATGGTTTGGAGGCGGACAGGATTTAACGCCATATTATTTGTTTGAAGAGGATGCAAAACACTTTCATCAAACTTGTAAAACGGCTTGCGACAAACACAACCCAGAGTTTTATCCGAAATATAAAAAACAATGCGATTCGTATTTCTGGAACGCACACCGAAATGAAGCACGCGGACTTGGTGGTTTATTCTTTGATTATTGCAAAGCAAACGAACAAATGTCTATGGAAGACTGGTTTAGTTTTGTATCTGAAGTGGGTAATAGTTTCCTTGAAGCTTATGTACCAATTGTAGAAAGAAGAAAAAATCTTGCGTATACACCAGAACAAAGAACTTGGCAGGAAATCCGTCGCGGTCGTTATGTTGAGTTTAATTTGGTTCATGATAAAGGAACTTTATTCGGATTAAAAACCAACGGAAGAATTGAGAGTATCCTGATGAGTTTACCTCCGCATGTTCAATGGGTTTATGATCATCATCCCGAAGCAGGAAGTGATGAAGAGAAATTGATAAACGCGTTGGAAAATCCGCAGGATTGGATTTAAGTTTAAATAAAAAAATCAATACAACATAGAAACATAGCTTTTAAAAGTATAATTTAGAGAGATTTTTATAATATACGTTTTCAATATTGACTTATAAATTTGTTGAAAGTGGAATGTCTTTTTAAATTATCATAAAAATTATGCTTCTATGTGTTTAAAAATTATATGTTTAGGATTTTTCTCCAGCATTTTCAGTTGTTTCGCTCAAAACGACACTTTACAAAATCCTTATTTTAAATCTTATACTGATAAAATAACTGTCAGCGCCTATTATTTAGACACTTCAAACAGTTTTCAGATTGCTTCTGCAGAACAGGAGCCCAAAATCTTTGTAGATCTCATTCCTAACCGAAGGGAACAAATTGGGTTTAATCTTAGTTATAGAATTATTGATGTCAGTATTGGTTTTGCGCCCAAGTTTCTCAGTGGCAACAAAGGTGATTCCAATTCAAAGAATTTTAATTTCAATACCCACTTTTATTATAAAAAGTGGATGCAGTCTTTTACATTCATCAATCAAAAAGGATTTTATATCAGCGATAACAATATAACAACAGAATTACCTCAAATGCGCACCACAAAAATCGGCGGCTCTACTTCCTATATTTTCAACGATAAATTCTCCTTTAAAACCCTGACCAGCCAAAATGAATGGCAGATAAAAAGCTCCGGCAGTTTTATTCCAAGTTTTTCTTTTTACTATACTAATCTGGATTTAAATACGCCGGATTCTTCAAAAGGAGATCTTTATGTTTTTACTTTGGCACCTGCCTATTTTTACAATTTTGTAATTAGTGACCGTGTTCTCATTGCCGCAGGTCTTGCTGTAGGCGCAGGAGTGAATACTATAGACGGAGAGACATCGGCTTTGTATCAGGCAGATTTCAATTTAAAATTAGCGTATAATAACAACAGTTTCTTTGGTTATGCCAGTCTTAATACTGTTAGTTTTGCTCAGGATGAGAATGTCGATCCAAGATTAAATGATAATATTGCAACCGTAAAACTTTCTGTCGGTTACCGGTTTGATCCTCCGAAAAAGGTAAAAGAGGTTTATAATAAAGTAAATTCAAAAATCGGACTTTAAAATTTCTAAATATTCTCCGAAAAATGCTTAAATTACAGTCACTTACAGAAAACTAAATTTAGCATCATGGAAAATAGAAATATAGAGCAATTAAATCTTATGCATTCCGGAAAAGGATTTATTGCCGCCCTGGATCAAAGCGGAGGAAGTACACCAAAAGCATTATCGCTATATGGCGTTTTGGAAAGTCAATTTGCAAACGACGAAGAAATGTACACCCTAGTACACGAAATGCGAACCAGAATTATTAAAAGTCCTGCTTTTGACAGCCAGTTTATTCTTGGGGCCATTTTGTTTGAAAATACCATGGATCGAAAAATCGACGGACAGTGGACAGCCGAGTACCTTTGGGAGAAAAAACATATTATTCCGTTTTTAAAAGTCGATCAGGGACTTACAGAACCTGCAGGCGGTGTTCAGCTCATGAAACCAATTCCAAATCTTGACGATCTGCTTACCAGAGCGGTTGAAAGAAATATTTTTGGGACTAAAATGCGATCCCTGATTAAAGAGGCAAATCCAGACGGAATACGCGATGTCGTAGCACAACAATTTAGGGTGGGTCTGCAAATCTTTCAAAAAGGACTGATTCCGATTATTGAACCTGAAATTGATATTTACAGTGCCGACAAAGAAAAATCAGAGGAAATTTTAAAAAATGAAATCAAAAAACATTTAGATGAATTGGACCAGGATGTTAAGGTGATCCTGAAACTTTCTATTCCAACTGTCAATAATTTTTACAGTGATTTGATGAGTAATCCGCATGTTGTTCGTTTGGTTGCTCTTTCCGGCGGCTATTCCCGCGAAGAAGCAAATGTAAAACTTTCTGAAAATCCGGGATTGATTGCCAGTTTCTCAAGAGCATTATCAGAAGGACTTACTGCAAAGCAAATCGATTCTGAATTTAACGCCAGATTAGAAAGTTCGATTAAGGAGATTTATAAAGCTTCTATCACATAAATTTTCAAAAAAAATCCCTGAAACAATTGTTATCAGGGATTTTTGATTTGAATTTTTCTTTATTTAGATGTCATTTCTTCAGCAAGATCCAGAGTCTGCAAAATGATATTTTTATCTGATTTTTTCGTATTTAACCTCAATATAAATTTGAATTTATTGTCGGTCAGTTTTTTTGGGGATTCCATAGAAAAATCCGAAAACTGATTAGTCATTTTCATTAACAGCGTCAAATCAGATTCTTTGGCATTCTTACCAAAAGTATGCACTGTTTTGGCAATATCCATCTTTCCTAAAATAGAATTTCTGCTCAAAGCTTTTTTGGTGTCTTTTATAAAAGAACCATTTCCATTACTAAAATAAGCCTTTGTATTGGCAACAACCACGACATCTTTGTCTTTCATAATAAAAATATCACCATAATCCTGTGTTCCAACTACGGTATACGAATTTCCGTTTTGCGTCAGTACTTTTTTACGGACACCCAACTGTAACAATTTATCTCCAAATGTGGAATGCGTAGAAGTAAAAATGAAAGAAAACAACGGAATTTGTTTTTTTACTTTTTCCTCTGTTATTTTTTCTTCAAAATTCTCATCGTAATCGTACTTTTTAGTCATAACCTCAACTTCTTTCATATCATATAAAAAAGCGCTTAAATCGCCATCAAAAAGTTTGGCTGTGGCTTCTTCATCAACAATGGTAGAAATTAAATCTGTAACTATGCTGATATCTTCTTTTCCAAATTTCGGAGTCTGGAACAATTCAGCCGTCAAAGAAGGAAACCTTTGAAGCATTTCCTTTGTATTGATGTGATACGTCATATAACCCAAAGGTTTTTCAGCAGGAAAATAATTATAGATATTTTTATTGATTTTTCTATTGCTGATTTTGCTTATATCGTTTGCAATTTCAGGAGAATATTCAATAATTTCTTCCATTCTTGCATTGTCATTATCGAAATAAAAGTCGAGATTAATTCCTTTTATAAAATTCGCGAAATTCTGCTGCATTGGTAAATATTTGTCATATCCGCCAAACATCGCCATTGGCACGCTGTAAGCAGAATATAAACTCGAAATTGCTCCGCCGTAATTTACCCAGGAAGAAATGTCTGCCGATTCATTTATTTTTGTCGAATTTGGCGCTGTAAAACCATTTTCGAATAATTTTTTTATAATCACACTTTGCTGTTCTGCTAATTTTCGATCAAATTCTGCCTGCTCCAGTGTATATTCTTCATACGGATTTCCATCATAAGTGTAATCCTCATTCACGCCATTTTCAGTCTCAGCAATCGGCGCGTCCGTTACAATTTGCGGCGGCGGCGGAACTTCGTATTGTGCCTCTTTTTCATCAATATCTACAATTACATCGCTCGCCTGAGTGTACGCCGAATCGATATAAGCCTGCGAATTATCAAATTTTGCAGGCAGTCTTTTCGTCAGCTCAAAAACAATCAAATAATTTTCATTCCATGCAAAAGACTTTTTTGCTCCGCCCGGCGTATAAACAGAATATTTAGCAAAATCCTGAATAGCAGCCTTTTTAACCGAATCCCTGGCAGCAAATTTCTCCGTCAAATATTGTCTGACGGCATCTTTGTTCTTTATCGGAATGGTAACCTGATAATACGGAATACTGTCTAAAAAATTTCCGTGAATGGTCATTTTTTGATTCAGCTGCATTATAGACGCATATTTTCTAAGATCAAAATCGGGTTTTTTACTGGTATATTTCGTTAATATCGGATGATTTAAAACTTCTTCGATATTTACTTTTTTCGAAAGCTGACTTCCGTTAAACTGCACAAAATAATCGTATTGGTCGGATTTCGCCTGAGCGAAAGTAAGATACGAGGCGAGTAATAAAATTAAGGTGTAAAAATGCTTCATAATTAAGGCGTTAATTGGATGGTATTATTCATTAAAGTCGATTTTTTAAATACGCTGTACAAACTTTGTTTTAAAAAAACCGTTTTTTTATTTTTAGAAATTTTGCTATTCGGATTTTCGACTGCCAGAATATCTTTATCAAAAGTATAAATAGCAATAATACTCGCTTCTTCCAAATCTTTCTTTTTCTTCGGATCATTTACCACTTTTTCAGGTATTGGATAAGAGGCCATCCGCTCGAAAGTTTTTCCGCTTCCGCTAAAGTGAATCTGATCACGCTGATTGTTTATCGTGTTTACAACGGCATTCAACGCTTTTAGACTGGCGTAGTTGAGTTTGATTATAAAGACATATTTGTCAAAATCTGTTTTTGTAGTGACATTCGAAATGCCGTCAATTTTCAATGCTTTAGTTTTAAAGTCATTCAGTTTTCCGGTAATTTCCTGTTCGTTCGGAATTTTGACTCCATCTACCTCTTCCAGCCAGATAGCCGATTTAGTTTTGAACCAGGATTTAGAGAAATCGATCATCAGCGTATATTCGCCGCTTTGATCGTCGTGGTGTTTAATACGTTCTGTTATTTCAAAACAACTTGTCAGGAGGAAACAACAGCATAGAATGAGAATTTTCTTCATCTCACAAAAATAAACGAAAAAAGTCACAAATTTTAGATAATATTAACTCATTCTTAGAAAGTCTAAAAGTTTGGTTTTGTTCCTTTTTACTTAACTTTGCAACGCTGTTTAAAACAGTATTCCTCAAAAAAAACAATAACATTTTTAGAAGTTAATATTTCAGCAGAAATCTAAAATCTAAAATCTAAAATCTAAAATTATATGTTCCCACTTCACAGAGGCAGACGATTAAGAGTTAATGAATCTATTCGTTCTTTAGTTCGCGAAACAAGTTTAAGTCCGACCGATTTTATGTTTCCGATGTTTATTACGGAGGGCGAAAATTACAAAGCAGAAATTCCGTCCATGCCGGGAATCTTTCGCAGATCAATCGATTTGACTGTTGAAGAAGTAAAGGAGATTTTTGCCTTAGGGATTCGCGCCGTTAATATCTACGTAAAAGTGAGTGAAAACCTAAAAGACAATACCGGAAAAGAAGCCTGGAATAAAGACGGTTTAATGCAGCAGGCTATTCGTGCCATTAAAGCTGCGTGCCCGGAAATGATTGTGATGCCAGACGTCGCTTTAGATCCGTATTCGATTTATGGTCATGACGGAATTATTAAAAATGGCGATGTAGAAAATGACACTACGGTTGATGCATTAGTAAAAATGGCCGTTTCTCATGCGCAAGCCGGTGCCGATTTTGTAGCGCCGAGTGACATGATGGACGGAAGAATTTTACGCCTTCGCGAAGGTCTGGATGCTGCGGGATTTCATAATGTTGGAATTATGAGTTATTCTGCCAAATATGCATCGGCATTTTACGGTCCGTTTAGAGATGCTTTGGATTCAGCTCCAAAAGAAGCCGATATTGAAATTCCAAAAGACAAAAAAACCTATCAAATGGATTATGCGAACCGCATTGAAGCCATCAAAGAAACATTATGCGATGTTGAAGAAGGTGCCGATATGGTTATGGTAAAACCTGGAATCGCTTATCTTGATATTGTCCGTGAAGTAAAAAATGCGGTGAATGTTCCGGTAACGGTTTATCATGTTTCGGGCGAATATGCCATGATCAAAGCCGCTGCCGAAAGAGGATGGCTGGACAATGACAAAATTATGATGGAACAGTTAATGTGCATCAAACGTGCAGGTGCGAGTTTAATTTCGACGTATTTTGCAAAGGAAGCAGCAATACTTTTAAACAAATAAGAATGAAAAAAATACTATTCTTAAGTGCTGTTTTGGTATTTGCATCCTGTAAAAACGAAAGCGCAGAAAAAGTAGCAACCTCAACAGAAAGTCAGATTGAAGGTGAGCCGTCTAAAGCTAAAACTCCGGAAGCTCTGGGAAAAGAAATTTTTCAAGGAAGAGGAAATTGCACAGCTTGTCACCTGCCTGATCAAAAGGTCATTGGCCCAAGCATTAAAGAAATTGCAAAAATCTATAAAGATAAAAATGGCGATGTGGTCAATTTCCTGAAAGGACAGAAGGATCCTATTGTAGATCCGAGTCAGTTTTCGGTCATGCAGACCAACTTTGAAATCACAAAGGCAATGTCTGATGAAGAATTAAAAGCAATTGAAACTTATATTTACAGTAATTTAAAGTAATTGACTTTCCATATAAAAAACGGCGCTACTAATTAGCGCCGTTTTTATTATAGCCTGTTACTGCTGACAAACTGTTGTCACCTCAGAGTTTTAAATTTGTGGGATACAAAAAATTATATAACAATGAATATTCAAAAATTCAATATCATCGGAATTGCGGTTCGAACAACAAATGAAAACGGTCAATCCGGGAAAGATATTCCGGCTCTTTGGACTCAGTTTTTATCAACAGAAATTGCCAGTCAGATTCCGAACAAAATAAATTCGGATCTAATTTGTGTTTACACCGATTACGAAAAAGATCATACCCGACCTTACACCACAATTCTGGGCTGCGCGGTCGACAATTTAGACACGATTCCCGAAGGAATGACAGGAAAAACAATAGAAGGATTGACTTATGAAAAATTTACTGCGAAAGGAAAACTTTCTGAAGGAATTGTTTTTAACGAATGGCTGAAGATTTGGAGTTCAGATTTAAAAAGATCTTTTACTGCCGATTTTGAAATTTACGATGAGAAATCTCAAGATCCCGAAAATGCAGAAGTAGACATTTACATTGCCATTTAAGACCATAAAAAAAGGCGCTTATTAAAAGCGCCTTTTTTAGATTTATATGGTGATTACCAGATTTTAACTCGTTTTTCCGGCTCCACATACATTTTATCACCTTTCTTAATATCAAACGCTTTGTAAAAAGCATCAACATTCTGAATTGGCACATAAGCTCTGTACATTCCCGGGGAGTGCGGATCTGTTTTTACCTGATTCTTAATTGCTTCATCTCTTGTTTTTGTTCTCCAAACGGTAGCCCAAGAAATAAAGAAACGCTGCTCCGGAGTAAATCCGTCAATTAATCCCGGATTTCCATTTTGTTTCAAATACAATTGTAAACCATCATAAGCAGCATTAATTCCGCCCAAATCTCCGATGTTTTCACCTAAAGTGAAATTTCCATCCACGTGAACTCCCGGTAATGGCTCAAGAGCGCTGTATTGATTTGCCAAATCGGTTCCTAAAGCTGTAAATTGTTTTAAATCTTGTTCTGTCCACCAGTCTACTAAGTTTCCATCAGCATTGTAACGTGCTCCTGAATCATCAAATCCGTGAGAAATCTCGTGACCGATTACAGCACCAATTCCTCCATAATTTACCGCTTCGTCAGCCTGGTAATTGTAGAAAGGAGGTTGTAAGATTGCAGCCGGGAACACAATTTCGTTATAAGACGGATTGTAATACGCATTTACCGTTTGAGGTGACATTCCCCATTCTGTTTTATCAACTGGTTTACTCAGTTTTTCGATGCTTTTCTGGAAATTCCATTTCGATAAATTTTTATTGTTATCAAAGTAAGTTCCGCCTTCTGCAACACTTTTAATTGTCAAAGCAGAATAATCTTTCCATTTATCAGGATATCCTATTTTGATTGTGATTTTATTTAACTTTTCAACTGCTTTTACTTTTGTTTCAGCAGACATCCAGGTTAAAGAATTAATTCTGTTCTGATATGCCAAAATCACATTCTGAATCATTTTCTGCGCTTTATCTTTTGCTTCGGCAGGAAATAATTTTTCTACATAAAGTTTACCCAGAGCTTCTCCCACTCTTGAATTTACAACAGCAAGCGCTCTTTCTTCTGCAGGAAGTTGTTTTATGGCTCCTCTTAATGTTTTGCTGTAAAAATCGAAATTAGCATTATCGATTTCTGTTGTTAATTTACTTGCAGCACCATTTATCAAATCCCATTTTAAATATTCTTTCCACTGTGCCACTTTATTTGCTGTAAAAACAGTTTGTAAAGCGGTCATATATTTAGGTTCAGAAACAATTACAGAATCTAATTTGGTAATTCCCAAACCTGCAAAATATTCATTCCATTTTATTGCCGGAGTTAGTTTTTGAACATCTGCAACAGTCATTGGGTTGTATTGCAAACGGCTGTCTCTTCTTTCAACCCTGTTTAATCTTGGTTTAGATAATTCTGTTTCCAGAGCCAGCACTTCAGCAGCACTTTGTTTTGCTTTTGCCGGAGATTCACCAAGAAATTGCAGCATTCTCGCAACGTGCAATTCATATTTGGCACGTTTTTCTTTAGAATCCTTATCATCGGAAGTGTAGTAATCTTTGTCCGGAAGTCCCAGTTGACTCGGACCAAGATTGACAGAATTCTTGGAACTGTTTTTATCATCAGCTCCAATATAAATTCCGAAGAAACCAGAACCACCTTCTTTTTCCATTTCTGTCAAATATTTCTGTACATCAGCAACATTTTTAATGGCATCAATTTTTTTCAGATACGGTTTTAAAGGCTCAATTCCTCTCTTGTTTCTTCCTACCGTGTCCAAAACCGTATTAAATAAGTTTACAGCTTTTCCCTGATCGGTATTCGATTTGTAATTTGGATTTTTAGACGCGTCTTTCAAAACCGTCATTACATCTTTGTCCGTTCTTTTAATCAGCTCGTTAAAACTTCCCCACGTTGTACGATCACTTGGAATTTCAGTTTTATCCAGCCACGTTCCGTTTACATATTTAAAAAAATCCTCACTCGGGCTTATTTTTGTATCCATATAAGATACATTGATACCTGGTTCTTTTGGTGCTGTCTGGGCCTGAACTGAAGTTATTGCAAACATTGCAGAAACAACACCAAACATAGGTTTAGCAAATTGTTTTTTCATAAAAAGTTATAGTTTAAGGGAAAATACAAACATATTGTTATTATTTCAAAATTTGTGTTAAAATTCTAACTGTAAAGGTAAAAAGAGACATAAATTTCACAAACAGCCGTTTTAATACAAATTTATAAGTCTATCTATGAATTTAAATGTTACAAAGGCTGTTAAAAAAAGTAGACAGTAAACTTTTTGAAATCTGCTTTTTGTATTTTTGCACCAAATTATTTTTATGAAATCGCTTTTATACAAATACCGTAAATTCTTTATTGTTTTAATAATATTTTCGGTAGTTACGATATCTCTTTTTTATTCTGCTTTAAAACCAAAAAAGACATTACCCATTTACAATCCCGCTGATGTCAATCCGGAATTAGTAGACAGCACCATTCAGTACAAAAGTAAATATCACACCATTGCCGATTTTTCATTTATAAATCAAAATGGTGATACGATTACGCAAAAGAATTACGAAGGAAAGATTTATGTTGCAGATTTCTTCTTTACCACCTGCGGTTCTATTTGTCCTAAAATGTCAACTAATCTTGTTGAGGTTCAGAAAGCTGTAATTAATAATCCTAAAGTAATGCTACTTTCCCACACTGTTTTCCCCGAGGTGGACAGTGTATCGGTTTTAAAAGCATACGCTATTAAATATCGAGTGGTTGACAGTAAATGGAATTTGGTTACCGGAGACAAAAAGGAAATCTATTCCATGGCCAGAAAATCATATTTGGCTGCAAAACTCGGAAGACCAGATCAGCTTTATGATATGGTGCATACGGAGAATTTTGTTTTGGTTGACCAAAAGCGCCGTGTCCGCGGATTTTACGACGGAACAAACAAGGAAGACATAAAAAGACTTTTAGAAGATATTGATTTCCTTTCAAACGAGTAAAATCCTTTATTTTTAGAAACATTTAGCATATGTCGAGGTGTTAAATATCTTGGAATACAGAATAATTGCCTACTTTTGCAATCTAAATTCAATCTAAATAAGCTTTGCAAAATACAATTCATACCTTAAAAAAAGGCGAGAAAGCCATTATCAAAGATTTTGATATCGATCTTATTCCACTTAAGTTATTAGAAATGGGTTGTTTGCCAGGCAGTTTGGTTGAATTATTACAAATTGCACCTTTCGGAGATCCGTTATATTTAGATATTAATGGTTCCCATGTAGCCATTCGCATAGAAACTGCTCGTGAAATTGAAGTTGAACTTATTCAAAACAATTTATAATGAGCGTTCAGAATATCAATGTTGCCCTTATCGGAAATCCGAATACCGGAAAAACGTCTGTCTTTAATCAGTTAACAGGTCTTAATCAGCAGGTTGGAAATTATCCCGGAATAACTGTTGAGAAAAAAATAGGCTTCTGTAAACTGCCCAATAACGTAAAAGCAAATATTCTTGATTTACCCGGAACCTATAGTCTGAACGCGAGTTCGATGGATGAAAGTGTGGTAATTGAGCTTTTGTTAAACAAAAACGACAAATTATATCCGGATGTAGCAGTAGTGGTAACAGATGTTGAAAATCTGAAACGAAATCTGTTGATTTATACGCAAATAAAAGATCTTGAAATTCCGACCATTCTGGTTATAAATATGTCCGATCAAATGGAACGAAAAGGAATTACTCTGGATATTCCGTATTTGGAAGAAAAATTAAAAACTAAAATTGCGTTAGTAAGTTCACGGAAAGGTCACGGAATCGAACAACTAAAAGAACTAATTGTTTCTTATAAAACCATAACTCACGAACCTTGTTTAAACGCGTCTGTAATTGATCCTGAATATTTTGAAAAATTAAGGCACGCTTTTCCCAATCAATTGATGTACAAATTGTGGCTTGTTATTACTCAGGACGTTAATTTCTCAAATTTAGACCGAAATGAAGTCCGCAGTACTCTCACCAAATCACATTCGGAGTTAAAACGCTTACAACAAAAAGAAACCATAAAAAGATATCAGTTTATAAATGATGTTTTAAAAGAAGGTTTAAAAGTAGATGCCACAATGGCAAAAGACATCCGTGCCAAATTAGATCGTGTTCTAACCCATAAAGTGTGGGGCTATGTGATTTTCTTTGCCATTTTATTTCTGATATTCCAGTCCATTTTCAGCTGGTCAACGATTCCAATGGATTTTATTGACAGCACTTTCGCCTCTTTAAGCGGATGGGTTGCGCAGGAATTGCCAAGCGGAATCTTAACCGATTTACTTTCGCAGGGAATTATTCCGGGAATTGGCGGTGTTATCATTTTTATTCCGCAAATTGCTTTTTTATTCCTGTTCATTTCGATTCTGGAAGAAAGTGGTTATATGAGCCGTGTGGTGTTTTTAATGGATAAAATTATGCGCCGGTTTGGTCTTTCGGGAAAAAGCGTTGTGCCGTTAATTTCGGGAACAGCTTGTGCAATTCCTGCAA
Source organism: Flavobacterium olei (assembly GCF_039749035.1). Classification (NCBI taxonomy): domain Bacteria; kingdom Pseudomonadati; phylum Bacteroidota; class Flavobacteriia; order Flavobacteriales; family Flavobacteriaceae; genus Flavobacterium; species Flavobacterium olei. Next base: position 439,449 of record NZ_JBDKWC010000003.1, read on the forward strand.
TTATGGCGACAAGAAATATCGAAAACTGGAAAGAACGCCTCATTACGATATTAGTAACGCCATTTACTACTTGTTCGGCAAGATTACCGGTTTATGCAATTATTATTTCTCTTGTAGTGCCCAGTAAACGTCTTTTTGGGTTTCTGAATGTTCAGGGACTAACCTTAATGGCCTTATATGTTTTAGGTTTTACTGCTGCTATTTTGTCGGCTTATATTTTAAATAAAGTCTTAAAATTAGAATCGAAAACGTATTTCGTTGTAGAAATGCCAAGTTATAAATTACCGCTGTTTAAAAACTTGGGAATCAATGTTGTAGAAAAAACAAAAGCATTCATAGTTGGCGCGGGTAAAATTATCTTAGCGATTTCTGTTATTTTATGGTTTTTAGCCTCGTACGGACCCGGAAAAGAATTTAATGAAGCTGAGACAATCGTTAAAGAGCGATTTACAAATACAACTTTAGACGAAACGCAGTTTGAAAATGAAGTTGCTTCACAAAAATTAGAAAATTCATATATCGGTTTAATGGGAAGAGCGATTGAGCCGGCTATCCAACCTTTGGGTTACGACTGGAAAATCGGGATTGCCTTAATCAGTTCGTTTGCTGCACGCGAAGTTTTTGTGGGAACTCTGGCCACGATCTATAGCGTCGGGGATACCGATAACGAATCGACGATAAAAAGCAAAATGCAGGCAGAAATACGTCCGGAAACCGGAAAAAAAGTATTTGACTTCGCGACCGGAATATCTTTATTACTGTTTTATGCATTTGCGATGCAGTGCGCCAGTACTTTAGCAATTACAAAAAAGGAAACCAATTCGTGGAAATGGCCTGCGATGCAACTCGTTCTTATGAGCGGATTAGCTTATTTTGCTGCACTAATTGCTTATCAACTTTTAAAATAAAAAAGAAATGATTCAGGAAATTATAGCCTTCGCCATATTAGGAATTGCAGTTACTTTTTTGATTAAAAAATATTTTTTTAAATCTAAAAAGAAAAAAGACTGCGGCGATGGAAATTGTGGCTGTAGTTAATTATCATTTTTTAAAGACATATTAAAAAAGCACAATAATTACAGAATTAAATTTCTGCATTCATTGTGCTTTTTATTATTAAAATGTCCTATTCTGTTATTTTTAAACCTTAAATAGACAAATTGTATATTTTTATAAAATTACTTTTGATGTTTAAAATCTACTAAAATGTCAGAAGAAGATAAAATAGAAATAGTTAGAGATAATAGAGTGGCTCGTTTATTATGGTTTGGACTCGGTTTTGTCTGTGCGTTCTTAATTACGCACTTTTATCACAAAGCATTATGAACAATGTTGATCAACTCTATTTAATCCCTTCCCACTCCGCATAAAATTGACCCAGAAATACTTCCATAAAACGGTGTCTTTCTGCTGCGATTTCTTTTCCTTTCGTCGTATTCATTTTATCTTTCAACAGCAAAAGTTTTTCATAAAAATGATTAATTGTCGGAGCATTGTTTTTCTTATACTCTTCTTTGGTCATATTGGTTACCGGTTGAATTTCGGGATTGTATAATGTGCGATTCTTAAATCCTCCATAATTAAAAGCTCTTGCAATTCCAATGGCACCAATGGCATCCAGACGATCGGCGTCCTGAACAATATCCAACTCGACAGAAGAGAATTTCTTTTCGAAATTTCCGCCTTTATATGAGATATTTTCAATTATACTCACAACATGGACAATTACTTCCTCAGAAACATTTTCGGCTTCTAAAAAAGCTCTTGCTGTTTTCGGACCTATGGTTTCATCTCCATTATGAAATTTACTGTCGGCAATATCATGAAGTAAAGCACCCAATTGCACAATTGTACTATCACAATCTGTATCTTTTGCAATCAAAAGGGCATTTTTGTAAACACGCTCAATATGAAACCAATCGTGCCCGCCTTCGGCATCATTTAGTTTTTCTTTTACAAAAGTGATTGTTTTATTGATTAATTCTATAGTGCTCATAAAAATGTTTTAATTATAAAAAAATGTTGATTGCTAAAGATGTCTCATCTTCAACAATCAACAAATATATATTCAATTGCAATATCAATTTAAAATTCCAAAAATCTAAAATCAGCAATCTTAAATCTAAAATTAAAGTCTCGCCGGTTCAACCCATTTAAAAATGTGTCCTTCAGCAGGAATAACCAGTCTTTCTGAAATTCTTGCCATACGAGCCGGTAATTTCATCAAATAATCACGTGCTTTTTCTGCTTCATCGGTTAAATTAGTGATTTTATCCACTTCCCATTTCGTGATTAATTTCTGCATAATATCAACATAATCGTTTGCTGTGTAAACACCAATACGTTGTGCTGAATCGGAGAACTGCTCAAAAGCCGAACTAATTTTCTGTCCGGATTCTCTCAAAAAGTGCGCTGGCATAACGATTTTCTGTTTCATCATGTATTGAAAAGCCAACATCATTTCGCTGGGATCAACCTGAAAAATTCTGGTAACAAATTCGCTGTATGCATGATGATGACGCATTTCGTCGCCAGCAATCATCTTACACATTTTAGACAATTTATTATCGCCAAACTTTTTAGCTATTTGTGCAACACGATTGTGTGAAACATAAGTCGCTAATTCCTGAAAACTGGTATACACAAAGTTTTTGTATGGGTCACTACCCGTTCCAATATCAAAACCGTCGTTGATTAAATGCTGTGTGGTCATTTCGATTTCACGCATGTTTACGCGACCAGACAAATACAAGTATTTATTTAAAAGATCCCCGTGGCGGTTTTCTTCTCCGGTCCATTGACGGATCCATTTAGACCAACCGTTTCCACCATTTTCAATCTGATCTATTCCTTCTACATCCATCAACCAGGATTCGTAAGTAGGTAAAGCCTCTTCGGTAATTGTATCACCAACAAGCGTAACCCAGAAATCGTATGGAAGTTCTTTAGCAATTTCGCGTAGTTCTTTTACCTCTTCAAAGAAATTTTCTCCTTCAGAATTAGGCAAAAAATCAGACGGCTGCCAAATTGTTTCAACCGGAATTAAATACTGTTCGACGAAGCTATCCACGTTTTTTTCCAAAAACTGCATTACTTCTAATCTAATGTTTTTTATAGACATTACTTATTTTAGATTTGGGTTATGTTTTAGCTCGGACTAAAACTTAAACCTGTTTATACTCGTTTATTCCTTCTTTAACTGCTTTTTCTGTCAGCGCCATCAGCTCTTCAAATTTGTAATCTTTAACAGCCATTGCTTTATGGGCAGTAAATTTGAGATGATTTCCTAAACCGACAGGAAAAAAACCAAACTTCACCATTTTCCAGGAATTATTAATACTCACTGGCACAACATACGCAGAAGGCGCGTATTTGCATAAAATTTTTAAACCGCTTTGCGCAAATTCTTTAGGAACGCCCGTTTTACTTCTGGTCCCTTCCGGGAAAATTACGGCAGATCGTGTATTCTTTTCTATATATTCAGACAAGCCTTTGATAACTGGTATCGCTTGTTTAGGGTCTCTACGGTCTATTAAGACAGATCCTCCATGCTTCAGATTATAAGAAACACTTGGAATTCCGCTGCCTAACTCCTTCTTACTTACAAATTTACAATGAAAACGTCTAAAGTACCAAATCATTGCTACGATATCGTACATACTTTGGTGATTGGCCACAAAAATGATAGGAACACCATTCGGAATTGTGTCTACATTTTCAATTGTATATCTTGTACCTACTAAGTTAGTGCATTTTAAGAGAAAAAAGTTCAAATAATCCACACTTTTTTTATGTGCCTGATAACCGAATACATTTAAGCAAATCCATTGAATGGGGTGAAAAACAACCAGACACAAACCAAATAATAAATAGTAAACTACCGATATTGGATACGAAATTATTTTTTCCATGCTTAAAAATTAATGCGCAAAAGTAGTAAATATATTTTTAGACTTATTAAAATTGAAAACAATAACCATTTTTATGGTTTAATTGTACCTTTGCATCAAAATTTGCAAATTTTTTCTGAATTAATCCATTCCACACCTTGTAATATGCAATATTTATATCAGATAAAATCGTAAATTTGACAGTAAACATGTTTTTAAAGTCATGAAAAGTAAGATCGCACGTTTTGTAATAAAACAACACAAGGAAAAACTAAGTTCAAGTGAAACAGATATTTTAATTAAATCTGCATCACGAAGTTCAAGTTATGCAATTAGGGAGTCTAAAGCTTTGGGACTTAGTATAAAATCAATTTCCGGCAAAAAAATAATAGAAAAATTACCAACAGGAGAAATAAAAGTAATTCGAAATTTGCAAAGTAAAACCACTTCAGAAAATGGTTTGAAAAAAGGAATGGTATTATGCAGGAAATAAAAAAAAGATTGAGAATATTTGCAGGACCAAATGGTTCGGGCAAAAGCACTCTCTTTGAAGAATTTTCAAAACATTACAATACCGGGTATTTTATTAAGGCTGATTATCTTGAAAAAGTTCTTCGAAGTAAAGGTCTAATTGATTTAGATTTCTATGGCATTAAAGCGACATCTAAGGACTTAAAAAATTTCTTAAAAAAAGAAAACACTAAAACCTTAATTGATACTGCTGCGAATAAAGGATTTGGGATTGCTTTGGATATAAATGAGAATTTTATTCTGTCACTTTCAAAAAAGCCCAACAGTTACGAAGGGTCACTTATCTCATCTTTTTTGCGGGAAAAACTTCTAAATGAAAACAAAAGTTTTTGTTTTGAAACAGTTATGAGCCATACTTCAAAATTAGATGATATTAAAGAAGCAAACGCTCTGGGTTATACAACTTATTTGTATTTTGTATGTATCGATGATCCGGAAGTAAATATCTCCAGAGTTGAAAACAGAGTCCAGAAAGGCGGTCATGCAGTCGATTCTGAAATAGTAAAAAGCAGATATTCAAGAACGTTGCACAATTTATTTCCTGCAATAGAATTTTCAAATAAGGCTTATTTATTTGACAATTCTGGAGACAACCTAACTTTAATTGCAGAAATATATGATGCAAAAGCATTAAAGCTTTATATCAATGAAGAGGATTTTCCCAATTGGTTTAAAGATTTTGTATTAAATCATTTCATCTAATAATGAACTTCACTTACCCTAAAAACGAGCGTTTAAAAAGCAAAACCACAATTGGATTTTTATTTTCTGATGGAAAATCGGTTTCTAAATATCCGTTGCGTTTGGTTTACCGTCGGGCGGATGAGCATTCTCAGGGGCAAACTAAAATCGGAGTTTCGGTTTCCAAGAAATACTTCAAGAAAGCCGTTGACCGAAATTATTTCAAAAGAGTTTTAAGAGAAACTTATCGTCTCAATAAACATCTGCTTATGGATAATCTGGATCAGCCATATTCAATCATGCTTTTTTATCAGACCAAAGACCGATTATCTTACGAAGAAATCAATACCAAAATGATTCAGTTGTTTGAGAAATTTTCATTGCAAATCAATAAAATTGAAGATTCTGAAAAGAAAACAGAATCGTAAATCCAAAAACGTAATATTAATAATCAAATTAGACAAAAAAATCGTAGTTTTAGCTCTAAATTGAATTGTATATGCGACATTTATTATTATTGTTAATTTTCTTTTCTGTTCTAACGGGATGTAAAAAATCTTATGAGCCTAAAGAAAATTTGTCTGTGCAAACTGTAAATTTACCTCCAAAAAGCGAATCTGAATCTTCTGATGAAAGTCCAAGTGAAACTCCTCCGCCAAAAGTGGAACAAAAAATCATCAAAGAAGCAACTTTAAGATTCGAAACAGATGATCTTGAAAACACTTTTACTCAAATTCAAAAAGCGGTTTCTGCGAATAAAGCAAAAATTATAAACGATTCTGAGGGAAAAGATTTTGCCACTGTTTTTAGAAATCTTACTATAAAAGTACCAAGTCAGAATTTTGATCGTTTTATAAGTGATATTTCAAAAGGTGTTTCGTATTTTGAAGTCAAAAACATATCTGCAGAAGATGTTACCGAACAATTTATTGATTTAACATCAAGATTAAAAACAAAGAAAAAACTCGAAGAACGTTATCTGGAAATTTTAAAAAAAGCAAATAAGGTAAGTGAGATTTTAGAAATCGAAAAGCAGATTTCTGCCATTCGTGAAGAAATCGAAGCCAAAGAAGGTCAGCTTAAATATCTGGAAAGCCGTGTTTCTGAAAGTACCGTTACAATTGAATTTTACAAAACGATAGCCGAAAAAGAAGGCGTTAAAATCTCTTATGGATCCAAATTGTGGGCCGCTGTAAAATCGGGATTTTATAGTTTATCGGATTTCTTAATTGGACTTATCAGTATTTGGCCGTTTGTTATTATACTATGTATATTGGCCTATTTTATTAGAAAAAGATTTAGAAGAAGAAGAAAAAAAGAATAATCATGTATCCATATTTCAAAAAGAAATTCATTATACCTGTCACTGTGGCGGGAATGTTGTTTGTTGGTGCCAGTTTTAAAGAAGATTTTTTTGAAATTGCCAAGCAGATCGAGATTTTTACAACCTTGTTTAAAGCTGTAAATACGAATTATGTAGACGAAACCAATCCGGGTGATCTGATGGATAAAGCCATCAAAAACATGCTGGCAAGTCTGGATCCGTATACAGTTTATTTTAACGAACAGGATGTAGTTAATTTTAAAATCAACAATACCGGAGAATATACTGGAATCGGTGCTTTGATTTCCAGAAAAAAAGATCGCTTAATTGTTCGTGAACCTTACAAAGATTATCCTGCTGACAAAGCCGGACTAAAAGCAGGTGACGAAATTATACAGATTGGAGATATTATGATTGCCGATTTTAAAGATGATGCTTCTTCTTTATTAAAAGGAACAAAAAATACAAAAATCAATATCAAATACCTGCGTCAGGGAAAACCTTTTACTACGGTTTTGGTTTTGGATGAAGTAGATATTAAATCGGTGCCTTTTTACGGAAAAATTGATGAGAAAACAGGTTATATTGTTTTGGCACATTTTAGCAGAAAAGCTTCAAACGAAGTAAAAGACGCACTTGAAAAACTAAAAGCTGACGGAGCAACACAAATTGTTTTGGATTTAAGAGGAAATCCCGGCGGATTATTAAATGAAGCTATTGATATCTGTAATTTATTTGTTCCGAAAAATGAGGTTATTGTAACTACAAAATCGAGAATTGAGAAACACAACAATACTTATAAAACGCAGAAAGAGCCGATTGATACCCAGATTCCACTTGCCATTTTAGTAAACGGAAGAAGTGCTTCTGCGTCTGAAATTGTTTCCGGTGCTTTACAGGATCTGGATCGCGCAGTGGTTTTAGGAAGCAGAAGTTTTGGAAAAGGTTTGGTGCAGCGTTCTGTAGATTTAACTTACGGAACTCAGTTAAAAGTAACTATTTCCAGATATTATACACCTTCAGGAAGATGTATTCAGGCTTTGGATTACGCGCACAAGGACAAAAATGGTGTTGCTCAGAAAACAGATGCCAAAAACTTTAATGCTTTTAAAACCAGAAAAGGAAGAACCGTATACGATGGCGGCGGTGTATTACCGGATATTGAACTTGAAGAAGCAAAAACAAGCGCTATTGCAACGGCTTTAATTAAAAACGATGGTGTTTTTGATTATGCTACCACTTATTATTATAAAAATCCAAATTTGGGTGACAAAATCCCAACTTTGACAGATGCCGACTATAACGCTTTCAAACAATATCTAAAAGTTAATAAAATCACTTTTGATACCGAAACCGAAGTTGCTCTGAAAAACACTTTAGCTGCAGCGAAAAAAGAAAAAATCGATGAAACAATTACTGGAGAATATCAGCAGTTATTGAATGCTTTAGAAAAAAGCGAAACTACTTTACTGGATAAAAACCAGAAAGAAATCAAAAACATGATTTTGGAAGAACTGATTAAAAGGTATCAATATCAGGAAGGCTTATATCAATATTATATCAAAAATAATTCTGAAATTAAAAGGGCGGTTAATGTCTTAAACAACCAGACCGAATATAAAACGATTTTAAAGATGTCATAATATAAACATCCTATTTACATAAAATTAAAAGAGGCTGAAATTAGAATTTCAGCCTCTTTTATTTATTCTCGTACCATCTCAATATGCGGAATATCATCTTCCAGATACATTTCGCTGGTTTGCACAAAACCGTGACTTTCGTAGAATTTCTTCAAATACAATTGCGCGCCAATTGTAATTTTATCTTTTCCGAATTTCGATTTAATAGCGGTAATAGATTCACGCATTAAATCATGTCCCCATTTCCTGTCTCTGTAATTTTGGTCTACCACCACCCTTCCAATAGAGGCGTTATCAAAACTAATCCCGGCATCAAACAAACGGGTATAGGCCACAATTTCGCCATCAAATTCTCCAATTAAGTGTAAAGCTTTTTGGTCTTTTCCGTCAAGATCCAAATAAACGCAATTTTGCTCCACTACAAAGATTTCACTTCTCAGCTTAAGCAAATTATATAACTCATGAACAGTTAATGCCTCAAAAGGCTTTATTTTCCATTTTAATTCCATTCTTCTATTTTTTTGCCACGAAGGCACGAAGTCGCTAAGTTATATTATTTTTTAGCTACGCTAAAATTTTTGTAGCAAAGGCACAAAGTTTATTTCAATTCGCTGTGAAATAAGCTTTGTGCCTTTGCTACTTTGTAACTTTGTCCCTCAGAAAAAACTATTTTTTTGTCATTACAATTTCCATGCTTTTATATTCTGAACCGTTTTTGACATCGAACATTTCCATTTTTCTGGTTTTTGCATCGACGATGGTATAAACTTCTCTGTAGGGTGCTTTTTTGCCCGTTACAGGATTTACCAACTCGCCTTTATACGTTATGCTTTTTGAGCCGTCATCATATGTTCCGACAGCCGTCATTATTCCGGTTCCCATATTGTCAATAAAAGTGGTAGTGAATTCTTTACTCGCGTTATTGTATGCCACCGTACTTTTTCCTTCAAATGGCTGCCCCATTATAGTTCCCTTATAATTTGCTTCCTGATAGCGTCCGCCGAGAATCATTTTAACATCTGCTACCGAAGTGGCTTTTTCAGGTTTTGCATTTGGTTCGTACCAAAAAGTCATATCACAGTTCCATGTTCCGGTTTCATCTGCTAGCAATTTGTGCTCGGTTCCCGGTGTAGCATATGCCTGCCATGCTTTTACTTCGGTAGCAGAATCTACAGGCTGTTCAACTGCTGGTTCCTCGGTTACTGTTGTATCCTTATCTTTTGTTGTGGTAACTTCTGGCTTTACTTCTTTTTTACAGGAAATAAAACATAATGTTATCCCTACTAATACTGTGGTTAATTTTTTCATAACTATTTGTTTTAAAGTTTGTTACAAACAATATTACGAAAAAAAATTGTCTTGCTGTGGTTTAAAGTTTAATCATTAGTAAGAACGAAGTAATTAATTGGAAAAACCTTCCAAAATAAAAAATCAAAATCTAACGTTTGTCAATTCTTACGGTTTTTATGATTGCTTCCAAATCCAACATGAGATCGCGTTCCTGATGTGAGGGTGAATAACAGAACCCTTCTATAACCAAAAGCCGATTAAAGGTTTCATCTACGAACGCATAATTAATAAAAGGTCCGGTCATAAAATCGTTTTTTAATTCCCAGGTTCCTTTGGTTTCGAAAACATTTTTATTGTCGATCATAGTCTTCGAAAAATAAGGGGCATACGCCTCACTTGTAATCATCTGCGTATTCAGCTCGCGTCCCTGAATGTATTTTCCAACTGAATCGCGCATTTTTACAATGGCGTTTACGACATCTTTTTTCTTTTTAAAATTGCGAAGCGGAATTTGATAAATCAGCAGACTGGTGTTGCCACTTATGATTTCTTTTTTCAGCCAGATAAATTTCTTTTTGTGAAGCATATATTCGTATCCTGTCGGAATCTGAATATTGATATGAAATTTATTTTTTATGATGGCTTTATTCAACAGTGAAGCACTATTGTCCTGCTGAATTTTTTCGATTTCGGCATTGCGGATAATTTTGATGATTTCGGGCGAATTCAGTTCGATACTGCAAATAATATCGTCTACAGATTTGCCGTAAATGCGAAAAGTGTTGTGTGGTAAATTTTTACTTCGAATGACTTCGAATTTTTCTGCCGCGGTTTTTTTGACTACAATTATACTGCGGCTGTCGGTAACAAAACCTTCCAGCAATCTTGCCGGATATTGATTAATGGTAAAAAGAGGCTCTTCCTGTGTTAGCCCAAGAACGGGCGAAGCAAATTTATTCCGAATACTGTCACCAACTTCTCCATACCATAACTGATCGTCTATAATGACTGAAATAGCATTTGTTTTTCCTGAAACAGTCTGGCTTTGTTTTTCTCCTTTAAAGCAAGAGATCAGCAAAAATGGAAGTAATAAAAATAAAAAATGGGTTTTATTCATTTTATTAATTTATGAAATAAAACCCAAATTTAAATAAGATTTTTCTTTTATCCGTTTATTTTAAGTTTCATTCCCGGTTTAATATCTTCGTCTTTAATACCATTCCATTTTTTAATATCTGAAATTGTTACCCCAGGATATTTTTTTGAAATGCTGTATAAAGAGTCACCTTTTTTAACGTAATAATCTTCACCAAAATTTTTAGACGGTGCTTTTTTCTTAAATGAATCAATCGAATTTGAAGCAATTGCAGTTGTAGCCGGTTCTTCAATAACTACAGAAGCTTTAGAAATAATAAGCGTTTTACCTAATCCAATAGTATTTGATGATAAATTATTAAGTTCTTTTAACTCCGCAATAGTCATACCGAATTTTTTTGCAATACTTCCTAAATTGTCTCCGGCAGCAACTACATAATCCTGATTACTTGTTGTTTTATCTTTATCATCTGCAGTTGCAATGACAGATTCTCCTTTGTCAATAGATGGAACAGCTTTAAATACCGGCTGATCTTCAAACTTGATTTTAAGATTTCTTCCGACAGCAACGCTATTTGTTTTTAAATTATTCCATTTTTTAATCGATGCGCTGCTTACATTATATTTTGAAGCAATTGCCCCAAGGTTATCCCCTTTTTTAACTTTATACGACAGGTATTCATTATCATCTTCTTCAATAACAGATTTAACTACTGCCGGTTTTACTTTTGGAGCATATTTAACTGCTAATCTTGATGAAGTTGATTTATGTTCTGTATCGTGCTTAACGTATGCATAGATCTGATCTTCGTTGGAAACAAATGTTGCGATTTTATCTTTTGGAAGACGAATAAAATGTTGTTCTCCCTGATAGAAAGGAATTACACCCATTTTATAAGATGGATTTAAAAGCTGAATTTGTGATTGTGGCATGTCTAATAAATCAGCAAGCTGTTTAAAAGATATTTGATTTTTTACACAAACTGTATCGGTCTCGAAGTTTTTAACCACAGCTCTTTGCGGATTGATTCCGTGTTCTTTATGATATTCAAAAAGGTACATTGTAGCAAGGAAAGCAGGAACATAACCTTGTGTTTCTTTTGGCAGATAATTACGAATGTCCCAGTATTTTGTTTTTCCGCCAGAACGACGAATTGCTTTGGTAACATTTCCCGGACCGGAATTATAAGATGCTAAAACCAGTTCCCAGTCTCCAAATATATTGAACATTTTACTCATATATTCTGAAGCTGCTGCTGTCGCTTTAAGAGGATCACTTCTTTCATCAATATACGAATCGATTTTTAAAGCGTATTGTTTGCCGGTACCGTACATAAACTGCCAGAGTCCCGTGGCGCCCATTTTAGAAACTGCTTTAGGATTTAAAGCAGATTCTACAACGGCTAAATATTTAATTTCCAGAGGAACATTTTGTTTGGCAAAAGCATCCTCGAATATTGGGAAATAATATTCTGATAAAGACATTAATCGTGAGAACGATTTTTTACGGTTCTTAAGAAATGACTTTATTATATTTTCTAAACCCTGATTGTATTCGATTTCAAAAGGCGATTTCTGATTCATTGCAACCAATCGTTCTTTTAACAATTCGGTTGGAAGCTCCTGATCAACGGTAACATCCTTATTAATAGTCTGGATATCTTTTGTTAAATCGTCGTAAATATCTAAACTTACTAATTCATTCATCCATAAACTATCGACTTTGGTCGCCAGATTGTCTTTTTTGAATGTACTTTTAATAGAATCCAGATAAGAAAGTTTTACTTCGGGTTTTTCTACCTCAGCTTTTGCAATATCTTGTGCAAAAGCGGCCATAGAAAATAAAGCAGAAATGACTAATGAAAATCTTTTTATTACAATCATATAACATTTTTTTAAAATTCTATAAATCAATCGAATATAAGAGTGTTACTTTTGCAAACTTAAGCCCTTTATCGAATAAAACTATGTAAAAAAATGTTAATTGTGATATTTTAGTCTAAAATCGCAGCGATTCCAGGTAAAACTTTTCCTTCTAACATTTCAAGCATAGCCCCGCCACCAGTAGAAACATAGCTCATTTTGTCTTCAAATCCGAATTGTTTTACGGCTGCAACAGAATCTCCTCCTCCAACTAATGAAAAGGCACCTTTTTCGGTTGCTTCTGCAATATAATCGCCTAATGCAATAGTTCCTTTAGAGAAATTTTCCATTTCAAAAACGCCTAATGGGCCATTCCAAAGAATAGTTTTTGACTCTAAAATTACTTTTTTGAAATTCTCCAGAGATTTTGGACCTGCATCTAAACCCTGCCATCCGTCAGGAATTGCTGTTACATCAACAACCTGAGTATTTGCATTGTTTGAAAAATCATCTGCGGCAATAACATCAACCGGAATATGAACCTGAACGTTTTTTTCTTTAGCTAATCTTAAAATTTCAAGTGCTAAATCTAATTTATCATCTTCGCAGATCGACTCACCGATTTTTCCGCCCTGAGCTTTAATGAAAGTAAATGTCATTCCACCTCCAATAATCATGTGATCTACTTTATCTAAGATGTTTTCGATAACGGTAATTTTAGATGAAACTTTAGATCCTCCAAGTACTGCTGTAACTGGTTTTTCGCTGTTTTTAAGCACTTTATTTAAACTTTCAATCTCTTTTGCCAATAATGTTCCGAATGTTTTATCGTTTGGAAAAAATTGTGCAATAATAGTAGTAGATGCGTGCGCTCTGTGGGCTGTACCAAATGCATCGTTTACATAAATATCTCCAAGAGAAGCTAATTCTTTAGCAAAAGCTACATCTCCAGCTTCTTCTTCTGCATGAAAACGTAAATTTTCTAATAATAAAACTTCACCCGGTTTAAGGTCTTTTGCTGCTGCCTGAGCTTTTTCGCCAACACAGTTGTCAGCAAATTTAACCTCAACTCCTAAAATTTCTGAAGCTGTTTTCAAAATATGCTTTAGAGAGTATTTCTCTTCTGCTCCTTTTGGTCTTCCTAAATGTGACATTAAAATCACACTACCGCCTTGTGCTAAAATAGCATCAATTGTTGGTTTTGCAGCTTCGATACGTGTAGTATCTGTTACCTTAAAATTTTCATCCAATGGCACATTGAAGTCAACACGGATAATGGCTTTTTTATTTTTAAAATCGAAATCGTTTAAAGTTTTCATCTGTTAATTTTTTATAATTTTTTGAAAGAATAACAAATATAGAACTTTTACAGTACTCTAAATTTCAAATAAGCAAAAATAACAGTTCATTAAAAACGAAAACGTTGTAAATTATGAAAACCAACAAATTAATTCTCAAAAATGATAAAATTACTTTGTTTAATCGTGAACCGGACTTTGTGTACAAGGACAGTTACTGATAGATTGTAAGAAATCGAATCCGATTGTAATAGAATGTGTTCCTGAATTGTAAGCTCCAAGACCATTAAACATTATCTGATAAGAATAGGCAAAATAGAATTTTGATTTCATAAATCCTGCCATTGGTCCAGCTGCCAGTGGTTTTGGAAATTGGTCATTTAAAAAACGGTATGAAACTCCGATCCAGTAATAATCTTCGTATCTATTGTATCTTCTGTATTTGAAGTTAAAATCGGTTGTCGAACGTCCATCACTAGCAAAATACTGTAAGAAAACAGATGGTTCGTATTCTATACGTCTATTTTCTCCGTCTTTAAAAGTAAATCCAGAATAAACCTGAAAATTCGAAAGCAAAGATGGTTCGTTTGTTCTTTCCTTGGTTAAGTTTTTCTTTAAAACGTTGTTGGCATTAAAACTCAGGTAAAAGCCTTTTTTACGATACAAGGCACTCACATCAAAGTTATTATTTGATGTCTGACGATTATCTGTTATAGAAGGATCAATAATTGTTCCCGGACCATTTACGTCGCCCGTGAAATTACCTGTTTCTAAACGAAAACTATTAAAGTTATACGAAATACCAAAGGACAGATATTGTTCTGAATAATAATCTAAAATAAGGTGATGCGCAAAAGACACTTTAGCTCCTGTTTGCCTGGTATTACCGTTACTGTCATTATACAATGACAAACCAACACCTGAACGGTCTAAAATTCGAAAATCGGCATACAATGACTGGTTATCTGGTGCATCTTTAATTCCGACCCATTGCGTAAGACCATTGGCTCTAATACGAAGATTATCTCCAATACCGGCGTAGGCAGGTGAAAGAATAAAAGGATTATCAGCCAAATATTGAGTAAACACTGGTAGGTTTAACTCCTGGCTGTAACTAGTTGTTACAGCCATGAGTACTAAGGATAAAATAAACTTTTTCATTGTATTAATTTTTTTAGATAACATCATTGGGGCTATAATTTTGTTATCTGTATAAAGTGAAATGTCCAACAAACTCTCTGTTATCTTTCGGATCATTTAGTTTAAGAACATACCAGTAATCTCCTGTTGGTAATTCATTTCCATTGTATTTACCGTCCCATTTCTGACCTACACGGTATTTAGCTACTGCTCTACCATATCTGTCGAAGATGTCAAACGTTAATTCTTTGTATGCTAATGCGCCACAATCAGGACCAATTGTTGTATTTGAACCTGCACCGTTAGGTGTGAAATAGTTTGGCATACAGAAGTCATAGAAGATTCCATGAACTATTATTGTTGCCTCACAACCATTTTTATCTCTTACAATTACCGGATAATCACCTGTTTTATAGATTCTGTATGTATTAGATGATGAGAATGGCTCTCCGTTGAAACTGTATTCGTAAGGAGCAATTCCGCCAGAAGCTTTTACAGTAATTACGTTTATGTCTGTAGTCGAATTTGTTACATCGATTAAACTTACCTCAGCTATTCCTTCTACATCAAATGTTGCAGTTGGCACTTCACATCCGTTAGTATGTCTTGCCACTATGAAGTGAGTACCTGCAGGAACATTTGTAAAGATGTTACTTGGCTGATACGTTCCATTATTATCCAGAGAGTAATCTACGTCTGTTGGATTATTTGAAGCGTCAACTGTTACCACTACCATATTTGCCTGCGCATTGTTTACACAGTCGTATGTTACCTCAGCAGTTGGGTTAAGAACTACAGCTTTATCCATCATTACTTCAACCATTGTTGTACAACTAGCGTCTTTAATATAAACGTTATGAGTACCTCCTTTAAGAGCAGTAAAGTCATGTCTTGTACCATTATTTAATGGAATATAAGTTCCGTTCTCATTATCAAGACTAATGCTGTAAGGTGGTCTTCCTCCGGAAACTTCTACTGTAAATGCTCCATCATTATCTCCATCACAAATTTCCTGAATGATTGGACCAACTACTTTACCTTCTAAAGGATTTGGTTCTTTAATCTCACGTTCTATCAGAACAAAACAAGAATTTTCATCCTGAACTAATATTGTATAGATACCAGGAGCCAGACGATCGAATACCGCTTTATCATCAAACTGAGCTAAGTTTGGCGAAATAGCATATTTAATAATTCCTGTACCACCTGTAGCAGCAATTTCGATTTTACCATTGTTGGCACCAAAACAAGTTGCATCTGTAACAGTTGGAATGGCAGACAATTCTGCGGCTGGTTCTGTAATAACTATAGGAGCTGAATCGTACTGACAATCTCCGCTATCTACACGTACCACGTAAGTACCCTGAGGAAGCTGATCGAAATATCCTGTTGATTGTGCAGGTTTGAGTATGTTTCCGCTACCATCATACAATGTGTATATATAATTTTCTAAACCTCCTGTTGCTTCTGCATCAATAACTGCAGTTAAACTTCCTTTACAATAAACTACAGCATTACTTAAATCTATTTTAAGATCTAATGGTGCTAATGGTGTTACCGTAATGTTATTAGAAATATCTGATATACATCCTTTAGAATCACGAACGTAATATTGATGATCTCCAAATCCTACAGAGAATGTAACAGATGATGCAAATGTTCCTAAGACAGTACTAAATGAAGCATCTGTACTGTACGTATATGGAGCATTTCCGTCAAATGCACTTAATGTTACTGTCGCATCAGTTTTACATGTTACTCCAGTCTCTAAAGTTAGGTTTGCTTTAACTTTTGCAGGTTCATTAATTACAATGTCTGCTGTTGGCTGAGAACTACAATTAATTCCATCTATTACTGTTACAGAATAAGTACCTGCACTCAGTCCTGAGAAAACCGGACTTATTTGAGGCGTAGATGAAACAACTGGATCGACAGATAAATAATTTAAAATGTATTGATAATTTGTTCCCTGACCACCTGTTGGAAGATCAACAGTAATTTCACCGCTGGCATCTCCGTTACAAGTTACGTCGGCAACTGTTGCCTGAGCTGTAACTACTATTGGCTGAGGATTTCTCAGGGTTACTGTCGTTGTTTCAATACAGCCATTAAAATCTTTAACATTTAATGTGTAAACTCCGTCAACTAAATTTTCGAAGAAGTACTGATCAGAATAAGGAACGCTTACCGGACCTACCAATTCAAATTGGTAACCTCCTACCCATCCTCCATTTGCACTAACTGTAATCGTACCATCGTTACCCGGGTCACAAGTAATAACCGTATGAGTTTCAGAAATTTGTAATGCAGTAAGTGGCTGATCAATTGCAAAAGTACTTTCAACTTCACAATATGGTGATCCAACCAGCTGTGCTTTGACTGTGTAAACTCCTGCAACTAAATTAGGAATAGTAATAGTCGCACCTGTCGAGCGGCCATTAATCATAACCGGTCCGGAAATTTGGTAATCAAAAATACCAGCATCGTCTTTAGGATCTACTTCGTTATCAACAATAGTTAAATCAATACTTCCTGTGGCAGTTCCAAAACAAGCAACATTCTTAACATTCTCTGTTATTAAGTTAAATGTATTTGGATTGTTCACATAATGAATATAATTTAAAATACATCCTGTTGCAGGATTGGTAACGGTAACACTATAAATACCTATTGGTAATTGAAGGAAAGTACCATTATTCTTTGTCTGATCATAAGTATTCCCTGCATTAGTTCCTTTAACATGATAGATTAATACCGGCATTGGGGTAGTTGTTCCCGTTGTCACAACATTTACCTGAATATTTTCGTCATTAGCACAAGTAATTGGTTGTGTAACCGTAACAGCAGGAGTTCCGAAGTCAATTGCTACAAATGGATTAATTGTGGCAGTTGTTGATCCCAAACATCCATTAGTATCGTATACATTAATAACATAAGCATGCCCTAACAAATCAGATTCAGTATAAACATTGCTATCTCCTCTTTGTACTGGTACAGCATTTCCATCTCTTAAGAACTCATATACTTTATAATCATCTGAACCTCCTGTCGGCAATGGCACAGTTATAGTCGCATAATTATCTTTGTTTCCAGCCGTACAAACATATTGTGCTACTACCGCATTTGGCACATCGATAATCGCTGGCTGATCAACAGTTGCGTCTAATGAAACCGGACATCCTTTTCCTGAAGTTACTGTAACAGTATATAATCCCTGAGGAAGATTCTTAAATACATTACCAACTAAGACCATTCCCACTGGAGCCGGACTAATTGAATACGTATAAACCGGATTATTGTTTACGGTTGTTGTTGGCGTTGCCATGTTAACGGTAATTGTTCCGTCACTTGCTCCGTTACAAAGTGTTTTTGAAGGAGTTAATGTGAAATCAATTGCAGTATTTGGAATATCAATTAAAACATCTACTGATTTTGTACAAGGCGTTCCTAAATCTTTAACATGGAATGTATAATTTCCAGGCCCTAAATTATTAAATACATTCGAAGCAACATAAGTTGTTCCGTCAATACTATATTCATAATTATTTGATCCTCCAGACGCGGTCAATGTAACCTGACCATTTGTTGTTGTACACGTTGGCGGAATTGTAATATCAAATAATAATTTCAAAGGTTCTAAAATATCAACCGTTGATGTAACCTGACATTTGTTTTTGTCTCTTACATATACAGTATGAGTTCCAGTTCTTGTAGCTGTTAATATATTATTATTCAGCTGCCAAGTATTTCCGTCTAAGCTATATTCAAGATCTGCTGTAAATCCTGTTGCAGTTACTGTAATGTCATAAGTATTTGTTGCACTTGGACATTGTGTTGCAACTACGTTAGTAATAGCTGGTGCTGGATCTACAATAATTGTTACTGGAATTGAAGCCTCACAACCGTGTGAATCTTTTGCCCAAATTGTCCATGTAAATCCTTTATCTAATACAGCAGTATCTGCTACATCATAAACTATTGGATCACCTGCTTTTACAAATGCATAAGTGTAACCAGGAGTTCCATCAATAGCTGCAGCTTGTACTTTGAATCCGTCTGTACAATTTGCGTTTTTAATAGGTGTATATTTAACTTGTAAAGCATCTGGTTCAGGAACATCTACTGTAGAACTAGCCACACAATTTGTAGCACTATCTGTTACATTAATTGTATATGAACCCGCTGCTAAGTTAGTCAGTTCAAACTTGTCGGTTCCTACTGGTGTAACTAAACCTGGAGCATTTACACCTGTAATATTATATGTAAATCCGGCAGCGAAACCTGAAACTACAAAAGTAACTTTTCCGTTAGCTTCCGTTTTACAAAGTACTCCCTTATTTAAAATTCCATCAACAGCGATGTCAACTTTATCTAATACCTTATAAACATCCTGATAAGAACAACCGAAATTGTCTGTTACCTGGAAAGTATAATCACCCGGAAGCAAGTCTGGGAAACTTGCCGCTACTGATGAGTCAGCCGTTGTAATTGGTCCAAATGCTGTTGCAGGTGTCGCAGTATTGGTTGCAATAATTCTGAATGTTAAACCACCCACACCATTTCTTGCTTTTACCTGAACTGTACTTACATCTTCACCTAATTTACAAGTAATTGGTGAAGCTGAGAAAGTTAACTGATCCGGTTTATTTAGTGGTTGTACATCAATAGATTGTGGTGCCGTTTTACAACCATTCGCATCTTTTACAGAATACCAGATTGTCTGAACTGATCCATTATCATCAACCGATAGTGTATTAGATGAATCATAAGTTAAACCATTATCAAAACTATAGGTATATTCCTGACCTACTGGACCCGGAGTACCGTCCTGTCCTGTAATTGTAATTACTGTAGTTGTACTACAAGTTTTATTGTCCGGAGCTGAAGCTGATGCTCTTAATTCTGTAGGTTCAATGATATCAATTGCAGGTTTTACTGCAGATGTACAGCCATAGCTATCTGTAATAGCTACCGTGTAAGAACCAGCTTGTAATCCTGTATATAATCCTGTAGCGTCTCCAGAGTTGTTTGTTCCTGCTCCGCTTAAAGCGAAAGTGTAAGGGCCGACACCTCCTGAAGGCGTAACTGTAATTGTTCCTGTAGCATCTGTATAACATTTAACATCAACCTTAGTTGTTGTAAAGTCAGGATTTACCGGATCTGAAACTAGAATTTCATCACTATCAACAGGACAATTGTTACTGTCTGTTACTCTGAAAATATAAGTTCCTGTAACATTTGCAGTATACGGCATTGTAGATGAAATGGTATTAAATCCACCACCATTAATATTTACTGCATACGTATAAGCTGGGTTTCCGTCTGAAGCTGTCAAAGTAAATTGAGCTCCAGTTACTGGCATCGCAATACAGGTAATTTCTTTATCCTGAGTTACATTCAGTTTTAATGGTTTATAAACCGTTGTTGTTGTCGTACTTGTTGCAGGACAGCCATTTCCATCTGTTACATAAACTGTATAAGCTTGTGAAGCCGTTGTTGGAGCTGGCACTGTAAATTCATAAGTGTTGGTAGCACTGTCAAAATAAGTAACATTATCGATACTAAATTTAAATGGTGCCACACCTGTCGCAGTAGCAGTAAACGTATAGTTTCCGTTTGCAGTACATTGGTTATTCGCCAATGTAGGCGTTGTTACTGTTGGTGTATCATCTTTTGTTATAGTAACCGTAGTCATAGCAGTACAATTGTTTGCATCTTTAATGTAAACATCTACTAACCATGTCATACCTAAACCTACTGTTACTCCATTTGTTAAAGTTGCAGTATCGATAGTTGTTGTAGTAGAATACGTTCCAGCTGGTGTACCACTCTCTACAATTGAATAGGTATAATTTAATGTTCCTCCAACCGGAGTCATTGTAAATTGTGAGATACTATCATTACAATTTACATTACTTGCAGTAGCAGTAAGTGATAATGCTACAGTTGGCTCTGTAATATCAACAAATTTAGTAACGGTACATAATGTAGTATTGTCTTTAAATGTAACTTCATAACGTCCTTTTGCAAGAGCTGTTAATGTAACCACATCGTTTACTTTAGAATCTGTATATGTTAATCCTAATGGAGTAGTTACAACTGAATATGTAAATGCACCTGAAGCAGTAAAATTACTTGCCGTGAATGTCGCGCTACCTGTTTTATTACCCATACAATCTACATTAGCAACAACCTGCTCCTGCATTTGTAATGTTGGTAAATTAGGAATATTCAATGATTTTTCAGCAGTACAATTATTGCTATCCGTAATTCTGAATACATAATCACCCGGAGTTAATCCTGTGTAAGTTCCTGATGAATCTCCACTGGTACTAGTTGTTGTACCGGATACCATCTTATAAGTTACTAAACCAATACCGTGCGTATAGTTAATTGTTACATCTGTCGTCAATCCTGGACAAGTCATTTGTGTTAAACCAAATGGTGCAAAAACCGGTGGATCTAATGGATTAACTGTTCCGATTGCTGCCGCTGACAAACATCCGTTTGCATCTTTTACAATAATATCATACGTTTTAGCGGTCGTAGTAATAAAGAATTTATCTGGAGAGAAGTTAAGACCATTATCAAAACTATACTCATAATTTCCTGCCCCGCCTGTTGCTGTAACAGTAATCTTAGCATCAGTAGGAGTGTTTCCACCACCACATAACATTTGATCTACATCTACTAAAGTAATAGTTACCGGTGTTGGATCAGTTACAGTTACATCAATAGTTTTTACGCAGCCTTTACTGTCTTTCACATAGTATGTTACCGTTCCTTCAGCAGCAGTTTGTGAAAATATATTTGCGGTTTCTGTTGGCAATGTTGGCGCTGCACCTTTTTGGTAAGTGTAAACACCAGTTCCTCCAGTTGCTGTGATCACTACTTTTGCAGCATTACCCGGACATAATGGTGGGGTAACATCTTTGGCCGGAACAATATCAATTAAAGCGTCAATTTTAACTGTTGTTGTAGCCGTACAGAATCCGTCATTAACTTCAACAGTATATGTTCCAGCATCTAAACCTGTAAATATACCCGTTGATGCACCAGTCGTATTTCCAGCTCCTGCCGTAATGGTATAATTATAGGTATTGTTACCACCTTGTGCCTCAACTGTAAATCCTCCATTTGGAGCAGGAGTGTTACAATCTAATTCTTTTACTGATTTTGGTGATAAAGTTAACTGTTCTCTAAGAACATATGTTTGCGAATCTGTACATCCATTTCCATCTTTAATGTTTAATGTATAAGTTCCCGGTGTTAAGTCAAATGAAGCTGAACTTCCATATGCTCCAATAACTGCACCTTTATCAACACTATAAGTTACTGGTCCAAAAATTGGAGTTTTAGTTGTAATTGTCACATTAACTGGCGTTCCTGTATAACAAGTCGCAGCTGGTGTTACAGCTAAAATTTCAGGCTCTGGATCTGCTGCTACATTTACATCTGCTTTTTTAATACAGCCGTTAAAATCTTTTACATAAACATCCCAATCCCCAGCTTCTACATTAAAAGTATTTACTCCTGTAAATACTGTTGGTTGTGCTGCATTGTTAGCTACAATTGCATAGGTATATGGACTTGTACCTTTCTTACCTATTGCCGTTATTACTCCTGCATCATTAGCACAATTATCATTTTTATTGCTTCCTGCTTCGATCTCTAACTCAAATGTAGATTCAGTAATACTAAAATTAGCAGTAGTACTTGTACATCCAGATGCTTCAGTAACTAGAACATAATATGTTCCGTAAGGCAAACCTGTATAAGTTGGTTTTCCACCAAATTTAGTAATATTTAAACTGCCATTAGCAGGAACAGTTCCGCTATCAACAATTCCGGTAGTTACTAAAGTTGCTGCATTAAATATTTCATACGTAACATTTGTACTTGTTCCGTAGCTACTATTAATAGTTAAATTAACAGAACCATCCGCCTCACCAATACATGTAATTGGCACAGCAACTGCCGCAGCATCTAAAGTAGATGCAGAAGGAACAGTATTTTTAAAAGTTTTAAAATAATAACATTTTGTATTGTCGTCATAAACAATAAAAGTATAAGTAACTCCCGGGATTAAACCTGGAATAGTAGTTTTTAAACTATTTGTACCATCTTCCGGGTACCAAGCTGGGTCTCCTGCACTATAAACAATTCCCGGTTTATAAATTGCAAAGAAAAATGGTAATGGTCCTGCCAATGAAGTAGCAACTTTAACTTCTGCAGATCCTAATGCACCACATGGTGGCGTTGTAGGAGTAACCACTAAATCTAAATTCTCCGGTGGAGAAGCTATAAGAATATCTTTTTCAACCCAGGAACAACCATTTGAATCAATTACTGTTAATTGATAATTACCAAAATTAATCAAGTCAAATGTATATGATCCACCTGAAGAAGGAACCAGGGGAGAAGTATAACCTGTATCATTTTTTACCTGATATGTATAAGTTCCCGATCCTCCAGTTGCAAAATTAACAACAATTGATCCTTTTGAAAGTCCAGAACCTGTAACACAAGTAATATCATTTCCTTTAAATGAAACATTGATTGGATCTACCGGATTAATAGTCACAAATTCGGTATCAAAGCATCCTCTTGAATCTGTAACAGTTACCACATAGAAACCTGCAGGAAGACCAGAAGTTTGTGTATCAAAATCTTTTAATAAAGTAGTATGTGCTAATTCAGCATATTGTTTTACATTAATTTTAAAAGGACCTCTTCCCTGCGTATTATCATACGTTACTTTAATTTCTGCAGTAGATTCTCCACTACATAATATATTTTTAGTTACTGTTACAGGGTACATTACTACTGGAACTGTAGCAGTTACTGTTACTGCATTAGTTTTTACAGGACAATTATTAACGTCTTTAATTTCAAAACTATAATTTCCAGCAGTAGTAAACGTTTCCGTAAAACTTCCTGTTGGTGCACTTCCTGTACCCAGAGCTGTTGTTCCATCATAAATTTGATAACTAAACGGTGCTGTTCCATTAGTAATAGTAACTGTAATTGATGCTGCAGTTGGAGC
Organism: Flavobacterium olei; assembly: GCF_039749035.1. Classification (NCBI taxonomy): domain Bacteria; kingdom Pseudomonadati; phylum Bacteroidota; class Flavobacteriia; order Flavobacteriales; family Flavobacteriaceae; genus Flavobacterium; species Flavobacterium olei. The sequence continues at coordinate 463,250 of NZ_JBDKWC010000003.1, forward strand.
AATACATGTAATGTCTTTATCAGGAACGGCCGTAGCTGTTAATTGCTTTTCAACAATGTAATCTACAAAATGTGAACAGCCATTCGCATCTTTAATTGCTAATCTGTAAGTTCCAGAAGCTTTAACACTGTAAGTTGCCGTGTGAACTGGCAAACCAGCTACAATGTCATTTGCTACTGAGGTTCCGTTTACAGTATAGCTGTATGGAGCGACACCGGTTCCAGCTACTTCGCTAAGAGTAATATTAAATGCAGTTCCAACAAAACATTGTGATGCTGGTTTAGCTATTTGAACATCCGGATCTTTAGCAATAGTAATCGTTGTAGAAGTTTCACAACCATTAGCATCTTTTACCCATGCATACCATGTTGTAATTGCCGGGTCAAGATCTGCGGTATTTTTATTTAAAACATAATCCCCTGTTGCCGGATTTCCAGTTGTGCTTCTAAAAGCATAGCTATAAGGTGCTTTTCCACCACCAGCAGTTACAGAAACTTTTGATAATGGCTGAGAACAAAAAGCATTTTTATTTGTTGCTTCAACTAAAGTCAAAGTTGCTGCTTGTGTAATGGTAAAGTTTACATCTTTAAAACAAGTTGTAGTATCATCTGTAACTCTTAAAGTATATGATCCATTAGCTAAACCAGTAACATCAACAATGTTTCCTGTTTGTGCAACTGAACCAGTTCCTGCAGTTAAAGCAGCTGTATAAGTTGTTGAATAAGACCCAACTGTTATTTGTGCTGAACCCGTACTGTTTCCGTTACATTTTACATTTACCTGAGATACTAATGATGCTGTAATTGTAACAAGTGGTTTTATTGTGATATCACCTGTAGTACTACATCCATTTGCATCTGTAACTTTAAACACATAGAAACCATCAGCTAGTCCTTTGAATTTTCCATCTGTAGCTCCGGTTGTATTTGTACTGCTTGGTCCAGAAACAATAACGTAGGTCTTAGTACCAACTCCGTTACTTGTGGTAATTTCTACATCACTTACATTTTCACCTGCTTTACATGTAATCAGACTTGCAGTAATATTTGTAATCTTTGGAGCGTCTAGTGCATTGAAAGTTACAGATCCTAAAGATTGTTCACAATTATTACTATCTCTCATTTTAACAGCTATTGCTGTACCAGTTATAGAAGTACTGAAATTAGGCGTTGGAGAAAAAGCTCCACCATTAAAACTATATTCATAACCTATTCCTGTACCTCCAGATGGCGCAGTCACCGTAATAGTTCCCTCTTTTGTTGTATTATCTGTGTTACAAGCTAAAGGTGTAGAATTTACTGTCGCAGTTAATGGATTAGGATCACTTAATGTAATTTGAGCTGTCTCTGTACATCCTTTACTATCTGTTAAGAGAATGTCGTAAACTCCAGCACTTAAATTTGTTTTAGTTGCTGTTGTTGAAACAACTACTGCTCCTTTTTTAATTTCATAAGTAAATGGTGCTAATCCTGTTGGATTGGTTATGTTAATTTCACCATTTGTAGCTCCAATACAAGTTGGATTTTTTTCATTGTGTGTAAATGTAGGCGTTGTTTTTGCCGTAATCTTTATAATATTTGATACTGCCTGACAACCTGCATTATCAGTAACTCTAAACTGATAATCTCCCGCAGCTGAAGCTGGATATGGAGAAGTTACTGAAGTCCATGCACCCGCTCCATTAACTTGTACTTCATAAGTAGAGTAAGTACCTGAACCACCATTAGCAGTAAAAGTAATTTGACCATTACTATTACAATCCAGATCTTTTGCTCTAGTTGCTAAAATAGTCAACTCATCATTAATAATATATGTCGCTGTTGCAGTACAAGTGTTAGCATCGGTTACTACAATTGTATAAGTTCCGCTAGCTGTAATCTTATAAGTTGTTGGATTAGCGACTGATACCCCGTTTACAGTATAAGTATGAGTACCTGTTCCAAGATTAAAGAATGTACTAAGATCTTTTGTTGTTGAAGACGGAGCTTTAAAACAGAAAGTTGCCGGAGCCGGAGTTTTCACTGATGGTGAAGCATCTTTCTTAATTTCTAAGTCAAATGGTCCTGCTGTACAGTCGTTTTGATCCATTACATACACATCCCAAAATAAATTAGATTGTGTTGCTCCGGTATTAATCGTTGTATTGATATTTGAGAAAGCAGTTGCCGCTGGCATTCCGCTTCCTTTTATAACATAAGCATATTTATAATTTGGTAAACCACCATTGGCAGTAACCACAATGTTTGAAATAGAGTTTTTACAGTTTACATTAGTTGCTGTAGCTGCAGTAATTGTTATTGCCGTTGCCGGAGCTATTGTAACAGAAGCTACATTAGAAGAACATCCTGTAGTTTTATCTGTAACTTGCAAAGTGTAAGTTCCTGCTCCTAAACCGGTAACAGTTACCACATCATTAACTTGTGTAACAGTCCCTGAAGTCGGAGTTAATACGTAAGTAAAATTACCCACTGAACTTGCTCCATTTACAGTAAATGTAGCTGTACCATTGGTTTGTCCAACACATTTAACATCTGTCTTTTTACCAGAAACTGAAATTGTTTTTGCTGCATCAATGGTAATAGATCCAAAATCCGTACATCCATTAGCATCCTTAATCTGGAAGGTATAACTACCTGCAATTAATCCTGAGAAAACGCTAGTGCTTGTAGTTCCAACATTATTTGGACCTGCTGTAATTGTATAACTATAAGGTGCAATTCCTCCAGATTTTGGAGTTAAGGTTACACTAGTTGTTGTTTTACCAGGCGCACAAGTGATCGCTGCCGGAGTACTGAAAGTAATTCCAACTGGTGGATCATAAGCAGGAATATCTATTTCTTTAGTATCAATACAGTCGTTAGAATCTTTAACAGAATACGTTATCTTTTGTGCTGCTTTAGTATTGGTTACTGTTAAAGTATTTTTTAAAGGATCATAAGCCGTACTGCCATTAAAACTGTAGCTATATCCAGGTGTTCCGCCTGCCCCGGTAACTGTGATTACTGTAGTTTTACTACATGTTGTATTATTAGGAATAGAAGCAGATGCCACAACTGGTGACGGATCCGTCAATGTTACATCAATACTTTTTACACACTTATTTTTGTCCTTTACATAGAAAGTATATTTTATTCCTCCTTTTAGTCCTGTAATTATAGAATTAAGATTGAACGTAATATTATCTTTACTGTAAGTAAAATCACCAGCTCCTCCTCCTGCAATTAATTCTATGATTCCTGTAGATCCGCCATTACATTTTGGATTTGTATTTTTAGTAGATAATGTTATAGCATCAAGAGGTGCAATAATTGCCTCACTAGTAGTAATACAATTATTGGCGTCTTTAATCTGGAATGTATAATTTCCTGCCGTTGCTACACTATATGTAAATGTGTTTCCATTTGCCACGGGTTGTACCAACGTACCGGTAGTTACTCCCGAAGTGATACTTACCACGTATGGTGCTGTACCGCCCTTAATTTCTCCTGATATTACTGCCTGGTTATTTGGTGCAGGATCACAATCGAGTCCTGTGGTAACGTTTGTACTTGTAAGTAATTGTGCTTTTATAATTGTGCTTTTTGCCTCTGTTTCACAGGCATAACTATCTTTAACTACAAATTCGTAAGTACCTTCGTTCGTCGCTTTGTATGTAAAAGTTGGTCCATTGAAAGTTGCACTTGGTAAACTCGGTGTTCCACCGTTATAAGCAACTGTATAAGTGTATGGTCCTACTCCGCCACCAATTGTAAGGGTTAAATCAAGACCGGTTTTTGAGTCAAAACACTGAGGAATTGGTCCAAAAGCTAACGTTGGTTTAACTGCAGGAAGTACTTCTACTTTTGCAGGAACCGCTGCCTGACATTCATTTAAATCTTTGGCTACCACCACATACTTTCCAACAGGAACATCTGTGAATACTGCAGAATTGCTAAACGTATAACCAGCAACAACTGTTACTCCATCTTCTTTCCTTAATTCATATTGATAACCCGGTGTTCCGTTTTTTGCTTCAGCAGTTATGGTTGCTCCCAATTCACATGTAGCAACTTTAGTTACTTTAGCTGTAAGAGTTAATGCCGTTGGCATTTTAATTTCCTGCGCTACTGGAAAAACACAGCTATTTGCAGAATTGTCGTATCGAATTTGTATACTATAAGTTCCCGCTTTTAAATTAGTCAATGTTATACTTCCACTGTTTGCCGCTGGGACAGGCTTGTATGTCTGCCATCCTGCAGGATCACCAGCAACTAAATATTGAAACCCTTTTGTTGGATCAAAATTTTTGGCAGATAATGTGATCTCACCATTTTGTTCTCCATTACATAGTATATTTTTAAAACCTGTAATACCAGCAGAGAAAGCTTTACTACCATCAACGTAGATTGGAAAATCAGCAACAGTATTACATGATTTTGGAATCTGGCGTACCCAAATATCATCTATAAGTACATCGTTTCCGTTAAACTGATTACTATACGAACGAATTACAAAACTAAGATTTTTATAAGCGCCCGGATTTAATAATAACTCTTTATATTCCCACTTTTCCGATTTAGGAACAACCCAAGGATTCGAAGTATCTGTTGTTGCAACAATTGTTTCTGTTCCTCCTACACCATTTAAGTTATTTACTAACTGAATAGTTAATTTTGGATCATCATGTGTAGTTGAAGTCTTAACAATTAAGTTTTCAGCCCACAACGAAATTATTACATCCTGATTTTCAATAACATCTTTAATAGGTTTACTATATAAGATACCACCAATACCTGCAGTTCCACCCACGTTTACAACCAGAAACCTGCCAAGTGGATCAGCTGGAGTGGTATGATCTTTTGCCACGATCCAGGAATTACCAAATCGTGTTCTAATTTGACTTGCCACTGCGTATTCACCATCATTAATCCATTCATCTTTATTACAAGAATAACCTGGCAAAAGATGAGTAAATGCTTCATCTTCGTAACAATAGGCAGGATTAATACCCGGAGTAGTAGTAAAACCTCCTTTTCCAAAATCCTCTTGTAATAAATTACTATAAGTAGAAACTTTTAATACATTATATTTAACTGTTACAGTATGATCACCTTGCGTAACGTTTTTGAAAACGTTAGTTGGCACAGATGTGTTTAATACACCATCCATATAATAATCATAGCTATATTTCGGGTCACCAGTACCACTATTTGTAACTGTTACTGTAGTTGTAGCAGATCCGTCGCAATTAAAAACAGGATCTAAAATTTTTATTGTTGGAGGATCAGGTTTTTTATCAATTGTAATTCCCCCCATTGCATATTCACAACCTACTGCATCTTTTATATAAACGGTGTAAGGTCCACCATAATTCATGTATTCGGTGTTATTATCTACCCACGTTTGCTTACCGTCAAAACTATATTTATATGGAAATGCTCCCGGAAAAGGAGTACCTCCCTGCGGGTTTATAATTCTAACTAAACCGTAAAGCTCTTTACCAACCGGACCACAACCGGATAATTCACCTACACCTGCAGATGCTGTCAGAGCAACAGAAGGACCTACAGTTATTATACTTGCAGGCTCAGTACAGAAAGCCTCGTTCCCACTAACATTTTTTCGATATCTAACCACGACTCTATAACTACCTGGATTAGGTATATTAAATACTGTAGTACTAGATGAAAAGTTTACTCCGTTATCTATACTATATTGTATAAGATTGTATGTATTATTGTTAGAAACGTTAAGTGAAATTTTACCTACATTCCCTAAGCAATCTCCATCGACCTTATTAATTTGGTAAATAGGTTTAGTAACTGCAGGAACATTCACAGTAACATTGCTTGCAGATGAACATCCATTAGCATCTTCTACACGAATAACATAGCTTCCAGGTTGTGTTACCACAATAATATTCGTTGGATTTTCTTGAAAACCTGCACCGTTAGTATTCACAAAGAATTTATACGGCGCCGTTCCGCCACCTCTTGTAATTGTTATTTGACCTGAATTACAAACACCTAGTGCCTGTGTAATACTTGCACCGGAAGTTATTGGATTTGGTGCATTAGCTATGGTAATAGTATTTTTTTCAGGAGCACAAGTTGAACCTTTTATTGATGTCAATATTGTGTACGTTCCCGGAAGCAAACCTGTAAAGGTAGTAGTGGCATCTTGTGTTGGGCCAACCTTATTTAATGAAGCGCCACTTGTATTAGTACCATTATAGATGGTATAGGTATACTCTTGTTTAATATCGTTTGTAATTACCTGCACACTTCCTGTAGCGCCACTACATTTTGGAGATGTAATAGATGTGGTAACCGCAAAACTTACATTTTTAATATCAAGATTTATTACTTTAAATTCACATGAACCCACAACTCCTTTTATTCTTATATAAGCAGTATAGTTACCTGGTGTATTAGTTGTAAAAATGTTACTGTCCTGCCATGCTCCCGAAGTGCCCGTTGTAGTAAAGCTATATTGATAACCGGCACCAAAACCGCCTACAGTAATTTTTCCGCTAATTTGACAATTTCCTGCACTATTTCTAATGATATCACTTTTTGTGGTAGCTGTAGGTATTAATGTATTTTGATAAACATTAAAGTAAAAAATATAAGGAGTTCCGGTATTGTCAATAATTTTAACACGAAACTGCCCTGCAACATTTGCCAGATAATCTTGTCCCGTACCTACTTGATTCCAGCAACTAGCGTCCGCCGCCTCATTTGCACAATCACTATTAGAAACCGCAACGCAACCTCCTCCAGAAGCAAATCGCTCCCAAATTATAGATTGTGCATCAGTTATCTTTGTATCAATAAGACGCGAATCATTTCCACCACATAAAAATAATTTTGGAAGTAATTTACCATCATTAGGACATTGTGTTACCTGTCCTGCATATGGTAATTGCGCATAAGGAATAACCGGATTTGTAAGTGGCGCAGCCGAAGTTTTAGACGGTGCTGCATCGAGATCAAAACTAAAACGATTCTCAGAATTATTTGCTTTTAAGAAAAAGTTCTCATTCGAGCCTGAACTAAGTTTTGAATTAAATGCAATTTCATTTTGCGAGTAGGAAGCAAAATTGAAAAGCAAAGCTAAAACAAAAATCAGCGTTCTTAAAGTAGTAGGTTTTTTCATAATCATTTTTTGTTACTTCTATTTTATTGTTAAGGGGCATTAACAATAGAATCAATTGTTTTTTATAACATTTATTTCTAAGTCTCTCTCAGCTTTTAAGAGAGACTGGTATCTTTATTAATTTTCGACTTTTACGATAGCCATTTTTCCGTTATACGGTTTACTTCCCTTAGCTTCTAATGCTTTTGTTGCCTCTTGTAAACCTTCAAACTTCTCGTAATAGATATAATATTTACTTGTTGTCACATTGTAAAAGAAATTAACATCTGAACGTCCTGCAGCAACCGCTTTAGTTAAGAATTCGTCACGTTTCTCAACACTGTTGTGTACTGCAATAATCATATAGTAACCACTGTCAGAATTTTTAATATTCTTAATAATCTGCATATTAGACTGATCTTCCCCAAAATCAAAATCACTTGCTTTTAGCGGTGTACTGCTTAATTTCGTTGTTTCTTTAATACGTTTAAGAGCGGCAACGTCCTGTGCATATCTTCCCTGATCATTTTCATAAGCCGCACGTTTGATTCTACGTTTACGCTCAATCTCAGTCTCGGTTTTAATACGCTCTAAATTGGCTAATAAAGCGGCGCTGTCTTGTTCCATTTTCAACTGAGTCGCTTTTAACTCATTGATTTTATCTAAATATGCCTTGTTTAAAGGATCATTTTTAGGGAATTTTTTAAGCCTTTCATTATATAAATCTGACAGCTTCGCAATCTCATTTTTCATGCTGGTATTTGCCTCAGCAATCTGTAATTTTAAAGCTTCAATCTGACTATTTTCTGCCGCTACACTTTTGAATGGTTTTGGCTCTTTGTAAATTCCTTTTTCACTTAAATCATTCTCTTCTTTCAAATCATCTAAATCTTTCTGCTTATTAGCAACAGTCGCGCTAAATTGCTTCAATAACTCGATTTGGGTTTTACCAACATTTGCAATAGATTTTGTTAACTCATCCATTGCTTTTGCAGTTGCATCTTTATTTGCGGCTTCGGCTGCCAGTCTTGCAGCAAGTGCTTCAGCATCTGCTTTGGCTTTTGCATCGGCTGCCAGTTTAGCCTGACGGGCTTCTTCCTCAGCTCTGGATTTCTCTTCTGCTGCTTGTTGTATTTTTAAAGCTTCAGCATCGGCTTTGGCTTTTGCATCAGAAGCTAATCTTGCTTTTTCTGCTTCTGCGTCGGCTTTTGCTTTGGCATCTGCCGCCAGCTTAGCCTGACGTGCTTCTTCAGCCAATCTTGCTTTTTCTTCAATAGCTTGTTTAGCCGCAAGTGCTTCTGCATCTGCTTTGGTTTTAGCTTCTGCTGATAATCTTGCTTTTTCTGCTTCAGCATCGGCTTTCGCTTTTGCATCGGCTGCTAATTTCGCCTGACGTGCTTCTTCAGCTAATCTCGCTTTTTCCTCATTCGCCTGTTTAGCAGCAAGTGCTTCTGCGTCTGTTTTGGCTTTGGCTTCAGCTGCTAATCTTGCTTTTTCTTCGTTGGCCTGTTTGGCTATTAAGGCATCTGCATCTGCTTTTGTTTTAGCATCAGCTGCTAATTTAGCCTGACGTGCATTTTCTTCTTCCTGTAATTTTTTAGCTTCTGCATCTGCTTTTGCTTTAGCAGTAGCTTCTGCATCTGCTTTTACTTTTGCATCTGCTAATAATTGTGCTTGTAAAGCCACCATATCTGCTTTTGCTTTTGCATCTGCAGCGAGTTTAGCTTCCAGAGCTTCTGCATCTGCTTTCGCTTTTGCATCGGCTGCTAATTTCACCTGACGAGCCTCTTCTTCAACTCTTGCTTTTTCGTCAGCCGCTTGTTTCGCTTGTAAAGCCTCTGCATCGGCTTTCGCTTTGGCGTCAGCCGCTAATTTTGCTTGTAAAGCTTCAGCGTCTGCTTTGGCTTTTGCATCGGCAGCTAATTTTGCTTGTAAAGCCTCAGCGTCTGCTTTGGCTTTTGCATCGGCAGCTAATTTCGCCTGACGAGCCTCCTCTTCAACTCTTGCTTTCTCATCAGCCGCTTGTTTTGCTTGTAAAGCTTCTGCATCGGCTTTCGCTTTGGCGTCTGCTGCTAATTTTGCTTGCAAAGCTTCAGCGTCTGCTTTGGCTTTTGCATCGGCAGCTAATTTCGCCTGACGAGCCTCCTCTTCAACTCTTGCTTTTTCATCAGCAGCTTGTTTTGCCTGTAAAGCTTCTGCATCGGCTTTCGCTTTGGCATCTGCCGCTAACTTCGCTTGTAAAGCCTCAGCGTCTGCTTTGGCTTTTGCATCTGCTGCTTGTTTTGCTTGTAAAGCTTCTGCATCGGCTTTCGCTTTTGCATCTGCCGCTAACTTCGCCTGACGTGCATCTTCTGCTTCCTGTAATTTTTTCGCTTCAGCTTCTGCTTTCGCTTTAGCTGTAGCTTCTGCATCTGCTTTTACTCTGGCATCAGCAATTAACTTAGCTTGTAAAGCTTCCATATCTGCTTTTGCTTTTGCGTCTGCAGCAAGTCTTGCTTGTTCTGCTTCTGCATCGGCTTTTACTTTTGCTTCTTCTGCTAATCTTATTCTTTCTGCTTCAGCATCTGCTTTCGCTTTCGCATCTGCTTCTAATTTTGCTTTTGCAGCAGCTTCTGCATCGGCTTTCGCTTTTGCATCAGCAACCAGTTTTGCCTGCAGTGCTTCAGCGTCTGCTTTGGCTTTTGCTTCGGCATTTAATTGTGCCTGACGTGCTTCTTCAGCTTGTCTTATTTTCAAGGCTTCTGCATCTGCTTTTGCTTTCGCTTCGGCGGCTATCAGAGCCTGTCTTGCTTCTTCATCTGCTTTTGCTTTCGCTTCGGCAGCTAATCTCTCTTTAAGAGCAGCTTCTTCTGCCGCTTTTGCTTTTGCATCGGCCGCTAGTTTCGCTTTGTTGGCTGCATCAATAGAAGTTTTAGTCTTAGCTTCTGCCGCAGCTTTCGCTTTAGCTTCTGCGGCCAATCTTGCCTGCAGCGCATCTGAGTCTGCTTTTGCTTTTGCATCTGCAGCTAAGATCGACTGCATGTCTGCCGCTTCTGCTTTTGCTTTTGCATCTGCTTTACGTTTTGCCTCGGCAGCATCGGCTTTTGCTTTATTATCTGCAATCAGTTTTAATCTTGCTGTTTCTGCATCTGCTTTCGCTTTTTCTGCAGCAGCCAATCTTGCCTGTCTCGCTGCTTCTGCATCTGCTCTTGCTTTATCGGCAGCTAACTGAGCAGCTGTTTTTTGTGGAGCCGGAGCTGTTTTTGCAGCTTCTGCTTTGGCTTTAGCTGCTGTTTCTGCATCTGCCTTCGCTTTTGCATCTGCTGCTAATTTTAATTTCATCGCTTCGGCATCAGCTTTAGCTTTATCAGCTGCTAACTGAGCCGGTGTTTTTTGTGGAGCCGGAGCCGCTTTTGCTGCGTCTGCTTTTGCTTTAGCAGTATTTTCTGCATCGGCTTTTGCTTTTGCATCGGCTGCTAATTTTAATTTCATAGCTTCTGCATCGGCTTTTGCTTTATCCGCAGCTAGCTGAGCTTGTGTTTTTTGTGCAGCAGTAGCTCCCGGTTTGTTTGCTACGGCCTGAGCTCTTGCTGCAGCTGCAGCATCTACTCTTGCTTTATTGTCTGCTGCTAATTTTATTCTGCGCTCTTCTGCATCAGCTCTTGCTTTGTCTGCCGCTAATTGCGCTTGTGTCTTTTGTGTTGCTGCCACTGCTCTGTTTGCCGTTGCAGTTTGCGTTCTTGCTGCGGCAGCTGCATCGGCTTTGGCTTTTGCATCTGCTGCTAATTTTATTTTGATAGCTTCAGCGTCTGCTTTAGCTTTATTGTCTGCTTCCAGTTTTGCTCTCGCTGCAGCTTCGGCATCAGCCTTCACTTTTTCTGCAGCAGCAAGTCTTGCTTTTTTAGCTTCAGCATCTGCAACTGCTTTTGCATCTGCGGCCAGCCTTGCTTTTTCAGCACCATCTACTCTTGTAACCTGAGCTGTAGTTTTTGGTTTTGCAATTACGGCTTTTGGTTTTGCAGGATCTATAAGAGAACCTTCGTCTTCATCTGCGTAATAGTAATTTCTGTTTTTAAATCTGTAGGCAATAGCAAATTCATGTGATCCTCCTAAATTGGAGAAATTGCCCATTCCTCTTTCATAATTGTATTCAATAGCAATGCTCGGAGAAATATTAACCCCAAGTCCTGCCGAAACTCCGTATAATGTGTTATATCCAGCCTGTGCCCAAATTCCTTGTTGAAGAGTAAGCATTCCAAGTCCGGAAATAACTGTTTTGTCTTTTTTAATTTCTGTTTTTACAATTCCGGAAAATCTGCTTCTGTCAAAGAAACCGAAACTGTCAATGTAACCTGTGTACATGGCGTGTAACTCAATAGCTCTTTCCGGATCTTCCTGAACCATTCCTGAACCTAAGTTATAAAGTACTAAGTTGTTGATCGATAAACCGAAATCTAAAAATGCTGTACCGTAATTAATCCCCGGATTTATCGTAAGCAAGGTACTTTTCGGAAAATCTCCTGTTAAAATATCTGAATCGTCAGATACAATTTTTCCTGTGTTTAATCCGCTTTGGTAAAAACCGGCGTTTAAACCAAAAGTTAAATTACTTTCCTGATCTAAAACAATATTGTGGGCAAAGTTTCCTACTCCGCCAAACACTGTCATTAAACCATAATTCTGTTGAAACAAACTGAAAGCAAAAGCTTCATTTTCTTTGAAACGTCCCGAATAACCAAAAATATAAGTGTTTGGAGCGTCTTCAAATTGTGTCCATTGTCTTTTGTTATAAAAACTGATATATGGATTTGCTTCCCGAACAAAACTGAACGTCGGGTTAATTAAATATCTGTTAAATTTCAGAGAATTTCTGATCGGTAATGAAAACGAAACAACTCCATTCTCAGAAGCTTCCTGGGAATAGAGTACTATTGAAAAACCGCAAAATAAAGTGACGAATAGTAAAATTTTCTTCATATTATTTTATCACAGTTATTGATCCTTTTTTTTCACCTGCATCGCCTTTGATGACATAGTAATATACTGGATTTACATTTTTAAAATCTATACTGTTTTGAGGCCAGTCGCCTTGGTAATTAAATACGTCAAGCACCTTATCTCCGTTTGAACTAATAATGATGACTTGTGTATTTGCATTTTTGTATTCATCCGGAATATTCCAGTACGGATTCATTCCGTTTAATTTTATGATATTTGGAATAACACTGGAAGGTCCTGAATCACCATTTATACGAAATGAAAATTCTCTTTTTGCCGTACACCCAGAAGCCTGGGAAATTATTACTTTATAATTACCCTTTACTGAGAGCGTATATGTATTACCTGTTTCTCCTGTAATTAGATTATTATTCAGATACCACTCGAATTTAGGACTTGTTGCATCGGTTGTAACCGTTACAGTTACTGATTCACCTTCGCTGATTTTGTAACCGTCTTGAGCATCGATACTTGCTTCAAATCCATTACTTTGAAGATTAATAGAACCTGTAGCTTTACAACCACCAAAATCAACTTCTACTGTATATAATCCGGATTCATTTGTAGAATAAGTACGGGTAGTTACGCCTGAAAGTACTGTTCCGTCTTTTTTCCATACATAACTATTTCCTGAAGTTGCTGTTAACACCGTTCCCGTTCCGCTGCCGCAAAAAGGATTTCCAAGACTGGAATTAATTGTTACTCCTGCTCCTGAAGACGAACTTCCTACGGCAATATGATTAGAACTAAAGTTTGGATCTGTACATTCTCCATAATCAATAGTAACATAATAATCACCCGTTGCATTTACGGTTAACGTTTTACCACTTTGTCCTGCGATAGCGGCACCATCTTTAAACCATTTGTATTTTAATTTTTCGATATTTAATGGAGATGTTGCATTGGCATCTATTGAAAGGGTTATAGTACCGCCAGAACAAATAATAGCACTGGTTTCCTTGTTATTAATTGAAAATGATGATTCATAATCTTTAAAATAAGCAGGGAAAGAAGTGTTACCTAAAGAATTTTTGTACCTCACACTGGTATAACCTGTTGAGGTTTTGATTCTTAAACCGTAAGTATCAGAACCAACAAGATTTACCGGTACTGCAAATTTTATAGTTTTTTGCGTTACCGATAAATCAGTTGTCTGTAATAATGTTGTAGCTATAGGATTATTGGCTGTATCTACAAGTTCTACAGCGAATGTCGTGCCTGCCGGGAAATTTACATAGCTAAATGTTGCAAAAAATTCATTAAAAGAATTACCTGCGCACAGTTTCTCCAAACCATCTAATTGCTGAGGCACAATAGTTTGGGCATGCATTTTCGCTTCAGCAAACAAGAATATGCCAAATAAAAATAAGAATTTAGTAAAAGATAAAGTAATTTTTCGAATCATATAGTGCGAGTTCTTGCTAGATCTATACGCTCAAAAAACAAAATATCAATGAATGTTTCAGAGAAATCATACTTGTAATTTTCAATTATATCTTTTGCAAGAATTGAAGTTGAAGTAATCGTTGAATTCTCCTGACAATCGCCAGATACACTATTTGGCTCAGCTGCTATAGTAAGGCTGTCCTTGGGGTTGGACATCCCTACTATAAACTGATTAAATTTGTCTGAATTGCTGTTTGTAACAACAGCGTTATTATTAATTTGGTTTACATTACCTAAAGTTAATGTGCAACCAGAATCAGCAGCCTGTGTAGGTTTATCTGCTGTATTCTGTGCATATAGAGTTAACGATATAGGCGAAACCAAAAATATTATATATAAAAAATATTTTTTCGTAGATACCATTATGTTTTGATCTTTATTTGAGCCCTAAGAGACGATACATAAATTGTGTCTGGGGACTTAATTAATAAAATTTACGCGTGGGAAATAAAAATCGAAACTATTTATCTGTTACCGCTTGAAGCCGTGATTTTTCCTAATTGTAGTCTGAAGTCTGGTTTTTTAGGATTGAACATATCAATAAATGTTTCTTTGTTGTCACTTTGTGAGTAAACATTAAAGAAAACACTGTTTCCATACCAGCTCTCTAAATCTTCGTTATTAGAATTGTACTCTGTAAAGATATTTCCGTTACATAAGTTGAAGTACATTTCCTCAAATTTGATTTTTTTAAGGTTGGCATCATTGATTTCAGTTTTGCTGTCTAATAATACTGCAGGGTTAAATCCGGAGATTACACTTCTTTTCATCTCAAGAGAAGCATTTTCAGCTACATATACTGCTTCTTTTACAAGACCAGCCTGAATGTCTGCTTTAATGTTTTCGCTGTCATTAACCATTGTGATATTACTTGCAACAACTAAAGTTTGTTTTTTAGTGAAATCTGTTTCACTTTTCTTCTCAAAAGATTTAACCTCCATACAACGAGATCCGTCTTTGGTACTTGAGAAATAAGAAGATCTAACTGCTAAAGAGTTAAAGAAACGACATTGTACTCCTTGTGTGAATTTAAAGTCATCATTAACAGATTTGTAAGAAACAAATTTTGTAGCATTTAAGTCACCACCTAAGATTCCGAAAGAATCTCCGCCGGCATAACTTACCATAATGTTTTCAAGAATTGTTTTGTTTCCAACAGCAGCAAGAGTTAAACCATTAAAAGTATCCACTCCTTTTACTTTTTTACCAGCAAATTCAATTCTTACGAATCTTAAGATTCCGGAATTTGAGGCAACGTTGTCTCCTCCGTAAGTAGTAAGAGTTGGATCAAGATCAAGGTTATAAGAACCTACATTTCCAAATTTATTAATTGGAGCATCTCCAAGGATTACAATTCCACCCCAATCACCAGCTTTTTTCATGCTTCTGTTTGAAGTAAATACAATTGGATCTGTTTCTAAACCGTCTGCAACTAGTTGCGCACCTTTTGTAACTACCAATGTTCCTTTTGTTTCGAAATCACCAATAATAACAGTTCCCGGTTCAATAGTTAAAACAGCATTATTTGTAACATATACGTTTCCTTGCAAAACGTAAATATTTCTTTTCAGCAATTTAGTATTAACAGAAATATTTCCTGCTAAAATTTGGTTTGCTTCTCCATAGTCAACTTTGTTAGGCTTAAACTCGGTCCAGTTGTTTAACCAATTCGTGTAGCCCATAATTCCTTTCTCTTGTTGAGCACTCATACTCGTAACTGTCAAAAGAACGCAGATTAATTGAGTAATTTTTTTCATGATAAGGGGGTATTACTGTTAATAATAAATTTGGGTATGCGTAAATGAAAAAACTCCTCACGGGCATTCCGAAATTTATGCGGACAGCCCGGGAGTGAGTTATTTTTTATTTTGTTTTTCATAGTGTACAAATAAATTTAAATCATTTACGCAAACACTGTAAAAAAGGTTTTAAAAAATATAAGCTTTTATTACATTTCGTTCAAATCGTTGAACTCGTGTAATGATTTCAATGTACTTTCGTAGAATAAGATTGCGGCAATTAGATTTCCTTTATCAGAGTAAGGCATCATTTTTCTTTGAAACTCTACAGTGGTATCCAAAAATGTTGTTGTACCAACTGCCTGAGCATCCAATACTTTTTTGTGCTCACTATCGTCCGGAATACCTAAGTCGGCCATAGTTACACCTGGTTTAGTAACCAAAGCAATGTAAGGGAGAGTTTTTACTAAAACTTTAATACGCTCAATGTATAATTCCAAAAGCTCTCCTTTTTGCATACCACTTAATTCTTTTTGATCATGGTATTTACGGATAAGCGCAGTTGTACTAATAATACTTCTTGGTGCGTTTTTGGCCTGTGCTGTTACAGCCGCTGTAGTTAACATTAAAAAAGCACTAAATAAAATAATTTTCCCTTTCATAGATTCTTATTTATAATTGGTTGTTGAAAAACAAAAATATATAATTTAACTTAAATTACAACTGGAATGAATTTTTTTTTCAAAAAAAAATCTTAAAAAAAACTTAAAAAATCGCTTTATGTCGAGAAAATGTGCGTTTTAACGCGCTTTTTGTTAAAAACCGAAACCCGCTATATGTAAGAGATTCGCTATGATATTTGAAAATTTACTCTCTTAAATAATCAAAAAAACCTTACGTTTGTCGTTTTTAGAAAAAAAATATTAACAAAAAAATCTTCATATCTGCTCAGCTTGAGTGATTTATTAACAAAGTTGTGTCAAAATCCATCCAGAAATTTCAAAAAATAATTTCGCTTTTTTAAATTATTGCTCATAAATAATCTTATCCTGAAAATTTCTGACTCTGTCATTTTCTACTATCTTTGTTCCATGCAATTTTCTCAAATTTTAGGTCAAGATTACATCAAAAGCCACTTGATAAAAAGTGCTGCTTCTGGTAGAATTCCTCATGCACAATTATTTGTCGGTCCCGAAGGAAGCGGGACATTAATTACCGCCATTGCCTACGCACAGTACATTTTATGCAGTAACACCGGCGAAGAAAATTCAAACGGAAACGATTCCTGCAATCTTAAGTTTGACAATCTTTCTCATCCCGATCTGCATTTTATTTATCCCACTGTAACCACCGAAGATGTAAAAACAAAACCCAAAAGTTTAGATTTTATTCAGGATTGGCGCGGTTTTATTCAGGAAATGCCTTACGGAGGTTTATTTGACTGGTATAAAATTCTCGGCGTGCAGAATAAACAGGGAGAAATTCGTGTTGAAGATGCACAGGAAGTTTTAAAATCGCTTGCGCTGAAATCGTATGAAGGCGGTTATAAAATCATGATAATCTGGATGGCCGATAAAATGAATATTGCTGCTTCCAACAAGCTTTTAAAACTTTTAGAAGAACCATCAGACAAAACGATGTTTATTCTGATTTCTGAAAATGAAGAAGATATTATACAAACCATCCGTTCGAGATGTCAGGTAATTCACTTTAACGGACTTCCGGAAAAAATTATCGCAGAAGCCTTGGTGGCTCAGGAAAATATAGACCCTAACTTAGCCAAAAAAATCGCGCATCAGGCACAGGGCAATTTTAGTAAAGCATTGCATTTATTAAAAGAAGATGATGATGAATTGCCTTTTGAGCAATGGTTTGTAAATTGGGTCCGCGCCGCCTTTAGAGCAAAAGGAAACGCCGCCGCGATTCAGGATCTGATTTCCTGGAGCGAACAAATTGCTGCGCTGGGGCGCGAAAGTCAAAAAAAATTCATTCATTATTGTATCGAAATGTTCCGACAAGCTTTAATGCTCAATTATCAGGCACCTGCTTTGGTATACATCGAACCAAAAGTGGATAAATTTAAATTGGAAAATTTTGCTCCGTTTGTCAACGGAAATAATATTCACGAAATATTTAAAGAACTTTCAGATGCTCTCTATCATATCGAAAGAAACGGAAATGCAAAAATAATTCTGACCGATTTATCTATCAAACTAACGCGTTTAATTCATAAAAAATAGTTTTAAAATGAATAATGTTGCCTCAATACTGCTTCTGGCATTTTTAGCTTTAACATTCTTACAGTCAGGTTACGAAAAAATATTTTACTGGAAAGATAATGTCTCGTGGCTTAAAGAACACTTCGCTAAGACACCATTGAAAAATCAGGTTCCGCTGGCTCTTTTACATTTGTTGATTTTGGAATTGATTCCCGGAATTTTATGTATCGTTGGCGGCATTCAATTACTCACCAACAACGGAAGAGAATTTGGATTTTACGGTGCTGTCTTTTCCTGCATCTGTTTGTTAATGATGCTTTTCGGACAAAGACTTGCAAAAGATTACGATGGTGCCAGAACCATTGTCATCTATTTTATACCAGCTGTAATGGCTGTTTACTGGCTGAATTAAAAGCGACACTGTTTTAAAAAAATAGCCACAAATTCACAGATCCTGATCCGTTTATGCTGTGGCAAAAATAAATTTATTATTCAAAAAAATGAATCCAAAACATCCATCAGAATCCCTTACCATTTTAACCGACTTAGTTTTACCGAGCGAAACAAATCCTTTAAACAATCTTTTCGGAGGCGAACTATTAGCCCGAATGGACCGTGCAGCAAGTATCGCCGCCCGCAGACATTCCCGCCGAATTGTAGTAACAGCTTCTGTAAATCATGTTGCTTTTAACAGAGCCATTTCTCTGGGAAGCGTTGTAACGGTAGAAGCAAAAGTTTCAAGATCATTCAAAAGTTCAATGGAAGTCTTTATTGATGTGTGGGTAGAAGACCGCGAATCGGGAAACCGAACCAAAGCCAACGAGGCGATTTATACTTTTGTAGCCGTTGATGATACAGGAAGACCGGTAGAAGTCCCTCCAATTGTACCGGAAACTGACTTGGAAATACAGCGATTTGACGCTGCGCTGCGCCGTAAACAGCTGAGTTTATTGCTTGCCGGAAAAATAAAACCTTCAGATGCTACAGAATTAAAGGCGTTATTTTTGTAGTACAATTTGTGACAATTTGTAACAACCGGATAGAACTAAACTTCAAAAAAAAGAAGTAGTTTTGCATTATTACAAGCCTGATACAAATCTAAATCAAGAAGATATTAAAATTTCTGATTTGTTTTGAGAATGAAAAAATTATAAAATTTTACATGAAAGAAAAAGAAAAAGAAAAGATGAGTTCAGAAAAAGATGCAAAATTAAAAGCGCTACAACTTACGCTTGACAAATTAGATAAAACTTACGGGAAGGGAACCGTAATGAAAATGGGCGATAAAGCCATTGTAGAAGTAGAAACTATTTCTTCTGGTTCTCTTGGAGTAGATTTAGCTCTTGGAGTTAATGGGTATCCAAAAGGAAGAATCATTGAAATATATGGTCCGGAATCTTCAGGAAAGACTACTTTGACCCTGCATGCAATTGCAGAAGCTCAAAAAGCGGGAGGAATTGCCGCTTTTATCGATGCAGAGCACGCATTTGACAGAAACTATGCAGAAAAATTAAATGTAGATATCGAAAATCTGATTATTTCTCAGCCAGACAACGGAGAACAAGCCTTGGAAATTGCTGAGAACCTAATTCGTTCAGGGGCTATTGACATTGTTGTAATTGACTCTGTTGCGGCTTTAACTCCAAAAAGTGAGATTGAAGGGGAAATGGGAGATTCTAAAATGGGTCTTCATGCTCGTTTAATGTCTCAGGCACTAAGAAAACTTACAGGAACTATCAGTAAAACAAATTGTACTGTTTTCTTTATTAACCAGCTTCGTGAAAAAATCGGTGTAATGTTCGGAAATCCCGAAACTACAACCGGAGGTAATGCACTTAAATTTTACGCTTCTGTACGTTTAGATATTCGTCGTTCATCTCAGATTAAAGACGGTGAAAACGTAATCGGAAACAGAACGAAAGTTAAAATCGTTAAGAACAAAGTTGCTCCACCATTTAAAACTGCCGAATTTGACATTATGTACGGAGAAGGAGTTTCTAAAACAGGAGAGATCTTAGATTTAGCGGTTGAATTTGACATTGTAAAAAAAGCAGGATCCTGGTTTAGCTACGGCGATACAAAATTAGGACAAGGACGTGACGCTGTTAAAACTTTAATTAAAGACAATCCGGAACTTGCTGATGAACTGGAAGTTAAAATTAAAGAGCATATCAAAGAATTGGCAAATGCATAAAAATAAGTCTGCCAGCAGACTCGCAAAAGCCGAAAGATCTAAGAATCTTTCGGCTTTTTTTTTATCCTGAAAATAAATAATGAAATAAGACGCAACCTTTTTTAAAATACATCATCTTATAAAAAAAGCAGTTTGTAATTGGTACTGCCATATATCAATTTGCAGTTTTTTTAGAATTTATATTGGTTGGTTATTTGATCAAAAAATCCGTTAGTTAGTACACTGACGGATTTTTATCAAATTTTTTTTCTTAATCTGCGCAACCTTTTTAATTTTTCTTCATCTATAATAATGTGACATTAACTTGAGTTATTATTTAAACTCTTTATTATCAGCTATTAATATTTTTAATCATGAAAGAAAAAATGGAATTGTTGTACAATAAAAACCGAAGAAAGACCAAATTGAAATTTAAAAAAGCATTGCGTTTTATTTCAGAGAAGATAATTCACAGATAATAACTTTTAAATAAAAATTGGGGGTTTTTAATTCAAAGCAAAAGCGGGCTGATTTTAGAAAAATCAGCCCGCTTTTAAATTTATTATAGTATTATTTCTTAGTACTAAATTCAATCAAAACGTTATAAATCAAAGTTCTGACTTTATCTCTCAACTCTTTTCTGTTCTCTGATGTGAAACCTGCAGTTTCTATAAAAGGCAGAATTCGGGCCCGCATTTTTCCGGGGCTGCCGCTTAAAAAAGTATAAGAAAATCGTTCTTTATTATCAGCAAAAACAACTGGCACAATCGGAATCTGATGTTCAATAGCCAGTCTGAAAGCACCGTCTTTAAACTCATCCAGCAAAATACTTTCATCATCCGGAACGCCTCCTTCCGGGAAAATGCAAATACTTAAACCCTGATTTAGACGGTCCTGAGCTCTTTTGAAAACCTCATTTTTACTTTTTGACGAATTTCTGTCAACCAGTATACAAGTTCTTTTATAAAAAAATCCGAAAAGCGGAATCTTCACCAGTTCTTTTTTCCCCACAAAAACAAAAGGATTTTTTATAAGTACCAGCATCAGCATAATATCGGTCATAGAAGTATGATTGGCCACAATCATATAACTTTTACCCTTAATGAGTTTTTGTTCGCGTTTTACAGTGTAGTAAAAACCCATTCCGAAAAGGATAATTTTAGCCCAGATACGGGCCATTTTAAAAAAATAAGGATATCCCTTCTCGGAGATAATAGAAACGAGTAAAAACGGCAACATAATTAAGATCGGAATCGCCATTAAAACGTAAAACCAAATGCGCCAAAGAATCCAAAAAGCAATTTTCAATATTTTCATAGATTCAAATGTAAGAAAGAGAAATGAATTCTATCCAAATAATTTTATTCGTTGTGATAATGAAGTTGTTCTCCAAAAAGGTTTAGTCCTAAATAATCTAATAAATTCAATTCAGACTCCAGGAAAATCATAAAGAATTTAACTCTACCGAAAAAACTCCTTACTCCCTTTGGTATAAACAACATTTATAGTAAAAATCCCTGTATGAATCGCGTATAAATCTTTGCGAGCTTTGCGGTTAAAAAAAACATTCCGACATTTGCGATTAAGAAATAAAAATAATGGCAAAAATACTTACCGGTGTTCAGAGTACAGGAACACCTCATTTAGGAAATTTATTAGGAGCAATTATTCCGGCGATTGAATTATCGAATAATCCAGCAAACGAATCTTATTTATTTATTGCTGATTTACATTCGATTACTCAGATTAAAGACGGAAAAACGTTAAGAGAAAACACATACAGCACTGCAGCCGCTTGGCTTGCGTGCGGATTGAATCCTGAAAAAGTTACTTTTTACAGACAATCGGATGTGGTTCAAACTACTGAATTAACCTGGTATTTAAGCTGTTTTTTTCCATTTCAGAGATTGACTCTGGCACATTCTTTCAAAGATAAAGCAGATCGTTTAGACGACGTAAACGCCGGACTTTTTACGTATCCAATGTTAATGGCTGCCGATATTTTATTGTATGATGCAGAATTTGTACCGGTTGGAAAAGATCAGTTGCAGCATTTAGAAATTACACGTGATGTTGCTGCGCGTTTCAATCATCAAATGGGTGAAACCTTTGTACTTCCGGAAGCTAAAATCGAGGAACACATTATGCTGATTCCGGGAACAAATGGCGGTAAAATGAGTAAATCTGCCAATAATATTATCAACATTTTCCTGGATGACAAGACATTACGTAAACAAGTAATGAGTATAGAAACAGACAGCACTCCGCTTGAAGATCCTAAAAATCCTGATACCTGTAACGCTTTCGCGATCTATGCTTTATTAGCAAATCAAGAACAAACGGAACAAATGAGAGCAAATTATCTGGGCGGAAATTACGGTTACGGCCACGCGAAACAAGCTTTGTTTGAATTGATTACAGAAAAATTTAAAACCGAAAGAGAAAAATACAACTATTATATGAATAACCTGGATGAAGTAGACGCTCTGTTAAAAATAGGTGCAGTAAAAGCTTCTGTTATCGCTGATGGTGTTTTAGCAAAAGTGAGAGAAGTTCTGGGATTTGGAAAATAAAAATAGCTTTTGGATGATGACAATCGAAGATGCGATTGAAGAATTGATGTATCAAAGCGGAAGTCATGAAAACTTTGAACATGAAAGGTGGCAAAATGGTTTTCTAGGTCATCTTCGGCCATTTCAAGGAAAATTGCGTGAAGAAAACTATCACTTAATTATGAAGGCTTTACAAGTCCTTGCACCAGAAATGGAAAAAGAATTTATAGATAAAAGAATCATAAGTGCCATAATGGGAATCTGCCATCTCGGTAGAATGTGGGCTATTCATCCTGAAGGAATGTTACAGAGTAATAAATTGATTTCCAAAGAACAAACATTAAAACTTGATGATTGGTTAGTTAATATATCTTACGCTGCTTTTTGTCTTTTAGATGGCGCGGGTGCTGAAGAAGCATTTTGGAGTTACAATGAGAATAATCAATAAATGAAATATTTAGATTTGAAAAGCTGACTAATAAAAGTCAGCTTTCTTTTTAGATTTAAATTATAATTTAGTAACTTCAAGTATATTAACCACTTAAAAAACAAAAAGATGAATAAATACATTGAAGATTACGATATACCGCCTTATTTATTTCAGATTCTGAATATATTCTTTGGGCTTTTGCTTATTTATATTTTATTCAGACTATTCAAGCACTTCAGAAGAAAATGATATATAATTTCCATTTTAAATGGCTTCAAAAAGTTTTCCGGGAAGAGGTCTTACTACACCTTTTAATTCCATATTAATCAGAATTCCAGACATTTTAAATATGGGAAAATCACAATCATATGCAATCGTGTCCAGCAATTCTTTGCCATTTTTTAAGAGGTAATCGTATATTTTTTGCTCATCCAAATCTAATTCTACAAATAACTGTTTTTGAATATTTTGCCCTTTTTGCTTAATGTCCCAATTTAGGATATAAACCAAATCTGCGGCACTGGTCAGTAAATTGGCTTTCTGGGTTTTAATCAGATTATTACAACCCTGACTGTACTTGTCCATAACTCTTCCGGGAACGGCAAACACATCGCGATTATAATCGTTTGCCATATTCGCAGTAATTAAGGAACCGCCTTTATCTGCAGATTCAATCACAATAGTAGCTTCGGTCATTCCGGCAACAATCCGATTTCTGCGTACAAATTTTTCCTTATCGGGATTAGAATCGCTCCAGAACTCGGTAATAAATCCACCATTTTCCTCCATTTTCGCCATATATTTTTTGTGCGTTCTTGGATAAATCTGATTTAAACCATGAGCCAAAACTCCAATTGTCTGCAAGCCATGATCCATAGCGGCCTGGTGTGCGACAATATCAACACCGTAGGCAAATCCGCTCACGATAATCGGATTTAGCGGCGCCAGTTCTTCTATCAATTTTCTACAGAAGTCGATTCCGTAAGCAGTGATTTGCCTGGTGCCCACAATGCTGATTATTTTTTTGTTGTTTAAGTCAATATTTCCCGCAGTAAAAATTAAAATTGGCGAGTCAATACAATGCTTGAGACGTGTGGGATATGTTTCATCCTGAAAAAAAGAAACCTGAATATTATTACGTTTAATAAACTGAAGTTCCTTTTCTGCTTTTTCAAAAATGCTTTTGTCTTTTAAATTTTTTAATAAGACAGCTCCAATTCCATCAACAGCAGCCAACTGCGTACTTTTGGCTTTAAAAATTTCAGAGGCCTTACCGAAACTGTTCAGCAATTTTTTTCCCATTATATCTCCTATTCCATCAACCTTAAGCAAGGCCAGCAGACTAAACAATTCCTGATCTGTCATCATAAACATTATGTAAAATAGAAAATCTATTTTTATTTTTTGAAGTCACAAATATCAATAAAACAAAGTAATTTCTTAATAAATTAACCAGATTTAATTTTGAATTAGACTTATGCATAACCATTTCCTTAATTAATTAATTGAATCTGAGTTGTCTAAAAATATTCTCGAATTGTTAATAAAAATTGTGAATAAAATTTTGATAACTATATGCGTTGTCTAACTTTGTTACTATGAAAATCGAAGTACATATTTCACAGTTATTGTATCGTTATCAGTGTGTAACGGTTCCCGGATTTGGTGCATTTTTAACCGAAACTTATTCGGCCCACCTAAATGAAAGCACTAATTCGTTTTTTCCTCCAAAGAAAACTATTTCTTTTAACAGCCGTATTAAAAACAACGACGGTTTGTTGGCAAATCATATTGCGCAGGCAGAGAAAACATCTTATGGTTTTGCTGTAAGTGCAATTGCTTTTGAGGTACTGAACTGGCAAAAAACGCTGGAAGAAAATGGCTTTGTATCTTTAAAAAACATCGGTGAACTGCGTTTAAATTCTGAAAGTAATATCGTTTTTACACCCAACGACCAGACCAATTATCTTGCAACTTCTTTTGGATTAAGTCCGTTTGTGTCTCCAATGGTGAAAAAAGAAATCTTCGAGAAAAAAATCGAAGAAATTGCATCAAAAGAAAAAGAAACTGTTTTATTGCATGAAAATGAAGAAGAAGCAAAATCTTCCAATTCGTTCCTGAGATACGCAGCAATTTTGGTTTTAGGACTTGGAATTACAGGAAGCATTGGTTATCCTTTATATCAAAATCAAATTGAAAACCAGACACTTTTAGTTGAGCAATCTGTTCAGAAAAAGGTTCAGAATAAAATTCAGGAAGCCACTTTTTTTATTAAAAGTCCGCTTCCGGCTGT
This sequence comes from Flavobacterium olei, assembly GCF_039749035.1. Taxonomy (NCBI): domain Bacteria; kingdom Pseudomonadati; phylum Bacteroidota; class Flavobacteriia; order Flavobacteriales; family Flavobacteriaceae; genus Flavobacterium; species Flavobacterium olei. Next base: position 488,195 of record NZ_JBDKWC010000003.1, read on the forward strand.
AACCCTTTCTGTTGATTCGGCTAAAGTTGAAATAGTAGAACCAACTATGCCCTATCATATCATGGCAGGTGCGTTTAGAAGTGAACAAAATGCAAAAAAAGCCTATAAGCAGTTGATAAAAGATGGTTTTAAAGCTAGAATGCTAAAAGAAAACAAACACGGCTTGTTTCCTGTTTTATATGGAAGCTACGCTACAATGCGGGAAGCAGAACAAGCACAAAAAGAAATTCAGAAAGGCGAAAATCCGCAAGCCTGGATTTTGGTTGAAAACTTATAATTTACAATCCTGTTCTTCGGAACGGGATTTTTTTTGTCTTATTCTGTTTTTAAAATACCTTATTCGTCATATCTGCAAAAACTTCCTGACATAATTTAGATTAATTTTTTTTGGTTAATCAATCTATCAAAGTAAGTATGAAAAAAAAGGGACTCAAAATACTCATTTCAGCTATAAAAAATGCTCAAAAAACAGAATCAGACAGATGGTGGGAAACCTACACTAATAACATTTCAAATTTAGATTTTGAAATTGCAAAATCTGAAAATGCGATGTTTGATCTTGAAATAATTTCCCACAATAATATTTTTAAAAGAATAAAAGAAGCTGTTGGAAAAATTGATAAAAAAAGTGTCGTAAATAGTTTTTTATATAGTTTGAGTACACAAAAATTAGAATATCGTTCTTTCTTATCAAGCTATTGCATTGCTAAAGTTTTACCAGAACATGACTTTTTTGCATCTGATTTTCCAAACGAAAATATATGTCGTATTTGTGGATTGCGTCTATATCAATTGGAGAACCCTATAGATTTTAACTTATTTAATTATTTTAAACACCAAGACGGTTCATGCAATGATAACGCTGACTACATATTATTCGATTTAGAAAATTTCAAAAATTTTCCGAATGCCAATCCAGTAAGACAAGATTTTGAGATTCTCAATTGTTTAAAAGAGAAAATATCTAGTGCACAATATACTGATAGACCAAATAAGATAATTAATTTGATTAAAAATTGTATAAAATCAAATCAATATCAACGTCAGGCCATATTAGAGATATTTGGAATATGTGGAATTTTAAATAGTAATGAGCATGTTGGATATACAGAAAAATATATCACATATTTAGAACGAAAACGTAGACCAATTAGAAATGATGATATCCTATATCCTCTACGTTGGTGGGAAGGAAAATACGGAATAAATGAAAAAAATTGGAATTATTGGTTTAAGCAATAAGAGCATTCTGAATTTTGTCCTATTCTATTACTTTTAAAAATTTCTCTGGCACTTTCTGAAAATTTCATCCTCTAAATTCGTCCTTAAAAATCATATTATGGACAAAATTTTCAAAACCCTGATTGTGGTATTACTGCTTAACTCGCAATCTTTTTTTGCACAACAGGCTCAAACAATTGCAACACAAGAAATTGAATTGAAAAGAAATGAAGCTGAAACGCAGCGATTCTTAAAAGAGAGCCACAAAAAACTCGATGATAAAATTGATTTGCTCAAGAAGGAGCAAAAGGATTTAGAATTAAAAAAGAAAAACCTGACCAAGTCTGAAAGCAATTTAAAATCCACCAAAGATAAAATCGATAAACTGGAAATCGCCAATCAGAAATTGGAAAACAAGATAAATACAACTTCAATCTCTGACGAAGAAATTCAGAAGCAGAAAATTAAAGCAAAAGAAAATGATGTTGCCATCCAAAAGTTGAAATTAACCAAAATCACCCAGGAAAAAGAACTGGAAAAAGCAATGTCTGCGCTGTAAAAAAGAAATCCGAATTCGATTGAATCCGGATTTTTTTTGTTTATCGTGAAACAATTTTAGCGTTTTGCGAAAGTATCTCTTTACCGGACTGATAAATAATCAATATCGCCTGAGGAGAATCTTTTTCTCCCAAAACGATAAAATGACATTCGTATCTGAAATTGCCTTTTTTAAATTTGTAATGATGATTTCCGCCTGTTCCATCAGCAGTGAAAACTCCTTTTTCGATAATTAAATCCGGAGCTTCTGTCATTTTCTTTTTGACCGACCATGAAGCATATCGGTAATTGTTGTTTCCCAAATCATCAATTCGGATTCTGAATTTGGAAGTTTCTAAAACAGCAACGGGTTCTTTAAAAGTCGCAATTTTAGAATTTACCGCTTTTTTCTGCGAAGCAATCAAAGAATTTTTTTTCTTTTTTTCTACCACAGATTGGTAATTTACGGCTGTAATTTTTCCGTCAGTATCCATCCATAAATCACCCTGATTTAGCATTATGCCGCGCCAGCCCATTTCTGACCAGTCTTTTACAGGATCTGATTTTATTATTTTTCCAATTAAGACAGTATCAAAGATTTCATTATACCTTTTTAAAAAATCGGTTTTATTATTTATTGATGGAATTGGATAATCACGTTTTAGCGGATAATTAATTTGTTTAGAAATTGCTTCTTTATTTCCACTTTTTACGTCTGAAATAAATTTAGAAACGAATTTTTGGTATTCTGGTTTGAGATCCTGCGCGTTTGAAATTTGCGAACTAAAAATCAAAACCATTAAAAATGATTGAAGTGTTTTCATGTCAAAAAATGCTTTAATGCGTTATAAATTAGATTTTTAAAAACTAGAAGTACTGTTTCACGTGGGACCTAAATCAAATTAATTAATGCTTGCCTTAAACATTTTTAATTCGTCCCAGGTAAATTCGTCGCCATGTTTTTCCTTCAAACCATTCAAAGATTCTTCCTGATAAAACTGAAATGCCTCACGCAGCGCCAAAATTTTATCATAAGGCATAACATCGCTAATTTCTATTTTTTTGGACTGAATCAGTTTTATCAAATGTGTCCCGATGGTTTGTACTGTCAATTTACGCATTCTCGCGATATCTTCAACAGAATATTTTTCTAACCATAAATCATGCGTTTCTTCAACGGTCGTTTTTTTAGCCGTTTTAAGCTCATTTTTTTCTGCCCGGGCTGACTTATATCGGACGACCGGCTCTTCTATCCGGAAAATGTCTGTATTTGTTATTTTAAGCTCATCGCGAATCTTTTCCGCTTTATTATTTTTGTAATTTTTAATAATCGGAGATGATAACTTTTCCTTACTGATTGCCTCTCCCGAAACCATAACCTCCATCAACAATCTGGCTTTCATTAACCGTAAAACCGCTTTCGTCTGAAGATCTTCCAGGAAAGTAAGTTCTTCGTAATATTCTTTAACTTTCTTAAATTTCTGTATTTCAGCCATTTTATAAATCAGATCCTCTACGAGTTTGTCCATGGGTTTAAAGAAATAATCATAAGCCGCTTCTACCCTTTCTTTCACAAAAAACAAATCAACCGTTTCTTTGATAAAAATTTTATTGAGCTGATTGATGAATTTTTGTGAGGGATCTAAAAGCTGTTCAAACGTATCCATGCGTTTGTGCGCCCAAACCGAGTGTTTTGATTTTTCTGAACCGGCTGCATTTTCATTATAACTAAAACGATGGTTTCGCCATTCCTGTGCCAATTCTATCCAGTTAAAACTGTTTATCAAATAGTTATGAATAAAATTTTTAGTTTCAAAATGTAATGACTTTTCGAGACTTTCCTCAGTCGCTTTATTCAAAGCATAATCCATCACATCCTGATCGTTCGAAATACCATTCATCTGCATCGGAGAAAGCAAAATAAGCCCATTTAACGAACGCAAACGTGAAAGTGCTACATAGGCCTGCCCGGGCAGAAAAACTTGCGATACATCGAGTGCAGCTCTGTCAAAAGTGAGACCCTGACTTTTGTGAACTGTAATTGCCCACGCAAGTTTGATTGGATAATGCGCAAAAGTTCCCATTATTTCCTCTTCAATTTCTTTGGTCTGCTCGTTGACTTTGTAGCGGATATTTTTCCATTCGTACTTTTCGACTTCGAGTGTTATATTCTCCTCCGGAAAATGCACAAAAATTTCTTCGTCTGAAAGGGATTTCACAATTCCCATTTTTCCGTTGAAATATCTTTTTTCGAAAGACAAATCATTCTTAACAAACATGATCTGTGCACCGACTTTCAGTTTTAATTCTTCTTCTACGGGAAATATCTTTTCCGGAAAATCTCCAACTACAAAAGGGGTAAAAACATATTCCTTTCCATCTAAGTCATTGATTGCCTGTATATTGATGGAATCAGCTTTAGCATTATGCGTGGTCAGGGTGATATAACCTTTATTCTCCTTAAAGTCAAAATCTGGCTTAACATACTGATTTAGAACACTTATGTCTTGTGGAGTAATTTGATTATTTCTCAAATTATTCAAAACAGAGATAAAGGCATCGTCGGTCTGCCTGTAAATTTTCGATAATTCGATATAAATCGGAGGATATTGCTGCAGCACATGAGAATGGAAAAAGAATTTTCCACGGTAATAATTTTTTAGTGTACGCCATTCCTCATCGCGAATCACAGGAGGCAATTGTAATAAATCCCCAATAAACAAAACCTGAACGCCTCCAAAAGGCTGCGCGTTTCTTCGCACCGACTGCATCATAAAATCTACCGCATCGAGAAGATCTGCACGCAGCATACTCACTTCATCAATAACGAGCAATTCCATGTTTCTAATTACATTTCGCTTTAAATTGTTCATTTTAAAATGACGGCGAAGCGATTCTTTGTTTTCAAATTTTACAGTCTCGGTAAATTGCGCGTTTCCTTCAAAAGTTGGAATAAACGCTGAAAAAGGCAACTGAAACATAGAGTGAATAGTTACCCCACCAGCATTTAAAGCAGCAATTCCGGTGGGTGCCACAACCACGGTATTTTTGTGCGTAGTCGCAATAATTTCGCGAAGAAGCGTCGTTTTTCCTGTTCCAGCTTTTCCTGTCAGGAAAATGGACTTTTGCGTTTGATTGATGAATTGTAAAGTGTAAGCTGCAGCTTCTGAAACGTTTTGCATTTGGCCTGAATTAAAAAATAAAATTACCGCATTTTTATAAAAAGAAAAAAACCTAAATCTTAGTGGATTTAGGTTTTCAGTAATTTAGTTAGTTTGGTGTGTTCTTATTTTTTTGCTTCGCCTTCTTTAGTTTCAGCTGCCGGTTTAGCATCTGTTTTTGGCTCTGCTTTATATTTATCATTTAATTCTTTAATGATAGTTTTTGTAATATCATATTTATCTTCAGCATACAAGACAGATGCAGCATCTCCAGTTCCGTAGATATAAGAATAACCGTTTTTCTTTCCGTATTCTTTGATGAATTTCTTAACTCCGCTAACAAGAGAATCCATTTCAACACCGCTTTCTTGTTGCAATTGTTGCGCTAATGCCTGTTGAGCATAACCTAATTGTTGCTCTCTTTTTTGTAATTCTGCTCCTCGTTGTTGTGCCCATGCTTGTCCGTTGGCTTGAGCCTGACTTTGAAAATTAGCAGCATCTTGTTTAAAACGTGAAATCTCAGCCTGTAATTGTCTTCCTTTCTCTTCTGCCTGAGCTTTATACTTTGCCTCTAGATCTTTTGCCTCAGTGTACTCTTTCATTAAAACCGAAGTATCCACGTAAGCTGTTTTTACTTCCTTTACCTCTGCTGTTTTATTACAAGAAACTGCAAAAACTGAAAGTGCGATAATAACTAATGCTTTTTTCATTTTTTTAATTCTATTTTTTTTAAGTATTGATGACAAAAATATAAAAAAATCAATAGGATTGACATAAACTTTATAAAATGCGTAAATTTTATGATATTGATTTTATTTATGATAAAAATAATAGCTATAATTAGTCACTATTATCCTTAATTAGGCTTTTTTATGCCCATACTGTACTCTTATTTTAATTCTAAACCTATTTATTTTTAATAACGTAAATATGTGAAGAATATTCTTTGGTAGTCTTAGCTTTTAAATTTGATTTTAATCCGATCCACACAGCTTTGAAATAATTCATTTTTCCTGACTTATATTTCTCCGATAAAAGGCTGACGTAAAAAGAATCAAATTTCATTGGAAGCACTTTAACTAAATCCATATCTACTCTTTGGAAAAGTAATTTTATTGATTTTTTTGAAAAATGCCAAAAGTGAATGGGAACATCATAAGCGGCCCAATATGCATCATAATGATTAGCATCAAATGATTTAAAATTTGGAACCGCAACAATTAATGTTCCAGTTGGTTTTAGCAATCGTTTCAATTCGTTTATCTGAGCATCTAAATCCGGAACATGTTCCAAAACGTGCCACATTGTAATTACATCAAATGAATGATTTTCTAGAACTACGGTTTCATCTACAAATGCGATTCCTTTTTGTCTCGCAATATTTTTTGCTTTTTCACTAGGTTCTATACCAATTGTTTCCCAACCGTTATTTTTAGCTGTTAGCAAAAAATCACCCGTTCCGGCTCCAATATCCAAAATTTTACCTTTATGAACTTGTTCTTTATTAATAAGATTCAATTTATTCTGAAGCGCAATATTTTTTACAAAATGATATGCTTTTTCAAATAAGGAACGTTTATTATCAGTGTGCGAAATGTAATCTTCACTTTCATAATATTTTCCAAGGCTTTTCAATTCTGGTTGGGGAGAAGTAATTAGCATATCTAACTCTTCATCATAATACAAATCGAAAACCTCTTTTGACACAGAATGGTCTTTAACAGTAAGAAAATGTTTTTTATTTAAAACGTCCATTTATAATTATAGATATTGGTTATTGTAGTAAATCCTAAAAATGAAATATCACTTTTAGGATCTTTTTATTGTATAATATTTATTGAAATAGTTTCACGTGGAACATAGCTTCTATTTCAATTTTAGGGTTTCACGTGGAACAAAAAATGAAAACTTAAACCTGAAACTTGAAACATTTTTATCTCCCCATATAAATCAAAAGTACTGAAATATCACTCGGTGAAACTCCACTTATTCTGGAAGCCTGAGAAATCGTTACCGGACGAATCTTACCCAACTTCTGTCTTGCTTCAATCGACATCGATTTGATTTTCTCGTAATCGAAATTTTCAGGTATTTTGACATCTTCTAAACGATTAAGCTTATCCGCGTTATTTCTTTCTTTCTCGATATATCCCGAATATTTAACCTGAATAACAGCTTGCTCAACAATTTCCTCATCTAAATCATTTTCTTCGATATAAGAAGAAACCTTTTCAAATTTCAACATATCCTCTAATTCAATTTGAGGACGAGAGAAAATTTTAAACATCTTATCTCCCTGCGAAATTGTGGCTGATTCTTTTGCTTCTAAAATTGGGTTCGTTTCTGCGACACTTACACTTGTTTCTTTAAAAAATGAAACCATCTTTTCAGATTCGTTTAATTTACGTTCCATTCTTCGCAAACGATCTTCTGATGCTAAACCAATTTCATGCGACATTGGTGTCAATCTAAAATCAGCATTATCCTGACGTAACAATGTTCTGTATTCTGCTCTTGATGTAAACATACGATACGGCTCTTCAGTTCCTTTTGTGATCAGATCATCAATTAGTACTCCAATATAGGCTTCGTCACGTTTCAAAATTAAAGGCGCCTTTTCATGAACTTTTAAATGCGCATTTATTCCCGCCATCAAACCTTGTGATGCTGCTTCTTCATATCCTGTTGTTCCGTTTATTTGTCCGGCAAAATATAAACCTTCAACCAACTTTGTTTCCAAAGTATGTTTCAATTGTGTTGGAGGAAAAAAATCATATTCGATTGCATAACCAGGGCGAAAGAATTTTACTTTTTCAAATCCTGCAACAGAACTCAAAGCTTTAAATTGAATATCTTCAGGAAGCGATGTCGAAAATCCGTTTACATAAACTTCACATGTATTCCATCCCTCTGGCTCTACAAATAATTGGTGACGCTCTTTATCTGCAAAACGATTTATTTTATCTTCAATCGAAGGGCAATATCTCGGACCTAGACTTTTGATTCTTCCATTAAACATTGGCGAACGGTCAAAACCTTCTCTCAAAATATCATGCACATCTAAAGAAGTGTAGGTCATGTAACAAGAACGCTGATGCGTTAAAGGAGTCGTCATATCTGAATAAGAAAACTTATCTGGCTTCGCATCTCCTTTTTCTTCATTCATTTTCGAATAATCCAGAGAACGTCCATCAACACGTGGCGGCGTACCGGTTTTCATTCTTCCTGCTTCGAAACCTGCTTTAATCAAATCTTCGGTAATCCCCGTTGCAGCACTTTCTCCTGCTCTACCTCCTCCGAATTGTTTTTCTCCGATATGAATCAAACCATTCAAAAAAGTACCATTTGTTAAAACGACAGACTTCGCTTTGATTTCTACACCAAGCGAAGTTCTTATTCCTTTTATTTTTCCGTTCTCAATAATTAACCCTTTAACCATTTCCTGATAGAAATCAAGATTTGGAGTTTTCTCCAGCATCATTCTCCATTCTTCTGCAAAACGCATTCTGTCACTTTGTACTCTCGGTGACCACATTGCAGGACCTTTCGACTTATTCAACATTTTAAATTGAATTGCCGTGCGATCTGAAACAATTCCCGAATATCCTCCAAGAGCATCAATTTCACGAACAATCTGTCCTTTTGCAATTCCACCCATCGCAGGATTACAAGACATTTGCGCAATGTTCTGCAAACTCATTGTTACCAATAAAGTTTTTGATCCCAAATTTGCAGCCGCTGCCGCGGCTTCAGAACCTGCATGACCTGCACCCACTACAATTACATCGTATTCTTCTAAAAACATTTTGTTTTATTTTCTCTGGAAATCGTTATGCTGATTTTCAGAATTACAATTATTATATTTTTTGTTCCACGTGGAACGTGTTTATTTTTTTTTGTTTCAGGTTTAAAGTTTCAGGTATATACAGAAACTTCA
>NZ_JBDKWC010000003.1:497150-497453 GCF_039749035.1 Flavobacterium olei
AATAGAAACTTCAAATAGAAACTTCAAATAGAAACTTCAAATAGAAACTTCAAATAGAAACTTCAAATAGAAACTTCAAATAGAAACTTCGAAGCGAAACTTCAAAACAGAAACTTCAAAACAGAAACTTCAAAACAGAAACTTCAAAACAGAAACTTCAAATAGAAACTTCAAATAGAAACTTCAAATAGAAACTTCAAATAGAAACTTCGAAGAGAAACTTCAAAACAGAAACTTCAAAACAGAAACTTCAACACGGAACTTTCAACAGAACTTTCAACAGAACTTTCAACAGAACTTTCA
>NZ_JBDKWC010000003.1:497553-510100 GCF_039749035.1 Flavobacterium olei
ATAGAACTTTCAATAGAACTTTCAATAGAACTTTCAATAGAACTTTCAATAGAACTTTCAATAGAACTTTCAATAGAACTTTCAATAGAGCTTTCAAACAGAACTTTCAATAGAACTTTCAATAGAACTTTCAATAGAGCTTTCAAACAGAACTTTCAAACAGAACTTCCAAACAGAACTTCCAAACAGAACTTCAAATAGAAATTTCCACTAGAAACTTCAAAGAGAACATTCAGTATATGTTTCACGTGAAACACTATTTAGATCACGTCACGGAAATACAAAGTTACTCAAGAAAACACAATTACTGTTCCACGTGAAACATTATGTAATTGTACTTTTAAATATGTTTCACGTGGAACACAAATCAATTCAATTGGTTTCACGTGGAACATGCATTCTATAATTCAATATTACTGTTCCACGTGAAACATTTTCATTTTCTCTTCTTCTTTCGATCTCATCAATTGAGCTTCTTCTTCTGTTTTGTCTTTATATCCACAGTAGTGAAGTATGCCGTGTGACAGGACTCTTTTAAGTTCTTCTGCAAACGAAACATTGAAGTCTTTTGCATTGTCTGCAACACGTTCAATAGAAACAAAAATATCGCCATTCAACTCGTTACCAACAGAATAATCAAAACTGATTATATCAGTTAATGTATCGTGATCCAGATATTCTACATTGATCTTATGAAGATATTCATCATCACAAAATATATAATTGATTTCTCCTTCACTTTTGTTTTCAGATTCAATTACGGCGCTAAGCCAATCACTAAAAGCCTGTTCGTCTCCTAAAGTAAAATCTGTTTCGTAATTAAAGTTTATCATTTTGTACTAAAGTATTCCTGAACTTTTTGATTAAAATTCGAGCGCAAAGGTAGTGATTGTCTGTTTAATATCTCTACACTGTTTAAATATTCCAATAAGGAACTTGGTAAACGATTAGAACGATTAGAAAATTCAGCTTTATTAACTTCAGATTGTCTTTGTGTATCCTGACCTTGCTGCTGAACTGCATTGTTTAATTTCCATAATTCCTGCTGTATATTTAAAATACGTTGAAGGTTTTCATTTTTAAAACCTTTATTTAAAATCTGTTTTTCAGATTGTTTCATCTGGTCGATTACAGATTTTCCCTGAGAATCCAAACCCTTTTTTGCAAGCTCTTTTTGTAACGCTTCACGAAGTTTAACCTGTTCTTTGTAAATCTCCATAATAGCTTCTGCATCTCCTTCTCCATCTTCTCCATCTTTTGCTTTCTGTTCCCCTTTACCATTCTTTCCATCTTTACCAGAAGAACCCTTATCACCACTTTTGTTGCCTCGTCCCTCTTTACCACTCTCTTTCCCTTCCCCATTTTGCCCTTGGCCAGACTTTCCATCTTTACCCTCTCCCGGTTTGTCTCCAGGCTTTTGTCCGGACTGCATTCCTTCTTTTATTTTATCCGCCAAGCCTTTTTGTTTTTGAATAATATCAGGTAACTGCATTCCCTGTCCGTCCCCTGGTTTTGGTTTTCCGGCTCCCGGTTTTGGCATAGACATCTGCATGTTATTTAATAAATCACTCAGAAAGTCTGCAAGCTTATTCGCAGAAGAAACGGCATATTGCTGGTGCGAAACACCTCTTGGAATTTGTACATCGGTTAAGGTTTCAATTGCTTTGTCCATACTATATTGAACGTTGCCGATTTCCTTTGTTACGTCTTCAGCAACTTTAGGATTACGAAGTGACAATGCAAATAAACTATCATCGACATGTCTGAACTGTTGCTTTAAATTCTGCTGAATCTTAATGTTTTTCGTAAATGCGGATGAACCCAATTTCATAGATCTAAACTGTTTCATTACATCTTCCTGCGATAAAGAATAGGCTAAAAGATTATCCAGAATCTGACGAAGCATTGCCACATCTTCTTCTAATTGTTCCTGTTCACCACCTTCCATTTCAGATTGCATTTCCTGAGCCATATTCTTCATTTTCTTAGCGGCACTCTTTTGTTTTGGCTTAGCCGAAGAAGTATTCTTTTTATTCAATTCTTCTGAGGCTTTTTTAAGATCGTTATCTACATCTTTCTCTTTTGAAGCATTTGATGGAATGTCTAATGGTTTTTTTAAAGTCTTGTTTTCTTCCTTCAAATCCTTTAAATCGTCCTGAATTTTATCGAAAGACTTATTGATTTCATCTTGCTTTTCTTTCGTATTTTCCTTTTCATTATTGGAAAGTTTCTCTTGTTGCTCTGCTAATTTATTTAGCTTTTCTGCAACTTGTTCTGCTTTTTTAGAAACATAAAAACGCTTGGTCAGTTCCACCAATTGTTCTAAATTACGAGATTGGTTCTTGCTGATTTGTTTAAATTTTTCCATTTTATCAAACAGTTCTTCACTGTTTAATTTATCATTAAGGTTCTTTAACTCATCTAATAATTTTTGGTTTTTCTCTAAATCTTTCTGAGCATTATCTAAACGTTTTTGCAAATCATCGGCAGTTTTATCTTTTTTATCGTCTTTGAATTTGTCCAGATTCTGATTCATTTTCTCAGAAAACTGCTTCATCATTTCGTCCTGTTGTTTCTGACGTTTGATAAAATCATTAATCTTCTGCTGATCTTTAAACTCTAAATTATCTTTTTCTTTTCCAGTATTCTGAAGCTTATCCATCTCTGAAATCTGCTTTGTCTGATTTTTTAAAGACTTAGATAAACTGTTAATATTATTGTTTTGCTGCTGCAATTCCTGATCCTGAATTTCATCTGTTGTAGCAACACGATCTGAAAATGTAGAAGATTTTGTACTCTTAAATCCGTGTGGTGCATCGTTATCAAAAACTTCAAAATAATATTCATAAGATACCCCTTCCTGAACCGGAAGATTACCGGGGAAATTAAAAACAAACTGATCAAATACTCCAGACTTCACCGGTATATTTCCACGTTTTGCAGACTGCGGTTTATTGCGTTCGTAGTAAACAATCTGCAATCTTGAAAGACCATTATCATCACCTACTCTTCCCAGAATATAATTCTTATCAAGCTTTAAACTGTCTGGTGCAGGTCCAACATTGATGGTTGGAAACTGATCTTTAATAACTGAGAGCTGATAATCTAATTTTTCGTAGTTTTTAACCTTATTATTTGATGTAAGTATTTGATAATCGGTGTTTTGACTTATATTTTTAGCTAATTTAAACTCATTTTCAATTTTATTGAACTTTAAAGTCTCTCCTTCTCTTTTCCACACAATTTCCTGTGTAGATTTGGTATTCATTTTCCATGTTACAGTTGTTCCTTCAGGGACGATTGCATTACCGGTTCCCTGAATTGTTTCTGATTTTTTCTTTAGATAAGAAGGAAAATTTAAAACCATTTCAAAGTTTGCGATTGAAGGAACTGTTATTATTTTCAATTCATATTCTTCAGATGAAACTGAATTCCCTTCAAAAGTAAAACGAATATCTTCAGATGGCTTTTCAACTTTGAATTCAAATTTTCCAACTTGCGGAGATTCCATAAAATAGCTTTCATCACCAATATGAATCATCACATTTTCCGGAACAATATTTCCAACAGATTCCATTTTAATAACGAAATCTTTATTTTGTTCTGCCTGAAGATTAGAATTAAGAATTACAAATTTGAAAGGTGCCGGAGGTAAAAATGCGGAATTGAAGTGCACTACTCTATTAAAACTTTGAGAAATTATACTGCTGTATCCGGAAATATAAAATACAACAAAAAGCAAAATTGGGATCAATGCCAATGGAAGATATTTTTTATTGGCTTTAAAATTAATAGCATTACCGAAAGGTATTGGCTGCAAAGAATTGGCTTTTTGTTCAATCGAAGCCATTACTAATTCTGAACTTTCATTGGCATTTTCGCCTGATGAAAGTTGTAAAAAGTTGGTCAGTTTATCACTAACTTCTGTAAAATGGTTTCCAATAATCTTCGAAGCCTGATTATAATCAATCCCTTTTTGAAGCCTGAATAATTTAAATAACGGGAAAACAATTAAACGGACTAAAAGAAAAATTTCCACCCCGACAAAAAGCCAGAATAAAAAAGTTCTTCCTGCTGGTTTCAACCAAAGAAAGTACTCAACAAAAAGCGTAAACAAGAAATACAAAAGACCGAATCCCGTAAAAAGAAGCATTCCTTTTATCAGCTCGTTGGTGTAATATTTCTTAATGAAAGCCTCAAGCTTTAAGTATATTGCAGATGTTGTTTTCAAAATTAATCTGTTTTAATTATAACCTATAAAAGTAGTAATTTTAATAATAAGTCTGGAAGTCGAAAATCGAAAGTCAAAAAGGAAAATCTTTCGAAAAAGCTTTCAGACTTTCGACTTTAGGCTTTTGACTAAAGTCGTATCTTTGCAACAAAATTTAAACAAAATGTCAAAGCAAGTTCGTGTGCGTTTTGCACCAAGTCCAACAGGAGCATTACATATTGGCGGAGTTCGTACTGCCCTATTTAATTATTTATTTGCCAAAAAAAACAATGGTGTTTTCTATTTAAGAGTTGAGGACACAGATCAGACTCGTTTTGTTCCGGGTGCTGAAGCTTATATTATGGAAGCTTTGGAATGGTTGGGAATTGCTCCTGACGAAACGGTTGGAAAAAATGAAAAATTTGGTCCATACAGACAGAGTGAACGAAAAGAAATATACAAAAAATATGCTGATGAACTTGTCAATTCTGGTTGGGGTTACTATGCATTTGATACTCCTGAATCTTTAACTGCTTTAAGAAAAGAATACGAAGCAGAGAAAAAAACATTTATTTACAATCATACTAATCGTGAAAAATTAGATACTTCTTTGATAATTTCTGCTGATGAAGTGGCGCAAAGAATTGCTAATGGAGAACATTATGTAATTCGTTTTAAAACGCCGGTTGATGAAACTTTACACTTAAAAGATATTATTCGTGGTGATGTTAAGTTTGAAACCAATCTTCTTGATGATAAAGTTTTGTTTAAAAGTGACGGAATGCCAACTTATCATTTGGCCAATATTGTAGATGATCATTTGATGGAAACATCGCATGTAATTCGTGGTGAAGAATGGTTGCCGTCTATGCCGCTTCACGTTTTATTGTACAGAGCTTTTGGTTGGGATGCTCCAGAATTTGCACATTTACCGTTGATTTTGAAGCCGGATGGAAAAGGAAAATTATCAAAACGTGATGGAGAAATTGGTGGATTTCCTGTATTTCCTTTAGATTGGAAAGAACTTGTAGGATTTAAAGGTGATGGATATTTACCCGAAGCTTTAATAAACTTTCTTGCCATGATTGGCTGGAATGACGGAACTGAAAAAGAATATTTTTCATTAGAAGAATTATACCAGTCATTTGATTTAAACAGAGTTCATAAAGCAGGTGCAAGATTTGATATTGAAAAAGCAAAATCTGTAAATCATCATTATTTATCAAATAAAAGTGACTCATTTTTAGCTGAAATTTTTCAACCTGTCTTAGAAGAAAAAGGAATTAAAGTTGAAAAAAATACCGTTGAAAAAATTATGTCATCGGTTAAAGAACGTTTAGTTTTAACTACTGATATTTGGAATTTAACTGATTTCTTTTTCCAGGCGCCAACATCTTATGACGAAAAAGCAAGGAAAAACTGGAAAGAAGAAACTCCGGCTTTAATGCAGGAATTGATTTCGACTCTTGAATATATTGAAGGTTTTGATTCTGCTAATATTGAAGCAGTTGTAAAAGACTGGATGACGAAAAATGAAATCGGAATGGGAAAAGTTATGCAGCCTTTCCGTCTAAGTTTGGTTGGAGCGCTTAAAGGTCCTCACCTGTTTGACATTGTAGAAATCATTGGAAAAGAAGAAACTATTTCGAGAATTCAGAAAGCAATTGCTACACTATAAAGTTTTACCATTAAGGATTAAGTTGATTAAGCCTTACTTAATGGTAAAAACAGAAAACGCTAAGACACATTACAAAATGTTCTTAGCGTTTTTTTATTGATTTAGAAATTTGATTTTAGAGGAATTTTCGTAATTTACCCGATCATTAAAACATAAATTATATAACCATGGGTACAGCATTTATTATCTTATTAGTATTCGCATTCTTCATTTTAATGTCTTCTTTTTTTACTGTAAAACAGCAATCATCAGTAGTAATTGAGAGATTTGGAAAATTTCAGAGTGTTAGAAATTCAGGATTACAATTAAAAATTCCGATTGTGGACAGAGTTGCCGGTCGTGTAAATCTTAAAATTCAACAACTGGATGTTATTATCGAAACCAAAACAAAAGACAACGTTTTTATTAAAATGAAAGTTTCGGTTCAGTTTAAAGTTATTCAGGAAAAAGTATATGATGCTTTTTATAAACTAGAATATCCACACGATCAGATTACAGCGTATGTATTTGATGTGGTTCGTGCTGAAGTTCCAAAACTAAAATTGGATGACGTTTTTGAAAGAAAAGATGATATTGCCATTGCAGTAAAAAGAGAATTAAACGAAGCGATGACTACTTACGGATATGATATTATCAATACTTTGGTTACAGATATCGATCCGGACATTCAGGTAAAAAATGCCATGAACAGAATCAACGCTGCCGACCGAGAAAAAACTGCTGCTGAGTTTGAAGCAGAAAGTTCAAGAATCAGAATCGTAGCAAAAGCAAAAGCTGAAGCCGAAAGTAAACGTTTACAAGGTCAAGGTATTGCAGATCAGCGTCGTGAAATTGCAAGAGGTCTCGTAGAAAGTGTTGAAGTTTTAAACAATGTGGGAATCAATTCTCAGGAAGCTTCTGCTCTAATCGTTGTTACACAACATTATGATACTTTGCAGGCAATTGGTGCCGATGCAAATTCTAATTTAATCCTTCTTCCAAACTCTCCACAAGCAGGAAGCGATATGCTGAATAATATGGTGGCCTCATTCACAGCATCCAACCAAGTGGGTGAAATGATGAAAAAGACCAATAAAAAAATAGAAAAGCCAAAACCAATTCAGCCACAATCTGGTTATGAAGATGATATTACTCCGGAAATTAAATAAATATTAAAAACGAAAAAGAGGCTTAACTGCCTCTTTTTTTATTTATAAACCAATTGATTGCAAAAGGCAAAACTGATTGTAAGATACTTGCATAAGAATTTGAAAAGTATTCTTTGAAAGAAGAAAAAATACCATTCAAAACATTTTCGGGTGTAATACTTTCTTTTGTTTTCTGAAAACTCAAAACCATTTTCTGATAATTGAGCTCTTTTTCTAATTTTAAAACTTCGAGATCTCGCTCAATTTCAGCATACGACGAGTATTTTTTTCTTTCCATAAATTAATCATTAAAAAATATTTCTGAAAATTTCTCGAGAATCGGACCTTCAACAATTTTATCTTTAACGAAGAAAAGTAAAATGGTTATAAAAAGATAGATCCCTCCTATTGTTAAAAACCCTAATGAATTACTTTCAAATAGTTCGCCAAAAGCATAAGCGGCGGCAAAAGATCCGAAAATTAAAACCATACTAAAACACAGTAAAATAAGAGTAAACTTAAAAATCAAAGTTGTTGATTTCATTGCAACTTTAAATCCCCAGAGTTTATAATAGGACAATTGGCTGTCCAGATAAGCCTTAGCTTGTTCCTGAATATTTTCTGTATTTTCTTTTAAATCTTCAAAAGCCATAATATTTAAATTAAAAAGCATAAAACCAGCTTATTAAGAAACAAGCCAGCTTTATGCTTTTATTTAGAATTCGTTATTTTTGATATTTGGCGTTCTGAGCTTTTAAATCAGCCAGCTTAGTTTCTAAAAAAGAAATTACTTCGTCTGTCTTATGACTCACATTTGAAAGCAAATCACTTAAAGTTCCATCTAAATTCTTAGTAGCACTTGCAAATTTTTCACGAAGAACTTCAGAACTTGCGTCGATAGAATCTTTTAGATTATTCTTGGTATCATCAATACCTTCTTTCAATTTAGATCTCGTTTTTGATCCTTTATCTGGAGCAAATAAAATTCCGATTGCTGCTCCGGCCGCGGCCGCTGCTAAGATCGCTGCAGCTGTATTAAAGTTTTTAGACATGATATTTACAATTAAATTTAGTAATAAAGATAACCTTTTTTAAACTTTAAAAATTTTCATTAAATGTAATTTACAAAAAATTAACAATAAAATTAATACACATAAGCTACAGCTTCATATTTGCCGTTATCTTTTTCGATTATACTTACAAATGGATAACCATTCGATGCAGATTTAGATTTAATTCTCATTGCAGTTTGTTTTTGATTTGCAATTGGCGGTTCTCCTTTTGTCCTGGTCGAAACTCCCGAAAAGTTAGCAGCTTGTTTCAGTCCGATTGTTTTTTCCTGAGATAAAACTGTTACCATTTTGAAATCGTCTTTTGAATCAACAATTATCTTATCTGAAATTTTCTGAGTCTGATTGGTTTGTTTATTGGTAATTTTAGAAATAGCATATTTACTTATTTTCATTTCTTCAGAACTGCCATTCAAAGAATAATAAACTAAACCATTTTCATTTTTAATGAAATTAACATCAAACTCTTCTCCATTGTGTTTGAAGATTCGATGTGTTTGAGAAATTGCAATATTAGCAAATAACAATGCCAGCGTAAAATATAATACTTTCATGATTTCTAATTTTTAAGATTTGAATACTATCAGAAAAAAATCAAAAAAATAAAATTACACGAAATCAATTTCATGACATTTAGAAAATTATGAAGCTAATTTGAAAGAATACCTTTTACGCGAAATATTATCAAATACAGTTCATAATCAAAATGGGAACATAAAATTGTTTTTTAGAACTCAGTTTTGAAAAAACATCCAAAACAAAAAATAAATTTTTTAAATTCTGAAATGCATCTCAATTTTGAATATCTGGAAATTTTGATTTTTTTAAAATCTGCCCTGATTTGGTACGGAGTTAAAAATAACAAGTTTATAAACAATTGTATGTTAACAACCCGTTAAACTGACAAAAATGACAGATAAAACTAAAATAAGGCTTTTAAATAAACAATAATATAAATAATGACAATCCAGTTCAAGCAATTGTAATATGTCTTTAAAATTAATTTATGTAAGTCAATTTTAATTAAAAATAACTATTAAAATTATTAAATTGATAGTTTATATTTATAATATATAAATTATATAAATATAATTTTTAAATAGATATATATTATAATTAAAATCACACTAAATTTTAGGATAAAGCTTTAAATGAACTTTATTAACAATTCACTGTTAATAAGCTTAAAATACAAGTAAAATAAGTCCATAATTGAAAATAAGCCTTTCTATTGAAAGATTTTAAGAAGATGATAAATGATATTAAAATATATAAAAAGACGTTTTAAAATCAATTTATGAAAGTCAATATTTATATATAAAAATTATAATTTTTTAAATTTTTATAGAAAATATAAATAATAAAAAAAGCGCTTCATAAAAGCGCTTTCTATAAATAAAATTGATATTATTTTTTTACCATCTCAGCAAGAATTTCGATTTCTCTCTCCGAAGCATTTTTTGGAGGATTTGAATATAATTTTAAAATATCATCATCAAACTGATTTCTTAAATCTGAATTTTCAATATCTCGTAAATTTAAAAGTGCTTTTGATCTTACATAAGTCGATTCGCTTCGTAAAGACATCGTATATAATTTTTTGATATCGTCCTGATCAAAATCTGAAGATTTCCATTTTGAATATTTCAATAAAAATTGAGAAAATAACAGTGAAGCTTTATTATTGTTGATATTTTTCTTTAATGAATTTTGCAATAAAGAAAAACTGGAAACATTTTTAATGCTCTCCCCTATTGCACTTTCAATTGCAATTCTTTCCGGTTTACTTTCAACTTTAAAATATTTGTTGATTTCTTTTAAAGAATTATTGATGCTGTTTTCTTCTTTTTTACCTTTTTCTTCCCAGGCATCCTTCAATCCAACCGTTTTGTTAAATACTAGTTTTGAAGCAGTTGAGTCTTTATCAACAGTAAAATAACCCAGACGCTGAAACTGAAATTTCTCTTCGTTTTGAGCGGTTGCCAAACTTGGTTCAACAAATCCTTTTACAATTTCTAACGAATTTGGATTCACAAAATCTAAGAAATTTTTGTCTTTATAACTGTCCGGTGCTTCATCTGTAAACAAACGATCGTACAAACGAACTTCTGCTTCAACTGCATGTTGAATAGAAACCCAATGCAAAGTTCCGGAAACTTTTCTTTGGCTTGCTTCTGTTCCGCTTCCGCTTAAAGAATCTGTATCATAAGTGACATGAATTTCGGTAATATTTCCTTCTGCATCTTTTATAACAGATTCTCCTTTAATGATATACGCATTTTTAAGACGTACTTCTTTGCCTAAAGTCAAACGGAAATATTTAGCCGGAGCATCTTCAAGAAAGTCTTCTCTTTCGATATATAATTCTCGAGAAAAAGGTACTTTTCTGAAACCAGCATTTTCATCTTCCTGGTTATTTTCTGCTTCTAACCACTCTTCTTTACCTTCTGGATAATTGGTAATTACCAGTTTTACAGGATCTAAAACGGCCATTACACGAGGTGCAATTTTGTTTAAATCTTCACGAATGCAAAATTCTAAAACCGATACATTGATCAAATTATCACGTTTTGCAATACCAATTGTATTAGCAAAATTACGCAGAGAAGCAGCTGTATAACCACGTCTTCTTAAGCCTGAAATTGTTGACATTCTTGGATCATCCCAACCGTTAACATGCTTTTCCTTAACAAGTTGCTGTAATTTTCTTTTACTAACAACAGTATGTGATAAGTTACGTCTGGCAAATTCTCTTTGCTTCGGGCGCAGTTTATTTTCGTCTAAAATCTGATCCAAAAACCAATCGTACAATTCACGATGAGGCAAAAATTCCAGCGTACAAAAGGAGTGAGAAATCTGCTCTAAATAATCACTTTGTCCGTGTGCCCAATCGTACATTGGATAAATTTTCCAATTGTCTCCTGTTCTATGATGATGTTTGTGCAAAATCCTGTACATAATAGGATCACGCATTAACATATTAGTAGATTTCATGTCGATTTTTGCTCTAAGAATATGAGTTCCGGCTTCAAATTCGCCGTTTTTCATTCTTTCGAACAGCTCTAAGTTTTCTTCGACAGAACGGTTTCTAAACGGACTATCAACACCTTCTGTAGATGGAGTTCCTTTTTGAATTGCCATATCTTCAGAAGATTGACTGTCGACATAGGCTTTATCTTTTTTAATTAATAAAACGGCCCAGTCATACAATTGTTGAAAATAATCTGATGCATAACGCTCCTCAGACCATTTGTAACCCAACCATTCTACATCTTTTTTAATAGCATCAACAAATTCCTGTTCTTCTTTCTCCGGATTAGTATCGTCAAAACGTAAGTTTACAGGCGACTGATAATCAATTCCTAAACCAAAATTTAACGCAATAGAACTTGCATGCCCAATGTGTAAATAACCGTTAGGTTCTGGTGGAAAACGAAAGCGAAGTTTGGTGTTTGAAAGACCTGATTTTACGTCTTCCTCTATGATTTGTTCAATAAAATTGAGTGATTTCTCTTCTGATGCCATTATTTTATAGTAATTTTAGCAAAGATAAAAAAAAGGTTTCAGGTTTCAGGTTTAAAGTTACTTAAGTGGCGGACAACCTGAAACTTTAAACTTGAAACAATAATAAAATGGGCATTATAAAATTAAAAAACATAAGAACTTTTTCCTACCACGGATGTTTAATTGAAGAAGGAAAAATAGGTTCTGATTACACAGTAGACTTAAAAATTAAAACCGATTTACAAAAATCTGCAGCTACAGATCATCTTTTAGATACTGTTGATTATGTTCATTTGAATAAAATTGTGGCCGAAGAAATGGCAATTCGTTCGCATTTATTAGAACATGTTGCCAAAAGAATCAATAATCGTGTATTGGCAGAGATAAATTCGGTAACAAAAACAACAGTTTGGGTTTCTAAAATAAATCCTCCTATTGGTGGTGATGTAGAATCAGTTACGATAAAAATGACGGAAACCAGAAAGTAATTTCGTTTGGTTAAAAAACTAATTTTTAAAATACTTCATTTTAAAGTTTTGAATTTTAAAGATTTTAGTTACTTTTGCCATCCATTCAAGTAATGGCGTCGTGGCCGAGCGGCTAGGCTGGGCTCTGCAAAAGCTCCTACTCCGGTTCGAATCCGGACGATGCCTCTAAAACCTTCAAAGCAATTTGAAGGTTTTTTTTATGTTTAATTTTTAGAAAAAATTAGATAAAGATCCACGTTCGAATTCGGACGATTTCTCTAAACCTTTAAAGAAATTTAGAGGTTTTTTTATGTTTAATTTTTAGAAAAAATTAGATAAAGATTATGTTCGAATCCAGACCATTTCTCTAAACCCTTAAAGCAATTTGAAGGTTTTTTTGTGGTTAATTTTTAGAAAAAATTAGATAAAGATAAGTTCGAATCCCGACGATGCCTCTAAAACCTCTAAAGAAATTTAGAGGTTTTTTTTAT
>NZ_JBDKWC010000003.1:510200-646635 GCF_039749035.1 Flavobacterium olei
GGTTAATTTTTAGAAAAAATTAGATAAAGATAGGTTCGAATCCGGATGATATCTCTAAGACCTTCAAAGCATTTTGAGGGTTTTTTTTATGATTAATTTTTAGAAAAATTAGATAAAGATTCACGTTCGAATCCGGACGATTTCTCTAAACCTTTAAAGCAATTTGAAGGTTTTTTTATGGTTAATTTTTAGAAAAAATTAGATAAAGATAGGTTCGAATCCGGATGATATCTCTAAGACCTTCAAAGCATTTTGAAGGTTTTTTTTTATGATTAATTTTTAGAAAAAATTAGATAAAGCTTCACGTTCGACTCCGGACGATTTCTCAAGACCTTTTCTAATAATTTTTAGATATTACAATTTCAAACATAGCCCGAGGTTTCAACCGTGGGGACGCACAGAATATGGCAATTCGTAACCCACGGTTGAAACCTTGGCTATGTTTTCTACAATAATTATCCCCATTTTTGTCATTTCGACGAAGGAGAAATCTCCACGAGCAGCTCTACAATCTGAATCAAACTTTGCAGAGTTTCTTGCGGGGATTTCTCCTTCGTCGAAATGACAAAATATACGTAAAACTGCACGTTAACTTTGTCAAAGTTTCAAACTTTGACAAAGTTCGATAATCAATAAACACAAAAAAACCTCTGAAATTCAAAGGTTTAATTTTATATTTTCAAGTTTTTAACAACTACTTCTTTTCAATTCTTTCAAAAGCATTTTTCATCATTTCTTTTTCTTTAGGAAACCATCCCTGAGTTATTAACACCAACCCAAAAATCATTAAAACAATACTAATAGCTTTTTTAATTTTGATAATATTAGTGGGTGTCATTTTTGATTTTAATTGTTTGGCTAAAACTATTTTAATGCAGTCGACTAATAAATAAGCAATGATAACAGAAGTAAAAAAAGTGAACATTCTGCTATTCTGCATTTCTAATTTTGGTCCGACAGAAATGATTACTGCAAGCCAGAAACCTAAAACTCCAATGTTAATAACATTGAGCAGGAAACCTTTTATAAATAAGCTTCCGTAATTTCTTTTAATAATATCCCGGTCTATTTCTTCATCATCCATTTTTTCATTATTCTTTAATTTTAAAAAAGAGATAATGCCGTAAGCGAGCATAATAATACCGCCAAAAATAAATAATGCCGGTTTATCTTTTAAACTCTGGATAAGTCTGTAACTGCCTAAGTATGCTATTCCTATAAAAAAAATATCACCTAATACTACACCAAAATCAAAAGCCATTGCAGCTCTGAATCCTTTTGTAATACTGGTTTCTATTAGTATAAAAAATACTGGTCCTACCATGAAACTTAAAAAAAGTCCCCATGGCAGTCCAGCTAGAATATCATTTATCATTCAAAATCATTATTTATTTAACCTGTTCGATTTTACCTCCAAAAACTTTCTTCTCATTAATCTGTTTCGGATTACCATAGATGTAAATAGAGCCTCCTGCGTTAACTTTTGCATCTACAAGGGTTGATGCATTCACATCGGCTTTTCCTCCCGCAGAAACGCTTACATTCGTTTGAGACGTTGCTAATTTACTTCCAAGGAAATATCCTCCGGCTCCTAAACCTGCATCCAGATTTGTTGCAGTTCCTGTTGCAGTAATTTCTCCTCCGGAAACTGAACTTACTTTTAGTTTATCAACATTCAAATCTACTTTTATTTTTCCACCTTCCTGCGCACTAACTTTAAAAGATGTTGCTTTTACGGTTTCTTTACTTGTAACTTCAGCACCTTCATTAACATCTATAAGTTCTAAATGCTTGTAATATAAAGTTATATCCAAATCATTTCCCGACAAAAGTTTCGGAAAAGGCATTCTCAATTTTAAAATACCATTTTTATTTACAGCTTCAACTTCTGCTTCTCTGGTACCTTTTATTACAATTTTATTTTCTGTCGACTGTACTAATTTTACACTCAGTTTATCGAATACTTTTACCGAATCAAAATCTCCTAATTGTTTGGTTACCTGACCAAAAGATAATTGTGCTACTAATATTGCAGCGCCTATAATTAATTTTTTCATGTTTCTTTTTTTATTTATTAACCTATTCAGCTCTTCGTAAAAAATGAAAATCTAATTGTTTTTTAACTAAATCTGCATTTTTTACTTTAACGTAAATTTCATCTCCTAATTGTAAAATACTGTCTGATGTAGCACCAACTAAGGCATATTGCTTTTCATCAAAAGTATAATAATCGTCTTTTATATCTCTGATTCTAACCATACCTTCGCATTTGTTAGAAACAATTTCTACATAAATTCCCCATTCGGTAACACCAGAAATAACACCCAGGAATTCTTCGTCCTGATGATCCTGCATGTATTTAACCTGCATGTATTTGATACTGTCACGTTCGGCGTTTGTTGCCAGACTTTCCATGTTAGAACAATGCTGGGATTTGGTTTCGTAGGTTTCTTCGTCAACAGATTTGCCTCCATCCAAGTAAAATTGTAACAAACGATGTACCATAACATCCGGATAACGACGGATTGGCGAAGTAAAATGACTGTAATAATCAAAAGCTAAACCATAATGACCAATATTTTCTGTCGAATATTTGGCTTTACTCATACTTCTAATCGCAAGAGTATCTATTAAGTTTTGCTCTTTTTTACCATTTACTTCTTCCATCAAAGCATTTAAAGATTTGGAAATATTTCCTTTTTCTCTAAAATCAATTTTATAACCAAATTTTGCAATTACTTGCTGCATTGCAATAAGTTTATCTTCATTTGGTTCGTCGTGAATCCTGTAAATAAAGGTTTTCTTTTGTTTTCCGATGTATTCGGCTACTTTTCTGTTGGCTAAAAGCATGAATTCTTCAATAAGATGATTGGCATCTTTAGAGACTTTAAAATAAACACCTTCAGGTTCTCCTTCTGCATCCAAATTGAACTTTACTTCTACTTTATCAAAAGAAATCGCACCATTCTGCATTCTTTTCTTTCTCAAAATTTTAGCTAATTCATCGAGTTTTAAAGTCGCTTCTACAATTTCATCCGGCACAACATACGATTCTCCGGTAATTGAAATATCGACGGGAATAGTATTGTCTTTTGTTTCAATAATATATTGCGCTTCTTCATAAGCAAAACGCTGATCCGAATAGATTACTGTTCTTCCAAACCATTGATTGATAACCTGTGCTGTCGGAGATACTTCAAAAACAGCAGAGAAAGTATATTTTTCTTCGTGTGGACGCAGCGAACAAGCAAAATTAGACAAAACTTCCGGAAGCATCGGCACTACTCTATCTACTAAATAAACCGAGGTAGCACGCTGATAGGCCTCATCATCCAGAATAGTTCCTTCTTCCAGATAATACGAAACATCGGCAATGTGAATACCGATTTCGTAATTTCCATTTTCTAACTTTTTGAAAGACAGTGCATCATCAAAATCTTTTGCATCTTTTGGATCTATCGTATACGTAAGTGTATCACGCATATCACGTCGATTTGCAATTTCAGATTCCTGTATTGAAGTATCTATTTTTTGTGCATATACCTCTACTTCTACCGGAAAATCTGATGGTAAACCATATTCTGCAAGAATAGCATGAATTTCTGTATTGTGTTCTCCGGGTTTTCCTAAAACTTTAATTACAGAACCAAACGGACTATCGGCTCTTTTTGGCCAGTCTTCAATGTTGACCAGAACCACATCGCCGTTTTCTGCTTCTCCCATTTTTTCTTTCGGAATAAAAATATCCGTATACATTTTGGGATTCGCAGTAGAAACGAAAGCAAAATTGGGCTGAATATCAATAACCCCAACAAACTCGGTTTTGTTTCTTTCTACAACTTCAATGACTTCACCCTCAGGTCTTTTACCTTTTCTTCTGTTATAAACATAAACTTTTACTTTGTCTTTGTCCAAAGCCCTGTTCAAGTTATTTGTCGGGATAAAAACATCTTCTGTAAAATCCGGACAGATAAAATAAGCGGTTTTACGGCTTGTCATATCTATGGTTCCTTCGTAATAATCCTGACTTTCGGCTTTAACTAAATATTTTCCAGGTTCCGATTCAATAATTTTTTTTGAACCTGCCATTATCTTTAAATCCTTAATAATCTGATTTCTGCTTTTTGTATCGTCAAGTTCTAGTTTGTCTGCTATCTGTTTGTAATTAAATCCTTTATTAGGATTTTGCGATAAAATCTTCAATATTTTTCCGGAGAAATCCTTGTCGTTTTTTATCGGCTTTCTAATTTTCTTACTCATATATCTTTTCTTATAAAGTTTAAAATTACAAATAAGATATCGAATAACAGATTTTAACAAATAGATTTATTAAAATTATAACTTTCAAATACTGATTTTCAATCCTTTTAAACAATAAAAAAACAATTCACCCATTTTAAATATTGCTTTTTCAACTTAAATGCGGGCCATTTCGTATCTTTATAAAAACACCCTTATGGAAAGCTTCAAGACGATCGCCATATTCAACTATGACTACGAAACAGTCATTCTCAAACACTTATTAGAGCAGGAAGGAATACCCTATTTTTTTGAAAACGAAATCACACTATCAGTCGTTCCAATGTATTCTGCAGCGCTGGGTGGCATCAGACTCAAAATTCACCCTGGCGATTTCGAACAAGTTCAGGAGATTCTCGACAATCTTAACAATCCGCTTAAAATTGTCTGAAACAAATTCAAATTCAAAATAGATTCGATTCAAAACTAAAATTTTTCAATTTTAAACTTTAATAGTTTTCAACATATATTAAATACAACAAAAAAGATTTTTTAAAATTTAAATAAAATTGTTGGTTATTATAGTGTGTTAATATGTCGAACAAATTTATTTTTAAAAGTATTGAAATGAAGTTTCTTTTAGTTATTCGGAGTTATCAACATACTTATTTTGGGTTAAAAGTTTAGTTTTGAAGCTTTTTTCAATTTTAATTAACAACGGTTGACAACCAAAATTGAATTGAAATTGTAGATAAGTTGATATGTTGATTTCTGTTGAAAATAGCATTTTTGATATTGATAACTTTTCTAAAAATTCCTGAAACTTTATTAGGATTTTTAATTCCGGTTTTGGATTAAGCATTTTTATCAAACAACCAAAAAAAACTTCTAATTTTCTTTTCTAACTTATTAACAGTTTTTGTTAATTTAAGGTTAACTGAATATCAATGAATTACGATATGCTATTAACAGCTCTAAAATTTAACAAATTTATTGCTTTTTATTTATTGAAAATCAGTTAGTTATAGAGTTATTAAAATTGTTAATAAGTGATAAGAGTTTGAACGTAAGAGAGTTGTAGTTTTATATTTTTAGACATGAATTACGCCAATTTTGAAAATATCATTTATAATATAGAAATTTTGAAAACTGTTTATCAAAAAATAAATTGGCATCTTGCAGTGTAATTTTAGGGACAGCTTCCCAATTATAAATAGGCTCCTGTTTATTATTTCAAATAATGAATGTTTAAAACTAAAGTATTAAAAAGAAATTAGTGAAAATTGCTGTAAATCGTGGCCAAAAGGTAATAATTAAGTAAATTTGTAGTAGCACAACTTAATAGTATTTAAAATGAAAATTTCGATAGGAAACGACCACGCGGGACCAGAATATAAAAAAGCAATTGTAAAAATGCTGGAAGAAAAAGGATATGAAGTAACCAATTACGGAACAGATACAGATGCCTCTGTAGATTATCCGGATTTTGGACATCCGGTAGCTAATGATGTTTCGGAAGGAAAAGCAGATTTTGGAATTGTTATCTGCGGAAGCGGAAATGGAATCGCGATGACGGTTAACAAACATCCAAAAGTAAGAGCCGGATTATGCTGGACCAAAGAAATCGCATATTTAACACGTTTACATAATGATGCAAACATTGTAAGTATTCCGGCGCGTTTTACGTCAATTCATCAGGCGGTAGAAATTGTGGAAACTTTTTTAACAACTGCTTTTGAAGGTGGAAGACATCAGACAAGAGTCAATAAAATTGCCTGTTCTTAAAATGTAAAAAAAAAATCGGTGCTTCGCACCATATAAATACAAAACAAACCGGCGGATTCTATAATTTCTAGCGGTTTTTTTATTTTAAATAATTGATTTTAATAGTATTATATACTTTTTTACAGTTATTAACAATGTGGATAACTATCATTTATAAGTATAAATCAGGTAGCCAATTCCTCCCTGAATCAAAATTATTCCGGCAAATTTTGCAATAAAGGAAAATTTACTCGTTTTGTGAGTAAATAGAAACATGGCCGATAATAAACCAATTGTTCCGCCAATAAAGGCGAGAAAAAATAAGGTGTTTTCCGGAATTCGGCGTTTTTGTTTAATTGCCAGTGATTTATCATAACCGGCAATACTAAACTCAAGAACATTTACAACTAAAAAATATATTAATAAAACTTCCATTGGCTAAAATTAGCAACAAATATAGTATTTTAGCTACATATTTAAAATAGAAATAATCTAACTTACATTATAAGATGAGTCCAGTCCAATTATTTGAACAGAAAAAAGTAAGAAGTTATTATGATGCTGAAAATGAAGTTTGGTATTTTTCGGTTATTGATGTGATCGAAATTTTAACAGGAAGTACAATCCCTAAAAGGTATTGGACCGATTTAAAAAAGAAGCTAAAAGCTGAAGGCAGTGAAGCGTACGATAAAATCGTACAGTTGAAAATGCTTGCTGACGACGGGAAAAATAGACTTACAGATACCGCAGATACCGAAACTCTTCTACGTTTAATTCAATCTATTCCTTCTCCAAAGGCAGAACCTTTTAAACAATGGCTGGCTAAAGTAGGTTACGAAAGAATTCAGGAGCTGGCAGATCCCTCTCAAAGTTTAGACAGGGCTCGTGAAAATTGGCAAAATTTGGGACGAAGTGAGAAATGGATTCAGCAACGAATGACGGGGCAGGAAACACGAAATAAGTTAACAGATTATTGGAAAGATTCCGGAGTTGAAAAACAGGATGAATTTGCAATGCTGACCAATATTATTCATCAGGAATGGACTGGTTTGTCTGTAAAAGAACATAAAGAAGCAAAAGGATTGGAATCTCATAATTTGAGGGATCATATGTCTGAAGCAGAATTAATTTTTACTGCTCTCGCTGAACTTTCCACACGACAAATTGCAGAAAGTGTGGAAGCAAAAGGATTGGCAGAAAATGCGGACTCTGGTAAAAAAGGCGGCGCAATTGCAAAAAATGCAAGAACAGCTTTGGAAGAAAAAACAGGAAAAAGTGTAGTAACAGGAGAAAATTTTCTACCTCCAGATAAAAAGAAATTACTTTAAATCAAAAAAATAATATACTGAAATCTTTTCAATTTTAGCAAAACACTTTGCATCTTTGTGATCAAAATAAATAAGAATGACTAATATTCAATTCATTGCCAAAACTGTACAAACAGCGGCGGTTAACATTCAAAACACAGTTAAACTTTTAGAAGAAGATTGTACAATACCGTTTATTTCCCGTTACCGAAAAGATTCGACCGGAAATCTTGATGAAGTTGTAATTGAACAGATTGCAAAGCTTCATAAAGAGTATGAGGTAATTGTAAAACGTAAGGAAGCGGTTCTAAAATCTATTGAAGAACAAAAAGCACTTACTCCCGAATTGAAGAAAAAAATAGAAGATAGTTTTGATTTGCAGGAAATTGAAGATTTCTATCTTCCATACAAAAAGAAGAAAAAAACAAAAGCAGATGTTGCCCGCGAATTTGGTCTTGAACCTTTGGCAAAATTAATTATGTCTGAAAGTGATGTCGACTTTGATTTTATTTCAACACAGTATTTAAATGATAATGTTATAAATGAAGAATCGGCAATTCAGGGCGCCAGAGATATTGTAGCCGAATGGATCAACGAAAATATTTACGTGCGTAAACAACTTAGAAGATTGTATCAGCGTAAAGCGACAATTGCGACTAAAGTGGTAAAAAAGAAATCGGAAGAAGAAGGAGCACAGAAATTTAGCCAGTATTTTGACTGGGAAGAAAATCTGGCGAAAGCACCTTCGCACCGTTTACTGGCAATGCTTCGTGCCGAAAATGAAGGTTTTGTAAAAATGAAAATTGATGTAGATCTCGATGAAGCGTATGACGTTATTGACGAAATTATTATAAAAAAACAAAATAATTCGACAGCGCATTTACAGCTGGCGATTGAAGACAGTTTTAAAAGATTACTAAATCCGGCGATTGGGAATGAGACTTTGCAGGAAGCCAAAGCAAAGGCCGACGCCAACTCAATTCAGGTTTTTGCTAATAATCTCGGACAGCTATTATTGGCGCCGCCGTTGGGAGAAAAAAGAATTTTGGCTATAGATCCGGGTTTCAGAAGCGGCTGTAAAGTAGTTTGCCTGGACGAAAAAGGTGATTTACTATACAACGAAACTATTTATCCGCATGCGCCTCAAAATGAGGAAACAATGGCAATTAAAAAAATCCGTTCGATGGTGAATGCGTATCAGATTGATGCCATTTCTATCGGAAACGGAACAGCGTCTAGGGAAACTGAATTTTTCATTAAAAAAATTGCGTTCGACAAGCCAATTCAGGTTTTTATCGTTTCTGAGGCTGGAGCTTCGGTATACTCTGCATCAAAAATTGCGCGAGAGGAATTTCCTAATTATGATGTAACAGTTCGTGGTTCGGTTTCGATTGGACGACGACTTTCAGATCCGTTGGCCGAATTGGTAAAAATCGATCCGAAAGCCATTGGAGTAGGGCAGTACCAACACGATGTGGATCAGAATAAATTAAAAGAAGAATTGGACAATACCGTAATTCGCTGCGTAAACTCGGTTGGAATTAACATTAACACCGCAAGTAAACATTTGCTAAGTTATGTAAGTGGAATAGGGGAGAAACTTGCCGAAAACATTGTACAATATCGTTCTGAAAATGGTCCGTTTGAAGACAGAAAGCAATTGAAAAAGGTGCCTCGTTTAGGAGATAAGGCCTACCAGCAGGGGGCAGCATTTATCAGAATTTCGAATGCGAAGAATCCGCTGGATAATTCAGCAGTACATCCGGAGGCGTATCCGGTTGTAGAAAAGATGGCAAAGGATCTGAAAATTTCTGTAAATGATCTAATTGCGAATAAAGAAAAAACAGCGCTTATTAAAGCCGAAAATTATATAACACCTGAAATTGGTTTACTTACGCTGAAAGACATCATTAAAGAGCTGGAAAAACCCGGATTAGATCCAAGGAAATCGGCGAAGGTTTTTGAGTTTGACGCCAACGTAAAATCGATTAAAGATTTAAAAACGGGAATGATTTTGCCGGGAATTGTAAACAACATTACCAACTTCGGTTGTTTTGTTGACATCGGAATCAAAGAAAGTGGTTTAGTACATATCTCGCAGCTTAAAGCAGGATTTGTAAGTGATGTGAACGAAGTGGTAAAATTACATCAGCATGTTGATGTAAAGGTTACTGAGGTTGATGAAGACAGAAAGAGAATTCAGTTAACGATGATTCTTTAAATTCAGAAAGTTGAAAATATTTTTTTAAAAAAACTCCCAAATTACAATTGTAGTTTGGGAGTTTTTTATTTTGAAATTTTAGTATATCAATAAAAGCCCCAAATTGTCTTTACAATTTGAGGCTTTTGGAGAACTTAAGGAAGTTATTTTTTTAGAATGAATTTCTGAGTCTTAATTGATTGATTATTGGTATTCTTAATTAAATAAACGCCATCTGCGAGATCTTCTATATGAATTGTATTGAGAACATCTGCGTTTAGATTCACTGATTTTACAAGTTTTCCTGCTGAATCTACAATGATGTATTTTCCATCATATTTGGTAAGGATATTTAAAATTCCTTTACTTGGAACAGGATACATTTTAAAATTAGAAACTTTAAAATCATCGACGCCCAAATTAGTTACAGTAATACAATCTGAAACAACTGTACATTCGCCAACAGTAATAGCAACTTTGTAATCTCCTGGTAATGTAGGCGTAAAAGATTGATTAGTTTCATTGCTCAATGCTGTATCAGGACACTTGTACCACTGATAAGAAGCTCCTGAATAATCTGCTGTTACTATTCCTGAATTTAAGCTTACTGTTTTCTGAATTGCTGAAGGATCATTAATTGTTAATATTAATGTTTTAGTATCACAACCGACAGTATGACTATAAACTCCTGAAGTTGAAAAAGTTGTTCCATTTACCGGCCACACATACATTTTGCAGGCTGTTACTGTCTCTGTAGTAGTAGTAGAATCAGTAATTATTAAACTTAAAGTTTTGGTCTCACATCCTAAAGTATGAGTAAATGTTCCAGATGATGTATACGTTATTCCATTTACCGGCCAGGTATAACTATCACATGCATTTTGTACCTCTGTATTAGTAGAAGTATTAGTAATTGTTAATACTAAATTTTTAGTATCACATCCGTTAGTATGTGTGTATGTTCCGGAAGAGGTATACGTAACTCCATTTACTGGCCAGGTATAGCTGCTACAAGCATTTTCTGTTTGTGTAGAATTTGTTGAGTTCGTAATTGTCAATACTAAAAGTTTAGTATCACAATCAGCTGTATATGTATAGGTACCAGATGTTGTATACGTTATTCCATTTACCGGCCAGGTATAACTATCACATGCATTTTGTACCTCTGTATTAGTAGAAGTATTAGTAATTGTTAATATTAAATTTTTAGTATCACATCCGTCAGTATATGTGTATGTTCCGGAAGAGGTATACGTAACTCCATTTACTGACCAGGTATAGCTGCTACAAGCAGTTTCTGTTTGTGTAGAATTTGTTGAGTTTGTAATTGTTAATACTAAAGTTTTAGTATCACAACCAACTGTATGTGTATAGGTTCCAGATGTTGTGTATCGGGTTCCATTTACGGACCAGATATAGCTGCTACAAGCATTTTCTGTTTGTGACGAACTGGTGTAAGGAGTGATTGTAAGTTTCAACGTTCTGGTCACGCACCCAACTTTGTTGGTATATGTTCCGGAGCTGGTATATTGAGTTCCATTCGCGGTCCAGATATACGAATCGCAAGCTTCTACCACTTCATCCGGCAGAGAAGTAGAAGGAGTTATGGTAAGTTTTAAAGTCCTTGTTTGACAATCAACAACAGTTGTATAAGTTCCCGAGGTGGTATATTTAATACCATTAGCAGCCCAGGTATAAGAATCACATGCGTTCACCACTTCATCAGCAGCGATAGTAGAAGGTGTTACAGTAAGTTTCAACGTTCTGGTCACGCATCCAACTTTGTTGGTATAAGTACCAGAGCTGGTATATTTAGTTCCATTTGCAATCCAGGTGTACGAATCGCAGGCTTCTACCACTTCATCCGGCAGGGAAGTAGATGGAGTGATGGTAAGTTTTAAAGTCCTTGTCTGACAATTAACAACAGTTGTATATGTTCCGGAACTGGTATATTGAGTTCCATTCGCAGTCCAGATATATGAATCGCAGGCTTCTACCACTTCATCCGGCAGGGAAGTAGAAGGAGTGATGGTAAGTTTTAAAGTTCTTGTCTGACAATTAACAACAGTTGTATACGTTCCGGAGCTGGTGTATTTAGTACCATTCGCAGCCCAGATGTAAGAATCACATGCTTTCACCACTTCATCTGCAGCGCTATCAGAAGGAGTGATGGTAAGTTTTAATGTTTTAGTCTCACATCCGACGACAACACTATAAGTTCCGGAGCTGGTATATTTTGTACCATTTACCGACCAGGTATACGAATCACATGCTGTTACCACTTGATCAGGAGCGATAGTGGAAGGTGTACCGGTTACAGTTTTTACCAACACTCTGTCACTTGAACAGTAAGCAGCTTCGCAAGCTACACAATAAGTTGTATTATTTGCAACAGGAGTTGCTGAAACAGAAGCCCCAGTTGCAAAACTTGTTCCTCCCGTCAAGGAAGTATACCAAGTTGCAGTGGTAGCCAAAGGACAAGTAGCATTTAAAGTAACAGCCGTACTACCTAGACAAGTAATATTTTGTGTATCTGTTGTAACGGTAGCGTTTGTTGGTTTTATTGATGTTGTAGTAATATTTGAATTTACAGTTGCAAAATTTGAACCACTTACAGTTGCCTGGTTTGTTACAGCACAGGTGTTTTGAGGCAATGTTCCTGCAGCGTTAATTGTTGCACTAAAGGTTATTACAGTACTTTTTCCGGCTGGTAAAGTAAATGGACCTGCAGAAAGTGTTGTTGCTGTGGTGGCTTGTACCGAATTATTTTTTGCAGTCTGAGTACTTTCAGGTTGTATATTTTTCGTTGATTCTTCTTGTACGGCCGCACTTTGGAGATCTTCTTGTACTGTAACCATTTTAGAAGCTGAGATATTTGAAGGTGGTGTAACATTACCTGATATAATTGTCCCAGTACCATTTTGTCCCGCCATTTCATCTATTGCAGTACCCGGAGTTGGATTATTAGCATCCCAAAATAATTTTAATGCAGCAGATCTGTCGCCGACGCCAGAGTTTAAAGCCGTTGCACCTTGTAAAATTACCTGAGAGCTTGCCCCGTAAGAAAGAACATCAAAGTTTACCAGTATACCACTAGGATTATTAATCGTATTTCCGCCAATATTCGCGGCATTTTTAATGCTGCTTGAAGCAGTTGCTACTGCTACAATTCCAACATTTGCATATGAGTTCGCGACAGCATTAACTGTGTTATTTTTAATAGTAGCATCCATTCTAGCTGTACCAGCCAAGTTATTATCATTTACTTCAGATTGAATACCGTAATTAGAAGCGTTGTTAATGGTGTTGTTTAAGATTTCTGTAATATGTTTGCTGTTTCCTAAAGCGGCTACAGAAATTCCATTAGAAACTGTTCCTATACCTGATCCTTCGACAATATTATTGTTGATTCTTCCGGTCATTGATCCATTATCCTGATGTCCTACATTGCAAGCAAAGGATCCGTTAAAACTTGATTTTAAAGTATTATAAATAATATTATAATTTACCACAGCAGATCCCACAGCCTGCAAAGACAAACCATTACCTCCTGGACTTACTGAAGGTGCATTTATGATATTTCCATCAGTTGGAACTGGTCCGCCAACCTGAACACTGTTAGTAGAAGTACCTCCAAAATTTAAGGTTAAGCCATCGGTTTTAGAATTAGAGAAATCATTTTTCTTTAGTATTAAAGTATTATTTGAAGATCCATAACCTTCAAAAGCAAAATTACTACCACCATTTGCTCTATTAAATGAGTTTTTAAATTGTGAAGAGGTCACAGTTAAAACAACGCTGGGGTTTTGAGAAAGAATACCATTATAACCATAAAAACCACGACCCCAGGAATCATTTACATTGGTATTAGTTATAGAACATGTTCCTTTTAAGTTAAGAGCCATAATCCCGCCAACTTCCGAATTTCCGCCATTAAAACTTCCGCAACCAGTTAATGTACTGTTTGTAAGGGATAAGTTGTTAACGTCATTAATATTAATACCAACTGAATTTGTAATTCCGGTAATAGAGATATTATCTAGATCTACTTTTGTCGAAATTCCTTTAAGATGTATCGCACCATTGCATCCGGAATTATCATTTACTGCATTGTTGCAAATTGCCGATGAAGTATTGGCATTAATAAAGGTCATGTTTTTTAACGATACAACGGTGCAAGAAATAAATTCGGCACCTCTGTTTTGTATATTCTGAATTGTACCTCCCGATCCAGCAGTTGTTCCTGTTCCCGTAACGTAAATACTACCTGTCGCATTAACAGATATTCCCTTTACTCCTCCGTTTGCAGAAATAGTTTTAAAAATACAATCGACAATTCCTCCTGAAATAATATTTAATGCAGTTGCTGTACCTCCCAAAATACTTGCATCGCGAACTTTCAAGGCGCCAACATTGCTACCCGTCATTGTTGCTGATGAACCGCTTAGTATAATTCCCTGAATATCATTATTTGTGTTAAGATTCAGAACAGAAAATGTTGGACTTGTTCCACCTGTAGCAGGAAGTGCATTGCTGTAAGATGGTGGTGTTAAATTTAGAATGGATACTAAAGAACTTGTAGCACCCTGTCCAATAACTTTTTGGTTATTACCTAATGTAAGCGCGTTTCCACTAGCACCTGAATAAATAAAAATTGGATTTGATCCAGTTCCTGTCGCATTATCAACTGTTTTAAAAGGACTTGCAAGGGTCCCGTTTCCATTTACAGTGGCAGCGCTATTTACAAAAAAGATTGGGGTTGTAACATTTATGTTTACAGTTCCAGTACTTGTTTTTCCACTTGCTGTGGTCAGAGTATAAGTAAAACTGTCTAAACCCGAATATCCTGCTGCAGAATTGTAAGTAAAAGATCCGTTAGAAGACAAATTAACAGTACCATGAGAAGGATTTACTAATACAGTAGATGTTAACAATGTTCCGTCGGGACTTATGTCATTAGCCAAAACTCCCTGAGCAGCATTTAATACAATACCAACATTACCAATACAATTATAGGTATCATCTACGGAAATTGGCGTAGCTTTTAATGAACCCGGAACTAATGTTAAGTTAGAGTCTAATATATCCTGAAAAGCAGTTCCTAAGGCAGAATCAATTCCATTATTTGTAATCGTAATTGTAAAATCAAGTTGTGAACCTGGTACGGCTGTGCCTCCACCATTGACAGCTACAGAATTAAGAACAGAAATACTTGGTGCAAACGCAGCTTTTTTATGCATTTGACCTCTACTAGTAATAACCTTTTGATCTTTACCTTTTTTGTTCACAAAGCTTTCTTCTACTTTATGAATCTTCTTGATTATTGATCCGACAATATTTTCCTTAATGACATTATTGTAAGACATTCCAAAGGTTAGGAAACCAAACAGTATTAGTATGATTAATAGTTTGTTATTTTTCATATTTTCACTTTAAAAGTTTATAAATCAAGAAAACACAGCTTCGTATTTCATTCCAACATTATCAAAACCTAATGGAGAAAGAAATAAGTCAAAGTTTCCTTTTTGAGGGTGTATTACAGTAAAAATTCCTTGTTCATAATATTCGTTTTTCTGTTCTGTACGAAAAACAACAGAAAAAGGAGTTCGTGCCATTTGAGAATAGTTTTTTAACTCAGTTACTTCAATCAATTGAGCATTTAACTGAAGTTCTGGCGAAATCTGAATTTTAAAAAATTGATTAAGTTGTGATTCAAAATCTTTTATAGAAAGTAAAGTTATATCCATGCATTAATTTTTAATTTTATACCTATTTAGGGCTCCATTCCATTAAATGGTAAATACCATTTGTTTCACTTATTTTTATAAATCCCAATCTTTTGTATAATTCCTTAGCAGGATTAAAACTTTCAACATGAATGGTCACTTTTAAGTTTGTATTTCTTGCTTTATTTATAATTTCTTTGAAAATTAAACTTCCGATGCCTTTGTTTCTCCATTCGGGAAGTATTGTGATGTCAATAATCCTGATTTCTTTATTTTCGAAAAAATAGTCTATATATAATCTACCTATAGCTATATCTTGTTTCTCAATTAAATAAAAGTCAGCTCCCAGAAACTTTTTTTGATAATAATCGTGCTGAGCAAAAAACTGATGTTCTATAAATTTTTTTTTCTGTTCATTATCCCAATTTGTTCCATTATCTAACTCTTCTGTTCGCGTACTGCCATATATTTTACACAATATTGGCAAATCAATGTTTTGAATCTTTCGAAGATTAAGATCTGTTAATTCTAATTTCAATGACAATTAAGTTTTAAGGTCTTTGAGGAAAAATTCCCTGAAGTGCTATACAAAAATTGACCGTCAAGTAAGGCATCATGTTATTATGCGGATTGTTTCCACCAGTAGATGCAATTGAATTTTCATCCATAAAAGCTGAAGTTCCTGTAGTGGTATAGATTTTCACGGGATTTCCGCGTCCAAAACTATTTCCTGCAGG
The DNA here is from genome assembly GCF_039749035.1 of Flavobacterium olei. Classification (NCBI taxonomy): domain Bacteria; kingdom Pseudomonadati; phylum Bacteroidota; class Flavobacteriia; order Flavobacteriales; family Flavobacteriaceae; genus Flavobacterium; species Flavobacterium olei. Next base: position 526,174 of record NZ_JBDKWC010000003.1, read on the forward strand.
AGAAGTAACCTGAGCATTAAAGCTGGCGGCTAACAACGTATGGTTATGAGCTGGAATTTCAGATTCTAATAATGTCACCGTTTCAGTTCCACTCATTTCTCCTAAATCATGTAATGATAAGCCTTGACCTTGCCTCGGTTGCATCGGTGATCTTCCTTGTAAATCTGGTAAAGCAAAAGTAGTTTTTCCATCACCACCATATGTTGTCCCAAGCAAAGAGAAAAGGGCGGTGTTTTGAGAAATAGGCAAAAGCTGTCCATTACAAAATGCCCAGCCTGTAGGTGCAAAATTGAATGGAAATATGCGTATTTCAGCCACAAATTGGTCCATAATATTTTTATTTTTAAAAAAAGGTTACTATCTAATTTAGGCACTAGCTAACAGGTGGATAGATGCCATACAAGGATATAATAAAGTTTACGCACAAATAAGGTTGCATATTTGTATGAGGCTGACTACCGCCCGTAATTGTAATTGTTTGAGAATTTAGAGCTACCGATGGAGCTGTTGGAGAATAAATCTTATTACCTGTTGCAGTGGCACTTGCATATGCACCAGCTGGACTTGCAGTATCTGCTGTATTGCTGGTTGCGATTACACTATGATTATGATTTGGAATCTGCCCTGTTATAAGGGTTACTTCCTCGACGCCGGCACTTTCTGCGAAATTGATATTATTTCCGTAATGAACAGGAAGGCGACCTCGCATATCGGGCAATGCAAATGTTTCCTGGCCATCTCCGCCATAGGTAGTGCCAATTAATTGAAATAAAACTTCATTTTCTGAAATTGACATCATTTGTCCATCACAAAACATCCATCCGTTAGGAGCAAAATTTCCTGCAAAAATTCTTATTTCACCAACACATACCATATATAATATACTTTTTAATTTAATTAATTTTGAGATGGAAACACACCTTGTAGAGCTATACAAAAATTTAAAGCAAGGTAGGGTTGCATATTTAAATGTGCCTGACTTCCTCCAATACTGGATAAGGAAGTATTATTCATTGAAACTAGATTTTCTCCAGTCCCATTGTATACCTGATTGGGTGCAGTATTACCAAATATAGTTTGATTGGAAGGAATATTTGTACTTACTGCATCAGTTTTAACCTGAACTAAATGCCTGTGTTGAGGCAGTTCGCTAATGTTTATAGTGTGAGCCTGCTCTCCTGCTCTTTCGCCTATATTATGACCATTTCCAAAATGTATTGGAGTCCGTGCCCTAAAATCGGGTAACGCAAAGTTAGTCTGCCCATTACCTCCATATGTCGTTCCTAATAAAGCAAACAACGCCTGATTTTGATTAATAGGGATAAACTGTCCATTACAAAGAGCCCATCCTTTTGGGGCAAAATTAAAAGAGAAAATTTTTATTTCGGCTAAAAATGGTTCCATATGCGAATTTTTTAAACTACTAAAGAAGTAATGGAAAGGGTATGTGAAGAAATAATTTTTCTGTCGTATACAATTCTATTTCCTTCTGTAATAATAATTTTTGTTATAGTTTGATTGGAAGATAAGATTGTGGCAAGCTGAACATTTCCTTTTTCTGTTGCAAAACCGTAAGGATTAAAGGGCTGTTCAGCTGCCGGAAATAAATATTTTGATAAATCAACATTTGTATTATTTTTTCTAAGCTCATTAACAGCAACAGTAATAGCTTCAATATCAAATCCAGAGAGTGATTTTATAGATTGCCATTTACCATTTGAATTTTTTCCTAAACACAATAAAACATTGTCAATTTTTCCAGTTGTTTCGGTATGAAGATGCATTGGAAACATTTTTAAAAGTCCGTCTGCAGAACTATAACAGTTATCTGAAGAAGCTTCATATCCATTTTTTTGCCAGGTTTTGATGGCATTATTATAGCATTCTTGCAAAGAGCTATCCGATTTGAAAGCATTTGTAGCAATTGATTTTGAAAATTTTGATAAAATATTTTCCTCATCTGCATGGTTTAAATCCCAAAAATCGTTTAGGGAATTTTGAGCAATTAACGAACTGCTAAATAAGGTTGCAGCTCCAGCTATACTCACGTTTTTAATAAAACTTCTACGTGTAGAATCAATCATAATTCCCTGCTTTTCAGTTAAAATTCGGAGTAAAAATAATGAAAGGAAGTATTAAATGATAATATTTTGTTAAAAGATACAATAAATACCGTATAACTACGTTATTTTTATTTTTTTTTGAGAAAACACTTATAAGAATGAACTGGTGTTTTTTAAAGCTTAGTGTAAGGCAAAAAAAATCCCAAACTACAATTATTATAATTGTAATTTGGGATTTAATAAAGAAGTTAAAAAATTATAATTTTGACTCTTCCTCTTGTTTTTTAGCAGCAGGTTGATCGTCTTTAGCAGCGTTTTTAAATTCCTTTATTCCGCTTCCTAAACCTTTCATTAATTCTGGAATTTTTTTACCTCCAAAAAGTAAAATCACAATACCTACTATTACAAGGATTTCTGTAAGACCTAATCTTCCCATGATTGTATATTTAATGCCGAAGCAAGTTGTTTTTCTTAATTATCCCGCAAAGGTATATAGAAATATACGAAGAAGAAGTGTTTTTGGTTTAAAATATTTGTAATAGACCACGTTAAATATTTTATAAAATCGTAAATTAAGTAAATTCATAAAACTTTTCCGCACATTATCCTTACGATTTATTACTATATTTGCTCGTTTAAAGAACTAAAATGTCTGGTAAAAAGAAAAGAAATCTGCGTAAAAAATTATTCATCAAAAACCGTCTGGTTATTTTGAATGAGAATACTTTTGAGGAAATCTTTTCTCTCAGATTAACATTAATGAATGTTTTTGTAACATTTACTTTAGGAGGTATTTTTCTAATTTTGGTTACTACGTTCATAATTGCATTTACACCGCTTCGCGAATTTATTCCGGGATATTCTTCGACAGAATTAAAAAGAAATGCTACCAGACTGGCCATTAAATCTGATTCGCTGGAAACTGCTTTGAGAAAAAACGAGCTTTATATTAAAGGTATCCAAAAAGTTTTAAAAGGAGAATTAGAATATGCAAAATTCAACAAAGATTCTATCTTAACAGAGACAGCCGAAGATGCTTCAGCTTTAAACATGAAAGCATCAGATGCCGAAATAAAATTGAGAGAAGAAGTATCTAAAACCGAAAAAGAGCAGTTAAAATCTCAGGGCAAAAAGAAAAGCGACAAAAAAAATACCACAAAAAATGTCAATTAAGTCAATTGCGGCAAAAATATTCGCCAGAAAAATATACAAGCAAACTCTTAAATGGTCTCAAAAACCCGTTGAGACTCAAAACGCAGTTTTTAAAAATCTGATTAAAAATGCAGAAAAAACACAATTTGGAAAAGACCATAATTTTGATTCTGTAAACTCGGTTTCAGATTTTCAGAAAAAAGTTCCTGTAAGAGATTATGAAGATTTAAAACCCTATATCGAAAAAGTAGTAAAGGGAGAAGAGAACATTCTCTGGAAAGGAAAGCCAATTTATTTTGCCAAAACTTCTGGAACTACTTCGGGTGCAAAATATATTCCACTTACAAAAGAATCTATGCCTTCGCATATTAATGCGGCGAGAAATGCTATTTTACATTATGTACACGAAACCGGCAATGCCGATTTTGTTGACGGAAAAATGATCTTTTTGCAGGGAAGTCCCATTTTAACAGAAAAATATGGAATTAAATTCGGCCGTCTCTCCGGAATTGTAGCGCACTTTGTTCCTAAATATTTGCAAAGAAACCGAATGCCTTCCTGGGAAACCAACTGCATTGAAGACTGGGAAACCAAAGTAGATGCCATTGTACACGAAACTATTAGCGAAGATATGTCGGTAATTTCAGGAATTCCGTCCTGGGTTCAGATGTATTTTGAACGTCTTGTACAAAAAAGCGGCGGAAAAAAGATTGGAGATATTTTCAAAAATTTCAATCTCTTTATTTACGGAGGGGTTAATTATGAACCGTACAGAGCCAAATTTGAAAACATGATTGGCAGAAAAGTAGACAGCATTGAATTGTTTCCTGCTTCTGAAGGTTTTTTTGCTTACCAGGATTCACAAAAAGAAAAAGGAATGCTCTTATTATTAAATTCAGGTATTTTCTATGAATTTATAAAAGCAGAAGAATTTTTTACCGAAAACCCAAAAGCGCTGACAATTGGCGAAGTTGAGGTTGGCGTAAATTACGTGTTGATTATTTCTACGAATGCAGGACTTTGGCGTTATAATATTGGAGATACAGTTCAGTTTACTTCTACAGCTCCATATCGTGTAATCGTTTCAGGTCGTATCAAACATTATATTTCGGCATTTGGAGAACATGTAATTGCCAATGAAGTCGAAAATGCTATGAAAGAAGCTCTTGCAGAAACCAATATCGTAATCAACGAATTTACGGTGGCGCCTCAGATTAATCCGTCAAGCGGATTGCCGTTTCACGAATGGTTTATAGAATTTGAAAAAGAACCCGAAAACATGGAAGTTTTTGCCGAAACAATTGATAATTCGATGCGAAAACAAAACATTTATTACGATGATTTAATCACAGGAAATGTTTTAAGAAAAGTAGTTGTAACTAAAGTTTCCAAAAACGGTTTTCAGGATTATATGAAATCTCAGGGAAAACTGGGTGGTCAGAATAAAATTCCGAGATTGTCAAATGACAGGAAAATTGCTGATAATTTGATAAAATTATAGATAATATTTCTAAGATTAAACAGTATTTGTCCATATAAATTAGATGGATAAATAAATGAAAATGAATGAGTAAAGAAAGGTGTCAGAATAAATACCGTATTTCTTCAGTAAGAGCTCAATGGTGGGATTATGGTTGGAGCGGAGCATATTTTATAACAATTTGTACACAGGACAGAGAACATTATTTTGGAGAAATTCAAAATAATAAAATGGTTTTATCCAAAGTTGGAATAATTGCTGATTTATTGTGGTATCAAATTCCTATACATCATAAAAATATTGAATTGGGGGATTTTGTGGTTATGCCAAATCATATTCACGGAATTTTGATTATTGATAAACAATTGAATAATAATGTGAATATTGCGAATGACGCGAATTACACGAATGATGTAGAGACAGGGCATGCCCTGTCTCTACCGGCGACATCACCCTCGTCAACATCACCATTATTATCAACCGTCAAATCGCAAAACCCAGGTTCACAACGTTTTCAAAACATTGGAAAAAATACCATTTCGTCTATTGTTGGATCCTATAAATCTGCTGTAACAAAACATGCCAATAGATTAGGATATCCACATCAATTGCAAAAATTGTTTTATGATAATATCATTAGAGACAATAATCAATATCAAAAAATTTCTGATTATATTGTTTCAAATCCGGAAAATTGGGCAAAAGGATAAATTTAAAATCGAAGATAAATCAAAATAAAACAGAATTTGGATCGTCACATACCGTATGAACAAGTTAGACAGAGAGACTGTGATTTTATAGTCCAATATCGTTTTTATTCTCCTGAAGAAGGAGGAAGAAAAATAGGAAATCCGATGCAGGGATATCGTTCAGATTTTATGTATTCTGGTGATGAAAATAAAAAGCAGTTATGGATGATTTGGCCTGAATTTTTAGATGAAGAAAATAATATTATTTTAGATAAATCACTTAGAGTTCCTGATTTTGGAAAAGCCCAAATGTGGTTAGTAAATGAATATCTTTTGGAACTTCATAGAGGACGAATTAAAATTGGATTAAAAGCTTTTTTCATGGAAGGCCCACATAAAATTGCAGAATGTGAAGTCATTCAAATTGTCAATCCTAATTTGAAATAAACATTATAAATTAACTCACATTTTTAGTTTTCAATTGAAATAATAGTAATATTTCCTAATTTCGTTTATCGAAACACTCGAATCATCTTCCCTTATAGAAGATTATTAAAATAAAAATACATGAAAGAAACCAAACATATATCAAGATCAAGAGCGCAGGAATCTTCTGCGGCGATAGAAAAAATGTACATTACCATGCGCCATTTATTCAACCGTGGTTTTTATAAACCAATGGGAGTTTCGGGCGATAGTTTAAGAGAATCATTATTGGCATTGCGTCCGGAAATTTACGGGAATATTGCCGAAGAAAAAGTAGAACTAAACGGACTTTTGTATGTTATAGAACGTCTTCCAATCGGAATTGAGCAGTGCCGTTTTATCAATTTAACATCCGATGAAGGTTATTCGAGATCTCATTTCCAGGCGATTGTTCCTCCAAAAAGAAGAAGAAACTGTTATAGAATCGACGAAGAACAAATGAACGTGGAAATCACACGTGGTCGTTCGGACATTTATGATATCCTGACCCATTTGACATTCATTTTCATTGAATCTCATAAAATCAAAAACAGAGTTTTAATTGATGATGGAGGAGAAGTTTCCCGCGATTGGCTGAAGCTGGAACAAGCTGTAACAAGCACCAAAAAATTAAGTCAGATCGAGAAAGAAAAAGCGATTTCTCATGTTGCCAATATCGTAGCGAGAACATTTGAGGAGGTTTTGGACATTTACGATGCCTTTGGCTCTGAAAATGCTCCAGATCGATTTCTGCATGTAATTTACTGGTTGGGAAAACTGGCTATTGAAGAGATTGTAGAAAACAATAAACGTACAATTACTTTTAGTCCGGTTTTGCGCGAACGTTTAGGACACCACATTCACGGAGAAGTCTGGGCAACAAATATCAAGGAAGTCTTAAAAGCCAACGATTTATTAAAACGGCCAATTCATGTCATTAGTGCCAATATGCACAGTGTAATGAATTCGATTTTTGCAACGCCTTTACTAAAAAACAAATTTAAAGGGAAATCAGATTTCTTTATTTACGAAGAACTAAGCAGTTCAGGATCTAAAGAAATCAGAGCACAGGTTGAAGAACTGGCACAAAAAAACGGAATGATTTCGTTACCGGATACATCGGGAACTAATATTGATGTTCAGATTTTTGATACGGCGAAAATTGACTGGTCAAAAACGGCATTTTCATACGCAAATATCGACGAAGAAAAACCGGTGATCATCGTAATGGATTATGCTTTTGGAGAACAGGCGTACGAAACAATTGATGAACTTTTGAAACCTTATAAAAAAGAAACCTTACTAAATGTAAAATCGGTTTCTATAATGGGTAAAGCCGGAATTCTGGAAGGCGGAAAAGGCGATATCATGATTCCAACAGCGCATATTAATGAAGGAACGGCCGATAATTATTTTTTCGAAAATGAATTGACAGGCGCCATGTTCGAAGGAAACGACATAGATATTTATGAAGGTGCAATGGTTACCGTTTTAGGAACTTCGTTGCAGAACCGTGATTTATTAAAGTTTTTCCACGAATCTACCTGGGGCGTAATTGGTCTGGAAATGGAAGGTTCCTATTATCAGAAAGCCATTCAGTCAGCGTCAAAAATCAGAAAAAGCGTTCCCCATGATATTAAAGTAAGATATGCGTATTATGCTTCAGATAATCCATTAGAAACCGGAAGCACCTTAGCTTCAGGCGGACTGGGAACAACAGGCGTAAAACCTACTTATCTGATTACCATTAAAATTTTAGAACAAATTTTCAACATAAAAGAACCTGTATAAATGAGTACAAAATTACCCCATAATTCAGAAGATCAGGAGATTGATTTAGTTCAGATTTCAAAAAAGATAGGTAATTTTTTTGATAGAGTAAATACTTCTATTTTTAGAAGTATTCAGTTCTTTATGAAGAATTGGGTTGTAGTTTTGGTTTTAGTTGTGGCCGGGTTTGCAATAGGCTGGTATATGGACGCTACAAGAAAAGTCTATAATAATCAAATCATTGTTCAGCCCAATTTTGAAAGTGTTGATTATCTGTATTCTAAAATCAATTTACTGCAGTCAAAGGTAAATTCGAAAGACACTGTTTTTTTAAAGGATGTGGTTGGAATTAAAAAGCCGAACCTTATTAAACGCATTCAAATCAGACCTGTTGTAGAAGCGTATAAATTTGTTGACACAAAGGAGCGAAATTTTCAGTTATTAGAACTAATGGCTGAGAATGGCGATATCAACAAAATTTTGTTAGATACCATAACAAGCAAAAATTACAGATACCACACTATTTCTTTTACAGCAAGTAAGGTATTAACAGATAAGGATCTTGTGACTCCAATTTTAAATTTTTTAAATTCATCGGAATATTTTAATACAATTCAGAAAATAGAATTAAAAAACCTGCAAATTAATATAGCTCAAAATGATTCGATTGTAAAACAGATTAATAATGTTTTGAGTAGTTTTTCAAATGCTACAAAAGGAGCTCAGAAAAACGATAAATTGGTGTATTATAATGAAAATACCCAGCTAAACGATATTATAAAGACAAAACAATCCCTGATTGATGAACAAGGCAGAAACAGATTGAAAGTAATAGATTTCGAAAAAACTATTAAAGAGATTACTTTTACTATAAATATTGAGAACAGGACAACTATAATTGGAAAGTGGAAAATACTACTTCCTGTTTTATTTGTATTCTTTTTTATCATCTTGCATCGATTTAAGATTTTTTATAAAAAACAAAGTTTAATAGCAGAAAAACAAAACAATTAAAAATATTAAAAAAATGAAGTTAAAGGTCATTTCTATCTGTCTCCTTTTTAGCTTATTTATAGCTTCCTGTGACAAAAAAGAAAATGTAAAAAAGAGGGATTTTTTTGAAATCACAATTGAAGGGGTTTTCGCAAAAAATGATAAAATACAGGTTTTTTACTTAGTTGAAGGACAGGAGTGGAAAGATGAAAATTCGATTTTAAGACCGGTTTATGCATCTGAGGAAATGCAGAAAATTGTATTAAATGTTCCAGATAACGTTTTTCCGGAAAATATCAGAGTAGATTTAGGAATTAATACAACCCAGCAGTACGTTACAATAAAAAACATTTCTGTAAAACATAATGCAAAAATTATTAACGGAGATTTGGAAGCTTATAAAAAGTACTTTTATGGCAATGAATTTGTAAGCTGGGATCCCAATTATTTTGGATATAAATTAAGTACCGTAAATGATAATTATGATCCTTTTCTAATGGGTAATAATGAATTGATGGATGAACTCCAGAGAATTAAATACTAATTTTAAAGCTATTACCAAAAATAAAATAAAAGATGCGTTTTAATTTTAAACTTATTTTAAGTAACAAAAAAATTAGAGAGTATCTTTTTTTTATTGGATTACTATTTTTGGTTTATTTACCAAAGGGAGGGTTCAAAATTATAGGAATACCATTTACATGGGGATATTTATATTTAGGATTTCTATTTGTTTTGTCTGTATTTATCTTATTTGAAAAAAGGGCATTTTTGATTCAGACAAAGCATTTTATTTGCTATTTGGCCACATTGCCATTTGTGGTTTATTTTTCTCTGAATATTTTTTTTAGAGGCTATGATGGCTCGTTGGGAAATCTTGTTGCTTTTTATGTAAGTTTTGTATTTCTGCCCTTATTATTTTACCTCTTTTTAAGTCCTTTTTTTAAGAAAATGGATTTTGTATATCTTGAGAAAAGAATTGCTCAGGCTGTTTTTTTGGTTTCGCTGTACGGAATTATACTTTTTGCTTTTAAGCAGCTGACAGGACATTATATCGAAATTCCTTATGTTACTGTAAATGCAGGAGATTTGGGGACTTTAGAAGGAAAATATAACATGCGCGGATCACTCTATAAGCTAATTTCTACTTATAACAATGGAAATATTTTTGGAGTTTGTATCTTGATGTTGTTTCCAATTTTTCATAAAAAAAACATTTCAAAAATAAAGCTCGGTATAGTAATCCTGGCATTAATCCTTACTTTGTCAAGAACGGTATGGCTGGGCTTATTGTTTTATTTCATACTTATTTATAAAGACAGCATTTTTAGGTTAATCAAAATTTACGCCCTTTTAGGGTTAATTTTGATCCTGATTGGAGCGTTTTTAATGAATCGTTATTTCCAGTACGGGTCGCTGTCCGGTTTTATTTTAGATTCAAATCTTGGTGGAAGAATACATCAAATAAGGCAATTAAGTGGTTTAAGTTTTTTTGGAAACCAAACTTTTAAATTTATTGAAGAAATAGTGTATCTCTCCATTTTTAAACAACTTGGACTTATCGGACTCATTTTATTTTGCTTCTCTTTTTTTATGCCGGTTTACATCGCAATTACAACTAAAAAAAACAATTACCTATATTTAGTGGGTTGTATGGTCTACTTATTCGTATGTTGCAGTGACGGTTGCATGTTATATATTCCAACATTAGTCTTTTTCTACTTCGTCTCCACGATGATTTTTATTTTCAAAAATAACACCCAGGAACAGAATATCGCATAAAAAATAACTGTACACTCCGTATTGTCTAACAAGAATATTTTCGGTTAAAAAGGCAATTATAAAAAGTATAGTTATAGAAAGATATAAGTAATGATGGTTTTTGATGGAATATTTTATTTTGATAAATAACGTCCACACAAAAGTTAGCAATAATAAAATCCCCCCTTTCAGTAAGTAATCTAAATATTGGTTATGAGAATTAATTCTGAATTTGGTCAATTCAAAATTATTAAACGGCTGATAACACTGGTCCAATTTTTCCTGAATCAGATTAAAATCCATTCCTAAAAAGTTTGATTCATAAATAAGTTTTGCACTACACGACCAACTGGCATAACGCGTGGAATTTTTAAAAGAATCATAAAATAAAAAATGAATATCATCTACGTAACGTCTTGACAGTAGAATCACGCCGGCAACAATAAATAAGGCCAGGAAAACTACTTTTTTAGAAATTGATTTTTTCTGTTTTTTTAGTAAGACAAAACGAACCGCAAAAATGATTATAAGTCCAACAATGATATTTCGTGAATTATAGATAATTAAGCCTGCAAACAGAAGCGCAAACAGGATAAAAAACAATGTTTTTTTATAAACAGAAAACAGCTTAAAATCTGCTGTAAGGTCTACTAAAAATAAAATGGCAACAGCAATCCACAAGCAAATATAAGTACCATGAATTTTGTTGTAAAACTCCAAATTATATCTTGCCACATACCAATCAAAATGATGATTGTGGATATCATTTAGATAAAAACCCAAAAAATATAAACACAATAAACTTAACGAAATACAATAAGCAAATTGAATGTTTTTAAGATTTTTGACAAAAGAATCTATCTGATATAAATAAAAACTAAACAGCGGAATAACAAATAATAATAAACTTTCACCCACAAGCTTTAAGCTTTTGGAACTAAAATAAAACAGATAATAGAAAGTCAAAATAATAAAACACAGTAAAAAAGGGGTATTCTTTTTTGAAATTCTGAAATCTTGGAATTTACCTAAACGTAACAATAATAATGCAGTAACAATCATTAAAACAGATTGAAAAGCTTCTTTAAAATATACTAAAACGGAGAATATAAGCAAGTAAAGTACGGGTCCTATAAGTTTTTTGGTTAAATTCATTCTAATTAATTTTAGTCTTGAAAAAATTTAATTCAGAATCTTTAATTACGGCAAAATTCAGACAAAGCGTTATAAACAATTCAGTTAAAATTAAAGAAATAATAACGCCGTAAATTTTCAGGAAATAACACAATACAAAGGATAGTACAATATTAATAATCAAACCGAAAAGATGAGCATAGAAATAAATACTCTTTTTATGATGCAATAATAAAGAAATATATGCCGACTGATTTAAGGCTGAAATAAGCGGAATAGGCGCAAGATAAAGTAAGTAAAGAGCAGAATTCAAAGTGTATTCAGAACTTAAAATACTAATAATCAAATTTGGGAAAATAACTAAAATGATACCTCCCAAACCGTACATAAAAAGATAGGACCAGAATAAAGACTTCAAAAAATGATTGAGCTGAATAATTTTTGATGTTCCAATTTCGCATGCTTTAAAATAAACTCCCTGAAATAAAACGCTGATAGATTGTTTGCAAAGCATTATTATTTTCTCTGCAACATTATAAATTCCTACTGCCTTATTATCAAAAAAGACATTTAAAACCAGAGTGCTTGAATTCATAAGAGCGCAGATAGTCAGGTTTGTTAAAAATAACTTGTAGCCAAATTTAAGTTCTTCACAAATTTCTGAAAATGAAGAAATTGAGTATTTAAATTTATTTTTTATCATTAAGTAAAGTGTCGAAAATATGAAAATAACAATATCAGATATTCCTAAATAATAAAAAACAAAAACATAATCATTTTTTTCTGTTAGCGTAATGAAAATGAGTGCAATGCAAGATATTTTAATTAAAGAATTAATAATAAAATAAGGAAGTACTTTATCAAGGCCAATAAAAAAACAAAGATTATTTTGAGATCTTGAAAATAAAAACACCAGCAATGACAAAGCATATAAGATGTTGTGCTTTATATCAGAACATACAACAAAAATAAGCAGCAAAATTGTCGAGGGAAGGAAAATAACAATTTTACAACTAATAATTTTTGAAATATAGTGGTTAATTAATTTTGAATTATTTTTTAGTTTTTGAAGTTCTAATGGCGCAAAAGCATACCACGAGTAATCGTATAATACAGATACAATATTAATAAATGCCAGAGACACCGCAATCAAGCCGTAAATGTCAATACCAAACGTTTTAATGTAAAACGGAATTAGTAAGAGTGGAAATAATAAATTGACAAAATTTATTCCAAAGCTCAATGATATGTTTTTAAGCACTATATAATTTGTTATTGAAGTTTAAAAGAAACTTGACTTATTATTTCAAACAAATACAAATTAAAATTATATTTTTGATAAAATCAGAAAACGCAAGTTTTTTTAATGTAAAAATGACAAAAGGATATAGTATTGCAATTCCCGCCTACGGGAGACCAAACGAATTTGAAGAGTTGCTGGGATCTATTTATGAAATGGACATGATGCCGGATGAGGTCATAATTTGTGAAGACTTTTCCAGAGAAAGAGATGAAATTCGTTTTATAGCAGAAAAGTATCTCACCATTTTTAAATCTAAAAATGTAACTCTTTCTTATATAGAAAATCAGCAAAATCTGGGTTATGATGCTAATATTAGAAAACTAATTGATTTAGCAAGTGGTAAATGGGTAATACTTATTGGTAACGATGATTTGTTTTTGAGGAACGGTTTAACGGAAATTGATGCTTTTTGTAAAAGAAATGAATCCATAGCAATGATTTCCAGACCCTTTATCAGGTTTGAAAAAGATATTAATAAACCACTAGGAATTTCCAGAATTTTACAAAATGAGACAATTATTGATAAAAAGGATTCTGCAAAACTAATTTTCAGAATGTGCGGTTTTGTCGGAGGATTGGTTATTAATAAAGAATGGGCAAAAAACCTGGCAACTGACAAATACGATGGAACGCTTTTTTATCAAATATATCTTGCTGCACATGCATTTTGCACAACGGGAATCGGATATTTGGCCAATCCGTCTGTTGGTGGACGAGCAGGAAATCCTCCATTATTTGGAAATTCTGAAAAGCATGGAAATGTACATGTTCCGGGATCTTATTCGGCAAAAGGAAGGGCTTTAATGTGGAAAGGTGTTCTTGATATAGGAAAAGATGTGGGCGATCACTATAATATTAAACTACATGAAGAACTGCAAAGAGAATTAATGGTAAGACAATCTTTTCATGTTTTTGAAATGAATGTCGGAGTTACAAAACAAACTTTAAAAGAACTTAGATCTGAATTACGAGAGTTAAATTTGTTTGATCACTGGATTCCGAAAACATTATATTTTTTAAACAATAATTTTGGCAAAAATGCCTATTACGTTTATTATCTTACAAGAAAAATAATGCAATAAATGAAAAAAGCCCTAATCAGCGATTGGTATTATGTGAACGGAGGAGCCGAAAAAGTCATTCATTCTATAAATTCCATCTGGAATGATTTTGATCATTTTGCGCTTATTGATTTTTTGAATGATGAAGACCGAAAATTCATTTTAAACGGAAAAAAAGCCAAGACCAGCTTTATTCAGAAACTACCGACAGTCAAAAAAAACCATCGTAAATTTTTACAGTTATTTCCAATTGCAATAGAACAATTTGATTTAAGTGATTATGATTTAATAATCAGTTCTTCTTCTGCCGTTGCAAAAGGAATTAAAGTGGGTAAAAATCAGCTTCACATCTGCTATTGTCATTCACCAATGCGTTATGCCTGGGATTTAAGAGAACAGTATCTAAAAGATGCCGGATTAACAAAAGGCTTAAAGGGTTTATACGCAAAATCGGTTTTAGATAAAATACAGAAATGGGATCTTTCTAATTCTGAAAATGTAGATTATTTCATAGCCAATTCAGAGCATATTGCGCAAAGAATCAAAAAGACTTATAACAAAGAATCAGTTGTTATTTATCCCCCGGTCGACGTCGATTTTTTTACTTTAGAAGAACAAAAAGAAGATTATTATCTGACCGCTTCGCGAATGGTTCCTTATAAAAAGACGCAATTAATAGTCGAAGCTTTTAATGAATTGCCCGATCTTAAGTTAATAGTTGCGGGAGAAGGACCAGAGTTGGAAAAACTTCAAAAAATAGCCAATAGCAACATAGAATTTGTTGGCTTTGTAGAGAATAAAAAACTCCGAAGTTTAATGCAAAAAGCAAAAGCGTTTGTTTTTGCTGCAGAAGAAGATTTTGGAATTATTCCGGTCGAAGCACAAGCTTGCGGAACGCCGGTTATTGCATTAAAAAAAGGCGGAACACTTGAAACGGTTCTTGAAAAAGAAACCGGAATTTTCTTTGAAGAGCAAACTGCAGAAAAAATAAAAGAAGCCATAATCACTTTTGGAACAAAAAAATTTGATTCTAAAATAGTTCGGGAACATGCTGTGAAATTCTCTAAAAACAGATTTGAAAAAGAACTGAAAGAGTTTGTAGAAACAAAATTTAAAGAACATACTCAGTTTCTGGAAAGAAGATTAAGTGATATATAAGTTAAAATATTTTTCAAATCAACTACATTTGCGTGACTAAACAATTAGCATGAAAAGAATACTTATTACCGGAGCGGCAGGATTTTTAGGATCCCATTTATGTGACAGATTTATCAAAGAAGGTTATTTTGTAATCGGAATGGATAATTTGATTACGGGAGATCTTAAAAATATTGAACATTTATTCAAACTGGAAAACTTCGAATTTTATCATCATGATATTACGAAATTTGTTCATGTTCCGGGAGATTTAGATTATATATTGCATTTTGCATCACCGGCAAGTCCGATAGATTATTTGAAAATTCCGATTCAGACTTTAAAAGTAGGATCTTTAGGAACTCATAATTTATTAGGTTTAGCAAGAGTTAAAAAAGCCCGAATTCTAATTGCTTCCACTTCAGAAGTTTACGGAGATCCGTTGGTTCATCCACAAACAGAAGAATATTACGGAAATGTAAATACAATTGGTCCGCGTGGGGTGTATGATGAAGCAAAGCGTTTTCAGGAATCCATAACCATGGCATATCATACTTTTCATGGCGTAGAAACCAGAATTGTTCGTATTTTTAATACTTACGGGCCAAGAATGCGACTAAATGACGGACGTGTGATTCCGGCGTTTATCGGTCAGGCATTACGTGGCGAAGATTTAACCATTTTTGGTGACGGAATGCAGACCCGCTCTTTTTGTTACGTAGACGATCAGGTTGAAGGAATTTTTAGATTGCTGCATTCAGATTATGTATATCCGGTAAATATCGGTAACCCGGACGAAATTACAATTAAAGATTTTGCTGAGGAAATTATAAAACTGACAGGAACTAACCAGAAAGTCGTATATCATCCGCTGCCAATAAACGATCCTTTACAACGCCAGCCAGATACTACAAAAGCAAAAGAATTATTAGGTTGGGAAGCAAAAGTTAGCCGTTCTGAAGGAATGAAAATTACATATGATTATTTCAGATCATTATCTCCGGAAGAACTTTCTAAAGAAGAACACAAAGATTTTTCGAGCTATATTAAATAATAGAAAAAGGGAAATATAGTACTATTTCCCTTTTTTATTGTTCAATGCAAATGTAATTAAAAGGCATCATTTTCAATTAATTGTTTCATTTGCTCATCCAGATTAAAATGCTTTTTGGCGTGAATATAAATGTCTTTTTTCATCGTTTGGATTTCTTTTTTTCCAATTTCTGAAATTTGTTTTAAAGTGTTGTTTAAACCTTTAAAATCTTCAACCGGAACAACCCAGCCCAGCTTATTTTCTTCTACAATCGATTCTCCTTCGCCACCGCCAAAATACAGAACAGGAAAGCCTAAAGCAGTGTATTCGAATATTTTGGAAGGAACAGAACCATAAATTCTTGTTTTGAGAGGAACAAGCGCTATATCCAGATTTTGTAAAGTTTCATGAAGAAGATTTCGTTCTAACATTCCATGAAAAATAATTTTACTGTTTTGCTTTCCATTAAGATAATTAAGGATTTGTGTTTTTTCAGCGCCATCACCAAAAATATGGAGTTCTATATTTAGATTTTCTAAGTGCAGGTTCTGAATAAGTTCGTAAACTCCTTGGGCAACGCCCAATAAACCTGCATAAAATAGTTTAATCGGTTCATTAGAATGCGGCTCTTTTTCTATATTATTTTCAATAAAATGATCCGGATAATTACGATATAAAAAGCATTTCTTTTCCGGAAAAACAGAATGAATATGCGTGATAATTTCGTTGGACTGACCAAAAATATGAGAAGCCTTTTTATAGATAAAACGCTCCAAAAAACACAGGAATTTATGCGAAATACTATTTTCCTTCAAAACACCAAGTTCAATAGCTGCAATTGGCCAAAGATCTGAAACATTTAATAGTATCTTTTTTCTCTTTATCCATAGAGCCAAAACAGCTGTAAAGGATAACAATAACGGCGGAGACTGAACAATAACTTTCTTAGGCGTTCGGACAAACAATAAATAAAAGAATAAAGTGGTCGAAAAGGAAAAAGTTGAAACGATTCTTTTAAAAATATTGGAGCTGTTACTCGGATAAATCCAAAGACGTTTTAAAGTGATATTCTGAATTTTCTCAGTTATAGAAAATTTCCCTTTATATTCCGGAAAAAGTTCTCCTTTTGGATAGTTGGGCAGCGGGGAAATTACCGAAACTTGATATCCGTTCTGATTTAATTTTAAAGCTAATTGTTCAATTCTATTAGCAGCAGCGCCTTTTTCCGGTGGATAATAATTCGATATGATTAAGATATCTTTCATTATTTTTTCTCCAGTAAAATTGAAACAATTCTTTCAGACGCCTTTCCGTCCCATAAATCCGGAATACTGCTTTTTCGGGCTCCATTTTGT
Source organism: Flavobacterium olei (assembly GCF_039749035.1). Lineage (NCBI taxonomy): Bacteria > Pseudomonadati > Bacteroidota > Flavobacteriia > Flavobacteriales > Flavobacteriaceae > Flavobacterium > Flavobacterium olei. The sequence goes on from NZ_JBDKWC010000003.1 coordinate 543,570, forward strand.
ATAAACGATCCAAAAACTTTTTTTAGATTTTCTAATGAAGTTCCAACAATTGTGTTAGTTCCAATGGTTTCTGTTTCAGGTCTTTCGGTATTATCGCGCATCGTAAAACATGGAATTCCGAGAACGGTTGTTTCTTCAGAAATACCGCCACTGTCGGTAATTACGGCAAAACTGTTTTTAATTAGAAACATGAAATTCAGATATCCCTGAGGAGAAACAAAAATGATATTTTTAAAATCGGTATTACTTTCTCTTAGAATGGCCTGAGTTCTTGGATGTATAGGAAAAATGATTTTTTTATCACTTGCCAACAAATCTATTCCATGAAGTAGTTGAATAAGTGAGGAAACTTCGTCAACATTTGCCGGACGATGCAAAGTCAGAACAATATAATTTTTCTCGTTTAGCTGGTATTCGTTCCAAAAATCCGGAGCTAAAGTTCTATTAATATTTTGATACAATGTGTCGATCATGACATTGCCCACAAAATGAACATTTTCTGGATCTGAACCCAGTTTTAATAAATTTTCTGAGGCTGAGGTTGAGGTGGTAAAAAAATAATCCGTAATACTGTCCGTCAGCATTCTGTTAATTTCTTCGGGCATTGTTAAGTCACCAGATCGTATTCCTGCTTCAACGTGGGCAACCTTTATGTTACATTTTTTAGCTACGATAGAACAAGCCATTGTTGAGTTTACGTCGCCGACAACCAAAACCAAATCAGTAGGATTTTGAATGAGTTCTTTTTCGAAAGCAACCATTATAGCAGCGGTTTGCTCAGCCTGGGAACCGCTTTTTACTTCGAGATTTATATCCGGCTTCGGAATATTTAATTCCTCAAAAAAGGTGTCACTTAAATTTTTATCATAATGCTGCCCCGTATGCACCAAACGAAATGAAATATCAAAACCTTCATTTTGTTTCTTTTGTATAGCGTTAATAATAGGTGCTATTTTAATAAAATTAGGTCTTGCGCCCGCAATTATGGTAATTTTCATAGATTGGCTTCAATAAATAGGACAAACTTTTTTGTAAAGCAAAAGTAAAGTTTAAATTGGATTTTGAATAGATTGAAGCGCCTTCTTAATGTTTTTATTTTAAGAATTGAAGATCGCAATTTGCAACCTCTAATTTCAAGGTCACAATTTGTGACCTTGATTAATTATTTTTTACATCCAATTTTAATTCTTCTGTTTCATTGTCTTTCTTATCCGTTGATTCATCTAAATAAGAGAATACCAATTCTATGTTTTGTAAAGATAAGTAGTCGATGAGTTTTAATTACAAAAACAAATGTAAGATTTTGTTTATATTTATAAATTAGATTGAAACTGTTTTAGTTTACCGCGATTCGTTCGTTCTAAAACTGTTTTTCTGGTAAAAATGAAATTTAAATTGGGTTCTAAATACAAATCGATAGCTTGTTGTATTTTTTGAATTTGATCTATATCTAATTCTTTATCAGATACATATTCTATTTCAAAAGAATCTAATTTGATTTGTTTGATGATAAATTCTTTTACATTTCCGTCATCTTCAATGATGCTTTTAGTTACATAATAAAAAGTCAAACCAGGCGATTTTTTACCACTTGGAAGAATGGCGATGTCATTTGTTCTTCCAATAAGCTTTTTCAGAATTGGTTTTTGCAAAGTGCTTTTTTCATCCAAAATTCCAATATCACCAATTTCATATCTGATGAATGGATTTGCTTTGTTGAATAAAGATGTTATTACAATTTTTCCTTCGGTTCCATTTGGGACAGGATTATTATTTTCATCCAGAATTTCAACAAAAAGGGTTTCGGCATTTACCTGCCATTCACCGTTTGGATTTTCAAAAGCAATTAAATCTAATTCAGAAGCACCATATTCATTAATGACCGGAATACCGAATTGCTTTTTTAAAAGGTTTTTATCCGATTCAAAAAGCATTTCAGATGTTACGAAGCAAGCCTTTAAAGTTGGACAGATTTCTTTTAGGATAATATTTTTCCTTTCTAAATATTTAGCAAACAAAACGATAGAACTTGTGTATCCGTTGAGGTAATCAAATTTCTTTGTTTTGAATTTCTTTAGAAATTTCTCCAAAACAACATCAGATAAATCAAAAACCGGAAAACGGAAACGATTTGTCAAAAAGTCTTTAAAACGTTCTTTTTGGTGTCCGATAAAATCCATTGGAATTCCGTAAAAACGAGCTTGGTAAGAATGATTAAAATTAATGCCAAACCATCCAAAACGCATAATAATAGAGGACCAGGTTAATGCGTGAGCGTATTTATCTTTAGCAAAAACAAACGGAGTTCCGCTCGATCCGGAAGTCTTATTGACATAAACATTTTTTAAAGTATACCCTTTTGAAAGTCTTTCTACCAGAGGTTTTTGTAAATTTTGTTTAGTCAAAACAGGTAGATTTTCCCAATTTTCAGCAGTGGTATTCCCAGCTAATGCTGCATAAAACGAATTGTTTTTGAGATGAAAATCAACAATTTCTTTTTTTTTATTTTGAAGGAAAGCAGCGTATTCTTCTTCAGAAAAATGAATAATTTTATCCAATTCGGTTTTGGCTTTCTTTATTGGAAAACCATTTAATCGAAGCGAAATATTGAATAAAGAAATCATTCAGGAGAAATTTTTCATCAAAAATAATATTATCCGGTTACTAACACCGAAGAATCAACAACTTTTTAAGATTAAATTATTTTTTACGTCCAAAAGCAATTATTTTTGCACCACAACTAAATACAACTACACATGACAATTTTATTATTGGGTTCGGGCGGAAGAGAACATGCATTTGCATGGAAAATGACTCAGAGTCCGCTTTGCGAAAAACTTTTTGTTGCACCGGGAAATGCAGGAACTGCTGCAATTGCTGAAAATATCGTAATTTCTCCAACCGATTTTGAAGCCGTAAAAGCGCTTGTGCTTAAAGAAAATATAAGTTTAGTAGTCGTAGGACCAGAAGATCCATTGGTAAAAGGTATTTACGATTATTTTAAAAACGACGAAAGTTTAAAAAATATTCCGGTTATCGGCCCATCAAAACTAGGAGCGCAATTAGAAGGAAGTAAGGAATTTGCAAAAGAATTCCTGATGAAACATAATATTCCGACCGCAGCTTACGATAGTTTTACTGCAGAAACGGTTGAAAAAGGATGTGAGTTCTTAGAAACTTTACAGCCTCCTTATGTTTTAAAAGCAGATGGTTTGGCAGCAGGAAAAGGAGTTTTGATTATTCAGGATCTGGAAGAAGCCAAAACGGAATTGAGAAACATGTTGGTTCATGCAAAATTTGGAACTGCAAGTTCTAAAGTGGTGATCGAAGAATTTTTGGACGGAATTGAATTAAGCTGTTTTGTTCTTACTGACGGAAAAAGCTATAAAATTCTTCCAACAGCAAAAGATTACAAAAGAATTGGCGAAGGAGATGCAGGTTTAAACACAGGCGGAATGGGAGCGGTTTCTCCCGTGCCTTATGTGGATGCTGTTTTAATGGAAAAAATTGAAACCCGTATTGTAAAACCAACAATCGAAGGTTTTCAGAAAGACGGAATCGAATATAAAGGTTTTGTATTTATAGGTCTGATCAACGTGAAAAATGAACCAATTGTAATTGAATACAACGTAAGAATGGGAGATCCGGAAACAGAGGTAGTGGTTCCGAGATTAAAATCAGATTTAGTGGAGTTATTTTTGGCAGTTGCAGATCAGCAACTAGGAGATTTCAATTTAGAAATTGATCCAAGAAGTGCGACAACTGTAATGGTGGTTTCCGGCGGATATCCTGAAGATTTTGAAAAAGGAAAAGAAATTACAGGTTTAGAAAAAATTACAGATTCTATTGTTTTCCACGCAGGAACAAAATTAGAAGATGGAAAAGTTTTAAGTAACGGAGGCCGTGTATTAACGGTTACTTCTTACGGAGATGATTTTCAACAAGCCATAAAAAAATCTTACCAAAACATAGATAAACTAAGCTTTGATAAGATGTATTTTAGAAAAGATATCGGCTTCGATTTAATTTAAAAATAAATTAGACCAGCCCTTTTTAAATAAAGGGTTTGGTTTTTTATTTTAAAAATGAATGAGCTGTAGTATCTTGGTTTTCTGTTCCTGCATCATCAAAAATGCGTAATTGCTTAATCCAGTAAACGATTGCACAAGCACAGATGATCATAAAAATCCAGTTAATTGTGTTTGCACCAAACCACGTAATTAGTTCTAAACGACGTAAAAAGTCAAGTGGAGCAAATAAAATGTTCACAAATAAGTATTGTATTCCTTCGAAAAAAGATGTCATAATTTTAAAAATTATATGTTATTTATTATTGTGTAACGCATTGATCGAAAATTCAGCCAGCTAAATCTTTTTTCAACTTGTTGGGTTTTTCCTTTTAAACAAGTATTATATTTACAATCACAAAAGTATAAAATATCCTTATGATAACAAGTGTTTTTAAAAAATCTACGCCATTAAATTATTCATTGGTTGTAATTTTGATACTGGTTTTCTTTTTTATGTTCCAAATCAAGGACCCAAGCTGGGTAACATCTTATTTTTTGGCTTTTCAAAAAGTAAGCTTGCTTTGCTTTATTGTGGCTTCTTTTTTTATGATTAATTTCGTTGTAAAAAAGAACGGACTCAGTAAAGACAACGGATACGCGATACTTTTTTATCTGTTGTTTATTTTATTTTTCCCGACTTTATTTAATAACACAAATGTTATTTACGCCAATTTTTTTGTTTTATTGGCCCTTCGAAGACTGATTTCGCTCCAATCTCTTAAAGCATCCAAAGAAAAAATATTCGACGCTTCATTTTGGATCTTTGTAGCCTCTTTATTTCAATTTTGGAGTATTTTATTTATAATATTGGTTTTCATTTCGATTGTTTTTCACGTTTCCAGAGATTACAGAAACTGGGTTTTGCCGTTTGTGGCACTTTTAGCGGTAGCAATATTGTTTTATATGACCACTTTAATTTTTAATATCGATATCTTTTCGTTTTTTCAGGAAAGGGCATTAATCGATTTTAGAATTAATTATTTTAAGGATAATGTCGAAAATGCAGCGCTTTCAATATATACCGCAGTGGCATTATTTTTTGTCACTTCGATGTTAATGACAATATCAAACAGACCACAAATCGTACATTCTTCCTATAAGAAAATTGTGGCTTACTTTTTTATAGCCGTTTTTGTTTTTATCATTTCTCCCAATAAAAGCAACGATTTATTATTGTTTAGTATTGCTCCACTGGCCATTATGGCAACTGCACATGTTGAATATATGCAACAGAAACTTAATAACGAAATTGTTTATTATACACTGATTGTGTGTAGTTTGATTCTGTTTTTCTCTCAATTATAGTTTCCTTCCGTAAGCAAGATCACCGGCATCACCAAGTCCGGGAACAATATAATTTTTCTCGTTTAGTTTCTCATCCAGAGAAGCAACCCATAAATGACAGTTTTCAGGAAGATTTTCTTCGAGAAAAGCAATTCCTTCCGGTGCGGCAATAACAACAACGATATGAAACTCTGCCGGAGTTGCGTTTTCTATTAATTTTTTATGAACCGCAACAATGGATTGCCCTGTGGCCAGCATTGGATCCAGAAGCAAAACTGTTTTATTATTTAAATTCGAAATAGCCTGATATTCGACTAAAATTTCGAACTCATCATCATTATTCGGATGATGCCTGCAGGCAGAAACAAAGCTGTTTTCGGCATGATCAAAGTAATTTAAAAATCCGTTATGCAAAGGCAGACCGGCTCTTAAAATAGGGCATAGAACCAAATCGGTTTCAATTTCAGTAGTTTTTTTAATGCCAAGCGGAGTTTGAATTTCGACATTTTTGTAAGGCAGAATTTTGCTTAATTCGTACGCCATAACTTCCCCGATACGTTCTATATTTCTGCGAAAACGCATGCTGTCGTTCTGAACATTTACATTTCGAATTTGTCCCAGAAAATGATTTAGTACGCTATTGTTATCAGATATATAATGAATTTTCATAATTGTTTTTTAAAATATCAACTGTTTTATAAGAAAAATGAAAAATTAACCGTTTTTTTCAAACTATAAAAGTATAAAAAGTATCTTTGTTTTATAAAAAAATAAAAACATGTTTTCAAAATTAGCATATTCTGTTTTCGAGCAAAGCATTAAAGATTATCATCAATTTGATAATGTAGATCAGCCAATAAACAATCCTTATCCAAAAGATCAGTTTGAGCATTTGTTATATCTAAAAAACTGGATCGATACTGTACAGTGGCATTTTGAAGATATTATTCGTGATCCGCAGATTGATCCTGTTGCTGCCCTTACTTTAAAAAGAAGAATTGATGCGTCCAATCAGGAACGTACTGATATGGTGGAATATATAGATGGATATTTTTTACAAAAGTACAGTAATGTAAAAGTAAAAGATGGTGCAAAAATCAACTCAGAAAGTCCGGCATGGGCGTTTGACAGATTGTCAATTTTAGCCTTAAAGATTTATCACATGCATGAAGAAGCAAATCGCGCAGAAGCTTCTCAGGAACACAGAGATAAATGTCAGGAAAAACTAAACGTGCTTCTAGAACAAAGAACAGATTTGTCTACTGCAATTGAAGAATTACTGACAGATATCGAAAACGGCGATAAATTCATGAAAGTGTACAAACAAATGAAAATGTACAACGACGATGAACTGAACCCTGTTTTGTATCAGAATAAAAAATAATTTGGCCGACTTGTCCAGCAAAATTAAGCATATAGCCGTCATGAGACTATCCGCAATGGGAGATGTCGCCATGACGGTTCCTGTTTTACGCGCTTTTGTAACACAATATCCAGAGGTAAAACTGACGGTTATTTCACGACCGTTTTTTAAACCTTTTTTTGACGGAATTCCGAATCTTACATTTTTTGCTTTTGATGAAAAAGAAAGGCACAAAGGTTTTAAAGGGCTTTTGAAGTTGTACTCAGATGTAAAAAAGCTGAAAATTGATGCTTTTGCAGATCTTCATAACGTATTAAGATCTAAAATTGTAAGTCTGCTTTTCGCTTTAAGCGGAAAAAAAAGAGCCACTGTAGATAAAGGCAGAGAAGGAAAAAAAGAATTAACGCGTAGTGAAAATAAGATTTTTAAACCTTTGCCCACAATGTTTGACAGACACTCAAAAGTGTTTGAAGAACTTGGTTTTCCTTTAGATTTATCTCATCCTGAATTTCCTGAAAAAGCAATTCTGAGTTCTGAAATTTTGGAAATTATCGGAAACACAAATTCAAAATTAATCGGAATCGCTCCTTTTGCGCAATATACCTCTAAAGTTTATCCTTTAGATTTAATGAAAGAAGTGATTGAAAAATTAGCCCAAAATTCAACAAATAAAATTTTACTTTTTGGAGGAGGAAAGAACGAAATCGAAATTTTAGATTCTCTTTCTCAGCCTTTTGGAAATGTTATAAATGTTGCCGGAAAAATAAAATTTCAACAGGAATTGCAATTAATAAGTAATCTGGATATCATGATTTCTATGGATTCCGGAAATGCTCATATTGCGGCGATGCTGGGTGTAAAAGTAGTTACACTTTGGGGCGCAACTCATCCTTACGCCGGATTTTTACCATTCAATCAGAGCTTAGAAAATGCGCTGACTTCCGACAGAAATCAATATCCAAAACTACCAACGTCGGTTTACGGAAATAAAATTGTAGAAGGTTATGAAGATGCAATGAGAACGATTTCTCCTGAAGAAGTAGTTTCTAAAATTGAAAAACAATTTTAAATTATCCGATCCAAATTTTCTCGTCTTTGCATCGGCTGTAAATATATCTTTTTAAACTTGAAATGGTAGACTCATAATCAGGAGCATCGTAACCAAAACGTTCGTGTTCCATCTGTTCTTTTTCCATTGCTTCACATCCTTTTATCACTTCTTTAATCATGTCAATTAAAGCGAGTTCTTTATTATCTGTTTTCTGAAATTTTAATTCAACAATTTCATCTTGCAGTTCTTCGCAATAAGCAACAAGATTTTGCACTTCTTTTTCTTCTAAGAGGGTTTCGTTGTTTCTAAATATTTCACGGATTGATTTCATAATGATAAAATAAATTCCCAGGCTAATCCTGTCAAGTTTTAATGTTGACAAAGATGCGAATAGCAAAAAAAAATTCCAAACCAATCGGAAAGTTCAAATTTGGTTTGGAATAAATTTTTTGAAGTATATGTTATTTAGACATCATCATAATCGACATAAATCGTATCTGATGTTGGATGTGCCTGACAGGTTAAAATTAAACCTTCTACAATTTCACCATCTGTCAAAATAGAATTTTTCGTCATTTCTGCCGTACCAGTTGTAACACGTCCTAAACAGCTGCTGCAAATTCCGCCCTGACAAGAGTACGGAGCGTCAACGCCTTGTTTTAAAGCTGCATCAAGAATAGTTTGTTTTTTCGACATTTCGAAAGTTGTTTCTTCATCATCAACCAAAACAGTAATTTTTGTATGACCTTCCTGAGAACCCTGAATTACATTTTCTTCGGTAGAAGAAGTAAAAAGTTCAAATTTAATTGCAGATTCTTTTACATTTTTTTCTTTCAGTACGTCAGAAACAGTATTGATCATTTCTTCCGGTCCGCAAAGGAAAAACTTGTCAAATTCCAGTTCTTTATGTTTATTGTTGAGAACAAAATTCACAGTCGATTTTTCAATTCTTCCAAACAGTGCATTTTCAGCTTTTGCCTGACTAAATACATAATGTACAAAAAGTCTGCCTACATATTGCAGTTGAAGGTCATGAAGCTCCTGATGAAAAATAGTGTTTTCCGGAGTTTTATTTCCGTAAACCAATACAAAAGAACTTTTTGGTTCGTTTTTTAAAACCGATTTAATAATGGATAAAACAGGTGTAATTCCGCTTCCTGCAACAAATGCAGCGTAATTTTTTTGTCTCTCGGCATCGGGCTCAAATGTAAATTTACCTTCCGGCTGACCAACTTCCAGAACATCGCCAGCTTTTAATGTCGTATTTGCAAACTGAGAAAAAAGACCACTTTTTACAGCTTTAACAGCGATTCTTAATTCGCCGCTGTCTGGTGCAGAGCAAATAGAATAAGCACGTCTTATTTCCTGATTGTCAAGAGTTAATTTTAAGTTTATATATTGACCCGCTATAAATTTATAGTCCGGTTTTAGTTCTTCAGGAACATTAAAAAGAATCGATACGGCATCTGCAGTCTCGCGTTTAACCTCTTTAATTATAAGTTTTAAGAATGAAGGCATGATAAAATTTTTATGCAAAAATAGCAAACCACTATTAAAAGTTTAGTACTAAATTATTTTTTTTAACTTTTTTTGTAACGTTTTCCTACATTTGATCTCTTACTATCAAAATACTAAAATCAAAAACCATGATTAAGAAGTTTATTTACCTGGAATGGAAAGCTTTCACCCGATCCGCATCTTTTGGTAAGAACCTGGCAATGAAAATCGTAATAGGATTTTTAATGATCTATTTTTCCTTAATTTTTATAGGTATGGGAGTTGGAGCATTTTATATTCTTAAGGATATGAAACTAGAGCCATTAGTAACCATCAACAAATTTTTAATTTACTATTTTCTGGCCGATTTAATGATTCGGTTGTTACTGCAATCTATTCCGGTTTTAAATATTAAGCCTTTATTGGTTTTACCATTTAAGAAACCCACAATTGTTCATTTTTCTTTAGGTAAAACCGCTTTATCTTTTTTTAATTGGGTGCATGCGTTGTTTTTTATACCTTTTTCGGTTGTATTAATTTTAAATGGATATGATGTTATACAGATCATTTTCTGTCATTTAGGAATTATAGCATTGGTTTACATCAATAATTTTCTCAATATTATTTTAAGTAATATCGATAAATTATTATTTGTATTTGTTCTGTTGACTTTAGCTCTGGCTGCAGGTCAGTATTATAAAATATTTGATGTCACGATATTTACAACACCATTTTTTCAGGGTTTTTATGATATTGATGGCTTATTTTTAATTCCGGTTCTTGTATTAGTAGGATTATATGCTTTTACCTTCAAATATTTCAAAAATAATTTATATCTCGATGCCGGACTTTCTGTAAAGCAGGATATTGCTTCTACAGAAAATCTTTCCTGGCTAAATCAGTTTGGAACTTTGGGAACATTTCTTAAAAACGATATTAAACTCATCAAAAGAAATAAACGATCTAAAACTACAATTATCATGAGCGTGGTATTTCTGTTTTACGGTTTGATTTTTTTCGGAAATTCTCATCATCCTGCGGTCATGCATATTTTTGCTGGAATTTTTGTTTCCGGCGGATTTCTGTTTGTTTTCGGACAATTTGTACCAAGCTGGGACAGTTCGTATTACCAGTTAATGATGACACAAAACATTCCGTATCGCGGATACATTACGGCTAAATGGTGGCTAATCGTTATTGCAACTTTTATTTCGACCATACTGGCTTCATTTTATCTGTTTTTTGGTTGGGAAATCTATCTGACAATTGTTGTGGGAGCGATTTATAATATTGGGGTAAATTCACATTTGGTACTTTTAGGCGGCGCATTTACAAAAACACCAATCGATTTAAGTAATGCCGGCGGCGCATTTGGCGATAAAAAAGCATTTAATGTGAATGCTATGCTATTATCATTACCAAAAATTTTACTTCCATTGGCTTTGTACGCATTAGGGATTTATTTTGGAAATAAAATGATGGGACTGGCATTTGTTGCCGGAGCGGGAGTTATCGGATTTGTATTTAAGGAAAAGGTATTTTCATTAATCGAAAAAAGATACAAGATCGAAAAATACAGTACAATAAGTGCTTATAAACAAAAGAGCTAATAGATAATTTAGTCCATTAGAAAATCAATCTTAACCTACAATCTTAAATTTAAAATAAACATGATACAAGTAAATCAACTTTCAAAAACATATAATAATACAACAGTTTTAAGCATCAGCAACCTTGAAATTCCAAAAGGACAAAGCTTCGGATTGGTTGGAAATAACGGAGCAGGAAAAACAACTTTTTTCAGTTTGCTTTTAGATCTTATCCAGCCTTCAACAGGATATATAAAAAACAATGATATTCAGGTAAATACAAATGAAAGCTGGAAATCGTTTACCGGATCTTTTTTAGATGAAAATTTCCTTATCGGTTATTTAACTCCGGAAGAATATTTCTATTTTATCGGCGATTTGCGCAATCAGAACAAAGCAGATATTGACGCGCTGTTAGCGAAGCATGAAGAATTTTTTAACGGAGAAATCTTGAATAACAAAAAATACCTTCGTGATTTATCAAAAGGAAATCAGAAAAAAGTGGGAATCATTGCAACACTTATAGGAAATCCCGAAGTTGTAATTCTCGATGAACCTTTTGCTAATCTTGATCCGACGACAGTAAGCCGATTAAAAAAAATCATTAAAGAATTGGCCGATAATCCTAATGTAACAGTGTTGGTTTCGAGCCACGATTTACAGCATACAGTAGAAGTTTGTAACCGAATAGTTGCCCTAAATAAGGGAGAAATCGTAAAAGATATTCAAACTTCAGAAGAGACGTTGCAGGAGCTGGAATCGTTTTTTGCTGTATAACGGTTTAAATTACAAAAAGAAGCTTATTTTTACAAGTAATTATACTAAAATTGATTTTTAGTAGTTATCTGTTTTAAACTCTTTTCTATTGAAAAAGATTACTCTTAAATATAGTTTTACTTTCGTTTTCATATTCTTTTTGATAGCTTGTTCTACCAAAAAAAATACTTTTTTGTCCAGGAATTCCCATGCTTTAAGTACAAAATATAATATTTTGTATAATGGCGAAATTGGTTTAGACAAGGGATTACAAGCTATTCAGGCCAATAATCAGGATAATTTTTGGGAGATGCTGCCTATTGAAAAAATGCAGTTTGACGAAAATTTTACGGAAGGTGAAAAAGCTAAAAACCCTGATTTTGAACTGGCAGAAACGAAGGCAACAAAAGCCATTCAGAAACACTCGATGAATATTGGCGGAAGAGAAAAAAATTCGCAAATGGACGAAGCTTATCTTATGTTAGGAAAAGCAAGATATTACGACCAGCGTTTTATTCCCGCAATTGAGGCTTTTAATTATATTTTGTATAAATACCCGAACAGCAGTAATATTTACACTGCTAAAATTTGGCGTGAGAAAACGAATATGCGTTTAGGTAATGATGCTATTGTATTAAAAAATATCCGTTTATTACTTAAAAAAACAGATTTAGACAAACAGACTTACGCTGACGCCAATGCACTTTTATCTGAAGCTTTTTTAAATCTCGAAGAAAAAGACAGTGCGGTAGCCAAACTTAGAATAGCAGAACAATTTACAAGAAAGAATGAAGAGCGCGCCAGATATCGTTTTATTTTGGGACAGATGTATCAGGCAGAAGGCAAACGTGACAGTGCAATCTATTTCTACGATGGAGTAATTGATTTAAATCGAAAAGCAGATCGTAAATATATGATGCATGCTTACGCGAAAAAAGCGCAGCTGTTTGATTATGAAGGCGGAAACGATACACTTTTTCTTAAAACATATAATAAATTGGTTGCCGACCGGGAGAATCGCCCTTATTATGATGTCCTTTTTTATGAAATGGGAAGTTATTATGATAAAAAGAAAGATAACGATAATGCACTAAAATTCTACAATAAATCTTTGGGCAGAAAGTCAAAAGATCCCTACTTAGCGGCATCGGCATACCGAAATATTGGCAACATGTATTTTAAAAATACAGATTATACAATGGCTGCCAAATATTACGATAGTACTTTGGTAAAACTCGATTCTAAAACACGCGAGTATGCTTTTATAGAAAAAAACAGAAAAAATCTTAACGAGGTAATTAAATATGAGGCAATTGCAAAACGTAACGATAGTATTATCAAAGTATTCAATATGCCACCAAATGAAAAGAAAGATTATTTTGAAAGTTACATCACAGAATTAAAAAAGAAAGATGAGGCAAAACGACTTTTCGAAGAAAAAGAAAAAGAACGATTAGCTAATATCGATTTAAATAATCTGGCACAAAATCCGGTAAACGGAGCAGTTGATCCGCAGTCTTTAGGTAAACCGACTGAATCTGAAGGAATAGGAATGCCTCCCGGAGGCAGCGATGCAGCAAGTTCATTTTATTTCTATAATCCGACTACCGTAGCTTATGGCAAACTACAATTTAAAAAAATGTGGGGCAACAGAACCTTAGGCGGAAACTGGAGAATGGGAGGAGTTAGACAGGCAAGTGCCGCAATAAACGACAGTATTGATACCAAAGAATCTGCAAACGTGCTGAATGATACTGTTGTACCAGAAAAATATACAGTTGCATTTTACGTAAAACAGCTTCCGACAACACAAGCGTCTATAGACAGTATTGGAAAAGAACGTAACTTTTCCTATTATCAGCTGGGACTTATCTACAAGGAAAAATTTAAAGAATATAAACTGGCGAGTGATAAACTCGAAGCATTATTACGCAACAATCCGGAAGAAAAATATGTGCTTCCTTCCATGTATAATTTGTACAAAATATATCAGATAACGAATCCGGAAAAAGCGATTGCAATTAAAGCAGAAATTTCGTCAAAATATCCAAATTCGAGATATGCGCAGATTTTAAACAATAAAGAAGAAGATTCAAATTTGAGTCCGGACAAGGAATATCAAAAATGGTATAAACTTTTTGAAGAAGAACATTTTGAAGAAGTCTTGGCGAATATCGATAATCTGATCAATCAATATTCCGGAGATGATATTGTTTCTAAGTATGAACTTTTAAAAGCCAATACTTTAGGAAAGGCAGACGGTTTAGAAGCTTATAAAAAAGGTCTTGAAAATGTGGCAGATAATTATCCGAATAGTGAGGAAGGAAAAAACGCAAGGGAGATTCTGGAGAAACAAGTTCCGGTTTTAGAAAAACTTGCTTTTACTACTACAGACAGTAATAGTTGGAAAATTATATATCCAATAAAGAAAGACGACACCAAAAGTCTTAAGCAGATTGAAGAAGCGATCCGGGTATTTTTGCTTGTCGAAAATTTTGAAAGATTGACAACATCTTATGATAAATACAATAGAACAGAAAATTTTGTCGTTATACATGGTTTAAAGTCAGAGGCATATGCAAAAGATGTTTCCGGAGTTTTGAGAGATGATAAAAAGTATAAAATTGCAAATCAACCTATTATTATATCGACTGATAATTATAAAGTAGTTCAGATCAAAAAAAATCTGGATGCCTATTTGACGCCCAAAATCCCATAATCTGCCATGTTTGAAAAAGTAAAGAAAAACGCAACTGAACAATTAGGAAAAACCAACAGAATTGTAGAAGGAACCTCTATAATAGGAGATATAGTTTCCAAAGCCGATTTTAGATTAGACGGCGAACTGATTGGAAATTTTACTTCGCAAGGCAAAATTGTTATTGGTGCTAAAGGAGTGGTTAAAGGAGAAATTATTTGTAATAATGCCGATATTGAAGGAGAATTTCACGGGAAAATAAAAGTTCTTGAAATTCTTAATATTAAATCTACCGCTCAAATTCACGGAGAAGTAGCAGTAGGAAAACTTTCTATAGAACCAGGTGCAGATTTCACGGCAACCTGTACGATGCTTGCACATTCAAATCAGGTTATAATGTTAGAAGATGGAAAAGGAACCGAATAACAGTAAAAGAAATAAATGGCTGGCATTTATTAATATTCCATTTCAAATGGGGGTTATTATTTTTTTGTTTTCCTATTTTGGAACATGGCTCGACGAAAATCATCCAAGTCCAAAAGTGTATTATAATACAATTTTTGTAATGCTTGGTGTTGGATTGGCATTATATAATGTGATTCGTCAAGTAACGGATATCAATAAAACAAAATAGGTTTAAATCGCTTGGGATAAAAGTTGCATCTTTGCGCAAAAATATTTCAAATGCTTTCAGCCAATTACAAACCTGTTTTTTATTTATTTTGTCTTTCAATGGCAATTTATATTTTACACAAAGCCGTTTTTTACTTTTGCAATATAGATGTAGAAAACTTCCATTACAGCTTAGAATTACTGTATTTGTCATTCTTTGCAGTCTCTGCTTTGCTATACATTATATTATTACTGGTAAAAAAGAGAAATTTTGATGTCGTTGGAATGACTTTTTTATTTGGAACTTTTACACAAATGTTATTAGCGTATTTAGTATTACAGCCAATTCTAAAAAGCAATACTGAAGACGTGAATACTGAAAAATTTAGTTTTTTTATAACATTTGTACTGTTTTTGTTATTTCAGACCCTTTTAACTGTCCGATTATTAAATGAAAGCGTTAAAATAACAATTCTTTAAAACAAGGTTTAAAAATAATTTTTCATATCCTTTTGAATATTAATAAAAAATGTACCTTTGCACCAAATTTTAGAAACGTAAAAAAATAAGATTTTCCACGATATGGTGATTTCAAACAAACCACTCAGCTTTATTCTTGCCGCTTTTGTAGCTTCTCTACCAATAATGGGTTTCGCAAATCCGGAGAATGACTCAACGCATGTTCAAACTGAAACAGCTCATGAAGAAAAAGTAGTTTCGCATAATGCTCATGAAGAAGGAGAACACGCAGCTCTTGATCCAAAGGCAAAGGTGGATGCTTTTATTGGTCACCACTTACAAGACTCTCACGACTTTATTTTCTTTTCAGACGAAAAAGAAAATAAAAACTACGGTTTTTCGTTGCCAGTTATTCTTATCGATGGAGGTTTAAAAGTTTTCTCTTCTTCAAAATTACACCATGGAGAAACAGTTGCAGAGGTTGATGGCAATTACTATAAATTAGTTCATGGTAAAATTTACAAAACAGATGCAGCCGGAACAATTACTTTAGATGAGCATGGTCATCCGTCAAACGAGAAGCCTTTAGACTTTTCAATTACAAAAAATGTTGTTTCAATGCTTTTCGTATCAGTTTTATTATTTTTAATGTTTACTGGTTTAGCAAAGTCTTATAAAAAAGGACCAATCCCAACTGGATTTGGCAGAGTATTAGAACCGCTTATAATTTTCATCAGAGATGAAATTGCAGTTCCTAATATTGGAGAGAAAAAATACCGTAAATTTATGGGTTACCTATTAACTGTATTTTTCTTCGTATGGTTGCTAAACTTATTAGGAATGACTCCTCTGGGAATTAACGTTACAGGTAATATTGCTATCACCGTTTGTTTAGCATTATTTACATTCATAATTACACAATTTAGTGCTAACAAAGATTATTGGGGACACATTTTCTGGATGCCGGGTGTGCCGGTTCCAATGAAAATTATATTGGCTCCAATAGAAGTTTTAGGAACACTAACAAAACCATTTGCATTATTAATTCGTTTGTACGCAAATATTACTGCGGGTCACGTAGTAATCATGAGTTTAATAGCAATGATTTTTGTTGGTAAAAATTTAGCCGCAGATTTACCAATCTCACTAGGGTTGACATTGTTTATTTCGGTTATCGAAGTTTTAGTTGCATTTCTACAAGCCTTTATCTTTACAATGTTATCATCATTGTTTATAGGAATGGCGGTTCAGGATCACCATCATGATGAGCATGGACATGCACATGAAGAAGAAAATGCAATTATTTAATTTAGAAGTTTAATTTTATATATAAATACTTATGGGAACAATTCCAACTTTAGTAGGTGCTGGTTTAGTAGTAATCGGTGCAGGTTTAGGTTTAGGTAAAATCGGTGGATCTGCTATGGACGCTATTGCTCGTCAGCCAGAAGCTGCTGGTAAAATCCAAACTGCGATGATTATTATCGCTGCTTTATTAGAAGGTTTAGCATTTGCTGCTTTAATCTTAGGAAAATAATAAAGAATAAATAACAGCATCTTTAACGGTTGGTTAGAGATGTTGTTACTTTTAAAAAAGAAATTAAATATTTAATATAGTTATAAAATGGATAAGTTAATTAACGATTTTTCATTCGGTTTATTCTTTTGGCAAGCTTTAATCTTGGTAATATTAATTTTGCTTTTGGTAAAATTTGCTTGGAAACCAATTATGGAATCTATTACTGCAAGAGAAGAGGGTATTAAAAATGCATTGCTTTCTGCTGAAAACGCAAAAAGAGAAATGGAAAACTTGCAAGCAGATAATCAAAGAATCTTGAATGAAGCTCGTGCAGAACGTGACGCGATGTTAAAAGAAGCTCGCGAGATGAGAGAGAAGATGATTGCTGATTCTAAAAACGAGGCGCAGGAAGCTGGTCAAAAAATGATTGAGCAGGCTAAAGCGGCTATCGAAAGCGAAAAAAATGCTGCAATGGCTGAGGTAAAAGCGCAAGTTTCAACCTTATCACTTAATATTGCTGAAAAATTACTGAAAGAAGAATTATCTAACAAAGAATCTCAGACTAAACTAGTAGAGAAAATGTTAGGTGACGTAAAGTTAAACTAAGATATTATGGCAAGTACAAGAGCAGCAATTCGTTATGCAAAAGCAATTCTAGACTTAGCAAACTCTAAAGGTGTTGCCGAAGCTGTCAATAACGATATGAAATCAATTGCAAATGCAATTGGAACAAATTTAGAATTGAGTACCTTTATTGAAAACCCAACTACAAAAGTTGAAGTTAAAGAAAGTGCTCTTCTGGAAGTTTTTGCAGATGTAAATGGAGTAACAAAAGGCTTGTTTCATTTATTGTTTGAAAACAAAAGATTTGAAATTCTGAATGCAATTGCATTAGAATATAATAAATTATTTGATGAGAATAATGGTGTTGAAGTAGCAAAAGTTACAACTGCAATCCCGATGGATGCTGATTTAGAAGCTAAAGTTTTAGCAAAAGTCGCGACATTATCAGATAAAAAAATTACGATTGAAAATATAGTAGATCCTTCAATCATCGGAGGATTTATTTTGAGAATAGGAGATAATCAATACAACGCTTCTGTTGCAAATAGATTACAAGTATTAAAAAGAGAGTTAAGTAATTAGTTTTATTACACATAAAAAGTGTCTAAATTATAAATTAAGATGGCGGAAATCAAACCTGCTGAAATTTCAGCAATATTAAGAAAGCAAGTAGAAGGTTTTGAATCTGGTGCTACGCTAGAGGAAGTAGGAACAATACTTCAGGTTGGAGACGGTATTGCTCGTGTTTACGGGCTGTCTAATGTACAATATGGTGAGTTAGTAGAATTTGATAACGGTATGGAAGGTATCGTATTGAATCTTGAAGAGGATAATGTTGGGGTTGTACTTTTAGGACCATCAACAGGACTTAAAGAAGGATCTACTGCAAAAAGAACTCAACGTATTGCTTCTCTTAAAGTAGGTGAGCAAATGGTAGGACGTGTAGTAAACACTCTTGGTTTTCCAATTGATGGAAAAGGACCAATTGGTGGAGATTTATACGAAATGCCATTAGAAAGAAAAGCACCTGGTGTTATCTTCCGTCAGCCAGTAACTGAACCATTACAAACAGGTATCAAAGCAGTAGATGCAATGATTCCGGTTGGTCGTGGACAACGTGAGCTTGTGATTGGTGACCGTCAGACAGGAAAATCTACTGTTTGTATCGATACAATCTTAAATCAGAAAGAATTTTATGATGCAGGAAAACCTGTATTCTGTATATATGTTGCAATTGGACAAAAAGCTTCAACTGTAGCAGGAATCGCTAAAATGTTAGAAGAAAAAGGAGCAATGGCTTATACAGTTATCGTTGCTGCTAATGCTTCTGATCCAGCTCCTATGCAAGTTTACGCTCCATTCGCTGGTGCTGCAATTGGGGAATATTTCAGAGATTCTGGTCGTCCGGCTTTAATTGTTTATGATGATTTATCTAAACAAGCCGTTGCTTACCGTGAGGTTTCTCTTTTATTAAGAAGACCACCGGGACGTGAGGCATATCCTGGAGACGTTTTCTACTTACACTCTCGTTTATTAGAGCGAGCTTGTAAAGTAATCGCTGATGATGGTATCGCTAAAAACATGAACGATTTACCAGATTCTATTAAGTCTATCGTAAAAGGTGGTGGTTCTTTAACTGCTTTACCAATTATCGAAACTCAGGCTGGTGACGTTTCTGCATATATCCCAACAAACGTAATTTCGATTACAGATGGTCAGATTTTCCTTGATGGAGATTTGTTCAACTCTGGAGTACGTCCTGCAATTAACGTAGGTATCTCTGTATCTCGTGTTGGAGGTAATGCTCAGATTAAATCGATGAAAAAAGTTTCAGGAACTTTAAAATTAGATCAGGCTCAATTCCGTGAATTAGAAGCTTTCGCTAAATTTGGTTCTGACTTAGATTCTGTTACTTTAAACGTAATTGAAAAAGGAAAAAGAAACGTTGAAATTCTGAAACAGGGTTTAAATGATCCTTATACAGTTGAAAACCAAGTAGCTATTATCTACGCTGGTTCTAAAAACTTATTAAGAAATGTTCCTGTTGAAAAAGTAAAAGAATTCGAAGCTGATTTCTTAGCTTACTTAAACAATAAACATAGAGATACATTAAATGCTTTGAAAGCTGGTAAATTAGATGACAGCATTACAGATGTTATCGAGAAAGCAGCAAAAGAAATTTCAGCAAAATATAACTAATTAGATAATTGTAAATTAGATAATTAGAAAATGTTTTATCATTATTCTAATTATCTAATTTTCTGATTGTCACATTTTCTAATTAATAGATGGCAAATTTAAAAGAAATCCGTAATAGAATTACTTCCGTTTCATCGACGATGCAGATTACATCAGCGATGAAAATGGTTTCTGCTGCAAAGCTTAAGAAAGCACAAGATGCAATCACTGCAATGCGACCTTATGCCGAAAAATTAACAGAATTATTGCAAAACCTTTCCGCATCACTTGAAGGTGAAATTGGAGGAGATTATACTACACAACGCGAAGTAAAAAAAGTTTTGCTTGTTGCAATTACGTCAAACAGAGGATTGTGTGGAGCTTTTAATTCTAATGTGATTAAAGAAATTAAAAACCGTACTGCGTTTTATGCAGGAAGACAGGTTGATGTTTTTGCTATTGGTAAAAAAGGAAATGACGCTTTAAGCAAATCGCATAAAGTTCACGGTCACCATAATGCAATTTTTGATCATTTAACTTTCGAAAATGTAGCTGGAATTGCGGATAATTTAACTGAGAAGTTTTTATCCGGAGAGTACGACAGAATCGAATTGATTTACAATCAGTTTAAAAATGCTGCAACTCAAATCGTTCAGACTGAACAATTTTTACCGTTAGCTCCTATTAAAACTAATGAAACAGTTACTAATACTGCTGGAGATTATATTTATGAGCCTTCAAAAGAAGAAATTGTGTTAACACTGATTCCTAAATCTTTAAAAACACAATTGTATAAAGGTATTCGTGATTCATTTGCTTCAGAGCACGGAGCACGTATGACAGCAATGCATAAAGCAACAGATAATGCTACTGAATTAAGAAACCAATTAAAATTAACTTATAATAAAGCGCGTCAGGCTGCTATTACTAGTGAGATTTTAGAAATTGTTGGTGGAGCAGAAGCTTTAAATGGATAATTTATTTTGATACTATACAAAAAAAAGCCAGCAAATGCTGGCTTTTTTGTTTCTTATAAAAAGATTTTCATTTTCGTAAAAAAAAAATTTTATAAAATGGTGATTCTCAAATTATCTAAAAATTGAGAATCACTACCATTTTATAAAAATAGACAGATAACTCTGTGTGCTTTGTCTTTCTTGGGAACAAACTAGCTTTATTAGTCCCACGGCTCTGTTTTTTTAAGGGTTACATTTCAGCAGAATCAATCCCTTTGCTTTGTCTTTCATGGGAACAAACTAGCTATATTAGTCCCAATGCTTAGTTTTTTTGTAAGGGTTACATTTTAGCTATCTTCAATCCCTTTGTGCTTTGTCTTTTATGGGAACAAACAAGCTTTATCAGTCCCAGTGCTTCCTTTTTTATAAGGGTTGTATTTAGCTTTCTCAATCCCTGTGGACAAATTTAAGAAAGCTTTAGGAAAAAAATCTTACACAATTTCCATGTGATCTTTATATATTTCACATGTTTGGTTATGCTAAACATAATATATTGATAATCAGAATTGTGAAGCGATACAATTATTTAGATAAGAAGATTATAGTACCTAAAAGTTATATTACTATTTAATTATGGTTTTTAGATACTATTGATTCTTAATCATCATCTAAGTTTTTTATCTTGGGCATCTTAATCATAAATTTAAGATGAAATAATTTGTACTATTATTTAATAAAATTAATAGATGATAATCCTATTTGAATAAGTTAACTATTTGACAGTAAAAATACTTACATTTATTTACTTTTTTTAGTAACTTTTTAACATTCTGTACGTATAACATTTAACAACCAAAGAAGTATTAAAAAATAGATCAACTAAACAATGGCAAAAGAAAGTTTTAATTGGAAGAGCCTTTTTATTAATGATGAAGCTGCTAAGAACGAAGGATCAGCTCCGGCTCAGCCTGCAGCACCAATTGTATCAACACCTGATAATAAATTCCCAACGCAAGCTACAGAAACATTTCCGGCAAACGCAGTGACAAATCCTTTTTTAAACGAAATTTTTGAAGTTTATAATAAAGGTTTTGATTCATTAAATGCTGATGGTTTTGATTTTTTTGAATTGTACAAATCTGTGATGGCTGTAGGAGTTACAAATCCGCAGAGTTATCAGATGGCTTTTACGATGGGAAAAACGATAAAATCGGATTTGACAAAAGAGTTTCTTTTGGAGAAATCAGGTTTTTATATTAGCGAAATTGAAAAGGTATACGCCAAATACGATGCTGTTGGTAAAACTAAAAAATCTGAATTAGATAATAGTATTACAAAAGAAAAATACAATTTGTCTAAAAATATTTCTGATTTAGAAGCCAAAATTATTGAACTTCAAAAAGAATTGGAAACTAAGAAAATGGAGCTTCAAAAAATTGATCCAAAAAATATGGAACAGCTTTCGGAAATTCAATTAAAAATGGAAGCCAACGATTTAGCAAAACAAAAAATATTATCATCAATCAACACTGTAATCACAGGAATTAATCAATATCTATAATGGACAAATTCGAACAAGAGAAAAGCACTCTTTTATCATTACCAATCTTAAAACACTTTGATGAATCTAAAGGTGAAATTGCTTTAAAATCAGGAGTACTTAAAAAAGGCGAAAAGTCATTGTTTTGGGCTTTAGCATTAGGATTGTTAGGAGTTGGAGGATATTTAGTCTGGACTTATATTATTCCGCCATTATTTACAATGCTTGGGCAGGCAATCGCATTATCTGCAACAGGAGTGTTCTTAGTTTTCTTAGTGATGATGTTTCCTGTTATTATGAAAGGACTTCGTTTTGCAACAAAAAATCTTCATAAAGCATTGATTCAAAGTAATCCTTTTAATGAGTTAGAAGAGCAGAAACAAAAGATGATTAAAAACCGTGAAGTTTTTAAAAATACAAAAGCTAAGCTAAAAGGACTAAAAGGCGAAATGGAAATTGAAGCCAATAAGGCCGAAAAAGAAGCCAAGTCATTTCAGGAACAGGTTTTAAGTTTACAACGTCAGTCAGAAAGATTAAAATCTGCCATGGATGAAATGGTAAAAGCGAATGGGGTTGCGGCAAGAGATACAGACGAGTATGTAGCCCTGCAAAGTGAATTAGCTAGAAAACTAAGCGATTCGCAAAGAATCTCAACTCAATATGAGCAAAGTAAAAGTTTTATCCAGAAATATGGCGTTCGTGCGAATGTTTTAGGAAAAATGGATAGAAAATTAACTTTGGCCGGAACAGCAATCGATATTAAAATTGCCGATTTTGATGCCACTGTTACAATGCTTCAAAAAGAATATGAGTTTGCAAGAAATGCCAAAGAAGCTACAGAAAGTGCAAAAAGCGCCATGATGTTTACTAAAGACTGGGAACTGGAATACGCACTTGAAGTAGTAACTTCTACAATTGCTCAGGATATTGCCAAAACATCTGAAAACTTAATTGACATTGATGCTTTAACTTCTAAATATTCTGTTGATAATGACGAATTGTATTCTAGATTAGATTCATTGGCTGATGAAATTAAAACCGGAGACAACACGATTCCAGACTCAACAAAATATACAAGTCCGAATTATAAAATGACTAAAGAAGATAAATTATCAAGCGGCGGTTTTGGGGATATTTTTTAATACATAAATTTAAATTTTAAATATAAAATGGGAAAAATTTTAAGAACAGAAAAATTAACTACGTTTTCTGAATTATTAATTGTGATCGTTGCAATTGGAGCAATTTTAGCCGGAGTCTATTACATCTCTCCTGGAATTAAAACCGCCGTTTCGAAGCAATTAGACGGGATGGAACTTAACTCTACAGATGTTAATAACGTTACAAATGCTCAAAAAATACCATTGCCAAGTACTGAAATTTCTTCAGAAGTTGCCAACAAACCTTTAGTAAGAATTGCTGCATATGCATGGAATGCACAATCTGGAATTATTGTTTCTAACGGTGGACCTAAAACAACAAAAGGTTCTTTGATGGAAAAAAACGGAGTTAATCTTGAAATTATCCGTCAGGACTGGCTTTCAGAATTGCGTAATATGCAAATGAAATTTATTGAAGAATTTGATAAAGGCGAAGCTTTTCCAAGTTCAGATAAAAGTGCTTTTGCGGTGATAATTATGGGAGACGGAGCACCGTTTTACATTAGTTCTGTTCAGAAATCTTTAAACGAAAAATACGGAAAAGACAAATACCACGTACAAGTTATGGGTGCTGTAGGTATGAGTTACGGAGAAGATAAATTAATCGGACCTCCAAACTGGAAATCGGATCCAAAATCTATGAAAGGGTCTGTAATTTCTGCAGTTCTTGGAGACGGTGACTGGGTTACTACAGTAAACTACTGTTTTGCAAACGGTTTAAAAGTAAATCCTGATCCTGCAACTTACGATGCAGATGCAGTAAACATTTATCCATCTGAAAATGATGACTATATCAAATCTGCAGAAGAATTGATTAAATCGCAAACTACAGGTTGGACAGTTACATTAAAAGAAGTTGTTGACGGAAAATTAACTGGAAAAACAGTAAACAGAAAAATCGACGGTTGTGCAACTTGGACTCCAGGTGATAAAACAGTTTTTGATAAATTGACTGGTTTTGTTGATATCGTTTCTACAAAAGAATTTAACAACCAGATGCCAACAACAATTATTGGTGTGAAAGAATGGGCAGAAAAAAATCCTGATATTGTTTCTAATATTTTGAAATCGGCCCTTACAGCTTCAAACCAAATGAAAAATTATGAAGACTGGAAAGTGAGAGCTTCTCAGGCAGTTGCAGATACTTACAAATTAGAAACTGCAGATTATTGGTATAAAATGTTTAAAGGCCAGCAAGGAACAAAAGGCGGATTGACTTATAATATGGGAGGTTCAAAAGTATTTAATTATGCTGATGCAATGCAATATTATGGTTTGTCTGATGGTGTAAACAGATATAAATCTGTGTACAATCAAGTTGCCGGATATTTAACAGAATTGAATCCTTTTGGATTTAACGAAAATGTTGGAGCGGTTGTTCCTTATGAACAAGCGGTAAACTTATTCTTCCTGAAAAACATTAATGACATTGAGTCAACATCTGCAGATAAAGCAGATTATAGTAATCAAGCAACAGAAGTTGTGGCTTCTGGAGAATGGAAAATTAATTTCAATACCGGAAGTGCAGAAATTTCTAACAGTTCAAGCAAAGAAGTAGAAAAAATCTACAACCTTCTTGTTCAGGCAGAAAACACAAAATTAACGGTTGTGGGACACACCGATAATATCGGAAATCCAGATTCTAATTTAGCTTTATCAAAAAGCAGAGCAGAAGCGGTTGTAAATTATTTGAAACAAAAAGGAATTCCTGCAAACCGTTTTCAAATGGTTGACGGAAAAGGACAAAATGATCCGATCGGTGATAATAATACTGCTGCAGGAAAAGCGCTTAACAGACGTGTAGTTATTACTTTCTTAAAATAATAATTTAATATAAAAGGCTGTCTTACGGGACAGCCTTTACTATAAATATGATAAAATTTTTAACGCCCTTTGAAAAAATATCAAAGACCAATAAAACCCTAATTTTAACAGGGTGGCTAGTACTTTTGATAATTATTTGGTTTGCCGCCACTTCTGGCGAAAAACATTTGTTTCCTTCTCCAGCTCAGGTTTTAACGGGTTTTCAGGAATTATATAGAGAAGGATTGGTAGAACATATTTTCAATTCTTTAAAATTGTGTTTTATCTCTATTTTTTTAGCAACATTCATTTCATTAATATTAGCTTATTCATGGCCTATTCCGTTATTAAAATCAATTTCAGAATTTGTTACTAAATTTCGTTTTTTACCTTTTACCGGACTTTCGTTTTATATCACAATGGTGATTCACGAAGCTCGAATGATGCAGGTTTGGATTTTAGTAATTTTCCTGACTACGTTTTTAACAACCTCATTAATTGCTGTAATCAAAGATATTCCACAAGAAGAATTTGATCACGCCAAAATGCTAAAATGTACAAGATGGGAAGTGCTTTGGCAGGTTATTATTTTAGGACGAATAGATTATGTAATAGATGTAATCAGACAAAATCTTGCCATTACCTGGATGATGCTTGTTACGGTAGAATCTATAGTTGTAGCTTCTGGAGGTTTAGGATTTTTAATCAAAAACTCTGATAAATTCATGAATACCGGACGTATTATTGCGCTTCAAATCATCATATTATTAATAGGACTTGGTTTAGACGCAGGAATCAATTACTTAAGAAAAGCCATATTTAGATATTCAAAAATATAATCATGACACACGAATTTAAAGAAACGCTTTTATACGTAGAAAATCTTAGCGTGGCGTATGATGATACCGTTATCATTAAAGATATTAATGTAATAGAAAAAGATGTTATACGTCCGAATGTAGAATGTACAGGTCAGGTTATTGCTTTTTTAGGAAGATCGGGCAGAGGAAAATCTACGTTTTTTAAGGCATTGACAGGATTAGTTCCTTCAAACACGGGAAAAGTATTAATTAGAGATTTTGAAAACAGCGAACCCAATGCAGCCAAACCAGTTAAGGAAGGCGATATAGGTTTAGTAGATCAGAAATACACTTTATTTAGACATAAAACCGTTACCGAAGCTTTAAAATTTTCGTTGAGAAAAACCAAGCTTTCAGAATCTGAAAAAGAAACTAAAATAAAACAATACCTAAAAGAATGGGGTTTAGAGAATTGTAAAGACAAATATCCTAACGAACTTTCTGGCGGACAAAGACAAAGAACCGCGATTATTGAACAGTTGTTTTCGTCTGACCAGTTTATTGTTTTAGATGAACCATTCTCAGGATTAGACGTTGGAAACATTCAGGAAGTAAAAAAAGCATTTGATTTACTGGGAAAATCTTCGGAAGTAAATACCGTTATTTTCTCCACTCACGATATTGAATTGGCGTTGGAATTAGCCCAAACCATTTACGTTATCGGTTACCCGACAATCGACGGAAAATTACAAAGCTACGGAACCATCGTTGCCAAATACGATTTAAGAGAAATGGGATTGGCGTGGAAAGATTATTGCGGAGAACACTTAGAATTATCAAAAGAAATTATACATCAGATGATGATTTCTTAAACAATTTATATGTCAAAAAAGAATCCAATATCGATTTTAGAAGAATCATTTCTGTCTCTAAAAAAATATTTAGAAACAGATAAAAATCAAAATGAAGCCGTTTTTACGGCTTCGTTTATTAATGATTTAAACAGAGAAACCCTTAGTATTCTTGAAATCTGTAATGTGTTAAATCAAGATTCAGATTTTATTCAGAAAATAAACAATCGCGTTTCTCCTTCTTCGGGATTATTGCTAAAAGCAGAACATTTTTTTCTTTCGGATATTATCGAAATTTTCGAGAAACTCCCCGAAACTAAAAACGAAAAAGCACAATTTGTTCTCGCCTATTATTACGACGCTTTGCGAAATAAACATTTTGCAGACGCCAATTCTGTGAGTGAATTAAATCAGCTGGTTTTTTCGAATGATTTTAAAAATCTGTTGGTAAAAATTAAACAGGAAAATAAAATAACATTTGCAAACGAACAGCAAAATCAATATTTACTGCCAGAGATTTTATCTGAAACCAAGCATGCAAAACTAGAAGAAATTACAACTAAATATCAAAATTTTATTCAATTTGCTTTTAATAAAAAGTTTGAAAGCAATGTTGCTCTGAATGATTTTTTGGGTTTGAAAAAATCAAAAAGTACAGACAAAAACACAGCAGATTTACCAGAAGAAGATACGCTGGAAAAAGTGCTGGAAGAACTAAATCTTTTAATAGGTTTAAAAGAAGTAAAACAAGATGTTGCCGAACTAATTAATTTATTAGAAATACAAAAAAAGAGATCGAAACAAGGATTAAAAAATGTTGAGATCACTTTGCATACCGTTTTTCTAGGCCCTCCGGGAACAGGAAAAACATCGGTCGCAAGATTGCTGAGCCGAATTTTTAAGCATTTAGGATTTTTATCCAAAGGCCAAATGTTTGAAACCGACAGAGAAGGTTTAGTTGCGGGTTACGTCGGGCAAACAGCGACAAAAGTAAATAGTGCTGTAGAATCTAGTCTTGGCGGGGTTTTGTTTATTGATGAAGCTTACGCATTAACACAAAATCTTACCGGAAACGATTATGGGACAGAAGCCGTAAACACCTTAATAAAAAGAATGGAAGATCACCGCGATGATCTTGCCGTTGTTGTTGCCGGCTATACAGAACCGATGCAGATTTTTATAGAATCTAATCCGGGATTAAGATCTCGTTTTAATAGATTCTTTCATTTTAAACATTTTACTCCCGACGAATTATTTCAAATTTTTGAATCGTTTTGTAAAAAATCAGATTTTATAGTTTCAGAAGAAGCAAAAGAAAAGCTTACAGATACTTTTGAATTATTGTTTTCTGAGAAAGACGAAAGTTTTGGAAACGCCAGAGTTGTGAGAAATTTATTTGAGAAATGTGTTCAAAATCAGGCAAACAGAATTGTAAAACTCAAAAAACTAAATCAAAAAATCCTAAAAACATTTACCGAAGAAGATATTCCGGAACCGAAAGAAACGCAGAAAAATGTAAAATTTAGTGTCGCCGAAGAGAAATAATATTTTTTGCTCAGTTAAAAGGCATACTTTTCATCGGAATTCTTAATTGTTTTTTTGATTAATTTTGAACTCTATTTAAAGATGCTATGAAATTTACAATCAAAGAACTTACCACTATCAAAGAAATGCTTGCCCAGATTGAAACGATTCGATTTCTTTATCTAAACATTTCCGAAGAAAAATATGAAGCGTATCTTTCTCAAATGGTTCCTCATAATTATACACAGATCGGAGTGTTTGATGAACAACAATGTTTAGGAATTACCGGTTGCTGGTCTGCAACTAAATTATGGACAGGTAAATATCTTGAAATTGATAATTTTGTGGTACATCCAGATTATCGCTCAAAAGGTATTGGAAAGTTATTAACTGATTATATAGAACAAAAAGCAAATTCTTTAGAATGCAGCAGTATTGTTCTGGATGCTTTTACAGGAAATTTTGGTGCGCATCGATTTTACTACAATCAGGGCTATGCTCCAAAAGGATTTCATTTCGTGAAAATCTTAGACGAAAAAAAAATGACCGTATAAAACAGGCATAACTTTTCTTTATTGCACCAACAAAAGCATCATTAAACAAAAGAAATGGTTATTTTTGTCTTACAAACATTATTAGAATTGTATTTTGGGATTATATAAAAGTCTATTCAAGCAAACGGCAATTTACGGACTGGCGACAGTTTTACCGCGAATGCTGAGTTTTTTATTAGTGAGATTATATACAGGAATTTTACCTACAGCAGAGTATGGTGAAGTTTCAATTGTATTGTCCTGGATGGTTTTCTTTAATGTTGTCCTTTCGTACGGAATGGAAACTGCATTTTTTAGATTTTACAGCGCCGAAGAAGATAAGAAAAATGTAATTGCAACTTCTACAATTTCAATATTTTGGACTTCAATTATTTTTCTTTTTGTTGCTTTAATTTTTAGAAATACTCTTGCTAATTTAGCAGAAGTAGATGTTCAGTATGTAACTTATACGGTTTGGATTTTAGTTTTGGACGCATTGGTTTTGATTCCGTTTTCTAAATTAAGAGCTAATCAGAGGCCGATGGTTTACGCAGCAATTAAAATCGGAAATGTGGTTATAAATCTTTTGCTGAATATTTTCTTTTTGATGTATTTGCCAAAATTAGCCGCTTCAAACCCCAATTCTGTCTGGGATAATTTATATGTCGAAAACTTTCAGATAGCTTATATTTTCATAGCAAATCTTTTGGCAAGTTTGGCAACTTTTATTGTACTCTCTCCCAATTATCTTTCGCTTGGACGAAAATTTGATCCCGTACTCTGGAGAAAAATGATGAAATATGGATTGCCTATTTTAGTTGCAGGTCTGGCTTTTGCGGTTAACGAACATTTCGATAAAATTCTTCTGGGCTATTTATTACCAGAAAATTTAGCAAAATCTGAAGTAGGGGCTTATTCTGCCTGTTATAAACTTGGATTATTTATGGTGCTTTTTGCAACCGCGTTCAGGCTAGGAATTGAACCTTTCTTTTTTAGTCACGCCAAAAACGAAAATGCTCCTCAGACTTATGCCGTGATTACCAAATACTTTGTAATTCTTGGTTCCTTAATTTTACTGGGAGTTATTGTTTTTGCAGATGTCTTAAAATATTTATTATTAGACAATAAGTCGTATTGGGAAGCCATGAAGGTTGTACCCCTTATTATTCTGGCAAATTTCTTTTTGGGTATTTATAATAACCTCTCGGTTTGGTACAAACTTACCGACAGAACCCAAATTGGCGCCTATATTTCTATTGTAGGAGCCATTGTAACTTTAGTTTTAAATTATTTTTTAATTCCGAAATATAGTTATTACGGTTCGGCAATTGCAACAATTTCAGCCTACGGAAGTATGATGCTGATTTCTTATATTTTAGGAAATAAATATTATCCAATTC
Source organism: Flavobacterium olei (assembly GCF_039749035.1). Classification (NCBI taxonomy): domain Bacteria; kingdom Pseudomonadati; phylum Bacteroidota; class Flavobacteriia; order Flavobacteriales; family Flavobacteriaceae; genus Flavobacterium; species Flavobacterium olei. The sequence continues at coordinate 573,777 of NZ_JBDKWC010000003.1, forward strand.
CTTATGATATGAACAAAATTGGAGCTTATCTTGGAGTTTCAATTCTGTTTTCTGTAATCTCATTTTACGGATTCAGGGAAAATTATCTAGTTGGAATTCCTTTATTATTAGCTTTTATGTACATGGTTTATCATTATGAAAAAGCTACGATTAAAGGAATAATGAAAAGAAAATAAGTGCTTTACAAATTTATACTTACAAATGAAAATTCAAATTATCAATAAATCGCAACACGATTTACCCAATTACGAAACTATCGCATCTGCAGGAATGGATTTGCGTGCCAATATTACAGAGCCAATTACGTTAAAACCTTTAGAAAGAACAATTGTAAAAACAGGACTTTTTATAGAATTACCAATTGGTTACGAAGCTCAGGTAAGACCAAGAAGTGGTCTGGCAGCTAAAAAGGGCGTTACGGTTTTAAATTCACCAGGTACTATTGATGCCGATTACAGAGGTGAAATTGGTGTAATTTTAGTAAATTTATCTAATGATGAATTTATAATCGAAAATGGTGAAAGAATCGCGCAGTTAATTATCGCCAGACACGAAAGAGCAGAATGGATCGAAGTGGAGACACTTTCTGAAACATCAAGAGGCGAAGGAGGCTTTGGAAGCACCGGAGTAAAATAAATTCGGGAGAATTCATACATAGTTAAAAAAAGAAAGACCAAACCCAATGAAGATTTTCTAAATCTTCCAATAAAATTAAATAAGATGAAGATAATAGTGCCCATGGCAGGCCGCGGATCAAGACTTAGACCACATACATTAACCGTTCCTAAACCATTAATTCCCGTTGCCGGAAAATCTATAGTACACCGCTTAGTTGAAGATATTGCAAAAATATTAAAAGAACCAATAGAAGAAGTAGCTTTTATTTTAGGAGACGAAGCTTTTTTTGGAGATGATGTGGTAAAAAGTTTAGAAGAATTGGCAAAAGGACTTGGGGCAAAAGCGTCAATTTATCGTCAGGATCAGCCTTTGGGAACCGGGCACGCGATAATGTGTGCAAAAGAATCTCTTTCAGGGCCAGCTGTAATTGCTTATGCAGATACTTTAATTAGAGCCGATTTTGAATTGGATCCTTCAGCAGATGCTGTGATTTGGGTAAAACAAGTTGATCAGCCGGAAGCTTTTGGTGTTGTGAAACTAAATCAGAACAATGAAATTATCGAATTGGTTGAAAAACCAAAAGAGTTTGTAAGTGATTTAGCCGTTATCGGGATTTACTATTTCAAAGAAGTTGGCGTTTTAAGAAATGAACTTCAAAGTGTATTGGATAATAATATTCAGAACGGCGGTGAATATCAGATCAATGACGGAATTAAAGCTATGATGGCAAACGGAAAAGTTTTTAAAACCGGAAGTGTAGACGAATGGATGGATTGCGGAAATAAAGATGTTACCGTTGAAACCAATACAAGAATGTTAGGCTTTTTGCATAATGACGGCGAACATTTGGTAGATTATGATGTAACGCTGGAAAATGCAACCATTATTCCGCCATGTTATATTGGAGAAAATGTTGTGATCAAAAATGCAACAGTAGGCCCAAATGTTTCTTTAGGAAAAGGATGTTATGTAACAGACAGTACAATCAAAAATAGTTTGGTACAGACGTATTCTCAAATTAAAAATGCTAACTTAGATAACGCAATGATAGGAAATCATGTTAGTTATGATGGTAAGTTTACCAGTATCAGCATTGGTGATTATGCAGTTTTAGAATAAAAACTAAAAAAGTTTCGTTTTTGTTTAGAGGGATTAAAACAATGAAAAAGAAAGTCTTAACTATATTATTTTTCGCTTTGTTTGGAAGTACGTTTTCGGTTTTTGCACAGACAGAACCCGAAGATATTGCTATGGCGACAGATGAATATCAGGACTCTTTTTATGAATCATTAAAACAAAAAGGAATTGAAAATTACGATAAAGCCATTGTATCACTGGAAAAATGCATTAAGCTGAAACCCAATGATGCAGTTGCTTATTTCGAATTAGGAAAAAATTACCTGTCGCTGAAAGAATATCAAAACGCACAAAATGCTTTCGAAAAAGCCACACAATTGGATCCTAAAAATAAATGGTTTTGGCTGGGGATTTATGATGTAAGTTACGAAACCAAAAATTATCCGCTGGCAATAGAGACTATTCAAAAAATTATTGTTTTTGACGAAGAGTACAAAGACGATTTGATTTCATTATACATGATTACCAATCAATACGATAAAGCATTGACGGCGATTAATGAAATGAATGATAAGTTCGGAAAATCTTCTGATCGTGAAATTTATAAAGCTCAGATATTATCACAGGGAAAATATCAAAATGCAGAAATAGATAATCTTGTTCAGCAGATTAAAAAAGATCCAAAAGAAGAATCCAATTATCTGAATCTTATTCTTTTATATTCAAAAAACAATGAAAATGAAAAATCGCTGGAAGTAGCCAAACAATTAGCGAAGGAAATTCCAAATTCAGAATGGGCTCAGGTAAGTTTATTCAAAACCTATTTGGATGCCAATCAGGCCGATAAAGCCATAAAATCGATGAATGTAATTTTGGCCAGTTCCAAAATTGATTCAAAAATAAAACACCGAACTTTAAATGAGTTCTTAATCTTTGTGAATAAAAATCCCCAATATTCAACAGATTTAGAAAAAGCAATTTCTTATTTTGATAATGATCCAAATGTTGATGTTGCAAAAGAAATTGGAAAATTTTATCACAGTAAAGGACAATTTGAAAACGCAATTAAGTATTACGAAAAAGATTTAAAGGCAAATTCAGAAACAGAACGTGAAACGAATTTATTGTTATTGGATGCTTATTCAAAGGCCAATCAGTTTGAACCATTGACCAAAAGAGCGATGACAATGATCGAGGTATATCCGAGTCAGCCACAGTTTTATTATTATGCCGGTTTAGGAAACAATCAGTTAAAGCAATTTAAAAATGCAAAAACCGTTTTAGAAATGGGGCTTGATTATGTAGTTGATGACGCTAAACTTGAAGCAGATTTTAATATTCAGTTAGGAGAAGCATTTAATGGATTAGGAGACGCCAGAAAAAAAGAGGAATACTTTTTGAAGGCAAATGAATTATTGAAAAAGAAAAAATAAAAGAGAATCAGATGAAAAAATATATAGCAATACTTATTCTGTCCCTTGCAGTGATTTCATGTAAATCAAAGGCAGTGGCAGTGCAGGGAAATACAAGCCAGAACGTTACGACAAAAGAGGATAAAAAAGTAATAGAAAAACATTACGATAATAAATTAGACTTTTCGACTCTTTACATAAAAGCGAGTGCAAAATATGTAGACGAAAAACAAAGCCAGAATGTTACTGCAGAAATTAGAATTGAAAAAGACAAACAAATTTTAATAAGCGTTCGTTTCTTAGGGATCACAATGGCAAAAGCTTTAATAACTCCTTCTGCTGTAAGTTACTACGAAAAAATAAACAGCACATATTACGAAGGTGATTTTACCAGTCTGAGTAAATGGCTGGGAACAGATTTAGATTATTCTAAAGTTCAAAATTTATTGATTGGTGAAGCTTTTGATGATTTACGAAAAGGAAAATATACACAGACAATTGTAGATAACCTTTTTAGACTTGACGAACAAAAAGAAGCTAATTTGAAAAAAACTTTTTTCCTGGATGGAGAAAAATATCTTATTCAGAAAGAAGAGATTTCGCAGCCATCAGAAAACAGAACTTTACAAATTGCCTATTCAGACAGTAAAGTTTTTAATCAGGGAACCATTCCGACAAGTATCGAAATCAATGCCGTACAGCCAAAAGGAAAAACAAGTATTAGTCTGAATTACAATACTATTACCTTTAACGAAGAACTTTCTTTTCCGTACAGCGTTCCAAGCGGATATAAACGAGTTTTAATTAAGTAAATTTGCAAAAAGAAAACATAAACATGCCAAAATTTCTCCTAAGCCTAATTTTAATGTGTGCGACTACTTTTGTATTTGCACAAGATTCACAGCAAGAAAAACTGGAGCAGCGTAAAGCTCAGATTCAGCAGGAAATTAGAGACAATGAAAAAATGCTTCAGTCTGTTCGTAAAAAGGAAAAATCTGCTGTAAATGAATATTTGATTCAGGCGAACAAAATCAAATTGAAAGAGAAATTAATTAATACTACGGCAAAACAGGAAAAGCTGATTAGTAACGATATGTATATCAATCAGGTTAAGGTTAATAAACTTAAAAAAGAGCTTGAAATTTTAAAAGCAGATTATGCTGTAATGATTTTAAAATCCTACAAAAGCCGATCTCAGCAAAGTCGAGCTATGTTTATTTTATCTTCTGATAGTTTTTTACAAGCATATAAAAGAGCACAATATTTAAAACAATATACGAATTTCAGAAAAAATCAAGGTTTAGAAATTCAGTCTAAAACAGCTCAATTAGTAGATTTTAATGCAAAGTTGGATGGTCAGCGACAAGTAAAAAAGAAGATTATAGCCGAAAATCAAAAAGAAAAAGTTACGCTTGAAGTTGAGAAAAAAGAACAACAAAAATTAGTTAATTCCCTCAAAAAGGATAAAAGTAAAATTGCGGCTGATATTAAATCAAAGCAAAAAGAGTCAAAAGTAATTGATGGAAAAATTAAAGATCTTATTCGAGAACAAATCAGGAAAGCAAATGAAGAGAGACGAAGAAAAATAGAGGAAGAAAGAAGAAGAATAATAGAAGAGAACAAGAAAAAGGGTATTGAGACTAAAGATAGTGATCTACCAGATACGCCACCTCCTGCCTCTTCAGACAAAATTACACTAACACCAGAAGGTAAAATTTTAGCTGCCGATTTTAAAGCGAACAGAGGAAAGTTACCTTGGCCGGTTGAAAAAGGATTTATATCTCTGGGTTATGGAGATAACCCTCACCCCTTGCACCCGTCCATTACGGTACACAATTCAGGAGTTGAGATTACTACAGAAAATGGTGCAACAGCTCGTGCAGTTTTTGAGGGAACGGTTTCCAAAGTTATTGCATTATCTCCGGTAAACAGAGCAGTCTTTATTCAGCATGGGGATTATTTTACCGTATACCAAAATCTTAGTTCTGTATCGGTTGAACAAGGCGATAAAGTAAAAGTTAAACAAAGTCTTGGAAAAGTGAGAACAAGCGGTGATACAGGAAGAACAATTATTAAATTCCTGATTCTTCAAAATACAACATATAACAATCCGGAAGGATGGCTGCAAAACAGATAATTTAAAGGGAGCAATTTTTGCTCCCTTTTTTTTGGAAATCAATAACGTTTTTTGCAAAATTAAATCTGACAAATAAAAATTACTTCTTTCCTGAAACTGAAAGTATACAGATTAAATTTAAAAAGTAGTATTTTTGCACTATGGAAACAAATAGACAGAAAAAAATTGGCGGAGTAATTCAGAAAGATCTGGTTGATATTTTGCAGGGTGAAGTGAGAAAAAATGGAATTACCAACTTGGTAATTTCAGTATCCAAAGTTAGCGTAACAACAGATTTATCTGTAGCCACAGTGTATTTAAGTATTTTTCCTCAGGAAAAAGCACAAGAAACTTTAGAAGGAATTAAATCTAATTCAACATTAATAAAACATGATTTATCGCAGCGCGTTCGTTTGCAATTGCGCCGTGTTCCAAATTTAGTTTTCTTTATAGATGATTCGTTGGATTATATTGAGAAAATAGACAACGCATTATCAAACAGAGAAAATCCAATCGAAAATCGTGATCTTTTAGAAAAAAGAAGAAAGTCATAAATTGAATTTCCCATTATACATAGCCAAACGTTATATTTTTAGCAGAAGTAAAAACAATGCTATTAATATTATCAACCGCATTGCCAGCATGGGAATCATTGTTGGTACAATGGCTTTGTTTGTGGTTTTATCTGTTTTCAGCGGGCTGAAAGTCTTCAGTCTTTCGTTTACAAATGAAATTGATCCGGATTTAAAATTGACAACCACATACGGCAAGTCATTTTTACTTACTCCTGATCACGAATCTCAACTAAAAAAAATCGATGGCGTCGCTTCTTACACCAAAATTATAGAAGAACGCGTTTTGTTTTTGTTTAAAGACAAACAGCAGGTAACTTATTTGAAGGGTGTTGACAGTATATATCCTGTTGTAAATGATATTAAGAAGAAGCTATTCAACGGCCAGTGGCTTAAGCCCGATAGTTATCAGGTAGTTATTGGTTACGGATTATCTCAAAATTTCTCAATGGGAATTCTTGATTTCGAAAATCCACTTCAGATTTTTGCGCCCAAACCAGGAAAAGGAGCAATCGAAAATCCCGAAGAAGCTTTTAATAAAACAGATGTTTTACCAGTAGGAATTTATTCAATCAGCGAAGATTTAGACTCCAAATATGTATTTGCAGATTTAGGTTTGGTACAGGAATTATTAGTGTATAAACCCAATCAGATTTCTGGAATCGAATTTAAATTAAAAGAAAATGCTGATGAGAATGCTGTTAAAAAACAGCTTAATGCTATTTTCAAAAATACGGTTACATTAAAAAACAGGGCACAATTGAATGAGTCTTTATACAAAATGCTCAATACCGAAAATATAGCCGTGTATTTGATTTTTACTTTAGTCATTATTGTAGCGCTTTTTAATTTAATTGGCGCATTGATTATGATGATTTTAGAGAAAAAAGGAAATCTTAAAACCCTCTTCAACTTAGGAACAGATATTGGCCATCTTCGCAAAATATTTCTTCTTCAGGGAACATTACTTAGTCTTTTCGGCGGTGTCACCGGACTTGTTTTGGGAATAATCCTTGTGCTTTTACAGCAGCAGTTTGAACTTATTATGATCACGCCAACTTTGGCATATCCTGTTGTTTTTACAATAGAAAATGTATTAATTGTAATGGCGACAATTATCTCTCTTGGATTTATTGCGTCCTTAATTGCAAGTAGTCGGGTAACTAAAAAATTACTGGATTAATTTCTTGTTAAAAAAAATTATTATATTTACCGCCTTATAAATCTATAGTCTATGATTGTTTCTGCCTAATCCTATTTTATTTTTTTAGAATAATTAGGATACTTTACGTTTACTTTTTTTTTAGTTCAGGTTAAAATATCTGGACCAATTTTTTTATTTATCCTAATATATCATGACAGAAACAACTATAAAAGACAATTTATTTTCGAAAATTTATACTACACTAAAACAAGCTTTAAAAGGGGATGAATCTTTTGATTATACCTCAGGAAGCATAAAACGAGCCGTAATTTTATTGGCCATTCCGATGGTTTTAGAAATGATGATGGAATCGGTTTTTGCTTTAGTCGATCTATATTTCGTCGGACATTTGGAGCACAGCAGTTTTGCAATTCAGACAGTAGGCTTAACCGAATCAGTTTTAACGGTAATTTATTCGCTCGCCATCGGAATGAGTATGGCGGCCACAGCAGTTGTTGCACGGCGAATAGGCGAAAAAGATCCGGTCGCTGCTGCAAAAGCCGGGATGCAGGCTATCATTATAGCAATAGCAGTAAATAGTGTAATGAGCATTTTAGGAATTTTCTATGCTAAAGATATTTTAATCCTGATGGGTTCTTCTGTAGAATCTGCCGAACACGGTTACCGATTTACGCAAATAATGATTGGAAGCAGCCTTTGTATTATGCTTTTATTTCTGATTAACGGAATTTTTCGTGGTGCCGGAAATGCCGCTATTGCCATGAAAAGTCTTTGGATTGCTAATATGTGCAATATTATTTTGTGTCCGGTTTTAATAAATGGTTTAGGACCGATTCCTGCTTTTGGATTAGTAGGTGCCGCTTTGGCTACAACGATTGGAAGGACCATTGGAGTTTTGTATCAGGTTTATCACCTGTTTTTTGGAAACGGAATTCTCAAAATCAATATTGCTTATTTTGCTCCTGATTTTAAACAAATTCGTGCTTTAATAAAAATTGCAGCTCCCGGAATTTTGCAATTTGTAATTGCTTCCTGTAGTTGGATATTCTTAGCGCAATTGGTAGCTACAACCGGTGGAGATCATGGTTCTGCAGGCTATCAGACTGCTTTGAGAATTATGATGTTTTTCATTCTTCCGGCCTGGGGTTTAAGTAATGCAGCCGCAACTTTGGTCGGTCAGAATTTAGGAGCGAAACAAATCGAACGTGCCGAGAAGTCTGTTTATACAACTGCACGTTACAATGTTATTTTTATGGCTTCAATTATGATTATTACGCTGGTTTTTGGCCAATATATTATTTCATTTTTTACCAATGATGAACAAGTAAAAACCATTGCGATTGAAGCATTACAAATTATGAGTATAGGCTTTATTTTCTACGGAATCGGAATGGTTTTAATCAATACCTTCAATGGTGCTGGTGATACCTGGACACCAACCGGAATAAATTTCTTCGGTTTTTGGTTGTTCCAGATTCCGCTGGCGTATGTTTTGGCCAAACATTTTAATATGGGTCCTACCGGAGTTTTTATTGCTATTCCGGTTGCGGAAACTGCCATTACTCTGGCTGGAATCTTTTTTTATAAAAGAGGGAAGTGGAAGAGAGTACAAGTTTAATATAAAAAAAAGACCTTCAATTTTGAAGGTCTTTTTTGTTGTTATAAATGTCTGATTTAAACAAATTCATATCCGGCGTAAACTTCTTCAATCTCCTTCATAATGGCAAAAAGATTTTCAGGCTCATCCGTTGTAACTAATTTTTGTTTGAATTCTTTAAATGAATGAATTCCTTTGAAATAATTGGTATAATGTCGACGCATCTCGACAATTCCAAGGCGTTCTCCTTTCCAGTCCATCGACCATTGCAAATGATTTCGTGCAGCTTCAACACGATCAATAACTGTTGGAGCAGGTAAATGTTCACCTGTTTTAAAAAAATGTTTGATTTCATTAAAAATCCACGGATAACCAATGGCAGCACGGCCAATCATAATTCCGTCAATTCCGTATTCATTTTTATATTTTAAAGCTTTTTCAGGATTATCAATATCTCCATTTCCAAAAATTGGCATTGTAATTCTCGGATTATTTTTTACGCGTGCAATATGCGACCAGTCAGAATGACCTTTATACATTTGAGCACGGGTTCTTGCGTGAATTGTTAAAGCCTGAACACCAATATCCTGAAGTCTTTCGGCCACTTCATCAATATTTATAGAATTTTCGTCCCAACCTAAACGTGTTTTTACTGTTACAGGAAGATCGGTGCTTCTGATAACCGCCTTAGTTAAACGAACCATCAAATCCACATCTTTCAAAACTCCGGCTCCGGCTCCTTTGCAAACCACTTTTTTTACCGGACAGCCAAAGTTAATATCAACTAAATCTGGTTTTACAGTAGAAACAATTTTTGAGGAAAGTGCCATTGCCTCCTCGTCACCACCAAAAATCTGAATTCCAACAGGGCGTTCGTAATCAAAAATATCCAGTTTCATTCGGCTTTTTATGGCATCGCGAATTAGTCCTTCTGAAGAAATAAACTCAGAGTACATCATGTCGGCTCCGTGCGTTTTGCATAACCTGCGAAACGGCGGATCACTTACATCTTCCATCGGAGCCAGTAATAAAGGAAATTCGGGAAGTTCTATATTGCCAATCTTAACCATATTGTATATTTTTTGCAAAATTACAACATTTAGTTCAATTTGTACCAAATTGAGGTTTAAAGGTTCAGAGTGGCAAAGGTTCAAAGGTTTTTTATCAGACAATTAGGAATACTTTGTTCCTTTGTTCCTTTGAACCTTTGTCCCCATACTAAGACCGATAGTCAAAAAACCGAATTGGTTTTCGACTCATCGGATTAAAAACCAAAGGATTCAGAATTTCTTTTGAAGCAAATTCTATTTTTGGAGTAACTCTCAATTTGGCCCTGAAATGGTCTTTTATTTCCTGAAGAAATTCCGGTGTCTGGTTTTTTGCCGCAATTTTAATCAGGATTTCATCGGTACCTAAATCGTTTGTCGAAATCTCAATCAAATGATTTTCGATAGTATCAAAACTACTCAAAACATCATTCATCGCCGGAGGATAAAGCGTTGTTCCTTTGTATTTGATCATTTGTTTTTTACGGCCAACAACCGGACCCACGCGAAAAGTATTTCGTCCACAGGCACAAGGTTCATCATGGAGCTGTACCATATCGCCCGTTTTAAAACGTAACAAAGGCATCGCTTCAATGCCCAAAGTTGTAAAAGTCAATTCGCCGGTTTCCCCATTTTTCACAGGTATGTTGTTTTCATCCAGGACTTCGACAATAATCAATTCAGGATGATGGTGCCCGCCTTTTCCGTGCTGACATTCTGTAAAAGCAGTGCTCATTTCTGTAGAAGCGTAAGTCGAAAACAACTTAATATTCCACTTATCTGTAATTTTTTTCGATAAAATATTCATCGAAAAATCTTGTTCCCTTAATGATTCTCCGATGCAAATTGCTCCTTTAATACTCGAATTATTATAATCGATTCCGTGAACTTCGGCATATTCTATTAATTTTAAAAGGAAGGAAGGAACCGTAATTAAATACGACGGGTTGTATTTTAAAATAGAATCCCATTGCATTTCGGGAATTCCGGCGCCCACGCGAATAACACCAACTTTCAATTTTCTTAAACCTAAAAAGTAAGCCAGACCTGCCATAAATTTTCGGTCAATTGTGGTCATTAACTGTACCACATCGCCTTCTGCAATTCCGGCACAGGCAAAAGAAATGGCTTCATTATACGCCAGTCGGTCCAGATCAGAATCGGTTAAACCAAACGTTACCGGATCGCCCAAAGTTCCGGATGTCGAGGCATAATCGATAATTTTATGCTGCGGAACACACAAAAAATCATCATTGTACTGCTGTAAATCTTCTTTTGTGGTAACAGGCAAATGTTGTAAATCTGCAAGCGTTTTTATTTTTGAAATATCGATATTTTGTCCCGCAAAAAGTCTTTTATAAAAAGGAGAATTTTTACCAATGTATTCTAAAAGTTCACTTAGCTTCTGCTCTTGAAAAATTTTAATTTGTTCTAAAGATTCTTTTTCTATATCTGGAATCATTGTAATTTTCTTTTGACTTTTTTTAAATATTTTTCAATTGATGCTTTTTCAGGAGCGGTGGTAATCTCTTTGGTTAATGCTTTTTCGAAATTCGCTTTCGCGGAAGCATACTCTTTCTGCTGATAAAAGTACAATCCTGTTTTGTAATACACAACCCAATAATTGGGGTTTAGTGATTCATAATAGTGCAGATAATCGTTTGAGAGAATTTCTTTTTTTTCTAAAGCAAGGTCAATTTTATGATTTTCAATTTTAAATTTCTGAAAATCCGAAAAGGATTTTGAATTTAAAAAATCATCTTTAGCAATATTTAATTCTTCAATCTCAAAGGATTTTGGTTGATTATCAGGTCTTTCCTTAAAAACAGTTTTCAAATCGTAACATACAAATTCACCCAGCTGATACGGATTTGCCGAAACCCAGGCCAGTTTTTCTTTGGGTTTAAAAATAATTCCATGATGTGCTAAAAGCTGATTCAGTGCTTTTTCATTTCCTAAACCTAAAGCAATATTTTGCAGACCTTCCTTATTTCTTAAAATTTCAGATGCAATTTTTGGATTCATTTTAGGATTTTGATTCAAAAGTTCCTGCATTCTCTCCAAACGATATTCAGAATGGCTGTTGGCAATTTGTTCCTTATTTCTTTTATCATTTTGAAAAGCTTCGCCCTGAAAATGATTTGAACAAATTAATTCATTGCTGTTTGCCACTTCAAATACATCCATTTTTTCCGGAGAAACTTCAATTAAAACGGCTTTATTGTCATTTGCACTTCCTACCATAATCGACTCAGAAACAAATACTTTCCTTTTTTTTGCAATTGCAACAGCTTCTTCAATAGTGTTGGCATGTTGTAAAATCTCGCGTGTTAAAATCGAAATCGGAGTTTTCGCGCTAAGCGGAATTTTGGATTTCGATGCATTAATCGTAACCGTTAATCCTTCAAGGTTCATTCCCGAAACAGCGCCGATCATTCCGGGCCAGGTCACCATCATAAAAGGATTTCCATTTTCCGGTTTTATAAAGGCAACGATTTTATTTTCCGCGAAAGCATCATTTACATAAAAATCAAAATTACGTGCCAGAATTAAACTTCCATCTTCTGATTTGTCGTTCCACGCTGCAAAAGAAGAGCAGCCAACCAATGCCAGATCCTGCAAAGCGTGTCCGATATCATGTGCGCCATGCAGATACAGACTGCGTTGGTATTGTGTTGCGATATTGTCAAATTCATGTGAGGTATATCGTGAAACTCCATAAATTTCGCTTTGATATTCGTTTGGAACATTCAGATACAATTTACGATTGTACCAATTTAAAAAATGGCGCAGTAATTTTTGTTGAAATTTAGACGGAACAATATCGGTTATTTTAGAGAAAAAAATGCGTTGCTGCTTTTGCAAAAGAGAATCGGTTAAAGCTCCGGTTGCAAGACCAATTTGCAAAGGATCACCCTGCACATAGAGTTCCCAAAGACCTTGTTTATTTTTTAAAAATGAATTTTTTCCAGAAATAAAACTACTGTCCGAGAGTTTCTTAACCACTGGTTTTTCAGCATTAAAATTGGTGAGATCAGGAATATGATGTTTTGATTTTGAAGTGCCGCAAGAACTCAGTAACAGAAGAAAACCGATGCAGAAGATATATAAAATTCGGATTTTCATGATTGCTTATTCAGAGGCTTTTTTAATTTTTTCCAGCAAGTATTCTTTTCCTACAATTTCAGAACAGGTTAAGACCGCTCCAATTGTAACTCCCAGAACACCATGCATACTAATACTTTGGCCTGTAAGATAAAGATTTTCTAACTTAGTTTTAGTCGGAATTAAAGTTTTCATCGGATTATTGGAATCTTTAACATAACCGTACATATTTCCGCTGTCGCCGCCAATGTAATCGCGATACGAAAGTGGAGTAGAAGTGTGAACCGATTTTATGCAGTCTTTAATTCCGGGAAATTTTTTTTCGATCTCTTCTAAAAAGATTTTGGCTTTTTTAGTCTTAAAATCCTCATAGCTTTCCCCTCTGTCATTTTCGTCAAAAGTAGTGTTATAAGTATCTTTCCAGGATTTGACATCTTCATATTTCATGTACGTTAAAAACGTCATTCCGTCTGCCCATTCCTCCTCCTTTTTTGACGGACTCATAGAGGCCATAAAAGTTTTCGGCCATGAGTTTTCGTCATAATCATAAGCGCTCCAAACATCGTTACTGCTTTTAAAATGGTAGTAATTATGATTGATGTATTTAAAGGATTTGGGTTTGAAAACAATATAAAGACTAAAAGCAGAAAGTACACCTTCTAAATTTTGAATCCTGTTGAAAAATGGTTTTCTGAAGTTTTCCTGTCCGGCTATTTTCAAAGTTGTTTTGGGTTCAATATTCGAAACAAAGAGCTTTCCAGAAACTTCGGTTCTGTCTTTCATTCGCGCAAGATTCACTTTATGATTTTCTACTTCAAGCTTAACGACTTCTTTGTGTTTGAAAAATTCTCCGCCGTATTTTTTGAGTTGTTTTAAAAGTTGCTTTGTAATCTGACTTCCGCCATTTACGCAACGCCAGGAACTTTCTATATAAGAGTTGACAATTAAGGCATGAACGTAAAATGGCGATTTATCTGCGATGCCGGCATAAAGAAAATTAGAGCCAGCCAAAACGCTTTTCAGTTTTTCATTTTGCGTAAAAGCATCTATTGTTTCTTTCGCGTTAAGCGTTAAAATCTCATCATCGTATTTTCCCTGGGATTCTAAATTGTAAAGTGGAAAATTTTGACACACTTCCTGAATTTTTTTACAATACTTTTCGAGATTTTCTTTCTCCCCCGGAAAATAGGGAATCAGTTGTTTTACAAAATTTTCAAAACCCTGCGCATGCGGATATTCTGTTTGATCGTCTTCAAAAGAAATAATATCAAAACCATTTTCATCTAATTTTCTCAGCTTTAAATGATCCATTATTCCAATATAATTGAAATATTTGTGCAGATTCTGGCCTTCACCTAAACCTCCGATGTAATGAATTCCGGTATCAAAAATAGTTTTATCGCGAACAAAAGTCTGCAGATTCCCGCCGTACTGATTGTTTTTTTCGAGTACACAAACGCTGTAGCCTTCTTTTGCCAGAATCACGGCAGAAACTAATCCACCTAAGCCGCTGCCAATAATGACTACATCATACTCTTTTTTCATTACTTTTTCTTTAAAATGATTAACGAATTTTCTTCAGAAATAATTTCAAAATTCAAATTAGCGAAATAATTTATTAAATTAGAAGAATTTACTAAAATGACAGAAGAAACGTTTGCAACTATTCTTTCAATTTCATCTTTAAAACTTTCATCAGAAATTATCAGCATATCATAATGCTGCTGTAATGCAGATTCTATTTGGCTCAGATAAACAATTTTTCTCTTTTTTAGAAAATAATTTGTTTTGGCAATAGATAATTTTTCTTTATCATTTATAAAAGAAAATATTTTTCGCTGCGGCTCCTGCAGAGCCAGAAGAACATCCAGCTGTCCGTAATCATTTCCAAAATGCAATATTTTAGCTTTTGGATCAATGCATTTATTTAGATTATAATAGGTTTCGAGATTTTGTCTCAAATCTTTTTTCACACTGTTTCCGACTTCAATTTCTTTGTAATCGTAACTGGAAATTACCATGTTTTTAAAATAATCCGGACCTTCAAGTTCCTGACGGGTTTTGCGATATTCATTTTTAAACCATGCACTAATTTGTTTGGTTCTTTCGGTGTAATTATTTCCATAGGAAAGATCATTTACCGTAATTCTTTTTAAGATTGAAACTGTAAGCGAGCTGTGATGAATGACGAAATCGCCTTTCGGAATTGCTTCAGAAGCACCATGAATTATCACAGGAATTATATCGAGATTAAATTCTTCGGCAAGGAAAAAAGCACCTTTATGAAATCTTTTTACCACATTATTTTCTGAGCGGGTTCCTTCCGGAAAAACCATTAAAGAATAACCCTCATCGACTTTTTTGCGCAAATGCTCAACACCACCTTCAATACCTTCAGAAACAGGGTAAAATCCTGCCTTTCTAACAATTCCGCCAAAAATAGGAGAATTATAAACCCAGTCGCTTACCAGAAAAATAATTTTTGGACTCAGCATTCCGATGACCAGAATATCGATAAACGAAGAATGATTTGCAATGATGACAGCAGGTTTTTTGAAATCCTCATTAAAATTATTAATGATTTTTTTTCTAATAAACGGATTGGTGTACAATACCGATTTCATTAGTTTTGAAACCACATATCTGAAACCTTTCATTTTTGTTTTTCCGTCAAGCGGAATAATGGGCATAATCGTAAAACTGAAAATTGACATTACAATTCCGCTCAAACCGTAATAGAAAAACGAAATGACGCCATGAATAAAAGTTCGCAATTGAAAAGGCGGATTTCCTTTTTTTGATCTGTTGGAGATAAATATCTTAAATAGACTTGGATAAAATATAAAGGTAATAATGAGCGCTGCAAAAACTCCAATTAAAGAAACCGACGAAATGGAAGTAAGGGCGGGATGTTGCGCAAAAATCATGGCGCCGATTCCGAGAATTGTCGTGATTACCGCCAAAATTATGGAGGTTCTGTAAATGGCAATTTCATTTTTTCCGTCGGTATATTCTTTTTGGAGTGCGCTGGTCATGAAAATACTAAAATCGACACCGTGACCAAAAATCAACGTGCAGACAATCATGCTGAAAATATTCATCTGAATACCAAAAATGCCCATGATTCCTGCGGTTACAATTCCCGTAAGGGCAATTGGAATGCAGCTTACAATTACCAATTCGATTCTGCGGAAAAAGAAAAACAAAATTAAAATCACCGCTACGAAAGAATAATTAACAAGAGAATTAAAATCGGTTTTCAGGGTACTGAAAAACGTCTCGTTCATTTGCTGACGATCGATTGCAATGATGTTTTCTTTTGCGGAAGCTGATTTTACAAAAGCATCGCGCTGTTGCGGAGCCACCTTTACTAAAGTGGAAATCGTATAAAAACCATTTTTTTCGGTTACAAATTCCTGTAATTGTAAAGCCTGAATCTTTAAATAGTCTTGTGCCGAAATGGGTTTAAAATCAAAATCTAAATGTTCAAAAAAGGCCTGGTAAGTTGTAGGTTTAAATCCAAGTTTTTCTCCTTCAGAAATTAACTGAGATTGCAAAAGCTGTTTTTTTTGCGGAGTCCAGAAGGAATTCCATTTTTCTATTTTTTGCTGCTGCTGTTTTTGCGAAAGCATAATGCCGCCAACAGAACTGAAATTCAGGATTTTGTTTTGTTGTTTTGCTGCAGATAAATCTGAGAAAAGCTGGCTGTTGTGCTGCAAAACTTCTTCCATACTTTTTCCGTAAGAAGCCACATAAATAGTTTTGGACGTTAAACTGGTACTTTCTTCCAGTTGTTTTTCGGCGGCTTTTATTTCTTTTGGAACAAAATTTAATTGAGATAAATCATTATTAAATCCAACGTCATTATAAGTAAAGCAACAAATAATAGTTATAATGACGCAAAAAGCAATTAAGAATTTATTATTGTGAAAAGAAAAATGCGCCATTTTATCGATTACATTTTTCTTATGTTCCGCGGGATTTTCTTTTGGTTGGTATAAATGAGGAATAATTAAGAGCGAGAAAATCGCCGATGCCATAACGATAACGGCGGCAAAAATTCCGAGGTCATTAAGCGCATCAGATTTTACAAAAAGCAGACATAAAAACGCAACTGCCGTTGTAGAACTGCTCATAATTACGGGCATTGTAATGTCTTTGTATAATGTTTTTACATCGCTGTTGTGCTTGTAATGCGTTAATATATGAATGGAATAATCGATTGTGATTCCCAGTAAAATAGATCCAATTCCGAGTGAAATTGCCGAGATCTGTTCTCTCACAAAATATAAAAATGCCACGGCAAATAATCCTCCAAAAACGGTTGGAAGAAAAATAATAAGCGGAATTAATACTTTTCTGTAAAATAAAATCAGAATCAACATCAGCGTAAACATCGCTATGGAGGTCGTCAGAATAATATCGCTTTTAATCTGATTGGCATTTGCAACAGCAATTAATGCCGAACCAAAATAACTAACAGAGGTTTTTCCTTTAAATTTCTGATTTAAATTTTCCTGAATTGATTTTAGTTTTTCTGCAAAAAGGGTATTTTTTTCTGTTTCACTTGACGGAATATTTGATGTAATAAAAAGCAGCAATTTCTTTTTGTCTTTGGTCATTACGAAACCATTATCGAGGATAAAATCGTCACCAATATTTAATTGCTGTAATTTTTTTAAGGCAATAAACGAAATCCCAAACGGATCCTGAAGTATAAAATCTTTAGTTACAAATCCGGAAGGGGAAATTATCGATTTGTAATTGCCCTGCACGGTCGCTTCAATACTGTCTTTTTGAATTTTCTGCTGTATGTTTTGATAATCTTTATCAGTAAGAAAAAGCGGCAGATTATGGTAGACAAAATCAATGGTTTGCTGAATATTTTCTTCATCGATTTTTCCCTGGATTCCTGTTATATAAGGTTTGCAGGATTGTGAAACGCTGTCTGAAAATACGGTTGCCATTGCTTTTAAATCTTCGGCAGAACCATTTTTTTCCAGTTTGAAAATTACGGTTGTTTTGTCGGCAAAATTCAGTTGCTTTAGCACTTTTGCCGTCACATCGGTTTTATCGTTGGTTGGAATAAGTTTGGTAATGTCTTCTTCAAATTTTAATCTTGAAGCAAAAAAGCCAAACACCAAAAGCATCAGTACAGCCAAAAGAACCGATAGAGATTTTCTTCGATTTACAAACAAATGAATGGCGTAGAAATATTGATGCATAATTTTCGATTAAATTTTTTCAGCCACAAATTCACGAATTTATTTTTAATTAAATATTATTAATTCGTGAATTCGTGGCGAATCGACACAGAATTTTATTCTTTACGTATTTTGGAAAAAGCCGTTAAAAGCAAATAACTTACGAAGCCGACAACTAATGCAGAAACGGTTGCTAAAATAAGACTTCCAACGATATATTGGGCGGCATTTTTCTGAATATCATCAAATGTCATGGAACTGTCTAAAATTAACGGGGCATCAGAAGAAACAAAATAACTTCCCATTTTTAAAGAACCATAAATTATAAACGGAATAAAAGGAGGAAAACTAACATTTGAAGACAGGTAAGCAATAACTTTATTCAGCCTGAACAAAGCAGCAAATGCAAAAAGTAAGATGGTTTGAAATCCCCAAAATGGCGACATACCGATAAAAATTCCCAAAGCAATAGCAGCCGACTTTTTGAAATTAGAATCTTTGCTTTCTAAAATATCTTCAAGAAAGAATTTTTTAAAACCTTTTTTTTTTGCTCTTCTAAAAAAATCCCGGGGCTTTATATACAATAAAGCATTGGTAACCAAAACGGTATTTAAAATACTAATTCGGGTAAAATCCTGAAAAGGACGAAAATGAGAAACACGTTCGGCGGGATCATATAAAACCTGAACGGGAACATTTTTAACAACAATGCCTTTCCAGGCAGAACGCACGATTACTTCGATTTCAAATTCAAATTTGTTAGTAAAGAAAACCTTCGGAATTAATCGCAAAGGATATAATCTGAAACCGGATTGTGTATCGTCCAGTTTAATTCCGGTCTCGAATTTAAACCAGAAATTGGAAAATTTGTTCCCGAAACTGCTTTTTCTCGGAACATTTTCCTGAGTCATGTTACGGCTTCCAATTAAAAGAGAATGTGGTTCCTTGTAGATTTCTTCCAAAAAAACTAAAATATCCTCGGCAAAATGCTGACCGTCAGAATCTATTGTAATGGCGTATTCAAAGTTTTTTTCAATTGCTTTTCTAAAACCATTTCGCAGCGCTCTTCCTTTTCCTCTGTTTTTAGGATGATGGATCTGAGTAAGCTGCGAATATTGTTTTAAAATATCGGTGGTTTCATCTGTAGAACCGTCGTTGACAATAATAATGTCTGATGTGTAATTTAAAATAGAATCCAGCACTCTTTTCAAAGTTTTCTGGTTATTGTAGGTTGGAACAATAACGCAAAACGAAATTGAAGTAAGTAATTCTTCCTTTGATAAAGTAGGTTTCATTATAATTTTTCTTCGGCTTATTTTACAAACTGTTTCTCTTTTTCGGAGAAACTTTTAGATTGTAAAACAAAGTCTTTTAGATAATCTTTCAAAGCACCACTTTGCGCTTTGTAATAAGCGGTAATAAATTTTTTATCTTCTTTAATATTTTTTTTATAACCTGTTATACCTGGTACATCTTCCTGAATACTTAGTCTGATCATTCGCATTTCAATATTGCCCGGATCACTTTTTATCGTTGCTTCCAGAAGTTTTGCACCTTCTTTAAAACGTTCGATCTTCTGGCCTATTTTCTTTTCAAATTTGGAATCTACTAAAATGGAGGCTGCTTTATAAGCCACCAGAATTTTTTCTTCATTGTTGCCAATTCCGGCCAGTTTGTCTGTAAATTCTTTTGCGTTTGTTTCTGATTTCGCAACATCAGGATACATTTTTCGGATAGTGGCCAGATCTGGATTTCCGATAAAATTTATCCATAAAAGTAAGGATACGAGTAATTTCATAATGATAATTTTTTATACACATTGCTTAATTTCAAAGCTGTGGTTTCGTTAAAATAGGTGGTGTTTTTCACCTTTACCAAACCGTCTTCTGTGGTTGTAATGTCAAGTTCTAAAAGAAGTTCCGGATTAACTTCGGGGTTAATTAATGCCATGAATTTTACATTAGACAAAGTCTCAATCATTAATGAACTTTCGGTAATAGATTCTGTCAGTTCTTTAATAATCTGTATCATGCAAACGCCCGGCATAATCGGATTTCCAGGAAAATGTCCATTAAAAACCTCATGATCGGCATTAACTAATATACGAATTTTATATTTAGAATCCTCCGTTTTATCGTTGGAAAGTACTTTGTAAAAGTCTTTTAGAAGCATATTTTTAATTTTTTATTTCACATCAAAAGAATATGAAACACCTATTTGAAAATTAATATTGGTATTATAATCACCAAATAAATAGTGATCATTAGAATCGTTATGATAGTAATCGCTGTCGAGAATATCTAAAAAACCTTTTTTAAATCGGGCTTCAAAAGCAAGGCCGGAAGGCATTCGGTAACTCATACCCACATTAAACGCAAAGTCATTATTGGTCTTTCTGATTACTAAATTATCCTGTAAAGCCACATCTAAACTTGGTCCGAATAAAACCTGAAATCCCTGGCCAAATGTAAATTTGCTCATCATAGAAAGAGATAAATAATTCAGTTTTAAATCCTGATAAACAACATTGTTCGTTTCTGTAACCGGATCGTAATAATTTCGGGCCACATTATTAGATCCTTGTTTTACGTACGTAATTTCAGGCTGAAGTGCATAGCGTCTGGTTAAATTAATCTCGCCAAAACCACCAATATAAAATTCAGGTCTGTAATCGGCATGCATTTCTGAAATAGTAGATAATGACAAACCGCCTCTTAAACCCGGTTTAAAATTTACCTGTGCCTGAAGATTTGCAAGCGTAAAAAAGCAAACCAAAAAGAATGCTGATTTTGAACGCATTATTTTACGTTAAAAGTGTAACTGATTCCGATTTGAAAAACCTGATTTAAGATTACATCATCGTAATAATAATCATTGTCATAACCGTCGTATCCGTAAATGTCAACCAATCCTTGTTTGATTCTGGCTTCAAAAGTCAAACCGTTTGGTAAAGTATAACCAACACCTCCAACTATTGCTAAGTCAAATCCTTCAGGATCAGAATTAATGTAGTTATCGCCCACTTTTACATCCAGAGAAGGTCCTGCCAAAACATGAAATCCTTTACCCTGAAAATTAAATTTAGCGACTGCTCCAAACGTTAAATAGTTTAATTCATAATCTATGCGACGGGAACTGCCATTGTCAAAATATTCTCTTCCTTCGTCACCTTGTCTGGAATACGTTACCTCTGGCTGTAATGAGAAAAATTTGTTGAATTTAATATCAACCAATCCTCCAACATAAAAGTCGGTTTTACTGCTATTATCTTCAATATTAGTTAAAGTCGAAACGTTTAAACCGCCTCTAAGTCCGGGACTAACTCGTACCTGAGCCTGTGTGTTGATTGCGGCAAATAAAACAAATGCAATTAAGGTTAGTTTTTTCATCTTTGATTAGTTTAATTTATTTTTGGTTTAATTTTATTCTGATTTAAAGTAATTCAGCTCAATTTTTAACTTGATGTTTTGATGGACAATCTGAATCTTCTCGGCAAAAATATTATTTTCTGAGTTGAAAAACAGCGTAAATTTTTCTTTTGTTTTGGATGAATGAACGATCTTCTCTAATTTCTGATCTTTTTTAGAAATGAAAATATAATTATCACGTTTGCCGTCTTTCGATTTATAAATTTCTGAAGCTTCATTTTCATATTGTCCCTGAATCTGATATTCCTTTTTCAAAAGCAGTCTGAAATCTTCTTTTAAAGTATTAATCAATATTTTTCGGTCTAATTCTGAAACAATAGAATTGACTTTAAAATCGTTTTCAGAGATTTCGAAATCCATTAATTTGTTACCAAATTCGGTTGTAAAAACAATTCGGTGTTTGGTGTCGCTTATTTTTTTGGCAATAAAAATTCCCGATAATTCATTACCATAAACGCTAATATTGGTCTTATAAACGTAATCTGTTTTTGAATCTGAAAAATACGGAACCGTATAAGACGTTTTGTCTAATTTTTTAGGCGTATAATTTTTAGTGACCGGTCCGCAGGAAATTACGAACAAAGCCACAAAACAATTAATTAGTAAAAACTGAATCGTCGATTTTTGCATTGATCACTTTGTTTTTAAGTACAATTCGGGTAAAATCTTCAGAAGACTCCAAAAGTTTTACCTGAACCACAGTTGCTTCTTCCTTGTCAAAAGTCAGTTCAATTTGTTTGATGTATTTTTTGAGAGCAGCATCTTTAGGAACAAATTTTGCCAGATTCTGACCTTTTAATTTGAAATACGAAATTGTAAATTCTTTGTCATCAAACATATTTCCGCTTACGCTTCCTACGATTAATTTATTAATTCTTGCAAAGATTTTGCTGTTTCCAATATCAACGGCACTTTTCTTTCCTTCGTCGTTAATCAGGATTTTTCCATTTTTAAATGTAATGCTGTAATTGTATGGTTTTTTATATTGCCACTGCAAAAGTGCCGGTTCTTTAAAAATCATTTTTCCTGATGTCTCTATATCTTTCGACAAAAAATCTAAATGTTTATACTGAACAAAATCTGTACTCAGGGTTTTGATTTTTTTGGCCACCACATTTACATCTTCTTTAAAAGCTGCGATTTCTACAGCAGACATTTTTTGTTCCTGAGCGAATAAACTGCCTGAGATAAATAAAATTAAGAGTGCTATTTTAGTTTTCATTTTTTTAGAATTATGCTTTAAAATGTTTTGCCACAGATTATTTTATTCAATAAAGTATATAAAAAATCCAATTTTATCCGCGTTTTCGCGAAACCGAATCCGTATCAACTTTCATAAGCTTTAAGATTCAAAAGTTCTTCGATCGAAACGACCTGATATTTATTTTGCTGTAAAAATTGCAAAAACTGTTCCAGGACCAAAACAGAGTGAGATCCTGTATCGTGCAAAAGTACAATTCCGCCGGGAGAAACACGATTTAGAATGCGATTCAAAATTAATTCCTGATTTTTTGTTCCGCCGTCAAGCGAACGAATATTCCAGCCGATCACTTTATGTCCGGTTTTTTCTAAAGCCCGTCTTATCGAAGGCGTTGTAACTCCGTAAGGTGGACGGAAAAAGTTTATTTTTTTGAAAGTAAGTTTTTCCAGAAGAGCATCTGTTTGCTGAATTTCTGCTGTTATTTTTCCGGCATTATAAAAATCAAAAAATTTAGAATGAGAGTAGGAATGGTTTCCAACCAAATGACCATCTTCGATAACTTTTTGAATAATTTCAGGGTGCTTTTCAATATTTTTTCCAATACAGAAAAAAGTTGCTTTTGCATTGTATTTTTTCAGAAGTTCCAAAATTTCCAGGGTAAATGGAGTTGGACCATCATCAAAAGTAAGAGCAATTTTTTTTTCTGTTTCTAAAGGATTATGACAGAAAGCTTTTACGTGATAATTGGAAGAAATCCTTGCAGAACCAAAAGCATTTATTCCGATCCAGATTAAAACAATTCCGATAAACCATACGATATTAATTGCTGTATAAAAGTTTAGAAGAAACATTACAAGCAACAATACGATAAAGAAAATCGAAATGTTTTTGTGCGTTATCATTTTGAAAGTAACGTAAAACTATGATTTTTTCCGTTTAACTGATTGTATAGTAGAATCGTATGATAAGCTGGTTTTGTAACCGAATTTATTTTTACAATTTCAGGAATATCTTGTGTCTTTAAAATTTTAGCCGCCATCCAAAGCGCAAATGCCGATGCAGTATCATATTCGCCCGAAAGGTGTTTGTAATATAATTGCGGAGTTTCTGCGAAAGCATTTTCACCTAAAACCCTGTAATAATTCTCGAAAGAAATATTTCCGTCATAACCCAAAACAATAGCATCAACATCTGAAATGGATAAATGATTGGTTTTTAAAAATGAAATTACAGCATTCTGGACTTCATTTTCATACAGTGTATTTACTATTTCAACATCCAAAAGCTGAGCGTAAGTGGTATCTTTTTTTTCATTTTCTAAAACAAAAAAACTGGCACCTTCTCCGTAAACAGCACCGCTTGTACCAGAAGTTAAGACATCATAGGGAGCAGCATTATCTTTTTTAATTCGTCCGTTTAGTTTGAAAAGGGCAGTGGTATATTCTCCGTTTTCATCCACGCCGCCCACTAAAATAGAATTGGCTTCGTCTTCTTCAATTTGCATTTTAGCATCAATCAAAGCCGATTCAAAAGAAACTGCGCCATTCACGTAAGTAAAATTGTACCCTTTACATTGCTGTAAAAGAGCAATCTGCGCGCCAACCGTATTGTGAGTCGATTGTATAAAAGAAGTCGGAGTTAAAAATTCTTCGTTATTATCTAAAATGCTTTTCAGGAATTTTTCAGAATCTTCAATGCATCCTAAACCGGTTCCGGTTATAATGGCATCAACGTTTTCTACATTGGCATCTTTCATCGCCAAGGCTGAAGCTACAATTCCGTTTTTTACACCTTTTGCCATTCTTCGGCTTGCGGCAGGGGAAATATATTCTTTATACGCCGGCGGAATGATTGCCAGCACATTTTCGTCATGATTGACAATGGCTTCTTCCAAAAAAACGGTATCAAATGTTTTTTGAGTCGAAATACAGCCTACTCCATTTATATATGTTTTTTTTGCCATTAGCTTTTTGAAAATATAAGGGTTGAACAATTTCCTCCAAATCCAAAAGAGTTAGAGAGCACATGTTCGATGGTTTTATTTTTTAAGGCAGTCTGCGGTTTCAAATCAAATTCTTCCATCGGAACTTCAAAATTCAGATTTGGATAAACCACATTATTCTGAATCGCCAAAACGCTGTAAACGGCTTCAATTGCAGCTGCTGCCGCTAAAGTATGGCCTGTAAAAGGTTTTGTCGAACTAAAATCAGGAACTTTTTCGTCTCCGTAAATTCGCTTTATAGCACGACCTTCAGACAAATCATTATTGGGAGTTGCTGTGCCGTGTACATTGATATAGTCAATATCCGAAGGATTCAAACCAGAAACTTCAAATGCTTTTTTCATTGCCAGATAAGCGCCGTCACCATTTTCTGAGGAAGCGGTCTGGTGAAAAGCGTCATTGGCATTTCCGTAACCGGAAACTCTCGCCAGCACTTTTTTATTTTGTTTTGCTACAATTTCATCTGATTCTAAAACCAGATAGGCAGCTGCTTCTCCAAGATTTAAACCTTTTCTTTCGTTGTCAAACGGTTTGTTATAATCGTCGGATAAAATCATTAAAGTTTTAAATCCGTTGATGGTGAATTTGGCCAATGCATCAGCTCCGCCCACAATTACACGATCCAGTTTTCCGGTTTTAATTAATCTTGCACCAAGCATAATTGAGTTTGCCGCAGATGAACAAGCCGTACTAATGGTAGTTACCAATCCTTTGAGACCTAATTCTTCGGCAATTTTATCAGCAACATCGCCACCGTCATGACAGGTAATGTATTTTACCAATTCCGGTTTTTCGAAATAATCGTAATAATGTTTTTCAGTCATGTCCATTCCGCCCACACTTGTAGCTGAAATCAATCCGGTTCTGAATTCATTAATGGCAGAAATACCGGCATTTTCAACAGCTTGTTTTGCTGCCAAAGTACCAATCATTGCTGTTCTGGAGAAATTATTGGTTTCGTCCAGATGCAATTCTGCTATAAGTTCCTCATTTGTTTTTTTTATTTCGCCCACTTTAATCGCATTTGCATGAATGGTCGAAATATTTTGAATTTGAGCAACGCCGATTTTATTTTCGATTAACGAGATATAGTTTTCCTCAACCGTATTTCCGATTGCAGAAACAATTCCCATTCCCGTTATGGCAACACCTTTTGTCATTTTAGATTTCTGATTTTAGATTAAACTTTGCGTCTTCGCGTCTTTGCGAGCAAATTTCACAGTTAAGAAAAAAAACTTGTGATTTAATCTCGCAAAGTCGCTGAGTCGCCAAGTTTTCTAAACCTTTTTTAGTTTAGCAATTCTTTGACAAAGCTTAAGTAAATTACTTAGTTCTGTTAGCATCAATATACGCCGCCATAGTTTCGATTGACTGAAAAATAGACTTTCCTTCTTTCGGGTCAACTAATTTAATTCCGTAGTCTTTATCTAAAATTACGATTAATTCTAAAGCATCAATCGAGTCTAAACCTAAACCGTCTCCAAACAAAGCATCGTTGTCTGCGATATCTTCTACAGCAATATCTTCCAGGTTAAGAGTCGTTATAATTTTATTTTTTAATTCTAATTTTAATGCTTCCATGCTTATTTTTTATATAATGTATTGATAGTTTCGTTTTTAAATTTCGAATTTTCTTCGGTTCCGATGATGCAAAGAAAAGCTTTATAATTGTCATTAAAAAGTTCTGTCCAGCCGCACAAAACTTTTTCTGCTTTATTTGTGTTTAACAATATTCTCGAATAGTTAAACATAAATTCGGTATTGAAAGCATCAAATATAAAGAAAGTATTCTCACTTTTCAGCTGATGACGGATACTTATTTCACCCAGGCAGATATTTGGCAGTGTATAGACAAAAACCGCCGGACTCGGAAAATAGTTTTCTTTATCAGAAATAGATTCCTGATGTTTTACATCCGTATCTAAACTCGAAGATTTATTGGCCAAAACCAAAGCGATGTTGTTTTCTGAATTTTCCTTCACAATCGGATTCAAAAGCAGTTCTGCACCCAAAAAAGCCAGTTTGCTCAAAGGATCCATTTTGAAAAATTTAGGATACTGAATTTCAAAATGACGCAAAGCTTGTTTGGAGAAATCACCAAAATCGGTTGGTTCAATTTTGAATACAGATTCGCCGTTGAAAACAATTTCGTTGTTTTCGATTTGGATATAGGATTGTATGTAGGTTTTTTGAGTCATTTTTTCTTTCCTAATTTTTTCACTTCTTTATCAAAATCAGAAATTATTTTTTGAGTTTTATTAAACTCATCATATTCATTTATAGCTTTTTTATCTGCCTGAAGTTTTGAAATTTTGCCTTTTCCTTCTAAAATTTTATATTCGTTAAAAGAAAGAAATTTATTAACACTTGTTGCTAGTTGTTCCATCGTGAAAGTATTTTCTCTTTCAATTAAACTTTCGATGTAGTCAAAATACCCTGTAACAGTTCTTTCTAATTGAGTAATTTCTTTTTCATGTAAATAATTTTTAGCAACAATTACATCAGATTTTATAATTCTTCCGTCGGGAGCGTTTTTCCAAGAAGTCAATCCCATATTGTCTTTTGCTTTATCAGCATTATTGAAAATTATTTCTGCGGCAGTATTTCCTGTTATAGCAAAATGAAATTTATTTTGAACTAGAGCATAAAAGTTCTTCGTTATCTCTGAATTTTTATCATAATCAATACTGCATTCAGCGAAAATATCGCTTACCTGCTGATAGATTCTGCGCTCGCTTGCACGAATAGAGCGAACTCTGCGTAATAACTCTTTGAAATAATCTTTACCAAAAGCAGTTTGTCCCTGTTTCAGACGCTCATCATCTAAAACAAATCCTTTAATAATAAATTCTTTTAAGGTTTGAGTTGCCCAAATTCTAAATTGAGTTGCTTTTGTAGAATTTACACGATAACCAACCGAAATTATGGCATCGAGATTATAAAATTTTTGATTTCTGGAAACCTGTCGAGTACCTTCGAATTGAACTTGTAAGATTTCCTTACAAGTTGAATTTTCTTGCAATTCTTCAGACTCAAAAATATTTTTTAAATGTAATGTAATATTTTGTGGTGTTGTGTCAAACAGCTCACTCATAGCTTTTTGTGTAAGCCATAAGTTTTCATCCTTTACAATAACATCAACCCTAACTTTGCCATTAGGATTATCATAAATAAGAAATTTAGTTTCGTTATTTTCCATCTTTTTACCTCACTTTCTCAAAAACCACAGCCGTATTACAACCTCCAAAACCGGAAGCTGTTTTCAAAAAGAAATCAATATTGGCTTCTTTGTTTTTCTCAATTACATTAATATTTTCGCTGACACCGATTTCATCAAAACCTTTCGATTCAAAAAGTGTATTGCTGTTTACAGATTCAATTGCAATTACCGTTTCCAATAATCCCGAAGCGCCAAGTGTATGACCGTAAAAACCTTTTAAACTATTTAGCGGAACTTTTTGAAGATCTAATCTTCCAAAGGCAATCGCTTCCATTTCGTCATTAAACGGAGTTGCAGTTCCGTGTGCGGAAATATAGTCGATTTTTTGAGCTTCAATCTGGGCTTCTTTTAAGGCATTTTGAATACTTAAAAACAACCCTTCACCAGTTCTTGAAGGACCAGAAATATGATTGGCATCGTTGATCGAACTGTCTCCAAGTACTTTTATTTTTGCGTTTTTGGCTTCCGCCGAAAGTAAAACAGCTGCCGTTGCTTCGCCCAAACTTACTCCGGTTCTGTTTTTAGAATACGGTTTACATGGCAAATCGCTCATCGCCTGAAAAGCATTAAAACCAGACAAAACAAATTCTGATACTTCGTCGCCGGCGACCACAAAAACATGATCATACAATTCAGACTGAATCATTCTTTTGGCAACTGAAACGGCTAAAATTCCCGAAACGCAGGCATTTGAAACCACAATTGGATGGGTTTGAAATTCGAAGAAATTAGCAACGTTTTTTGCTAAAACATCTAAATGAGCATTGTTAAAACTTTCTTCTGAATCGTCTTTTAAAGCCGTAACATTTCCTTTTGTAGTAGAGAGTATAAATCCGGTTTTTGAGTTTAAGGCAACTCCTGAATTTTTGACAATCGGCTCCAGAGCTAAAATCATCATTTTTTCTAAACGGGAATATTTGGTTTCAGAACTAATTTCCGCGAAAGCGTTATTTATTTTTTCATCATTTATAATCGAAGAATAAAATGCATTCGGCATTAAAGAAATATCATTGTGAAGCTGAATTCCCGAGTCGCCGCGAAGAATTGCTTCGATGTTGGCTGCTACATCAAAACCTAATGGCGTGATACAATTTGTTTCTGTTATGTATATTTCTCTTAACATCTATGATTTTATTCTGATTTTTCTATTCCCACTAAATTGATGAATTTAAAGTGTTTTAGTTGTATTCTTTAACATCATCTATCAGAAAAGATTTTCCTGACTTTATGACTTTAATATCTCTTTTGTAATCTGCCTTAGCGTCGGTATCACTTATTACAACTTCAAAAATATAACTATCCTTGTTTTCTGATAATAAATTACATTTCGTAACCTCAATTTTTCCCCAATCCTGTGCTGATATTAAAAAACCACCTATACCGGCATATTTTGTGTCATATTTATTCTTCCACTTATTTTCAAATTCTTCCTGTGTCATTGAAATATCGGTATCCATTTCGACGTTTGTGGCCTCACTTTTATATTCCTCATACGTTTTGGTTGTAATACCGGACATCTCGGAAATATCGTTTTTAAAATAAGTCAGAATGGTTTCTACTAACCATTTTTTTGCCATTTCAGATTCACTGTTTCCCTGATTTATTTCTTTTTTCTTTATTTTAGTATTTGATTTTTCAGGAAGTTGCTCTTTTTTTGCTGCTTCCTTTTGACAGGAAACCGAACATAAAACAACTAAAAGAAGAATTAAGGTTTTATTCATAATTGGTTTGAGTTTTTAATTATTTTTAGAAATATAGAATGAGAATTATATATTATTTTAAAAGACCTACTTTTCTTTTCCATTCCTCATAAAAAGGCGGATTTGTCAGCATTAAATTTCCTTCTTTATCCAAAAAAACCTGAACTGTTTCTCCGGTACAGGCTACTTCTCCTTTGTCATCCAAAATCTTAAAACGGTAAATCATCTTTGCCGCCGGTGTGTCAACGACTGTGGTTTCTATGGTTACAACATCGCCGTAACGCAGAGACAATTTATGCTCGCAGGTCGATTTTACAATTGGAGTAGTGTAGCCGGTTGCGGCAATGTCCAGATAGGTTAATCCGTGCTGGCGTCCAAAAGCTTCTCTTCCATCTTCAAAATAGGTAATATAATTTCCGTGCCAAACGATTCCAAGCGGATCTGTTTCGTTAAAACGAATCCTGATTTCATGTGTAACGGTTAAGTCGGTAGCCTCGTTAAACTGCTCTTTTCTTTTTATCATAAAATAATGCGATGGAAGTTGTAATAATGAAAAACAAAAATAATAAACTCATTTTTGGAATAATTTCGAAGAAGGAAACGTTGCGCAATAAAACATCGTAAAAACCTTCGAGCCCCCAATTCATAGGAGAAGATCTGGCTATAATTTGCATGATTTTTGGCATTGCAAAAACCGGGACCCAGACACCGCCAATGGCAGCTAAAATAAGCACACTTGTTGCGCCAAAAGGAGCAGACTGTTCCTGAGTGCTGGCAACGGTTCCCAGTAAAATTCCGAAGCCGATCGCGGCAAATCCTGAAAATAAAGCCACGATACTGGTCATAATCAAATGCCCTTCGATGTTTAAAGAAGGAAGTCCGATGTGCGGGAATAAAAATACGGCAACCGCAACCATCATATAAAACTGAATCATACAAATGATGGAGTATGTAATTGTTTTTCCTATAATGACAACCAGATTTGAAACCGGATTGGTTCTTAAGCGAACAAAAGTTCCCTGCGTTTTTTCTTTTACGATATTGATAGATAACGGAATAACAATAAAAAAGATCGCAAAAAGCGTCCAGGCCGGAACATTATGTTGTACCGAGTTTGGAAGAACTTCTTTATTATTAATTTTGGGAATAATTTCTTTGAAGGTGATAAAACTTTTTTGCTCAAAATTGGTTGTTCCTTCGCCAAGCTGATTTTGAAAAGTGGTGTAAATCGATTTGGTTTCAATCTGAGAAATCATTTTATCGATTGAATTCATCACGGCATTTTTAAAACTCATCTGAACCGCCGGATCAAAATACAATTTTACTTCTTTTTCTTTAATAACTCTTTGCTGTTCATTGGTCGCAGTGCTGTCTGTTAAACCCAAACTGCTGACAATTTTTTCGACGTTCTGATCGACTTTCGCCTGTAAATCTGAACTTAAATTTTGCGGAATTATAATGGCCAGTTGAAATTTTCCTTTGTAAACATTTTCTTTGGCGATTTGTTCTGTAACCGTTTTATTGTCAATTTGTGTCACAACCGTGAATAAATTGCTTTTTTCTAAATTTTCAAAAACCGTTTTCGAAACAGAACCTTTGTCGTTGTCCACCAAAAGAATCTGAATTTTAGAATCAGTCACTGCCTTAAAAGTGCTGTCCTGAATTAAAGTTACGGTGATCACCAAAACCAAAGGCATGACAAACAGTATAATCAGTCCGCCTAGATCTCTTTTCAGTAAAAGAAATTCTTTTACTACCGACATCCAAATCTTATACATCATCTCGCAACGCTTTTCCGGTTAATGAAATAAATACATCTTCGAGATTTCGGGCATCTTTTACAGATTCAATCAATGCAGACGGCGTAGCCTGAGCATAAATCTGACCCTGATCTAAGATGGCAATATCGGTGCAAAAATCTTCGGCTTCAGCCAAATGATGCGAAGTATAAATAATAGTGGTTCCGCTTTGGTTTAGGGCTTTCAGATAATCAATAATGGCGGTTTTAGAATGTACATCAACACCAACGGTTGGTTCATCCAAAAATAAAACTTTAGGTTTATGCAGAATTCCGGCAATCAGATTGACACGGCGTTTCATTCCGCCAGAAAAAGTGGAAACCGGTTTATCGGCAAACTTTAACAGACCCAAAAGATCTAGTGCTTCTATAACTTTGTCTTTTAAATCGGCACCTTTTAAACCGTTCATGCTTCCAAAATACTGCAGATTTTCTCTGGCAGTTAATGTGGGATATAAGGCATATTCCTGAGGAACTACACCGATTATTTTTTTTATTTTTCTGGAATGATTCGCATAACTCAAACCATCGATTGTAAAACTTCCCGATGTGGGTTTTACCAGTCCGCAAAGCATGGAAATCAAAGTGGTTTTTCCGGCCCCGTTTGGACCTAATAATCCAAAAATCTGTCCTTCGTTTATTTGTAATGAAACATTGTTCAAAGAATACATTTCTGCATTTTTGTACTGTTTCGAAAGGGATTCTATTTGAATGATGCAATTGTTCATTTATTACTTAGGCAAGATGTTTTTGAATATTTTGCATGGCTATAGTAATAAATTTAGGATTTGTAAATAGTGTTTTTTTTCTATCGCTCCATTTTTCTAAATAGAGGACAATTTCATTTACAGATTTAGTATTTTTTTCAATGATAATGAAGTCAATAGTAGAAAGTAATTCTAGCCCAAAATCAGCATAAAAACCAGATAAAAAAGCTTTTGTTTTTTTTACAATGTCATTATATCTTTTATTCTCATTGTTCTCCAGATATTCATTTACATCTTTCTCCGCATCTAGCATTATTCCCAATTCATCAAACGGTTTTTTATCTTTAGAACTGTAGCCTGAAATATAACTTCCATTTAGATAATACAATACATGTTTTACTTTTCCAGAATAAGGACCATAAAAATTTGGCTGAAACTCCAATTTAAATTCTTCTTTAGCTCCAAACCTTTGCAAAAAATAAGCAATTTTTTCAGATGTAAATTCGGAAACAAATTCACCATTCTTTACTAAGTCATATAAAACAGATAAAAGCATTGCTCGTGCAGGAGTTAATTTTACTCTTTCTTTTTTTAATACTTCCAAAACTGTCGAATTTGGCTGATAGATAAAAATTTTAGAATCAATACCTTCTAAATATTTCTCCATTAGAATTTTCACTTTGTTCCAATCTAATCCACCATTTCCCGCTCCAAGAGGAGGTATAGCAATTGATTTAATCTTTTTTTCTTTCACTATTTTAACAAGATCTTTCAAGCCCGCTTCTATATACTCATACTCAGAAGGTTTTCTCCAATCTGCTTTAGTTGGAAAATTTATTATTATTTTTTTTCCTCCTAATAAAGAAATTTCTTCGGTAACAAACATTTTCCCAATTTGAACTTCTTTTAATTTACAAGCATTCTTATATAATTTATAGTTATTGGGATATTGATTTTTAAACTGTAATGCAATGCCTTTACCCATCACACCTACGGTATTTACTGTATTTACTAAAGCTTCTGCTTCGCTTTCTAATAAATTGTCGTTTCTATATTGTATCATGTTTAAAAATAATAATGTTTGAGAACTTTTATTTTTCTTTGTTCTATTCCTAAAGCTAGT
This sequence comes from Flavobacterium olei, assembly GCF_039749035.1. NCBI lineage: Bacteria > Pseudomonadati > Bacteroidota > Flavobacteriia > Flavobacteriales > Flavobacteriaceae > Flavobacterium > Flavobacterium olei. Next base: position 606,868 of record NZ_JBDKWC010000003.1, read on the forward strand.
AATCTATTTTGAGCTTCTTCATTAAAAACGATGAATCCCAAAATGGCATGAACAGGAATGTCACAACTAACTAAAAATTCTGCTTGTTTTCTTCTCTTCTTGTCCAAATCATTCAGATCTTTAAAATTAGGGTCTTTGGTAATTGAAAGATCTACTAAATTTTCGATATCGTTTATATTTTGAGAAGAATATTGAGAACTTATAGTTTCAATTGCGTGCCCATCTGTAAAAATAAAATCAAGATTAGAGTCTATCATTTTTTGAACTGAAGATACGCAATATATAATATTTTCGGATTCAACTTTCGTAACATTATATCCCTTTTGAATTACATATAACATTGGAGTAAGAATACAAAAGTAAAAAGGAATATACTCTCCAAGTTTTTTACCATTATCTAATAAAAACTCGTTACGTGTTTTTATTAAACTAGCATCTCCGATAGGAGTATAATTCAAATTAGCATTTAAAGAATGAACATGAGTAATTCCATATTTAAGAATATGTGAGATATTCTCAATATGAGTCATTCTATACAAATAAGTTTTACTCAAATCGAACATTATGCAAATATAACTTTTGTTATTAATCCGGAGATTTTAAAATGAAACAAAACTCTAGCTAATCGCTTTTTTTAGTTTCTTAAAAAAGATTTCTTCTCTGTTGGCGATGTCCAGAAGTTCATCTGCAATGGTATTGTAAGCATCTTCTTTGGCACTTCTGTTTTTATAAATTCTGGATGCTTCAACAGCAAAATCACGCCATGAATCTCCGATTTTAGTCATTTCTTTAGAAAGTTCTTTGAGTTCTTCGTTTCCTAAAATAACCGAAGCTTCCTGTAAAAATGCGGCATAAATAAAACGGAATCCACCGCCGCCAGTTCCAATTTCTTCCTGCATTCGAACCATTTGCGCGAGGTAATGATTGGCTTTTCTGACACCGTGTTTCGCAGGCCATTTTCTGATTCGTGCCGAAACAAATTTGATTCCGCGAACACCAACAATTGGCATTGGCGCAAGCATATCGCGACACGTATTTTTGATTCCTTTTATAATAGCGCTTTTTAAATCTACATCTTTTGGAATCTGAATCGGATAATACATTTGTCCGCGTGGGGCGAAAGCACCTTTTGCAAAACGAACTTTGTCCAATTCGTCATGCGTCAAAGTAGTCACGGTTTCCATAACCGGATCACTGACCAAATAATCGGTTTCGGTTTTTCCGTAAACGACTAAATTGTGGGCGTTAAAATGGAAACGATATTCATCAGGAAAATAACTCAAATGGTAAACACCAACTTGTAATCCCGTCGGAATATTGTTTTTTAAATTTTCGTCTAATGCTTTATTTGCATTCGAAGCAGAAGAAAATTTTTCTCTTTTTATTTTTAAATTTAAGCGTTTCGCAACTTTATTAAAAATCTGTCCCGGCAAAGTTCTGTAACTGATTGCCGGCGCGTGATTGACTTTTATAAAAGGAAGATAGACAAAAAACAAACCGGAACCGATACCAAAGACCATTGGCTCACTGATATTTAGTCCGCTGTTTTTAAGAAGATTCGACGCTACTCCGTTTTCGCAGTGCGCAGATTGATGATGTGTAAAAGTTAACTCCATTATTTGATGCTGTTTTTTAATTCTTCAACAGAAATATCAAAAGTATCAGCGTATTTTTTTAAAGTATTATCATTTAGTTTGGCAAAAACATTCGGTTTAAAATGTCTTTTTACGCGCCATTTCCACAAACCGACATAACTGGAGAGAATCGTTAGATCCATTTTATTCAATTCCATAAAATAAACAATGGGACTTGCTTCGCCATTTAAAACCTGTTGTCTGGCATCGGCAATTCGCTCGTTTATTTCATCAATAGAATTAGAAAGTGCAATGGCTTTTGGTTCCCAGCCTGTACTTAAGGTGGTGGTATATTCGCCGTTTTCATCTGTTGCATACAGAAGTTCTTTAACGTTATTCTTAGTTAAATTGCTTTGATCCTGTGGTACATTTTCTTTTTCCATGAAGCGTTATATTAAGACTACACCAATAAGCGTACTAAAACGAAATTGGTATTATTTCAATTATAATTAAAAGTACAAGATTTGTTAAAGCTAAAGTCTTGTGTTTTTTGACAAAAAAATAAATCATTTCTAATAGTAGAAACGCACAATAAATCTGAGTTAAAAAGAAAGCTAAAACATCGGGACCAATCTTTGGGTCAAGATGTCTGCTATATTCATTAGGATCGTATGTGAGCCAACTATATACAAAAACACTAATTAATAATAGTATTAAAATTCCTATTCTAATTAATAAATGATAAACAGGTTTTATTTTGTACACATTTAAATATTTAATTATTCTGCTACAGAAATTGTCTTCTGAATATACAAATTAATTTCGCATTCCAGAAGCATTTTGTCATCGAGCAAACTTTCGCAGGCCATTGTGCATAATGTATAATCTCCTCCGTCAAATTTGGAAACCAAATTTGCCCGGGTTATTATAGTATCATAAGCTTTTGGCAGCTGGTGAATTTTTAAGTTTTTTATCGCGCTGATAAAACCAATTAAATTTACGTTTTCATTTTCTGCTCCGTTTTCATCAAAAAAATATTTCTTGCCAACAATGGAAGAACAGGTCTGAGCGGTATTTTCTATTAAACCGGCTTCAATAAAAACATCATTTTTAACAAAAATATTGTCTTCTTTTATCAAAAAAACAGTTTCTACAAAGTTGGTGTCGATATTCAAAATTAAATCCACCATAAGCATTGGAGCACGGTGGGGTAAATAATTTTGTATGTCAACAGCAGAAGTTGTTTTCATTATTAATTTATTTTGCCAATACGGTCTTCATTTGCCCGCGGGCAATTTCCTCATTATTCAAGGTAGTCACAATATCTACCAAAGTTATTCCGGCAAATTCCTGTAATATGGTTACTTCCGACTGAATAGAATCATGTAACTCCGGAAGTTTTAAAATCTTAATTTCTTTAATAGAGCCAATATATCCGGTAGGAGCAGTTTCGTTTTTTAAAAAAAACTGATATCCGGTATGCAACGCCACCGACTGCGCCATATGTTCTATTAAACCGGCTTCCAGAAAAGTATTTTCTGAAACGAAAATATTATCACTTTTAATTTTTAAACCTGAAACCAAATTTGTTTCGGTATAAGAATGCATCGTATCTACCATTACAAAAGGGAACTTTTGCGGCAATAAATTTTCTACAGTTTCTTTTTCTAAAAGTGCCATTTTATTAGCAAACAGTTAAATACGCATAAGCGAAAGAAAATCTTCCGCTTTCCGGCACAGATAAGAGAATGTGATCTCCTTTTTTCAGTTTTCCGGAATTCATAAGTTCTTCAACAGCTAAATAAATAGAAGCAGAACCTACATTTCCAACATTAGAAAGATTCATGAACCATTTTTCGTCAGCCATTCCGATTCCTTTTTCTGTTAAACCTTTCTTTAATCCTTCAACAAAGAAATTTGAAGAAACATGAGGAATAAAATAAGTAATATCCTCAGAAGTTACTTTGTTTTTATGCATGGCATCTCTCATACTTTCTGCACCTTTAGACAAAATAAATTCGTCTAATAATTTGACATCCTGTTTGATAGAAAAAACCGATTCGTTTAGCCATTCTTCCGGTGCATAGTCGCTCCAGGATTTTATCTCTCCATTTTCCATTTTATCTCCACCGGCATACATGCACGTTTCCAATTCGTAAGCATACGAAAAGGCTTCCATCCATTCGATTTTTAAGGAAATAGGTCCTTTTGGCTTATTTTCTAATAAAAAAGCGCCTGCTCCGTCTGATAACATCCAGCGTAGGAAATCTTTTTTGAAAGCTATAATAGGCTGTTCTTCCAGAACTTTTAAATTGTCTGCCTCATGATTGTATTTTTGGGCATTTAGCCAGGTCGAAACTTTTTCTGATCCTGTACAAATGGCATTATTTGAATTTCCTGATCGTACAGAAAGAAATCCGAATTTTAGTGAATTCATTCCGGCGCAGCAAACGCCAGTTGAAGAATTTAGTTCAACCGATTTATTTTTTAACAAGCCATGGACCATAGCTGCATGTGAAGGCAGAAAAATATCTGGTGTTGAAGTTCCGCAGGAAAGAACTTCCAGATCTTGGGGCGTAAAATTATCATCAAATAATTGTTCTACCGCATTTTTGGTCAGTTCGGCATTCGAGTGTGTACTTTTTCCTGTTTTATCAACAGCATAATATCGGCTTGTAATTTTATTGTTGCGCAAAATAATACGTCTTGCTTTAGAAGCAGTATCGTTAATAAGACCTAAAAAGCCTTCCATTTCGTCGTTAGAAACAGCTTCGTTTGGCAAATATTTTGCAGCTTTTGTAATATATACTTCAAACATAATTTAAATTCCTCTTCTAAACTCCCTGATAATATTGAGTTTCCTTTTTTATTTTTTTAAACTTAAGCGGATAGGTAATAAGGTGCAATATATACACTATTGGCGAAATTAACCATATCGCAAGGAATAAATAAACATTAAATACTTTAAGCAGCTTTTTTCGGTTTTTTTGATTTTTATAAATAAGGTTTGACCATTTATTGAAAATTTTATTGGCCGTTTTGTCAACTGTTACTAAATAGGAACTTATTTTCACCGCTCCTGCTTTTACTAATTTTGGCTGTAATTCTGCATAATTATTCTGTTGCAGCGATTCGAACATAATTTCTCCGAACTTATCTGACTCCTGAATGTCTTTGTCTGAAACTCCGGGAAGCGGGAAAATGCCCAGATATTTTTTCTTTACTCCCGAGAACATCCATTCTACAATGGTAATAACGCTGATTAAATTTCCAACACGATCTACCAATGCTACGTTTCCAACTAAATTGGCATTGGCTTTTCTTAGCAGGATCTTAATTTTTTCCTGCGCCATAATCCACATATTTCTCGAACCGCTTATGGTAATTACAGGGGTATTGCTCAACAGTTTTTTTCCTTCATCACTTTTCAAAAATGAATTAATTGGAATGGAAGGTGACAGATACCAAACCTGATAATGAAATAATATTAAATCGAATTTTGTATTTAAAACTTCTTCTGAAACCGGTTTTAATGCAGTCGGAATCTGTAAAAAAGATTCTGGAAAAGCATCAAAAAAAGAATCTTTATCCCATGGAAAGGGAAACGGTTTTTCTAATTGTATTTCGTGAAATGCTACATTTATTTCATCTGAATTTAGAAATGGCTTTGCAATATTTCTTGCAATAGATTCAAGTTGGCCAGACTGCGTATAATATATTACGAGTACATTTTTCATTTGGGTTTTTGGCTATGTTGGTCAGCAAAAATAAGTAAATTTTATTTAAGTGAATTTTCTTGTGGTGTGTAATTTTGTTTGCCACGAATACACGAATTTGCACGAATTTTTTGCCGCAAAGGCACAAAGACCGAAAGTTGTTTTTGAAAATGAAAATCTGTGTTAATTCGTTTAATCTGTGGCTAAAAATCTTTGTGACTTAGAGCCTTTGTAGCTTTGAACCTTTAAAAAGAACTCCAAAAATCAAAATAGTTGAACCATTGCAGTGGATATTTCTGCAAAATGGTTTCTACGCTTTTTACATATTCTTTCAAAAGTCCTTTTTCGTCGCGGTGCTTTACTTCTGCTTCTCTGGCGTACAAATGATAATGAAGATTGGGTTCTTTCATTACGTAAACAAAAACAACAGGAACCCGTAATCGCGAAGCAATTAAAAAAGGTCCGGCAGGAAATTTTGCTTCTTTGCCCAATAGATTTTCAGTCAAGAATTTGCTTCCTTCAAAATAACGATCTCCGGTGAAACAAACCAGTTCGTTATTTGCCAAAGCAGCATTGATCTCAAAAATATGAGACAAATCTTCTTTGATGATAATAAATTTTACAGTTGCTTTTTGAGTAACACTTTCCAGATAATTCTTGATTGCAGAATGTTCTAAGTCTGTAGTAACCAGATTGATTTGGAAATTGAGATCGATATCTCCGAGAAAATGTTCAGCGATTTCAAAATTTCCGACATGCGCACTGATCAATACTCCGCCTTTCTTGTCGGCAAGTAATTGTTTTAAAGTTTCGATCCCGTCAAACTCGTAAGTGAATTTGTTTCGCATTCCTGCTGAAATTGAAATTTTATCAATAATAGTCTGTCCAAAAGTATAGTAACTTTTGAAAACCATTTTTTTAGATTTGAATCGGGAATATTTCAGCCTTTCTTTAAAATAATAAGAAATGGCTTTGTTGCTTTTCTTTAGAAACAAAAAATAATAAGAAGCCACAAAATAAAGTAAGACATAAGCCGATTTAACACCCGCTTTCTGAATCAAAAAAACAAATATTTTATAACCTAAAACAGTTCCTTTTGATTTGCCATCCCATTGACTCATTACACTGTTTTGGCTTTTAATTTGGTTTCGATAAGGTCATAGAAATTTTGAAAAGTAGCAATTCCGACAAAATCAGCTTCAACCAGTTTTACACCAAAATTAGATTCGATTGAAACTACTAAGTCTACATAATCTAAACTGTCAAGTCCAAGTGTATCTTTTAAATTAGCATCTGGTTCAATATCATCATTATCTACTTCAAATTCATCTACCAAAAAACCATTAATTCTCGCTATTATATCTTCTTTATTCATTGTCCAATTTAAACTTTTTAACCACCAACGCAGAGTTGGTTCCTCCGAACCCGAAAGAATTGGACAAAAATATGTCAAATTTTTTGTTTAACGTAGTTTTAACTAAATTTAATTTTGAAGCATCTTCGTCAGGGTTGTCTAAATTGATGTTTGGCGCGATAAAATCGTGCTGCATCATTAATATAGAATAAATGATTTCGCTGGCTCCGGCCATCCAACATTCATGTCCTGTCATTGACTTTGTAGAACTAACAGGTGGGTTTTTTTCGCCAAAAACTTCGAAAATTGCTTTTGCTTCATTTGCATCTCCAACCGGAGTTGAGGTTGCATGCGCATTGATATATTCTATGTCTGATGCCTTTAATTTTGCTTCTTCAAGCGCTCTTTTCATGGCTGTTGCCGGGCCTTCAACGTTTGGAGTTGAAATATGTCCTCCGTTTGAAGAGAATCCGTAACCGCCGATTTCAGCGATGATATTGGCTCCACGCGCTATTGCAGATTCGTAACTTTCCAAAATTAAAGTAGCGCCGCCGCCACTCGGAATTAATCCGTCGCGGTCTGCATCAAATGGTCTTGAAGCTTTTTGAGGATCGCTTTCTCTGTTAGAAAAAACGCCTAATCCGTCAAAACTGCTCATTGCATATTTATTAATTTCCTGTGCGCCGCCGGTAATTACAATATCCTGAAAACCACTTTTTATTAAGAAATAAGCCAGACCAATAGAATGTGAACCGCTTGCACAGGCTGCACTAACGGTAAGATTGATTCCGCGAAGTTTAAAAATCGTCGAAAGATTCATCGTTACGGTAGAATTCATGGATTTAAAAATCGCACCCGAACCGATTAAAGCGGTATCTTTTTTCTCACGAACAATATCAGTTGCGTCGATAATTGCTTTAGAAACGCTGTCATTTCCGTACATAATCCCGACTTCTCTCTCATCAAAAAAAGCATCATCAATTCCGGCATTTTTCAACGCTTCAATTGTCGCCATATATGCATATTCGGTTTCCTCTCCGATGCTCATGCGCTGTCTGCGTGTCAAAAGATTTTTTAAATCTGCTTTCGGAACCATTCCTGTTAAGGCCGATTGAAAACCAAATTCTTTGCGTTCAGCATCAAACTGAATACCGGATTTTCCTTCGTACAAAGAATTTTTCACTTCATCTAAAGATGTTCCGATACAGGAATAAATTCCCATTCCAGTAATTACAACTCTTCTATTCATGGTCTTTTTTTATAGTGGCAAAGTTCAAAGTTTCAGAGGTACAAAGTAACTAGTTTTTTAATAAAACTGTGCGACTTTATGTCTTTGCAGCAATTTGGCATTAATTTTTAAGAATATATTCCGCCATTTATATTGATAATTTCTCCTGTAATATAGCTTGCCTTTTTAGAAATCAAAAAGCTTACCAAATCGGCTACTTCCTCGGCTTCACCAAAACGATTTACCGGAATAAGTTTTAATAATTCTTTTTCGTCCAGTTCGCTTGTCATATCGGTTTTAATAAAACCGGGAGCAACGGCATTTACTGTAATATTTCGTTTGGCTACTTCCTGCGCCAGGGCTTTGGTTGCTGCAACAATCGCTCCTTTTGCAGCCGAATAATTGGTTTGTCCGGCAGTTCCCTTAACTCCGGATACCGACACAATATTTACAATTCGTCCGTATTTATTGCGAAGCATTTTTTGTATAAAAAACTGTGTGACATTAAAAAAACCGTTTACGCTGGTATTCATAACGCCGTTCCAGTCCTGTGGTGTCATCCACATAAAGAGACCGTCTTTGGTAATTCCTGCATTATTTACAATGGCTTCAACAATAGCGTCAGGATTTGCTTCCTGCCATTGATTTAGAACATTCTGTACTTCTTCAAAATTAGAAACATCAAAGCCTAAAATTTCTCCGGTTGCACCTAATTTTTGTATTTCCTGTAATGTCTCTTCAGCAGCTGTTTTATTCGAATGGTAATTAATCAGAATATGATAACTGGATTCAAAGGCTAATTTTTTACAAATCGCACTTCCAATTCCTCTAGAACTGCCTGTTACTAATACACACTTCATTTATATAGGTTTATTTTTGTGGAAATATATTGTTATTTTTTCTTGGCAGCTGGTTTTTTTACCTGCTTCGCGGCCGGCTTTTTTGCTGTTGGTTTTGCTTCTTCTTTTGGTTTTTCTGCAACTGGTTCAGGCATTTGCTTTTTTTCTGATTTCGAAAAAAGTTCTGCATTCTCAAACCACTGATTTGCTAAAACTGTGCCATCTGGTCTGAGGAAACCCCATCTACCTTCATTTTTAACACGGGCAATACCATCAATAAATCCTTTGTCCTGTTGTGTAAACATGGCAATAATGGCATTTGTTGTGATTCCGTATTGTGTCGGAATGACCAATTTTCCGGATTCGTTAATGAAACCCCAGTTGTTTTCTTTTACAGGAGCAAGTCCGTTGGAGCTAAAAACTTCCGCATCATTGTAAGTAGGTTCTATTACAAATTTTCCTTCCGGATTAATGAATCCCCATTTTTTTCCAACTAAAACCGGAGCTAAGTTTTTCGAAAATGCTTTTCCTTTATCATAAATAGGAAGAATAGCCCAGTTTCCTTTTAGATCGATGTAGCCAATTTTTCCGTTCTTTTTGGCAAATGTAAGATCCTGATTTTCAAAATCCCAGATTTTTTCAGCTCCGTCAACCGGAATAAATTTGGCACCGCTTACCAGTCCAAAAGCTTTTTCTTTTTTTGCCCAGGTCGTGTTTTTGAAATAATTTCCGATTTCGTCATAAAAAGGTTCAACCAATTCTTTTCCGTCGGTATTTATAATTCCCCACTTTTTGTTTAGTTCGACTCTCGCAAAACCATTTTCAAAAGGTTTAATCTGATCGTATTTTGGTTCCAGAATTACCGTCATTCTGTTATTGATCAGTCCAACTTTATTATTTTGTCTGATAAAAGCAACACCATTGTTAAAATCGAATAATTTTTCGGTCGCAGGAGCTTTCTGAATTTCACCTTTTGTATTGATATAAACCCAGTCTTTGTCTTTTTGCACAACTGCAATTCCGTTGTTAAAGTCTTTTGCGTCTTTAAAATCTGCCGGAATTACCCAGGTTCCTTTTGTATCAATAAATCCCCATTTCCCACCATTTTCTACAGCTGCCAAACCTTCAGAAAAACTTCTGGCAGATTTGTATTGCGGCTCAATTTTAAAAGATCCGTCTTTTGTGATGTATCCGATTTTCGAATTTTTCTTAACTAATGCCAGTTCCTGACTATTAATTACTTGAATACATAACAGCAGCAAAAAAATAAATGTTTTTTTCATGATTTTTCAAATTCAATGTTTAATGATTAAAATATAAAATTCTTTTGGGGCATGAAATTTTCTAAAACCAGCCAATTCAATGGCAAATATTTAACTGTTGATCAAATAATCTTTTACTTTTTGTACAAAAGGATACATGACCATATCTTCTTTAAAAGTTGGAATTATAGTACGAACTTCATCGTACCATTTTCGGGTAACAGATGAAATTTTTCCTTTTTGTTCTAAATAATCGATCGCCTGAACGATTGTAATTAATTCGATAGCCAAAACCTCAAATGAATTTTCGATCACTTTTGATGTAATAACAGCCGAATTTGTTCCCATACTCACAATGTCCTGATTGTCATTGTTGTTCGGAATACTGTGCACATACATAGGATTGGATAACATTTGACTTTCAGCAGTTGTAGAAGTCGCCACAAACTGAACACCCTGCATTCCGAAATTAAATCCTAATGTTCCTAAGTTTACAAAAGGAGGAAGCAATTCGTTAATTTTTGAATTTAGTAAGTAATTCAATTGGCGTTCTGCAAGCATTGTTAATTTGGTAATAACAATTTTCAGTTTATCCATTTCCAGTGAAATATAATCTCCATGGAAATTTCCTCCGTGATAAACGTGTTTGTTTTTTACGTCGATAATCGGATTGTCGTTTGCCGAATTAAATTCGTCTTCCAGAATAGAAGCGACATTGTTTATAGTTTCTAAAACCGGTCCCAAAATCTGAGGAACGCATCTTAAAGAATAATATTCCTGAACTTTTTCTTTGAAGATTTCTTCGGTATTTTCGCCAGAATATAAATGATCTTCTCTTTTACGGATCAACGTACTGTCAGAAAGATTTTGTCGCATTTTTTCTGCGATTTCCTGCTGTCCTTTATGACGTTTGGTCTGGTTTAATTCTTCAGAAAAGTGATCGTCATAAGCCTGAACCAATTCGTTGATTGCACAGGAAGCTTTTACAGACCAGTCTAGTAATTTTTTAGCATAAAAAGTATTTACGACTCCAATTCCTGTCATTACAGAAGTTCCGTTGATTAACGCAAGGCCCTCTCTTATTTCAACCTGAATTGGTTTTAAACCTTCAATTTCAAAAACTTCAGCAGTTGGACGTCTTTCACCTTTATAAAAAACTTCGCCTTCTCCAATTAAAACTAAAGCCAAATGAGATAATTGTACCAGGTCACCGCTTGCGCCCACGCCGCCGTGTTCAAAAATTAAAGGTGTGATATCTCTGTTAATCAATTCTGCCATTAAATGAATTACAGAAGGATGAACACCGGAGTTTCCTAAAGAAAGCGTATTCATTCGGGCTAAAATCGCTGCTTTTGCACATTCTGCGTTTAGCGGTTTTCCTGTTCCGGAAGAATGGCTTCTGATTAAATTATATTGTAACTGAATCTGATCAGACTCTTTAATTCTGTATTGAGCCATTGGGCCAAAGCCGGTATTTACCCCGTAAATTACTTTGTTTCCTGAGAATTCTTTAAGGAAGTTAAAACTTTCGTTTACCCTGTCTAGCACCACTTCACTGATCGAAACTTTGTTTTTTCCGAAGATAATGGCTTCAAATTCTGCTAAACTTAAAAATTCATTTATTGTATTCATTAAATCGATTTTGGTTGTGCTAATTTAATTTTATTTATCAAAATAAATGTAGTTATTTTGATGTAGGCAAATGTAGTTTAATTAATGATAATAATTCTAATATGACAAAGGAGTTTGTTGATGTTTTAGTGATAGGTGCAGGGCCCTCTGGTTGCGTTTCGGCGTCCTATCTGTATAAAAACAACGTGAAGGTTAAGGTGGTAGAAAAAACTAAGTTTCCAAGACTTGTGGTAGGCGAAAGTCTTATTCCCCGGGTTATGGATCATTTTGCTGAGGCAGAATTATTTGATGCGCTTGATGCAATGAATTTTGAAAAAAAGTTAGGAGCTCGTTTTATCAGAGGTGAAGAAATTTGCAATTTTGATTTCAGCGTTAAATTTGGAGAAGGCTGGGATTGGACCTGGCAGGTTCCAAGAGCAGATTTTGATAATACAATGGCGCAGGAAGTCATTAGAAAAGGAATAGATTTAGAATTTGAATCTGAAGTTCTGGAAGTTTCCTTTGAAGGAAAAAATTCAAAAACAATTGTAAAAGACAAAGACGGAAATCTAAAAGAGATTCATGCTAAATTCATTATCGATTCCAGCGGATACGGTCGTGTTTTACCAAGACTTTTAGATCTGGATTCACCTTCGGGATTAGATCCGCATTCGTCTATTTTTACGCATGTTAAGGATATAAACAGACCGGAAGGAGAAGAAGGAACACAGATTTCTTTTGATATTCTGGAAACCGAAGTTTGGCTTTGGGTAATTCCGTTTTCGAATGGAAATACAAGTTTGGGAGTTGTAGGCCCCACCGATTTTATCAACTCACTTTCTACTAATAAAGACAATGCTGAGGCTTTGAAAAATGCCATTCAGAAATCGGATTATTATATCAAAAGATTTGCCGGTACCGAATTCTTGTTTGAACCCGTGAAACTGGAAAATTATTCAAGAGCCGTAAAAAGAATGTACGGCGACGGATTTGCTTTAACCGGAAATAGTTCAGAGTTTCTTGATCCTGTTTTTTCTTCTGGAGTTGCCTTTGCAACAGAATCGGGAATGCTGGCTGCAAAATTATACTTAAAAGAATCGCAAGGAATTGAAGTAAACTGGGAAACTGAATTTACCGAATATATGAAACGCGGTATTGCTGTTTTTACCACTTACGTGAAAGAATGGTACACCGGAAACCTGCAGACATTATTTTTCCACCAGCCTGAAAATCCGGATGTAAAAGAAAAAATCTGCGCAGTTCTGGCAGGTTATGTCTGGAATGAAGAAAATCCGTTTGTAAAAAAGCACGATCACGTAATCGCTAATATGGCATATTTGCTGAATATGCAGAAAGAGAAAATAGAAAATCCTGATAGTTAATATCAGGATTTTTTTTGTTTTTTATTTGTAGGCTTTTTTTACGATAAGTTTAGACATTGATTTTGCGGTTTTGGCAAATCCCTCTCCAATTCTCGATTCATTGCTAAAGTTGCTTCCCCATTGATCTCCCGGTGCTTCTTCACTCGTAATTTCCAGTAAAACTTTTGATTTATTTGCAGTTTCGACAAACTTCAGGTTAGTGGTTACTTTTGCAGGTTGTTTCATAATTCCCGCATCCCATCCCGGATAAATCCACACCGTCTTTACAATTAATGTGTAAGGAGTTTTTATATTTTCCTGAAAATTTAAATCTTTATGTTCTTTGGTTAAAACGATATTTGCAATTTCCAGAAACTTCGGAGTCCAGATCTGGTCTTTTGCACCAATCCATTTTTTCTCCCAGATGTTTCCATTCCCTTTTGCTTTTTGATCAAGATCGGCTTTATGCTCGGCAACATATTGTGCTTCAGGTTTGTTTTCCTTCATCATGGTAAAATTGCTGTAATCAAATACAACATTTACTTCTTTTTGGTCTTTTAAGAAATCAAAATTTCCCTGAATGACCTCCATGTCTTGTGCAAATAATGCTCCTGAGAAAAAGAAGCAGGCAATAATTAATTTTTTCATTGGTTAATTTTTATAATTGATTTGGGGCTAAAATAAGAAAAATGATTATTCCGCATAAATTAAATTTTGGATATTGCTTCTAAAACAAAAAACGAGGAACCATTTCTGATATCCTCGTTTTTTACAAAAAAAATAGAATTAAAAATTACAATCTCCATTACTGGAAGTTGTGTTGTTTTCGTGCATTACAATTGAAATATCTTCTCCATCAAAATCCATTTTTGTCCCGGTTTTGCCCAAGGTAAAGCTTGCTGGAATTGCCACATTAAAGTTTCCCATTCCTGTACTTTTTCGTTTTCTGCATCGGCTTTGTCCTTTTTCTCAAACGAAAAATTTTCATCCGCTTCTATAATCATAACCAAACGGTTTCCAGTACAGTAAATGTCCAAAACTTCAATTCCGGAGTCCTGAATGCTTTTCTTAATTTCAGGCCAGATATTTTCATGCAGTTGTTTATATTCTGCAATCAGGTTTGGATCTTCTTTTAAGTCTAAAGCCAGACAAAATTTTTGTGCTGCCATAATTTTATTGTTTTATGAATAAGCTACAGCAGTTTGTTTACTTGTGCCTAGACCTTCGATTCCTAATTCGATTACGTCGCCCGCTTTAATGTAAATCGGATCTGGTTTAATTCCCAATCCAACTCCCGGAGGCGTTCCTGTACTGATCACATCACCAGGAAGCAAAGTCATAAACTGACTTAAATAATGCACTAAAAATGGAATCTTGAAAATCAGGTTTGATGTGTTACTGTTTTGGAATGTTTTTCCGTTTACTGTTAACCACATTTTTAGATTGTTTACATCTCCTGCCTCGTCCGGAGTAACCATTGTTGGCCCAAGAGGCGCAAAAGTGTCACTTCCTTTTCCTTTTGCCCATTGTCCACCACGCTCAATTTGGAATTCTCGTTCGCTGTAATCATTCAAGAGACAATATCCCGCGATATAGTTGGGCGCATCTTCTTCAGAAACGTAGCTTGCTTTTTTACCTACTACAAAAGCCAATTCTACTTCCCAGTCTGTTTTTTTACTATTTTTTGGAATAATCAGATTATCGTTTGGCCCGCACAATGAAGTTGTAGATTTAAAAAAGATAATTGGCTCAGCAGGAATTGGAGCGCCGGTTTCTTCGCAGTGATCTACATAATTTAATCCGATGCAGATAATTTTTGAAGGTCTTGCAACCGGAGAACCTAAACGAACTGAATCGTTTACTTCTGGTAAAGAAGGGTTATTTTTTAAAGCTTCTTCTAATTTCTTTAATCCGTCGTTTTCAAAAAACGCTTCGTTATAATCTGTTGTTACGATAGACGAAACGTCAAATCTTTTATCATTTAAAAGAATTCCCGGTTTTTCTTTTCCTTCTTCTCCAAATCTAATAAGTTTCATATTCTTTTATTTTTAGTTTTTTCTGCCACGAATTCACGAATTATTTAAATCTTTATAAAATCGGTGGCCTTATTTTTTTTCGCCACGAATTCACGAATTTTTATTTTAATTATTCGTGAAATCTGCGTAAAAAAAATCAGTTAGAATTTCACCAATTATAATTTGTAAAAATTCGTGAATTCGTGGCTATTTTTTTAGTTATTCAATTTAATAAATCCGCCATCAATTGGGTAATCAGAACCTGTGATGAAAGACGATTCGTCGCTGCATAAAAATAATGCCAAAGTCGCAATTTCTTCCGGTTTTCCCATACGGCCGATTGGCTGTGACTGGGAAAGTTTTTCGAAGATTTCTTCTTCTTTCCCCGGATAATTTTTAGAAATAAATCCATCAACAAATGGCGTGTGAACTCTCGCCGGCGAAATAGAATTACATCTAATTTTATCATTCAGATAATCTTTGGCAACCGACAAAGTCATTGCCATAACCGCGCCTTTTGCTGTAGAATAAGCAAAACGATCCGGAATACCCACCCAGCATGCAATAGAAGCCAAATTCAGGATTACTCCGCCGCCTGAACTTTTTAAAGCAGGAATAGAAGCGTGAAGACAGTTGTAAACCCCTTTTACGTTTACATTCATAATTCTGTCAAAATCAGATTCAGAAGTGGTGTCTACTTTTCCAACATGGGCAATTCCGGCATTGTTTACCAGAATGTGGATATTCCCAATTTTTTCGAAAGTTGACTTCACTTGTTCGTGATTCGAAACGTCGCAGGCGTGAGCAAAAACAGTTCCGCCGTTTGATTTTATTTCTTCAATAGTTTCTTTTGCAGATTCTTCAGTCAGTTCTAAAATGTGAACTTCAGCGCCTTGTTTAGCAAAAAGTACAGAAATCGCTCTTCCGATTCCGCTTCCGCCGCCGGTTATCACCGCTTTTTTATTTTGTAATGAAAACATAGTATATGTGTTAGTAAGTTATTTTAATTTGGAAAATGTTATAAAGATACGCCACGTTTCCACGGAATAAAATCGTCCTGATTTAATTGTACTGCTTTCGGAATAATTTCGCCGCTCGCCGCTTTGATACAATATTCTAAAATTTCCTCGCCCATTTCTTCAATAGATTTTTCACCGCTGATGATTGGTCCGCAGTCAATATCGATAATGTCTTTCATTCTTGTTGCAAGAACAGAATTCGTTGCTACTTTAATTACCGGACAAACCGGATTTCCGGTTGGCGTTCCTAATCCAGTTGTAAACAAAATTAAAGTAGCTCCGGAAGCCGCTTTTCCTGTCGTTGCTTCCACATCATTTCCTGGTGTACAAACCAAACTTAATCCTGGTTTTGTTACCAATTCGGTATAATCTAAAACATCAATTACGGGAGAAGTACCGCCTTTTTTTGCTGCACCCGCACTTTTGATTGCATCTGTAATTAAACCGTCCTTGATATTTCCCGGAGAAGGATTCATGTGGAAACCTGAACCTACTTTATGAGCCAGTTCGTCGTAAGATTCCATTAAGTCGATAAACTTTCTTGCTTTATCTTCGGTCACACATCTGTCGATCAAATTTTGCTCGGCGCCACATAATTCCGGAAACTCGGCCAAAAGAATTTTTCCGCCTAAAGCGACAACTAAATCAGAAGTATAACCTACAGCAGGATTTGCGGAAACACCGCTGAAACCATCGCTTCCGCCGCATTTAACGCCAATGCATAAATCGCTTAAAGGTGCGTCGGTTCTTTCGTATTTATTGATTTCGATTAAACCTTCAAAAGTTTTTTTGATGGCATTTGTAATCAGAACTTCTTCGCTTTCCGTTTGTTGTTGTTCAAAAATAAACAACGGTTTGTCAAATTCCGGATTTTGTCTTTTTACATCATTTACAAAATCCTGAACTTGCAAATGCTGGCATCCTAAACTTAATAAAGTAATCCCGCCCACATTTGGATGATTGGCATAAGAAGCTAGTAGAGCACTCAAAGTAGAAGCGTCCTGACGTGTTCCCCCGCAGCCGCCCTGGTGATTTAAGAATTTAATTCCGTCTACATTTTCAAAAACACGTTTGTTTTTTGGCGTCGGATTCAATTCAATATTGATATCGTTAATATCATTTCCATTCAGATAACCTTCTAATAATTCAGACGTAAACTGATTGTATTTGTCGGTTACTGCATAGCCCAATTGCTTGTGTAAAGCTTCTTTGATAACGTCAAGATTTCTGTTTTCACAAAAAACAGTCGGAACAAAAAGCCAGTAATTGGCCGTTCCTACGCGTCCGTCTTTTCTTTTATAGCCTTTAAAAGTTCTGTTTTCAAATTTAGAAACATCAGGCGCATTCCATTCGTAAGAAGCATTTCTGTAGGCATACGGATCTGCCGCATGTTTAAGATTTTCAGTTGTCATCAGGCTACCTTTCGCTACATCAAACTGTACTTTTCCAACCAAAACACCGTACATATTTACCTCTTCTCCCTGCTTCATATCCTGCATGTAGAATTTATGTTTGGCTTTGATGAGGTCTTTTAAAACGTAGTTTTCGTTTTCAAAATGAATGGTTTCTCCCTTTTGAAGATCGGTAAGGGCAACCAAAACATTATCGTCCGGATGTAGTTTTACAACCAGTTTTTTTGTGTTATTCTCAGACATTGGTGTTGTTTTTTTTCTTTTTTGTTTCGTTACTTTTTTAATTTGAAAATCAATTTAAACCCTTGATTCTCTATAAAATTTGGGCAGTAAACGAAAAATAAAAGTAGTTTTTTTAAGTATTGACTATTAGCCTAATATTATCATTGTCTAATCTTTTATTATCTTTGTGATATGAAGTTGGAGCAAACCAAAATAACACCTTATCTCAACACTAAAGTTTCGGTACTCAATCGTATAGAACCTTTTTTCCAATCGCCTTTTCATTCGCATCCCGAATTAGAATTGGTGTATGTGAAAGAGAGTTTCGGAAAACGTATTATCGGAAATTCGGTTATGCCATTTGAGCCTGGTGATATGGTTTTTCTAGGTTCGGATATTCCGCATGTATGGCTGAATGACGAAAAGTATTACGAGGGAATTGCAGATTTAAAAGCCAACTCGATTGTGGTTTATTTCAACAAAGATATTTTCGGATCTGCATTTTATGAATTGCAGGAAACACAGAAAATAAACGAGCTTTTTGTTCAGGCAGGGAAAGGGATTTCGATTATCGGAAAAACGAATAAACAAATTGCCAAAAAACTGGAAAAATTAGTTGCCAAAAAAGATTTTGAAGTTATTGTCGGACTTTTTGAAATATTATCGATTTTGTCTGATAGCCAGGATAAGATTTATATTAACGACGAAATTTATTCGTTAATGCAAAAGAATTCCAAAACAGATCGCATTTCGGAGGTTTTTCAATATGTGAATAAAAATTACAAACGAAATATCGCTTTAAGCGAAATTGCCGCCGTCGCGAATATGACACCGACGTCTTTCTGCAGAATGTTTAAAATCAAAACCAAGAAAAATTTCATGGATTACCTGCATGAAATCCGAATTTCTAATGCCTGTAAATTGCTGTTGGAAACAGATAAAAGTATGTCTGAGATTGCGTATGAATGCGGATACAGAACGGCATCCAATTTTAATAAACTTTTTAAAAAGTGCAAGGGAATAACGCCAACGGAGTTTAAGAGCAATGCTTTGGTTTGAAAAAGATTTGCCACGAATTCACGAATTTTTAATTTACAAATTGTAGAAAAAATTCGTGAATTCGGGGCTGAAAAAATTAAATAGATCGATCCAAATGCGTATAACCACCATCAACATAAATAAGCTGACCGGTGGTGTGACTTGATTTTTCAGATAAAAGAAAAACGACCATATTGGCAATTTCTTCTGCCGTTGTCATTCTGTTTTCTAAAGGAATATTTTGGGTAATTGATGCCAGTTTTTCTTCCTTGTTTTCAAAAGTATTAATCCAGGTTTCGTAAAGCGGCGTGTAACATTCTGCAACAATTACCGCGTTTACACGGATGCTGTATTTCAACAATTCGACCGCCCATTCTCTGGTTAAGGCATTTCGTCCGCCATTTGAAGCAGCATACGCTGAGGTCCCGCCCTGTCCGGTTTCGGCAGTTTTAGAACCGATGTTTACGATTGCCCCTTTTGATTCTTTTAGATAGGGAAGTGCGTGTTGCGCCATTAAATAATAATGCACTAAATTTTTGTGAAGTGAAGCAGCGAAATCTTCGTAATTTCCATTTTCTAATCCAACGCCGTCATTCACTCCCGCATTGTTTACCAATCCGTCAATTCTTCCGAATTTTGTAATTACGGCTTCAACAGCTTTTTTGCAGTCTTCAGGTTTTGTTAAATCGGCAACAACCTGATGTGATTCTTTTCCAATGGCTTTTAATTCTTCTACGGCTTTGATGTTGTCATTTTCGTTACGTCCAACGATAAACGGAATTGCATTTTCTTCGGCTAAAACTTTACAAATTCCTAAACCGATTCCTTTTGCGCCTCCGGTAACGATAATGATTTTTTGGGTTAATGATAACTGCATGATTTTTATTTTAATTTAAATACTTTTATTTTTTATTGCCACAGATTACAATGATTGAAGGATTTATGAATTAGATTGTCACCCTGAGCGAAGTCGAAGGGCGCTCCAATTGGACGTGGGCTTCGACTTCGCTCAGCCTGACAAAGCAGATGAAAATCATTTTAATCCTTTAAATCTGTGGCATATATTTTCTACGCAACATCTCTTTTAAAAATTTACAGCTGTTGTTCATGACAAACAACAGCTGTAAAAATAGAGAGAATAGAACTGATAATTTATTACCAGAACTTAACGTAAAGCGCTACGATAATTAATAATGTAATTACAATTAAAACCGTAGTTTGTGGTTTTACCTTGAACATTCCAGGCTCAGTCTCGAATGCTTTAGGGTTTACTTTTGGTCCGGCAAAACTCATCAAAATCATCACTAACATAGTGAAGAAGAATGATAATCCCATACAGATATGAAACGGAATTTCGTAAGCTCCTTTTCCGTTAGGGTAAGCTGTATATAAAAGTGTGTCAGGTCCAAACAATGCAGGAGCATATTCGTTGAAAAGTACAGATAGTACGAATCCTAAAATTACACCTACGATTGCCGCAGCTCCTGTCGTTCTTTTCCAGAACATACCTAAGAAGAACATGGCAAAAACTCCCGGACTGATAAATCCTGTGTATTTCTGGATATAAGTAAATCCACCAACACCGCCAATTCCTAAGATGTCATTCCATGTAAATAAAACTGCTAAAAGCATCGCAGCAAAAACGGCAATACGACCAATATTTACCTGTTGTTTTTCGCCCGCTTCTTTCTGAATGTATTTTTTATGAATATCTAAAGTGTAGATTGTCGAGATACTGTTTACTTTTCCGGCCAGAGAAGCTACAATTGCAGCAGTTAAAGCGGCAACAGAAAGTCCTTTTAAACCTGTTGGCAAGAAAGTTAATACTGCAGAATAAGCACCGTCTTTTCCTCCAACCAATTGAGGAAGGTGTCCGTTTTCGTATAATACATAAGCTGCAATACCCGGAAGCATTACAATAAGCGGCATTAATAATTTTAGCATACCGGCAAATAAAATACCTGTACGTGCAGTTTGTAAATCTGCACCAAGAGCTCTTTGCGTAATGTATTGGTTACATCCCCAATAGTTTAAGTTGATGATCCAGATACCGGCAAGGTAAGACATCAAGCCCGGGAAAGTCAAATATTTATCGATTTCTAATTGAGAAGAAGTCGCAGTAGGTTTTGGAATAATCATTTTAAAATGCTCAGGAGCTTCTTTCATTAAAACTTTGAAACCTGCAATTGCATTTTCTCCCACTCCAAAATACTGTCCAACAGTAGTTAAAGCAATATAAGAAGTTACCAAACCTCCGATAATTAAAACCGCAACCTGAATTACGTCTGTGTAAGCCACAACCTTCATTCCTCCAAGAGAAATGAATAAGGCAAAAACAGCCAGACCTACCATAATTACATGAAGATATTCACCTCCGGCAAGTCCGTTAATAGCAACGGCTCCCAAATAAAGGATCGAAGTTAAGTTTACAAAAACGTACAGAAACAACCAGAAAACCGCCATAATTAACGCCGTAGATTCATTATAACGTGTTTTTAAGAATTGCGGCATTGTGTAAATCTTATTTTTAAGATAAACAGGAATAAACCAAACTGCCACAATAATAAGTGCTACAGCAGCAAGCCACTCGTAAGCCGCAACGGCAATTCCTAAAAAGAAACCTTCACCACTCATTCCGATGAATTGTTCTGCTGAGATATTAGATGCAATTAAAGAAGCTCCAATAGCCCACCAGGTTAAGTTTCCTTCGGCAAGGAAGTAAGCTTTGGCATCTTGTTCGTCTTGTTTTCGTTTGCGATAAACGGTGTAACCGTAGACCGAAACTACGATGAAATAAATAATAAAAACCGCATAATCTGCGAAAGCGAGGTTCTGGTTCATTGTTAGTAGTATTTTAGATAATTATTATAAGAGTAAATTTGTTTATTTGGTTTAAAATTGTTTTTTATGTTGCATCATCTCCTTAAAAATGAAAGATGTGTTTATTTTGTGTTATTTTTTTATCAAAATAAAAGTGGAAGCCAAATGTAAAATAAAAAATTAGAAAACAGTCATCAGCAAATGTGTTTTTTACATTTATAATCTGGATATTGTGTTAAATTTTTAGTTTTCCGACTTTAGACAAATCTCGATTTTAAGCTTTTACCAAAGTTTTATAATGAACATCAGACAACTGTCTTAAAATTTCGGCACTTTTTTCCGGAGTAATATCGCGCTGCGATTCTCCTAACATTTCGTAACCGACCATAAATTTTTTCACCGTTGCCGATCTTAATAATGGCGGGTAAAAATGCATGTGGAAATGCCATTCCGGATGTTGAAATCCATCGGTTGGCGACTGATGAATTCCGGATGAATACGGAAATGAGGTATTAAATAAATTGTCGTATTTAGTCGTTAGCTGTTTTAAAATTGTAGCAAAAGCAGTGCTTTCTTCGGCAGTAAAATTGGTTATTTTATTTACCGCTCTCTTGCTTACAATCATTGTTTCATACGGCCAGATTGCCCAAAATGGAACCAGAGCTACAAAGTGATCGTTTTCAATCACAATTCTTTCTCCGGCTTTTAACTCTGCTTTTACGTAATCTTCCAAAAGCGTTTTCTGGTTTTTATCGTAATAGGATTTTAAGCTGTTTTGTGTTTTTTCGACCTGTGTTGGAAGCGAAGACTGCGCCCAGATTTGTCCATGAGGATGCGGATTGCTGCAACCCATTACGCTGCCTTTATTTTCGAAAATCTGAACGTGATTAATGTATTTTATATTCCCTAAATCAGTGTATTCTTTCTGCCAGGTTTTAATGATATTTTCAATGTCTGCAATTTCCATTTCAGGCAACGTCAGATCGTGTCTTGGCGAAAAACATACCACTCTTGAAATTCCCTGTTCCGGTTTTGCCTTAAAGAAAGTATGTTTAATATCATCTTCAAAAATAATTTCGTCCTGTTTCATGGCGGCAAAATCATTTTCAAAAACAAAACTGTTTTGATAATCAGGGTTATTTACTCCGTTTGCACGAACATTTCCGGGGCACAAATAACAAGTTGGGTCGTATTTAGGAAGCTCTTCTGTAGAAATTACTTCATTTTGTCCTTGCCACGGTCTTTTTGAACGGTGAGGAGAAACCAAAACCCATTCGTTAATTAAAGGGTTGAAACGTCTGTGCGGATCTTCATTAATGTCAAAATTTTTCATTGTAATGTGTTGTGGTATTAAAGTAGTGTTGTTCCGTTTGAGATTTTTACATCATAGAATTTTAATTCAATTCCAAATGTATCTAAATAAAGTTTCGAAAACGTACGTTTAACCTCATTTTCATTTCCTTTTTTGACTAAATTAATGGTGCATCCGCCAAAACCGCCTCCCATAAGTCGGGAACCAATAATATTGTCATCCGCTTTTGCGGTGTCTACCAGCATATCGAGTTCTTCACAGCTTACTTCATATTCCTGAGATAATCCGTAATGTGTTTCGAAAAGCAATTCCCCTAACTGTTCGATATTTCCTTCATCCAAAGCCTGGCAAGCCTTAATGACACGATTTATTTCTTTTACCACAAAGTGAACTCTGTTAAAAACCTTTCCGCTCATTTTGTCTCTGAGACTCAAAACCTGTTCTTCAGAAGCATCTCTGAAACTTTTTATCTCAGGAAAATGATTTTTAATGATCGATAAACCTTCCTCACATTCCAGTCTTCTGGTATTATATTCTGATGTAAAAAGCGAATGTTTCACATTAGAATCAAATAAAATCAGGGAATAATCTTTAAAGTCGGCGTTGTGATATTCAAAGTCCAAGGTGTTGCAGTCCAGTTTTATGACTTTGTTTTCCAGACCATGAACGCTAGAAAACTGATCCATAATACCGCAGTTGATGCCCACCCAGTGTTCTGCTTTTTGGCCTAATAAGGAAATGTCTTTTTTCTCTATTTTTAAATCAAAAAGAGATTTAATTCCGAAAATCATTCCGCATTCTAAAGCTGCAGAAGAAGATAATCCAGAACCAACCGGAATATTACTGCTGAAGACACAATGGAAACCTTCAAAATCAAATCCGTTGTCCTGCAATTGTTTGATTACACCACGAATATAATTGGTCCAGACAACATCGCTTAGTTTTATTTCCTGAGTCAGATCAATTTCGAATTCTTCATTCAAATCAATGGCGATCACTTTTGAGGTTTTCGAATTGCTTTTCGCGAAAGCAAAACAAATAACTTTGTCTATTGCTGCCGGTAAAACATATCCGTCATTATAGTCGATATGTTCGCCAATAATGTTAATTCTTCCCGGCGAAAGAACCGTTTTTTCAGGAGAAGATCCAAACGATTTCTCAAAAAAAGCGGTCGTATTTTGTATTAAAGTAGCATTCATTATAGGGTTAGTGTAATTTTGGTTTTGAGAATATAGTTAATTCAGATTTTCAAATTGGTAGACTGTTTTCTGCTCATAAGTTTCGCCTTTTTTCAAAATTGAATTTGGAAAATCCGGCTGGTTTGGAGCATCGGGAAAATTTTGGGTTTCAAAACAAATTCCGCTTTGGGCGTGGTAAGAAACATTGTCTTTTGCGATTAATTTTCCGAAACAATTTCCGCCTACATATATGTGCACACTTGGCTGATCCGTGTAAACATTCATTTTCAGATTGTTTTTTGTGCTGAACAATTGCGCTACAATTTCTGTTTTGGAATTTACCACAAAAGAATTATCAATTGGAAACGGACAATTTTTTAGGGTTCTAAAATCAAAATCATGATCCGTTAAATCAACAAAATTTCCTGTTGGAATATTATCAGAATCCGTTTCCAGCATTTTATCCGATTCGATAAACATTTGCTGTTCGAGAACATTAGAATCGTGTCCGTTGAGGTTGAAATAACTGTGATGTGTTAAATTAATAACAGTATCTTCGGTTGAAGTGGCTTTGTATTCCAATTTTAATTCATTTTGTTCTGTTAAGGTATAAGTTAAATGAACTGTCATTTCGCCGGGAAAATGTTCGTCTGAATCTTCACTAAAAAGACTAAAGGTTACTGATGGATTTTCGCCCGAAGTTGTATTTGTGATACTCCAGACTTTTCTGCCAAATCCCATCGGACCGCCGTGGAGCGTATTTCCGTTGTTATTTCCGTCAAGCTGAAATGTTTTTCCATTTAAGGTAAAAGTTCCATTATGGATGCGTCCTGCATAACGTCCCACAGTAGTTCCGAAATAGGGAGCACTTGGCAAATTATACGATTCTAAATATGAATCCAGATTATCAAAACCTAAAACAACATCGACTAAATCGCCATTATATAAAGGAACTTTAATTGAGGTAACAGTAGCGCCATAATTAATAAGCTGCACTTTCATTCCTTTTTTATTAACTATTTCCAATGAAAATATTTCTTGCTTATCTGGCATTATGCCAAATAATTTGCAATTATCAAGGTCGTTTAAATGCGATATATGTTTTATTTCCATATTATTTTTAACAAAAATGAAATTCAAAAATAGAAACATTTCTTATTTTTGCATACCAGTACCTACCAGTTTTTAATCTTAATAGTCAAAATGACTTTATTTATGAGCATTATTTCCATTCAAAATAATATTGGTCTTCCAAAATATAAGCAGATAATTCTTTCAATAGAAAAGGCAATTGAAGAAGGAAAATTGCAGAAAGGCGACCGTCTTCCTTCGGTAAATAAAGTCTGTCTGGCGTTTTCATTATCGCGCGATACCGTACTTTTGGCGTATGAGGAATTGAAGAAAAGAGGGATTATTTATGCAATTCCAGGAAAGGGATATTATGTTAAAAGTGTTGAAATTGCTATTACTCAGAAGATTTTTTTACTTTTTGATGAGTTAAATATTTTTAAAGAAGATATTTATAATTCGTTTTTGAAAAATATTGGGAAAAATATTCAGGTCGATATTTTCTTCCATCATTTTAATGTTCCCGTTTTTAAAAAACTCATTAATGACAGTAACGGAAATTATACTAAATATATAATTATGCCGACAAACTTAAACGATATCGTTGATTCTATAAAAACCCTACCAGTAAACGATGTAATTATTTTGGACCAGACTAATTCTGAATTGAAAATGTTTCCAGCAGTGTATCAAAATCATAAAAAAGACATTTACGAAGGTTTGCTCAAAGGGAAATCCCGATTGTCCAAATATAAGAAGCTGATTTTGATTTTTTCTGAATATCGGGAACCTCCGGGAATGAAACTGGGATTTGAATCTTTTTGCAGAGAATACCATTTTGAGTTTGAAATTATTCCAGAATTTACAGAAAGATCCATAACTCCGGGAGATTTATATATTATTCCGACTGATCGTGATTTACTTTTGGTAATAGAAAACGGAATGCACCAGAATTTAAGACTAGGCGAGGATTTCGGAATTATATCGTACAATGAAACGGCGCTTAAAAAAATTGCAGCAAACGGCATTACCACCATTTCTACCAATTTTGAACTTATGGGAAAAATTTTGGCAGACATGGTTTTAAAAGGCACAAAAAAAGAGCAGATAGAAAATAAATCTGCTCTTATAGTAAGGAATTCTTTGTAATTTTTTCCCGCAGATTTAGAGATCTGGCAGATTTAATAGCAAAAAAAACTCCTTTATCTGCTAAATCTGCGAGAGAAAAAATAAATATTTTATAAATTCAATACAAAATTATTTAACAATTTCTCTTCGTATTTTTCTTTGTTAAAAGTGTATAAATAGGAGCCTTTTCGCGAAGACTGCATATCTTTTTCTTCTAATTTATTTAATATTTCGAGCGAATTAATTTTGCTTATAAAATTTCGTTTATCCAGTTCTTTGCTTAAAATGGCTTCATATAATTCCAATAACTGTCGCATGGTAAATTTTTCCGGAAGCAGTTCAAAGCCAATTGGCTTAATTGAAGTTTTATACTGAAGTCTTTTAATGGCGTTTCTAACCATTTCGTTATGATCAAAAATTAAATTTGGCGCATCATTTATCGGGAACCATTCTGCATGATAATTCTGGATTAGCTCTGCATTATGGTTTTCAATATTAATTAAAGCAAAATAAGAAACAGAAATTGTTCGTTCTACAGGATCACGATCGATTTCGCTGTAAGCATACAATTGCTCCATATAGATATCGTTTAGTCCGGTATAAGTATTTAAGATTCTTGCTGCCGCTGTGTCGAGAACTTCGTCACGTTTCAGAAAGCCTCCAATAAGAGACCACTTTCCTTTTTCAGGTTCAAAATCCCTCTGAATTAAAAGTATTTTTAAACCTTCATTATCGAATCCGAAAATAATGCAGTCAACCGCCAGTAACACTTTATCGGCAGAGCTATAACTATTTAGCATATATTATTAATTTGGTTGGTAAATATATAAACTTCTCAAATCGTATCATAATTATTAATGTAATATTTACACTTAACAAGTATTCGTTGCGAATTCAGAAATTTTATTGTTTAGTATTAAGGTGCGGATAAATTGTTTTCGGGCTTTAAAATTGGTCAAATTTAAGGGAAAGTTTTCTATTTAAACAAAATTTCTAAATAATGGTTTCTAATTATTTTAAAGGTATTCTTAAGAAATATATTTTTAATTATAGTTAAAATGACTATTAGTTAATTTTTTAACTACTTTTACAAATGTCTAAACCACACTTAAACCTATTTATTAACGAACTATAATCCCTATGAAAAAACCACTTTTCTTAGCCTTGATTTTAGCAGTTTCCTGTCAGATTGGATTCTCTCAAAATCAAACTACAACAATTTCCATTAAAACAAACAACGAAGCACCAACTATTAGTAAACACATTTACGGGCATTTTGCAGAACATTTGGGACACTGCATTTATGGCGGCTTTTTTGTGGGTGACACTTCCAAAATTCCGAATACTAAGGGCGTTCGTAATGATATTATTAAAGCTCTTAAAGATTTAAAAATTCCTAATCTGAGATGGCCCGGCGGATGTTTTGCCGACACGTATCACTGGAAAGACGGAGTGGGGCCACAGCAACAGCGTCCGACAATTGTAAATCAGTGGTGGGGCGGCGTTACCGAAGACAATAGTTTTGGAACACATGATTTCCTGAATATGTGTGAGCTTTTGGGTGCCGAACCGTATTTGTCAGGAAATGTCGGCAGCGGAACTGTTCAGGAACTGGCGGACTGGGTACAGTACACCAATTTTGGAGGTAAAAGTCCGATGAGCGACATGCGTAAAAAAAACGGAAGAACCGAACCATGGAAAGTGAAATATTGGGGAATAGGAAATGAAGCATGGGGTTGCGGAGGAAATATGACAGCCGATTATTATGCTAATGAATACCGCAAATTTGCCACTTTTATGTCCGATTGGAATAATACCGGCGGTATTACAAGAATTGCCTCTGGGGCAAATAGTTCAGATTATAACTGGACAGAAACATTGATGAAAAACATTCCGCTAAATATGCTGGGTGGTGTTGGTGTGCATCATTATGCTGTAATAGACTGGAATAAAAAAGGATCTGATGTTGCTTTTACAGAAAAAGAATATTTCCTTACGATGCAGTCTGCTTTAAAAATGGAAGAATTGGTTACCAAACATGCTGCAATTATGGATAAATATGATCCGGAGAAAAAAGTTGCCATGATCGTAGACGAATGGGGAGGCTGGTACGATGTTCAGCAAGGAACAAATCCCGGCTTTTTATATCAGCAAAATACCATGCGTGACGCAGTTTTGGCCGGATCAACTTTGAATATTTTTAATAATCATGCGGATCGTGTTAAGATGGCAAATCTGGCGCAATGTGTAAATGTACTTCAGGCTGTAATTTTGACCGATAAAGCCAAAATGATTACGACGCCAACCTATCATGTCATGAAAATGTACAGCGTGCATCAGGAAGCCAAATTAATTCCACTCGATTTTAAATCACCGTCTTATACTTTTAACGGGCAGACCATTCCGGCTGTATCGGCTTCAGCTTCAAAAGACCAAAGCGGATTAATTCATATTTCTATCGTTAATGTTGACGCAGTAAATAAAAATAAAATCGAAATTGATGTTGCAGCGTTGGGAGCAAAAAACTATACCGGAAGTATTATTACTGCGGCAAAATTGCAGGATTATAATTCTTTCGAAAATCCGAATAAAATTGTTCCGGTTGCTTTTAAGGGTTTTGAAAATAAAAAAGGAAAACTCGAAATTACAATTCCGCCATTCTCTGTTTTAGTTTTAGAAGGAAAATAATCGAATTTAATTCTAAAAAACAGAACTAGAAAATCAGGTTTTATTTATAGGATGAAATAATCGCAAACTAATAATTGTATTGATAACATTTATTTTTTGATTGAAAGCTAAAATGCTGTTTTAATGCATTATTAGTAAAAATGAATTATGCAATTTCAATTAAGTGTTTTTTGTACACTTATAAAATTATAATTTTTATATTTGTCAAATAATTAACCAATTAAATTTAGAAATGAAAAATTACGTAATAGGATTGGACTACGGAACAGATTCTGTTCGCGCGGTGCTTATTGACGCTGAAAATGGACAGGAGCTGGCATCGAATGTTTCTCATTACAAAAGATGGAAAAACAAACAATATTGTGATGCCTCTATAAACCAGTTTCGTCAGCATCCTTTGGATCATATTGAAGGACTGGAAATTACAATTCAAAATGTTGTACAAGAAAGTAAAGTTGATCCTTCTTTGATAAAAGGAATCTGTATCGATACAACAGGATCTTCTCCCGTTCCTGTTACCAAAGACGGAACGCCATTGGCATTGACAAAAGGTTTTGAAGAAAACCCAAATGCCATGATGGTTTTATGGAAAGATCATACCGCAATAAATGAAGCAAACGAAATCAACGAACTGGCAGTAAGCTGGAGCGGGGAAGACGTTACAAAATATGTAGGCGGAATTTATTCTTCGGAATGGTTTTGGGCAAAAATCCTGCACATTGCAAGACAAGATGAAGCCGTTAGAAATGCAGCTCACACCTGGATGGAGCACTGCGATTTAATGACGTATTTATTAATCGATGATAAAGATTTAAAAACTTTTAAAAGAAGCCGTTGCGCCGCAGGACACAAAGCAATGTGGCACGCAGACTGGAACGGATTGCCACCAGTTGAATTCTTAGAAAAATTACATCCATATTTAGCGCAGCTTCGTGGTAATTTATATGATGAGACTTATACCTCAGATTTATCAGCAGGAAAATTAAGCAAAGAATGGGCAGATCGTTTAGGACTTTCTACCGACACTGTAATTGCTGTTGGAACTTTTGACGCGCATTCTGGAGCTGTTGGAGCCAAAATCGAAGAGAATACTTTGGTTCGTGTTATGGGAACTTCAACTTGTGATATACTGGTTGGTTCTTATGATGAAGTGGGAACAAAAACCGTTCGCGGTATCTGCGGACAAGTTGATGGTTCTGTAATTCCGGGCTTCATCGGTTTAGAAGCCGGACAATCTGCTTTTGGTGATTTATTGGCTTGGTACAAAGAATTATTGATGTGGCCGACAGAACATTTATTAGGTGCTTCATCTCTTTTAAATGATACTCAAAAAGAACAATTAAGAGAAGAATTCAGCGATAAATTAATTGTTGAATTGACAAAAGAAGCAGAGAAAATTCCAGTTTCTGAAAGTCTTCCAATTGCTTTGGACTGGATCAACGGACGCAGGACTCCTGATGCCAATCAGGAAGTAAAAAGCGCGATTTCAAACCTTTCTTTAGGAACAAAAGCGCCTCATATTTTTAAAGCTTTAGTAAACGCAATTTGTTTTGGAGCAAAGAAAATCGTAGACCGTTTTGAAGAAGAAGGTGTAAAAATCGACAGCGTAATCGGAATTGGAGGCGTTGCTCGTAAATCTCCTTTTATCATGCAGACTTTGGCTAATGTATTGAATAAGCCAATTAAAATTGCTGCTTCAGACCAGACTCCAGCTTTAGGTGCAGCAATTTACGCAGCTGTTGCAGCCGGAATTTATCCAAACGTAATTGAAGCAAGCCAAAAAATCGGAAGTGATTTTGACGGAGAATATTTTCCTCAAACAGATAAAGTAGAAGCTTATCATAAACTGCTTTTAGCGTATGAACAATTAAGCGCTTTCGCAGATCCAACAATTAAAATTTCTCAAAATGAGTTCTCTTTATAAAGATTTAAAACAGGAATGTTACGAGGCAAATATGCAGTTGAATGCATTGAATCTCGTGGTATATACTTTCGGAAACGTAAGCGCTGTGGATAGAAAAAATGGTGTTTTTGCCATTAAACCAAGCGGTGTTCCGTACGAAGATTTAAAGCCCGAAGATATCGTAATTGTCGATTTTGATAATAATGTTATCGAAGGAACAATGCGTCCGTCTTCAGATACTAAAACGCATGCTTATTTGTATAAAAACTGGCCAAACATTGGAGGCGTTGCGCATACACACGCAACTTATTCTGTGGCTTGGGCACAATCACAGCAGGATATTCCGATTTTCGGAACAACGCATGCAGACCATTTAACAGCTGATATTCCGTGCGCGCCGCCAATGGCAGATTCTTTAATTGAAGGAAACTACGAGCACAATACCGGAATCCAGATTTTGGATTGTTTCAAAGAAAAAAATCTTTCATACGAAGAAGTAGAAATGATTTTAATTGGAAATCACGGTCCGTTTGCCTGGGGAAAAAATGCTGCAAAAGCGGTTTACAACAGTAAAGTTCTGGAAGTGGTGGCAGAAATGGCCTACCTGACTTTACAAATAAACCCAAACGCACCAAGATTAAAAGATTCATTAATAAAAAAACATTACAACCGTAAACACGGAAAAGATTCTTATTACGGACAGTAGAGTTTTTGTTTCAGGTTTCAAGTTTTTTTTGTTTCAAGTTGTTGGAACGTGAAACCTGAAACAAACAAAAACAAAAATAATAACATAACAATTCAAGCTTTTCAGATTCCAGCAACTTGAAACCTGAAACTTGAAACAAAATAAACAATAAAAATGATAGACATTTCTCAGAAAGAAGTATGGTTTGTAGTAGGAAGCCAGGAATTATACGGTGAAGAAACACTAAGAAAAGTAGCAGAACATTCACAGATTATCGCAAAAGGATTAGACGCTTCGTCTTCAATACCAGTAAAAGTGGTTTATAAAGATGTGGTAAAATCGCCTTCGCAGATTTTAGATGTTTGTTTAGCAGCGAATTCGGAGAAAAACTGTATCGGAATTATTGCCTGGATGCACACTTTTTCACCAGCAAAAATGTGGATTGGCGGATTGAATATCCTTAAAAAACCATTATGTCATTTACATACACAATACAATGCTGAAATTCCGTGGGGAAGCATCGACATGGATTTCATGAACTTGAACCAATCCGCTCACGGAGATCGTGAATTCGGTTTCATCATGTCTCGTTTACGCAAAAAACGTAAAGTTGTGGTTGGACACTGGGAAGATCAGAGAGTTCAAAAACAACTAGGAATCTGGTCTAGAGTCGTTTTAGGTTGGGATGAATTGCAAAACCTAAAAGTAGCTCGTATTGGAGATAATATGCGTGAAGTTGCCGTTACGGAAGGTGATAAAGTGGAGGCTCAGATTCGTTTCGGAATGTCGGTAAACGGATATGATTCTTCAGATGTTACTAAACATATTGAGAAAGTAACAGACAAAGAATTGAATGATTTATTAGCCGTTTATGAGCAATCATACAATTTAACTGATTCTTTAAAAGAAGGCGGCGCACAAAGAAGTTCATTAGTAGAAGCAGCAAAAATCGAATTAGGTTTAAGAGCTTTCCTTGAAGAAGGAGGATTCGGCGCTTTTACCGATACATTTGAAAATCTTGGCGTTTGGAAACAATTACCAGGAATCGCAACACAAAGATTAATGGCCGATGGTTATGGTTTTGGCGGTGAAGGAGACTGGAAAACTGCTGCAATGGTAAGAGCTTTAAAAGTAATGTGTATTGGTTTAGAAGGCGGAACTTCTTTCATGGAAGATTATACGTATCATTTTACACCACAAAAATCATATGTTTTAGGATCTCACATGTTAGAAATTTGTCCGTCAATTGCAGACGGAAAACCTTCTTGCGAAGTACATCCATTAGGAATTGGAGGAAAAGAAGATCCGGCTCGTTTGGTATTTAATTCACCTGCAGGTGACGCAATCAATGTTTCTTTGGTAGATATGGGAACTCGTTTCCGTTTGATTGTGAACGAAGTTACGGCGATTAAGCCAATGGCAGAGTTGCCAAAATTACCAGTAGCACGTGTACTTTGGGATTGTAAACCAAATTTAGAAGTTGCAGCAACAGCCTGGATTTTAGCTGGAGGAGCTCATCATACCGTTTACAGCCAGTCAATCACAACAGAATATATGGAAGATTTCGCAGATATCGCAGGAATCGAATTATTAGTAATTGATGAAAGAACAACGGTAAGAGACTTTAAAGATAAAATCAATGCCAATGAAGCTTATTTTCATTTGTTTCAACACGGACTATAATTAGTCAAAAGTCTAATGTCATAAAGTCGGAAAGTTTTAGTTACTTTGAGGAAAAGGCTTTAAGACTTTCGACTTTAAGACTTTACTAACTTAAAAAACTATCATTTATGAATGCATTAAAACGTTGTGTTTTCGGTCTAAGCCTTTTAAGTCTGGCTGCAGTTTCAGTTCAATGTAAAGACGATAAAAAAGCTGATACAGAAAAAGTTGCAACTGATGAAAAAGCATTGGTTACAATCGATAAATCAGAATACGGAATTACTGCCAAAGGCGAAAAAGTAGAGAGTTATAAACTGAAAAACCAAAATGGGATGGAAGTGGACATTATCACCTTTGGAGGCCGAATTACAAATTTAAAAGTGCCAAATAAAAAAGGTGTGTCAGAAAATGTAGTAATTGGTTTTAATTCTTTGGCTCAATACGAAAAAGAGAATCCGTTTTTTGGCGCTTTGATCGGAAGATACGGAAATAGAATTGCGAAAGGAAAATTTTCGCTTGACGGAAAAGAATATCAATTAGCGATCAACAATCCTCCAAATGCTTTACACGGAGGTCCGCAAGGTTATTTTAACGTGGTTTGGAAAGCAGATGAGGTAAAATCCGGTGATACAGCTACTTTAAAATTGTCTTATTTAAGTAAAGATATGGAAGAAGGTTATCCAGGAAATCTTCAGGTTTTTGTAACCTATACTTTGACAAATGACAATCAGTTAGAAGTTTTGTATGAAGCAACAACAGACAAGAAAACGGTTGTGAATTTGACGCAGCATTCTTACTTCAATTTATCAGGAGATTTTACCAAAACAATCTTAGATCACGAATTGACTTTAAATGCAGATAAATTGGTTCCGGTTGATGCGACTTTAATTCCGACAGGAAAATTAGAAGATGTTGCGAATACGCCTTTCGATTTTAGAAAACCAAAATTAATCGGAAAAGACATTGCAGTTAAAAACGAACAATTAGAAAGAGGAAAAGGTTACGATCACTGCTGGGTTTTGAACAATCCTGAAAAAGGGAAGACAATCATTGCAAAAGTGTACCACGCAGCCAGCGGAAGAGTTATGGAAATGACGACAGACGAACCTGGAATTCAGTTCTATTCTGGAAATTTCCTTGACGGAACTTTGCCAATGCCAAAAGGCGGAACATACGCACACAGAACCGGACTTTGTTTAGAAACAGAGCATTATCCGGATTCTCCCAATCAGAAAAACTTCCCGACAACGGTTTTAAACCCGGGAGAAAACTATAAAACGAAAACTACTTTTAAGTTTTCTGTTCAAAAATAATTCTTTTAGAACTTATTTAGTTAGTTCTAATTCTCTGAGAAACCTCGAAAGTGTAATGCTTTCGAGGTTTTTTTATGAAGTGAAATTGCCCGCAAAGTCGCAAAGTTTTTGTTCACGCAGATTTTAAAAAGATTTAGGCAGATGCTCGCGATTATTTAAAAATCAAATAAATCTGCTACAATCTGCA
Source organism: Flavobacterium olei (assembly GCF_039749035.1). Taxonomy (NCBI): domain Bacteria; kingdom Pseudomonadati; phylum Bacteroidota; class Flavobacteriia; order Flavobacteriales; family Flavobacteriaceae; genus Flavobacterium; species Flavobacterium olei. Next base: position 641,463 of record NZ_JBDKWC010000003.1, read on the forward strand.
GAATCTGCGTGAAATAAATTTTTTTTTTAATCTTGTAAATTGTGTTCTCAAAACAAAACTTTGCGACTCTGCGACTTTGCGAGATTAATTCATTTAAGCTTAGAAAATCTTAACTTAGCGAAATGAAACATCTATTCAAAACACAGCTAAATTGGGCTTCTAGGAAAAATGAAACGGAATCAACAAAAAGATCCTATAGCAAAACCCATAAAATCAAAATTGAAGGAAAACCAGTTTTGGATATATCCGCAGCAAAAGCTTTCAAAGGCGATCCTGAATTATACAATCCAGAAGATTTGTTGTTGAGCAGTTTGGTTTCCTGCCACATGATGTCCTATTTGTATGTCTGCAGTCAAAACGGAATTGAAGTTTTAGAATATTCAGATAACGCTGAAGGAATTTTAGAAGTAAATCCAGACGGAAGCGGTCGTTTTACAGAAGTTCGATTAAATCCTAAAGTTATAATTACGGATTCAGCTAAAATTGAGCTGGCTGTGGAACTTCATACAAAAGCAAATCAATTATGTTTTATTGCTAATTCGTGCAATTTTCCTGTTTTGCATAATGCGAGCTGTGAGGTTATTTAACCATATAAGTGAGATAAGTTCATTTAGAAACTTTGTCAAACTCCATTTTAAAATTACTTATATAGCTTATATGGTTTAAAATAAAACAAAAAAACCTCTTCCGTTAAGAAGAGGTTTTTGTACCCGGAGCCGGAGTCGAACCGGCACGGTTTCCCACAGGTGTTTGAGACCAGCGCGTCTACCAATTCCGCCATCCGGGCTTAGCAGACGAAAAATAAAAGATAAATCTGTTATTTTAACGCAATAGAATGATTCATTTCTGTGCTCATTCCTTTAACACGGTGCAAATGTAAAAAATAAAATTAAAAGTTCTACTAAAAAATCTCAATTTTTTGCTGTCAGTGTTCGATTAATTTTATAAATTTGCACCTCGTTAAAACGAAGCACACACAACTAACTACATCCGAGGTAATTATGCGTATTTTGCTTTATTCAAAAGATAAAGAAAAATGGTGCAGCGTACAACGGAGCAAAAACAACACATTACAATGTCGCACCTAGAACCAGAAGCTAAAATTTTTGCTTGTTCACAAAGTGTTTATCTTGCAGAAAAAATTGCTGCACAATACGGTATTCCGTTAGGAAAAGTAACGATGTCAACGTATAGCGATGGAGAATTTCAGCCATCATACGAAGAGTCAATAAGAGGTTTACGAGTATTTATTGTATGTTCTACTTTTCCAAGTGCAGATAATCTGATGGAATTGTTGTTAATGATTGATGCTGCAAAACGTGCATCGGCAAGACATATTACAGCTGTAATGCCTTATTTTGGTTGGGCAAGACAGGATAGAAAAGACAAACCGAGAGTTCCGATCGGAGCGAAGTTAGTAGCAAATCTATTAACAGCTGCCGGAGCAACCAGAATCATGACAATGGATTTGCACGCAGATCAAATTCAGGGATTCTTTGAAAAACCGGTAGATCATTTATTTGCATCTACTATCTTTTTACCATATGTAGAAAGTTTAAAATTAGAAAATCTGACAATTGCATCTCCGGATATGGGAGGTTCAAAAAGAGCATATGCTTACTCTAAGTTTTTAGAATCAGATGTAGTAATCTGTTACAAACAAAGAAAAGCAGCCAACATTATCGACACGATGGAGCTAATTGGTGAAGTTAAAGGACGTAATGTAATATTAGTAGACGACATGATCGATACGGGAGGAACTTTAGCTAAAGCTGCAGACCTTATGATCGAAAAAGGAGCATTGAGTGTGAGAGCAATTTGTACACATGCTATTTTATCTGGTGGCGCCTATGAAAAAATTGAAAATTCGAAATTAACAGAATTGATCGTAACCGATTCTATTCCGTTGAAGAAAGAATCCAATAAAATAAAAGTGGTAAGCTGTGCACCTCTGTTTGCTGAGGTTATGCAGATGGTTCACCACAACAATTCCATCAGTGGAAAATTTATAATGTAAGGAGCAATACGCTTTAAGCTATAAGCTTAATACTTACTGAAAAAAAAGCCTAAGCCTATGGCGTAAAGCTTAAAGCAAAATTGAATATTTATTAATAACTATATTTTTTTTACAATGAAGTCGATTACAATTAAAGGATCAGAAAGAGAAAGCGTGGGCAAAGTGTCAACTAAAGCCTTACGTAATGCTGGACAGGTACCTTGCGTTTTATACGGAGGAAACCAGGCAGTACATTTTTCAGCGGATGTTGCAGCATTCAAAAACTTGGTTTACACTCCAAACGCTCACACAGTTGTGATCGAACTTGGAAAAGGAAAATCATTCAACGCAATTTTACAGGATATTCAGGTTCACCCTGTATCTGACAAGATTTTACACATTGATTTCTTCCAATTATTTGATGATAAAGAAATCACTATGGAAGTTCCTGTAAAAGTTGTAGGTACATCTAAAGGTGTTCTTGCGGGTGGTGTTTTACGTCTAAACACTCGTAAATTAAAAGTTAAAGCTTTACCGGCAAATCTTCCTGATTTTGTTGAGGCTGATATTACTCCACTTGAAATGGGTAACAAATTATATGTTACTAAAGTTGGTAAGCCGGAATACAAAATTATGCACCCAGAGAACACAGTTGTTGCTCAGGTAAGAATTTCTCGTGCTGCTATGAAAGCTGCTCAGGAAGCTGCAAAAGCTGCAAAAGCTCCTGCAAAAGGAAAGAAAAAATAATTTTTTTCAACTCCAATACATAAAGCATCAATCGAAAGGTTGGTGCTTTTTTTTTGCTTCAATCTTTGGTGAAGAGTGTTGCTTGTAATTTGAAATAATAATCACATCCCGGATACGGTTGTACAGTTTTACTGAATTTATATAATACAAAAGCCTAACTGTTTATAACAATTAGGCTTTGCTTTTAACTATTTTGTAAATTAAATAAACTATTTATTTTCTATTAATTTTTGAACAAGTTCTTTTAATTGATCAATGCTTTTTTGCTGTTGCTCCACCTGATTTTGAAGGTTTTCGATTACAGATTGTTGTTCCTGAACTGCTTTTACAAGAGGAACTACAAATTCTGAATATCTTAAACTGTAGAAATCTTCATTATTCTGGGGTTTAACAATTCCATTAAATTTATAATTGATCTGATCTGCGGCAGCTTCAACTTCCTGCGCTATAAATCCCGATTGTAAATCGGTTGGTCCGGATTTCATAAAATAGGTTACTGGACGTAATTTGGTAATGAAATTTAAACCAAAAGGACTAGTGGAAATGTCTTTTTTCAAACGTACATCTGACACAATAGACCAACCAACTGCGCCACCAATATCTTTTATACTACTATTTCCTATCTGTACACTATTTGAACCTCTACCAACAGCATTAAATCCTATCACAATCTGATTAGTTTGATTATCAGCCATTGGTCTGGATTGAGATCCTATGAAAACAGATTGAGATGATGAAGTATTTCCGCCGGATGATGTTGGACCATAATTTTTTCCACTTTCAAAACCTAATGCAGTATTATCAAGTGCTACTGTTTTTGAGATGTTCAAAAGGGAACTCGAACCAACGGCTGTATTATTCTGTGCGCCTTGCACGCTATTATATAATGCCTGATAACCAATTGCAGAGTTGTTGTTTCCAGTTTGATGATAATAAAGTGCTCCACCTCCGAGCGCAGTGTTGTAACTTCCATTATTACTATATAGAGCAGATGCGCCCAGAGCAACATTATAATTACCAGTTGAATTTAGTGCAAGAGTATTACATCCAACGGCAGTATTTGCATTGTCTGAACCACTCTTTCCTACATTGTTCATTAGCGACTGAAAGCCAATTGCAGTATTATAGCTGGAAAAATCGTTTTTACTAAGTGCCAAAATCCCTAATGCTACATTTCTTGTTCCTGTTGTATTTGTCTGTAAAGCCTGAGAACCTACAGCTGTATTTGAGCCTGACGTATTTGCTGTTAAAGCCATATATCCAACAGCTGTATTGTCGTTAAAGTTGTTTTTGGAAAGTGCTCCCATACCTACAGCAGTAACTCCACTATTTGTGTTTTCGGATAACGCTTGATGACCTACTGCCACATTGTTATTACCTCCCTGTCCGGAATTATAACCAAGAGCAACGCTGTTTGCACCTCCATTGCTACCTGCATTGTACCCTACATTGACGCTGTTTCCTGCTGTTGTGTTTCCTGCAACTGCGCCCAAATTCACACTATTTAATGCTTCACTAGCGCCAACACCAAACACCGTATTTGTAAGATTTAATAGCCCACTAAAGGTATTATTTCTTTTAAAAACTAAATCATTATTGTCTTTTGTTCCGACAAAATGTGTGCTTCGATTGGTTCCAACATTACCTTTGGTTAGCCATGGGTTAGCATCCCACTTAAGTATACCATTTTCGTCTGTGGCTAAGAAAGTATTGTTGTCTCCTTTAATTAAATTTACCTTAGCATCTACAAGTGTTGCACCTTTACCGGTAACCTGAAGTATATCTGAGGTGTTATTTGTTGTAATGTCTTTTTGTATTATAGAAATTGTCAGGTCACTGTCTATTACTTTTCCTGAGCCGGAAACGGTTATTGGACTAGTGCCTTTTAAATCTGCTTTAGTAACAGTAGCGTTTGAGCCAGCTGGTCCAGTTGGGCCGACAGGTCCTTGAGGTCCAGTTAAACCAGTTTGCCCAGCAGGTCCTTGAGGTCCGACAGGTCCAGTTAAGCCTGTTTGTCCAATAGGTCCTTGAGATCCGACAGGTCCAGCTGGTCCAGTTTGGCCGACAGGTCCTGCTACACCCGTTTGTCCAACAGGTCCTTGAGGTCCGGCAGGTCCGGTTGCTCCAGTTTGTCCAACAGGTCCTTGAGATCCGGCAGGTCCGGTTGCTCCAGTTTTTCCAATGGCCCCTTGAGGTCCGGCCGGTCCAGTTAAACCTGTTTCTCCAATTGGTCCTTGAGGTCCTGCAGGCCCAGCAACACCATTTTCTCCTTTTGCTTTACCGGCATCCGATATAGTTCCGTCTTCATAAGTGATAATAAGATTTCCGGTAGCGGGATCCACAACAGCAGAAGTAATTCCCTTTCCGTCATCACCTTTATCGCCCTTGTCTCCTTTTGCTTTACCGGCATCCGATATAGTTCCGTCTTCA
>NZ_JBDKWC010000003.1:646735-732012 GCF_039749035.1 Flavobacterium olei
TAAGTGATGATAAGATTTCCGGTAGCGGGATCCACAACAGCAGAAGTAATTCCCTTTCCGTCATCACCTTTATCGCCTTTTTCTCCTTTTACTATACCGGCATCTGATTTAGTTCCGTCTTCATAAGTGATGATAAGATTTCCGGTAGCGGGATCCACAACAGCAGAAGTAATTCCCTTTCCGTCATCACCTTTATCGCCCTTGTCTCCTTTGGCTTTACCGGCATCTGATATAGTTCCGTCTTCATAAGTGATAATAAGATTTCCGGTAGTGGGATCTACAACAGCAGAAGTAATTCCCTTTCCGTCATCACCTTTATCGCCCTTATCTCCTTTTGCTTTACCGGCATCTGATATAGTTCCATCTTCATAAGTGATAATAAGATTTCCGGTAGCGGGATCTACAACAACAGAAGTAATTCCCTTTCCGTCATCACCTTTATCGCCTTTTTCTCCTTTTACTATACCGGCATCTGATGTAGTTCCGTCTTCATAAGTGATAATAAGATTTCCGGTAACGGGATCCACAACAACAGAAGTAATTCCTTTACCATCGTCACCTTTATCACCTTTGTCACCTTTTGCATTTCCGGCATTTATAGTTGTGCCATCTGTATATGTAATAATAAGATCTCCCGCATTATTTATTATACTGTTAGAAATTTCTTTTCCATCTCCATTAATTATTTCATCTGAAGTAGCAAATCTTTTCCATCTGTCTATATACCAATAGTAATACCCTGGGGTAACATCTAAAGTAGTAATGGTATTATAAACCAATAAACTCTCTTTATTACCATTAGTAATTGTAATAACGTCTCTTGTTCCGTTTAGTTTTACCTGAGGAATCAATATTCCTCGATCGGTTGCGACCACTTGAAATTGTGCAGATTTGTCAGGTTTTTTGTCACCCACAACGGCCTGTGCATATGATCCGTAACTTGCTAAAACAAAAGCCAATACTTGTAATTTCTTTTTCATAAGAATTCTTTTGTAATTTTATTTTCAAATTTCCATCGAAGTAAGAAGTTGATTAGCTTCTAAAAGTTTTTAAAATTGTAGTATAGGACATATCTTATTCCGGGACATAATATGGTAATGATAATCTATCTCTTAAAAAAAACAGAATATTAAAATTCACTAGTATTAAAGAAAAATTATTGAATTAAAACTTATTTTTGCATTCATGAAATGGATAACCAAACTGTTTTCATCAACGACGAAAGAAGAGAACACAGACAATATGAAAAAATATTTAATTGTAGGATTAGGAAATATAGGAGCAGAATATGTAAACACAAGACATAACATCGGATTTAAAGTTTTAGATTTTTTAGCCAAAAAAGAAAGTTTGTCTTTTGAAACTGTAAAACTGGGTTCGCTTGCAGAATATAAATTTAAAGGAAGAACCTTTTTTCTTTTAAAACCCAATACCTACATGAACTTAAGTGGTAAGGCCGTAAAATACTGGATAGACAAAGAAAACATTCCGCTGGAAAATATTATGGTTATTACGGATGATCTGAATCTTTCGTTTGGAACCATCCGCATCAAACCAAAAGGAAGCGACGGTGGGCACAATGGTCTTAAAAATATAAATCTGGTTCTGAATACTCAAAATTATACCCGTTTTAGATTTGGAATCAGTGATGAATTTAAAAAAGGAAAACAAGTAGATTATGTTTTAGGGGAATGGAATGCAGAAGAGGAGGCCAAATTACCGGAACGTTTAGAAATTTCTGCTGAGATTATTAGAACTTTCGGAACAGCGGGATTAGAAAACACTATGACTACTTTTAATGGAAAATAAAGATTATGAGGTATTTACTATGGTAAAAATCATTTTATTGATGAATTAAATTCAATTATAAGCAAATAGTATTTTCAATTCCAAAGTTAAATGTCTAAATTTGGAATAAATTATTATAAACCATAAAATTAAAGATATCATGGCTTTTGAATTACCACAGTTACCTTACGCGTATGACGCATTAGAACCACATATTGATGCTCGTACAATGGAAATCCACCATACAAAACATCATAATGCATACACTACAAATCTAAATGCAGCAATTGCAGGAACAGATTTGGAAGGAAAAACAATCGAAAATATCTTAATCAATTTAGATAAATCTAACGCAGCAGTACGTAACAATGGTGGAGGTTTTTACAACCACAACTTGTTCTGGACAGTAATGGCACCAAACGGGGGCGGATTGCCAACGGGTGATTTATTAGCGGCAATTGAGTCTTCTTTTGGATCATTTGAAGAATTTAAAGCAAAATTTGCCAAAGCTGGTGCAACTCAATTTGGTTCTGGATGGGCATGGTTATGTGTTCAAAAAGGGGGAAAATTAGATGTTTGCGGAACTCCAAATCAGGATAATCCATTAATGCCGGAAGTAGGATGTGGAGGAACTCCAATTTTAGGAATGGATGTTTGGGAACATGCTTACTATTTAAACTATCAAAACAGAAGACCAGATTATATTGAAGCTTTTTTCAGTGTAATTAACTGGACAGAAGTTGCAAGAAGATTTGCTTTAGACAAATAAGAAGATAGAATAAAGATTATACAAAAGACGAGTGCCAAAAGTGCTCGTCTTTTTTTTGTCTTTGTCTTTATTTTATAATATATGATTTTTGCTCTTTTAAAAAGAAAATAAAAAAGGTGGAATCTCTTCCACCTTTTTTGCCCCAAATCTACCATAAATATAACCTACTAATGTTATGGTTTAGTAAATGTATGACAGATATTTTTGCGTTAAAAACTTTTCAGATAAAAAGCAAGTATATCCGATTAAAGTGCAGTAACTGCTATTTATAAATAACATGAATTTTCACCAATAAAAAAGGTGGAATCTCTTCCACCTTTTTTGCCCCAAATCTACCATAAACTTTACCTACTAATGTTATGGTTTAGTAAATGTATAACAGATATTTATGCGTTAAAAACTTTTCAGTTAAAAGGTCAGTATTTCCGATTAAGTACTGTTTAGTTGTTCTAAGATTACGAGATAAACATAATAGAGTTTCTTCTTTTGAATAGCTAACTCTTTTGATGAAAATTGGATTACGAAGAAATGTAAAAAAAAAATTAAACAACTGTCGCAGAAATACTTGAGTTTATTCCAATAAAAAAGGTGGAATTTCTTCCACCCTTTTTGCCCCAAATCTACCATAAACTTAACCTACTAATGTTATGGTATCTCAAATATATTGTAGCTTTTCAATTTTACCAAACAAACAGGATGAACGGCAAAAAAAACCGATGAAATGCACAAATTAACCTTTTATTAATACTTTTTTAATAAGCTCTTGCGTCTTTTCCTTCATAAAAGTTCATAAATGCACGGTTAACAACGCGATTTCCTCCAGGTGTTGGGTAATCACCGGTAAAATACCAGTCACCTAAATTTTTAGGACATGCTATATGAAGATCTTCAACAGTCTGGAAGATAATTTTTACTTCTGCATTAATTTCCGGAGAGCTTAACATTTCTGCAATTTTATCTGAAATCTCTTCCTGTGTAAATTGATCGTAAATCGCAGTCACATAATTTACAACGTCTTTGTCGGCAAAATTTTCCTGTGCTTTACATTTTGCATACACTTCGTCTACTATATGATATAAATTTCTTTCTTTTAATAAAGTCAAAGCAGCTCTAAAAGCCACAAGGCCTTCCAGTTTCGCCATATCGATTCCGTAACAATCCGGATAACGAATCTGCGGTGCCGATGAAACGATTACAATACGTTTTGGATTTAAACGATCCATCATCTTAATAATGCTCATTTTTAATGTAGTACCACGAACAATACTGTCATCAATAATAACCAAATTATCTTCTGGTTTGATTACTCCATACGTCACATCGTAAACGTGCGCAACCAGGTCATCCCTACTGCTGTCTTCTGTAATAAAGGTTCTTAGTTTCGCATCTTTAATGGCAACCTTTTCTGTACGTATTTTTACGGCCAGAAGCTCCTGAAGTGTTTCCGTTGTAAGTGTATTTCTGTTTTCCAGAATATAATTGTTTTTTCTCTGGTTTAAGAAATCCTGAGCAGCTTCAACTAAACCATAAAATGATGTTTCAGCAGTATTCGGAATATAAGAGAAAACAGTATTATCTGTATCGTTGTCAATTGCCTTAAGAACAGCTGGTAAAATTAATTTACCTAAATCCTTACGTTCCTGATAAATTTCGGCATCACTTCCTCTGGAGAAATAAATTCTTTCAAAAGAACATGCTTTCTTAACAGTTGGTTCCAAGATTTGTTCCATAGAAACTTTTCCGCTTTTCTTGATAATCAAAGCATTTCCCGGATCAATTTCCTGAACTTTTTCAAAAGGCACATTAAATACAGTTTGAATAACAGGTCTTTCTGAAGCAACAACCACTACTTCATCATCCTGATAGAAATACGCAGGACGAATTCCCGCAGGATCTCTAAAAACAAATGCGTCACCGTGACCTAATAATCCGGCCATTGCATAACCACCGTCAAGATTTTTTGCCGAGCGGCTTAATATTTTTGCAATATCCAAACGTTCTGCTATAACGGGAGAAGCCTCTCTTTTAGAATAACCTTCTGCTTTGCAATCCTGGTAAAGCTGCATTACTTCCTTATCTAAGAAATGGCCAATTTTTTCCATTACTGTAACAGTATCTGCCATTTCTTTAGGATGCTGCCCTAATTCTACCAGATTTTCAAAAAGTTCTTTAACGTTTGTCATGTTAAAGTTTCCTGCCAAAATCAGGTTGCGGTGCATCCAGTTGCTTTGACGTAAAAACGGGTGAACGCTTTCGATGCTGTTTTTTCCGAAAGTTCCGTAACGAACGTGACCTAAAAACAATTCTCCAATATAAGGAATGTTTGATTTTAGAGCTTTCATGTTATCCGCAAGTTCCGGGCGTTCTTTTAACTCCTCGCTAATACGTTCATTGATTTGTTTAAAAACGTCCTGAATAGGTTGCGCATGATTCGAACGAACTCTGCTGATGTATCGTTGTCCGGCTTCTACATCCAATTTAATGCTTGCAAAACCAGCACCGTCTTGTCCACGATTATGCTGTTTTTCCATCATTAAATACATCTTCTGGATTCCGTAAAAAGCAGTTCCGTATTTTTCTTTATAATATTCAAGCGGTTTTAGTAGTCTCACTAAGGCTATACCACATTCGTGTTTTAAAGCGTCGCTCATTGTTTTTGTTTTTTTGTGTTGTGTAAGTTGTGTGTATTATTGTAATAAAAAAGCCCCGTTTTATCGAGGCTTTTGCGCATTATATTTCTATGTCAAACTGAGTTAACGACTTAAATTGCTGTAATCGAATCGCTACTTCTGCTTTGCTTAATGTTTCCATTCTTTCTGTTCCAAATTTTTCTACGCAGAACGAAGCTAAATTTGAACCGTAAATAATTGCATTTTTCATATTGCCAAACGAGATATTTTCGCTTTGCGCAATAAATCCCGAGAAACCACCTGCGAAAGTATCTCCGGCTCCTGTTGGATCAAAAACATCTTCTAATGGTAAAGCCGGTGCAAAGAATACTTCTCTGTTATGAAATAAAAGTGCTCCGTGTTCTCCTTTTTTGATTACCACATATTTTGGTCCCAATTCCTGAATTTTATTTGCTGCTTTTACTAATGAATATTCACCAGAAAGCTGTCTCGCTTCTTCGTCATTAATAGTAATAACATCAACACGTTTGATAACATCTAATAATTCCGGAAGAGCGCAGTCCATCCAGAAATTCATTGTATCTAAAACAACCAGTTTTGGTTTTTTTTCTAATTGATCTAAAACACTGCTTTGTACTAAAGGATGCAAATTCCCTAACATTACAACATCAGCATCTTTAAAATTTTGTGGAACTTTTGGCTGAAAATCAGCCAGAACGTTTAGTTCTGTAATCAAAGTATCTCTTGAATTTAAATCATTGTGATATAAACCGCTCCAAAAAAAGGTTTTTCCGCCTTTTACAATTTCGATACCAGAGATATCAATATTTTTTGAAGTTAAAAGATCTAAATGTTCTTGAGGAAAATCGTCGCCAACTACAGAAACAATGGCCGATTGCAAGTTAAAAAATGATGCCGATAATCCGATGTAGGTTGCAGCACCACCTAATATTTTATCTGTTTTTCCGAAAGGAGTTTCAATCGCGTCGAAAGCAACTGTTCCAACAATCAATAGTTTATTCATTTTATGAATTTCGAATTAGGGTGCAAAGATACTCTATAAGTTACAATCCTGCAACGGTTTAGCGTCTCAAAATTTTCTTAAAAAAACAACATCGATTTCGTTGTAAAACTATTGTAAATGAATTAATTGAAATTGATTTTGAGGAGCGTTTAAAATAGGTTTTCTGAATTTAAAATGCAATTTATATTTTGTAATTTTTTTTGTTAGATTTGTTTAAATATGAAATTCCAACAATGAACAGAATTTACTTTTTATTACTATTCTGCCTTTTGTTTTCTTGTGAAGGAAAAAAAACTAATTTTTCAGATGAAATGATTGAAATGCTTGCTAATCGCGGCGAAATGAAAAATGACAAGGAAGCTTTACCGCCCCCGCCAATATTTTTCTCAGATGCATACCTTTCGATAAATGATGTTGAGATTCTTCGTTTAGAGGAAAACGAATTGTTTTTCTTTTATAAAAGATATTATTCTACAAATTTCAATTCGTTTAAAGAGTTTTTAAATGCAGTTTTAAATGATGGTTTTAGTATAGAAAGAAAAATATTTACTCATCCAAAATATCCACTCCGATTTAAATTAAATTCAAAAATAGAAAAGAAATATAAAGATTTAGGGTTTGAGGATTTTTTTAAAAAATATTCTAAAGAAACAGCTTCAAAAAGGCTCGCTTTAAATCGCTCAAATATTAATGATGGTGAATATTTTACAATAGTTTACTTTTTTTTTAAAAACGGTTACGATATTAGTTCTGATTGTTATTTGGGAGTTGACTATATCGGAAAAAGAGAAGATTCTTTTAAGTTATAAGTGATTTGATTACCAATTTTTCTAATGATATTTTGATAATTTTTTAGCAGTTTTTTATCTATATTTTGAAATCTTCGTGAGATAAATTGCGTTCGATTTTTAATTTTTTTTTTTCATTACACTTGATATTTCTTATCAAAATAATTCTTCAGGATCCCAATCTGAATCAACATCATAATTGGGACAATTAAAAGTGTATATAATAAAGTTTTTGAAATGTGAATTCCTGAAAACAATCCTGAAATTGTATCTGCATACGGAGTTTTTACATCTAAAACAGTATCTGTTCCGGTAAAGAAAGAAACGTAGATAGTCAATAATGCCAAAGCCATTCCGATAGAAATCCAGACTGGTTTAGAAATTAATGGTTTATATACATTAAGTTTTTTCTCTTCCAAAATTGAAATTTCAGACATTATTTTAGAAGTAAAGTCAAAAGATGGTGATTGCAGTTTTTCTTCCGCCATCATTTTGCCAATAAGTAGTTCAATATTTTTATCGCTCTCTTTCATAACATTCTATTATTTCTGGTTCTAACTGCTGTCTCAAAATTACGGCTAATTTTTGCCGGCTCCTAAATAATTTTACTTTAGCATTATTGGCCGAGATATTCATGACTTTTCCGATTTCTTCCAAATTCTGATCTTCAAAATAAAATAAAGTCAACAGGAAGTTTTCATCTCCGGGCAATAAATTTAAACATTTTTGAATGGTTTGCTTTCGTTCTTTTTCTTCTAAAGCGCTCAAAGCGTTGTCCATCGTTTTAATTAAATGAGAAGAAAATTCATCAATCGAAATATTTAAATTTTCTTTTTTATTTTTCTTCAATCTGTCCAGACAGGTATTATAAGCAATTTTATAAATCCAGGTCGAAAACTTAGAATCCCCTTTAAATTTGGTCAGCGAATTGTAAATCTTTATAAAAGTATCTTGCGCAACCTCTTCGGCCTCCTCCCGGTTTTTTAGCATTTTTAAGGACAAGGTGAAGATCATATCTTTATAACGATCAACCAAAACTGCAAAGGCACTATTCTCGCCCTGCAGCATTTTATCGATATAATGTTGATCATTTAAAGTACTCATATTATATAGGACGACATTTTGTTTCTTTAGGTTACAGCATTTTCCGAAAAATTAGATAATTAGATAATTCGGCATATTGCAAAAGGGACAAAGAATTAAAATTGTAACCTGTGAGAAGTTGAACTTCAAAAGTTTGTCATACTTAATTGAAGTGTTAAAGATAATTGATTATCAGTAGTTTATTAATTGTCTAATGACCAAATTTTCTAATTATCTAATTTTTTTGGAAAATCCTGTAACCTCATTTCAAAAGCTGTCGTCCTATGGGTGTATCAATCAATTAAAAACATAAAAAAATCATGGACGAAAAAATTTTAATCCCAATTAGTTTCTTTTTAATGATCTTTGGAATCATTTACCTTATTTATTCCACCAGAAACAGAGAACGTCTGGCACTTATAGAAAAAGGCGTAGATGCAAGTATCTTTTTTAATACCAACCAAAAAAATGTTCCCGCCTGGAAAGTTTTCGTTATAAATACCGCTTTTCTTCTAATCGGAATTGGTGTCGGACTTTTTATTGCTTTATTCTTAACTACCTATACAAAAATGAATCCTGATGTAGTGTATCCGGCTACCATAATTACCATGTCCGGAATTGGGTTACTGGTAGGATTTCATAAAGCAAAAGATTTAGATAAATAAAAGAAGTAAGTAAATTTGAGTTACTACAAAAAACGCATCCATACAGATGCGTTTTTTTTTATTCTTTAGAACCGACTGTTTCGTAATAAACGTCAACAGAAAGTTTCGGCTGCATTGACGCCATAACGGCCAGCTGGTCACAGCGTTCGTTTTGGACATGATTATTATGGCCTTTTATCCATTTAAAATTAACCTGATGTTTGCGGTAAACTATTAAAAAGCGTTTCCATAAATCAGGGTTCTTTTTGCCGGTAAATCCTTTTTTCTCCCATCCGAAAACCCACTTTTTTTCAACAGAATCAACGACATATTTGGAATCGGAAATAATCAAAACCTTCATATTTGGCTTTTTAAGTTTTTCTAAACCTACAATTACTGCAAGAAGTTCCATTCTGTTATTTGTTGTTAAACGAAAACCTTCGTAAAATTCTTTTTTATGCGGGGTTCCAACCAGTTCCATCACGACACCATAGCCGCCATTTCCGGGATTTCCTTTTGCAGCGCCGTCTGTATATATATGTACTTCGTGCATTTTTTATTTTAGATTTAAGACTTTAAGATTTTAGATTGGTCAGGCTTTATCTAAAATTGATTTTTGATTTTGATATTGCAGTTGCACTTTGATTTTTAGTTGCAATTAAATTTTTCCTTCTAATAACTTTTCAATAATTTCAGGAAAATGCTTTTGTTCCAGTTCATGAATCTTTTCCGCAACAGTTTCCGGCGTATCGTTCTCTGTTAAGGCAATATTTTGCTGAAAAATTATTCCGCCTTCATCATAATGTTCATTAACATAATGAATAGAAATTCCGGTTTCTTTTTCCTTATTATTTACTATCGCTCTGTGAATGTGCATTCCATACATTCCTTTTCCACCATAATTGGGTAAAAGGGCAGGATGAATGTTTATAATTTTGTTGGGATATCTTTCAATTATGTTGTCCGGGAATTTCAGCAGGAAACCAGCCAGAACAATCATATCCGGGTCGATTTTCTCTATTTTTTGTAATACATTTCTCTCTAAAAGATCGTTTTTTTCGAAAATTTCCACCGGAATTTGATGATTTTTTGCTCTTTCAATCACTTTTGCCGTAGCATTATTTGTAAACACCGAAACGACTTTTGCAATTTCAGTATTGGCAAAATATTTTATAATGTTTTCTGCATTAGTACCTGATCCTGAGGCAAAAACAACAATTTTTTTCATATTGGAATTAATTTTGAGACTGCAAAAAACGGAATAAAAATCGAAAATAAATAGATTTAAAAGACCTTTCTTGAAATTAATTTTATAAATTAGTGTTACATTTATTAACTAAATCATGGTTTTAAGATAAAGTTTTTTATTTTTGCCAACAAATTAAATTCTAAAATTAAAGATTATGTCAGACATTGCATCAAGAGTAAAAGCGATTATCGTAGACAAATTAGGTGTTGACGAAAACGAAGTTGTAACAGAAGCAAGCTTCACTAATGATTTGGGAGCTGACTCATTAGACACTGTTGAGCTTATTATGGAATTCGAAAAAGAATTTGATATTCAAATTCCAGACGATCAAGCAGAAAACATTGCTACTGTTGGTCAAGCTATTTCTTATATCGAGGAAGCTAAAAAATAATAATACCACACCCGGTTTTTAAAAAATTCCAATTTTTTAATCCCGAGCTTCGGGGCCAGACTCCAAATTTTTTGGAATTTGTTTTTAAAAGTTGAAATTTATTAAAAATTGGGTGTTATTATTTTTTTTAAAATTTAAAATTCGATTGATTTTCAATCAAAAAGATATATTTATATTGTAAATCCCATGGCTCTTAAGTAACAACAAGTTAAGAAAGCGTGGGTTTTATTTGTTTAAAGTACAAAACACATATTTATGGCATTAAGGCGAGTTGTTGTAACAGGATTAGGTGCACTTACCCCTATCGGGAATAATATCCAGGATTATTGGAATGCACTTGTGAATGGAGTTAGCGGAGCCGCTCCGATCACATATTATGATACCGAGAAGCATAAAACGAAATTTGCCTGCGAAGTAAAAAACTTCAATATTGAAGATTACATGGATCGCAAGGAATCTCGTAGATTAGATAAATTTGCTCAATATGCAATTGCTGCCAGTGATGAAGCGATCAAAGATGCCGGAATTACAAATGATAACGTAAACAAACAAAGAGTTGGTGTTATCTGGGGAGCAGGAATTGGAGGTTTAGAAACTTTTCAGGATGAAGTAATGTACTATGCAAAAGGTGATGGAACTCCAAAGTTCAATCCCTTCTTTATTCCTAAAATGATTGCCGATATCGCACCTGCACATATCTCTATGCGTAACGGATATATGGGACCTAATTATACTACGGTTTCTGCTTGTGCATCTTCTGCAAATGCATTAATCGATGCTTTCAATTACATTCGTTTAGGAATGTGCGATGTTATTGTTTCCGGAGGTTCTGAAGCAGCAGTTACAATTGCTGGTATGGGAGGTTTCAGCTCAATGCACGCATTATCTACGAGAAACGAAAGTCCGGAAACGGCTTCAAGACCTTTTGATGCAACCAGAGATGGTTTCGTATTAGGAGAAGGAGCAGGAGCATTGGTGCTTGAAGATTATGAACATGCCAAAGCCAGAGGTGCAAAAATCTATTGCGAAGTTGGCGGTGGCGGGATGTCATCTGATGCTTACCACCTAACTGCACCACATCCTGAAGGAATCGGGGTTATCGCAGTTATGGAAAATACTTTGAGAGATGCCGGAATGAAACCGGAAGATATTGATCACATCAATACTCACGGAACTTCTACTCCATTAGGAGACGTTGCTGAGTTAAAAGCAATCAGCAAAGTTTTTGGCGAACATGCTAAAAATATCAATATCAACTCTACAAAATCGATGACAGGGCATTTACTTGGTGCTGCCGGAGCTATTGAAGCAATCGCTTCTATCCTGGCAATGCAACACGGAATTGTTCCTCCAACGATTAACCATACAGTTGTTGACGAAAATATTGATCCGTCTTTAAACCTTACTTTAAACAAACCTCAAAAAAGAGAGGTAAATGTTGCCATGAGTAATACATTTGGTTTTGGTGGACACAATGCTTGTGTATTGTTTAAAAAACTAGCTGACTAATTTCTGTATATGAATATTATCAAAAAAATATTTTCTAAATCCCGTTCTCTAGAAGACGGGATTTTTTTTGACACTATTCAGAAAATTCTTGGTTTTCAGCCTGCTAACATTGATTTTTACAGAAGAGCGTTTACACACCGCTCGTCTAATAAATTAGATCAGAATGGGCATCCTATTAATTACGAACGTTTAGAATTTTTAGGAGACGCCATGTTAAGTGCTGTCATTGCTGCACATTTATTTAATAAGGCGCCAAATGGTGACGAAGGTTACTTAACCAAGATGCGTTCAAAAATAGTAAGCCGTGAGCATTTGAACGAATTAGGAAAAGATTTGAATTTAGTGCAGTTTGTTGAAAGTAAAGTGCCCATTCAGCATTTTGGAGAAAATATTCATGGTAATATTTTTGAGTCTCTTGTTGGTGCTATTTACCTGGATAAAGGTTATCCTTTTTGCGAAAGATTTATTCAAAAAAGAGTGATAACGCCTTATGTAGATATTGCACGGCTTGAAGGAAAAGTGATTAGTTACAAAAGTCTGGTTATCGAATGGTGTCAGAAGGAAAAAAGAGTTTTCCATTATGATATTTTTGAAGATAACGGAATTGACGGACAACGCCTGTTTGGAGTCAAATTGAGTATTGATGAGAAAGTAGTTGCAAGAGCGAGAGCTACCTCAAAAAAGAAAGCAGAAGAAAAAGCTTCACAAAGAGCTTATTTTGCATTTCAGGAAAAAATTGACAAAAAATAGCTTCAAAAATGTTGTAACTATCACAAGACTACAACGTTTTCGTTTATAATTTAACAAAAACAACTTCGTCTACACTATTTAAGCTCCGTTAGAAATAGTATATTTACAACTTGATTTTTCATGACATGGCTATTCATAGATTGGATTTAGACGAATTTGACGAAATTGATTATTATTTAATGGCAATTCATACTTCATTAGAAGATTACAGACTTGCCTATTTTATCAATAAAAACCTTCCGATAAACTTAAGTAAGAGCAAAAACGAGATCCATGCTCAGACTAAGGAAGGAGAAGCAAGTTTTTCCAGGTTCTATTACTATGATGAGGAAAAGGCTGTTTCATGGAATTTAATTCAGAATAAAAATGAAATCATTTCTGTGAGTACAAATGATTTTCAGAATTTGTTTTCTAATGAAACAAGTGAGGTTTCAACAACAATTCATTTACTTCCTGAATTTAAAAAGGTCGATTTTTTCCTGAAAATAGACAATAGCGAAGAGGCGCTAAATTTTTCAGAAATTCAACAAAAACTAAATACCATAGAAAGTATTGCGGCCATATATGCCGTCGATACAGACAAAATAAAATCAAAAAACAATCTAATTTTTTAAAAAAAATGTTAACAAACAAGAAAACCAAAATTGTTGCTACACTTGGTCCCGCATGTAGTACAAGAGAGATCATCAAAGATATGATCGATGCAGGGGTTAATGTGTTTAGAATCAATTTTTCGCATGCAGATTACGAAGGAGTAAAAGAAAAGATTGACATTATTAGAGGTCTAAACGAAGAGTTTGGTTATACTACTGCAATCTTAGGAGATTTGCAAGGACCAAAACTTAGAGTTGGTGTAATGGAAGAAGGAACAGTTGTACACGATGGTGACGAAATCACTTTTACTACTGCTGAAGATATTATTGGAACGTCAAAAAAGGCGTTCATGAAATATCAAAATTTTCCAAATGATGTTAACGTTGGAGAGCGTATTTTGCTTGACGACGGTAAACTAATTTTTGAAATCGTTTCTACAGATAAAAAAACAGAAGTTGTTGCCAGAGTTATTCAGGGCGGAGAGTTAAAATCTAAAAAAGGAGTTAACTTACCAAACACTAAAATTTCTCTACCAGCTTTGACTGAAAAAGATATTGCAGATGCGATTTTTGCAATTGAGCAAAAAGTAGACTGGATTGCACTTTCATTCGTAAAGACGCCACGTGACTTACAAGACTTACAGGAACTGATCGCGAAACATTCGGAAGTTAAAATTCCAATTATTGCTAAAATCGAAATGCCGGAAGCTCTTGAGAACATGGACAAAATTGTAGCATATTGTGATGGATTAATGGTTGCCCGTGGAGATCTTGGTGTTGAGCTTCCTGCTCACGAAGTTCCATTAGTTCAAAAAGACTTGATTCGCAGAGCAAAAACCGCAAGAATTCCGGTTATCGTTGCAACACAAATGATGGAAACAATGATTACCAGTTTAACGCCAACAAGAGCAGAAGTAAATGACGTTGCTAACTCAGTAATGGATGGTGCAGATGCGGTGATGTTATCAGGAGAAACTGCAACAGGAAATTATCCGGTACAGGTAATCCAGAGAATGACACAAATTTGTGAGGCTGTTGAAAATTCACCATTAATTCAGGTTCCGCAGAATACACCACAAATTAAAACAAAACGTTTTGTTACTAAAACAGTTTGTCACCAGGCTGCATTATTAGCTAACGAAATCGAGGCAAAAGCAATTTGTACCTTAACAAACAGTGGTTATACTGCTTTCCAGATTTCGGCCTGGAGACCTTCAACTGCACACATCTTAGTATTTACTTCAAACAAAAGAATCTTAACGCAGCTGAATTTATTATGGGGAGTTAAATCTTTCTATTATGATAATGAAGAAAGTACAGATGATACTGTAACAGATGTAAATAAAATTGCAATTGAAAAAGGATATGCACAAAAAGGAGATTATTTAATTAATCTTGCTGCAATGCCAATTAAAGAAAAAGGTATGGTGAATACTATGAGAGTTTCAGAAATCGAATAACTCTCTCTTTCAATATTTAAAAAGCCGCTTATTTAAGCGGCTTTTTTTTGTTCTTATTTTAAAATGATAGGATTTTAGACATTAAATTATTAAAAAAGTGCGAGGAAGAGAAATTTCTGAAATAATGAAAGGTTGAATTTTCTTTTCGAAGATTATACCCACTTAATGCTGTAAAGAATATTCTTTTTAGCGGGAAAAAAATTAAACTTCCTTTCATTCAACAAAACTTTTTAAAAAGATGTGTTCAGTTTATATTTAAAAAAACAAATCCGTGTATTAAGTTTTAGTATGTATTTCATAAAGAAAAAATGATGCAAATTCCATTCTTTTTTGTTTCATTTTATAAAATGAAACAAGCCAATGCCATTAAATAAAGAATAATCGCTCATTATTACTTAATTTTGATAGTAAAAATCTAATCTGTTTTAAATATCCTCATCAGCGAATAATGTGAGATGCAGATTATAGTGCATCATAGTTTTCATTGTAAACTTCAATAATTACGTATCATTTCTTACCTAAAAACATCATGAAAGCTAAAATATTTTTTCTACCCTTAATAGTTCTGTTTTTCTTTTCCTGTAAAAAATCCGACACGTTAACCTTACCCAAAACTGAAAGTAAAAAAACAGATACGATAAGTACAGGTGACCCGCTGCCAGCCTGGAATGAAGGAGCTCTAAAAAACAGTATTATAGCGTATGTCCAAAAAGTTACCAGAAAAGGAAGCGCAGATTTTATTCCTGTCGAGGACAGAATCGCCACTTTTGATAACGATGGAACATTATGGGCTGAAAAGCCTTATGTTCAGGAGCTTTTTGCTTTTTATCGCGTAAAGAAAATGGTAGAAGCAAATCCTGAATTATCCAAAAAACAACCTTTTAAAGCAGTGATTGAAAATGATAAAACCTATTTTGAAAAAGGCGGAGACAAAGCCCTCATAGAATTGGTTGCTACAACTCATACCGGAATGACCGAAGATGAATTTGAAGCTTCGGTTAATGAATTTTATAAAAAAGCCAAATACCCCGGTAAAAACGTTCCGCTAAAACAAGTCCGTTATCAACCCCAGTTAGAATTGCTGGATTTTTTACGTGCCAACGGATTTAAAACCTATATCGTTACAGGGGGAACAATCGAGGTGGTAAGAGGGATATCTCAGGATTTTTACGGGATTCCGAAAAATCAGGTTGTGGGAACTTCATTTAAATATAAATATGATGCAGCTAAAAATGCTGTTATGCGTGAACCTGCTTTAAATCATTTTAATGATAAAGAAGGTAAGCCGGTCGGAATACAATTGTTTATTGGCAAGAGACCTGTTTTTGCTTGTGGAAACGAAGGCGGCGCAGGAGACGTTGCTATGCTGAAATATTCACAGGGAAGTAAACATCCATCTTTTCAATTATTGGTTAACCACAATGATTCTATAAGGGAATATAAATATCAGGAAAAAGATAATGCTTCGCTAAATGCAGCTGCTGCAAATAAATGGCATGTCATTGATATGAAAAAAGACTGGAAAAAAGTTTTTTCAGATAATTAATTGAAGTTAGAAATAGTTCATTTATAAAACCGGAACGAGTTTGGTTGTAAATGCTGAAATTACTCAAAATGGGGAAGGCAATACAACTCTAATTTCTTTAAATCCTTCATTCAGTGAAATTACAAAATTCGGATTACAGATAGTTCAGTTTTCAGTACAACCTTAATTCCAATCGTAGGTCATGTTAACTTTTAAATTATAATTATACTAATCTCTTTTAGACAATTCTAAAAAAAAAATCACTTAGGTATATAGTTATAAGACGTAATAAAAGAGTTTTGTGATTAATTTTAAAAATCCGTAAGATATTATTTATTTAATAGTATCAGTTTAAGTAAAATAATATATCTTTATGTTGCTATAAGTGATTGTATTATAGCTATTTGCTTTTGAATATTGTGGTTTGCAATACAATGTTCTATTTCATTACGATTTTTAGATTTTAGTAGATTCGAGTTAAACTGATTTAATAATAATTTAAATAATAAAACATGAATATTACAAGTACAAATCTTCGCATTATCCCAATCTTATTTTTGGGTTTAATTTATAGTTGTTCTCCAACTGTAAAAGTAACTACCGATTATGATCATTCTGCAAATTTCACAGAATACAAAACTTTTGCTGTTTATGATTTAAAAGCCCAACAAGGTCAGGTGAATCAATTAAATGTTGACCGTGTTGCAAAAGCCATTCGAAATGAAATGCTAGCAAAAGGATTTACAGAATCCAGTAATCCAGACTTGAAAGTAAATGCTGTTTCTATTCTTAAAAACAAAACATCTGTAACCGCCAATACCGATTTTTACGGCTATGGCGGAATGTATCGCCCTTACGGATATTGGGGCGGAGGAGCCATGATGGGCGGTGCCAATACAACGTTTAATAGTTACGACTACGTCGACGGCTCATTGGTAATCGATATCGTTTCTAACAAAACTCAAAAACTACTCTGGCAGGGAATCGGAAATGCAGAAATTGACAGCAAGCCAGATAATCCTGAAGAATTTATTAATAGTTCTATCAAAAAAATACTGGCAGATTTTCCTCCCGGAACAGTCAAAAAGTAAGGCTGTAAAAATAAAGCTTTGTACTTGTCAAAACTTTTGGCAGGTACAAAGCTTTATTGTTATCTCTTCTGCTTAGTAATTTTTTTTAGGTTTTTAAGATAAATGTTTACTAATTAAACTTAAAAAAATGACTAATATTTTACTCTCTCTTTTCTTTTTTATAGCGACAATAGCAGGCCTGGCCATGGCAATTAGGGTACTTTTTTCTAAGAAAAACTATTCAAAAAATTTCTTTTTGGGCATGTTTCTTTTAAGTCTTGCGATGGTTAGTATTTATAATTTTTACTTGTCGGCTAAGGTATTTAAAGATTTTCCGGATCTTTTTATAATTGCAAAATCATTTATATACTTAGCAGCTCCATCTTCATTTTTATATGTACGAAACATTCTGTCTGCAAAGGAAAACTTTAGAAAACTCGATTGGCTGCATTTTGTTCCTTTTGCTTTATATTTTGCATTAACTGTTTTTGTATATGCAGGAAATTTTACAACTCTAAAATGGGTAGATGTTATAGAAGCAAAAATTAAAAATCCATTTTCTATTTTAACATTGACGATCTGGCTTTTCTATGTCTTTTTTCAAACCATGTTGATTTTAAACTATGATCTGAAAAAATTTAACGGAAATCAATTTCATCGCCTTAAAATAATCGACTGGATCCGTGTTTACAATCTTATGGTTTTGTTTTTGTTTTCTGCCCTTTTTGTATATCACTTTTTACTTCGAAATATATATGCAGTAGAGATTTCGGGCTATGTTCTCATTTCGACAGTTTTATTTCTTACAGTGGGCTGGCTTTATTTCAGGCCGCAAATTTTTCATGACGACGAAGAAAGATTCGATTTTGTAGTTGATAAAACTACTATCGTCAAATCTAAAGAAACTAAAACTGTTCCAGTTGCATACGAATTAACAGCTCAAAAAAAACAGGAATATCTTTCGAAACTGGATTCTGTTTTAAATCTTAAAAAACTTTATCTAAAGAAAGATTTTGTAATAAGAAACCTGTCAGATGAAACCGGAATAACCATACATCATCTTTCTAATCTTATAAATTCTGAATTTGGACTTCATTTTCAGGATTACATAAATCTTAAAAGGATAGAACACTTCAAAGATAAAATAAACGATCCCGAGTGGAAAGATCTCTCATTAGAAGGTATGGCCTGGGCTTCTGGATTTAAATCCCGTACAACCTGCTTTAGGGCATTTATAAAACATACAGGAAAATCTCCATCAAAGTATTTTAAAACAATTCGACTGAATCCGGGTCATAGAACTGCTTATTCTATTTAGTAAAATCATAGCAGACTATAAATTTATATGAAAAAGTAGTTTAGATTCCATTTGAAAGTTGTGAATAGTAACGATTTATACTCTTATGAAAAAGAAAAGACTAACAAAAAACATTTTCCTTTTTACGTTATGGTTTATCATTTCGTTTAATACACTGAATGCGCAAAAACAGCATATAAGCTTAAGAGATTCTATTGACAGAGCCATCGATCTAAGTGATTATATTATTTATGCCCACGGTTTTATTGTGATTCCATCCATTATAACAGAACCGGCTCTGGGCGGAATTGGAGGGGCTGTTGCGCCCATATTTCTTAAAAAACACGAACCGGTTATAGAAGAAAATGGAAAAAAACGATTTATAAACCCGGACATAACAGGCGGAATGGGAATGTATACCGGAAATAAAAGCTGGCTCGTTGGCGCTTTTCGATCTGCGACACTAATAAAACCTAAAATATTATATCGTGTCATGGCCGCATATGGTGATATGAATTTGTCTTTTTATTCGAAAAGACCCAATCTGTCCGATGAGGAATTTAAACTTAATTTTAGATCTGTTATTTTTTACACGCAATGGCTGAAACAGTTTAATAATGCAAAATGGAGCGCAGGTCCGCAATATCTTTTTTTAAATTCTAAAATAAACCTGCCCGATTTTAATCTCCCACCGCCATTTGTAGAACCAAAAGATATTAAGAGTACGGTAAGTCAGTTAGGAGCTGCGATACAGTTTGACGGACGCGATAATATATTTACACCAGATAAAGGAATGAGGCTTCAGTCTGATTTTTTCTGGTCGGACAAAGCTTTAGGCAGCGATTATCAATCGTGGCGCGTCAATTTATCTGCAATTGGTTACCATCCTGTGACCAGCAATTTAATTGCCGGATTAAGGATTGAAGGAGAACAGGCTTTTGGTAGTCCGCCCTTTTATTTGGAACCGGGAATTAATATGAGAGGAATTCCCGCGGCCAGATATATGGGTAAAACAAGCCTTGTCAGTGAACTGGAATTAAGATGGGACGTGTACAGAAGATGGAGTCTTATGGGTTACGGCGGACTTGCAAGTGCGTTTGATGACTGGGATCAGGCTTTTGCGAAGCCAGTTGTGTACAGCTACGGAACCGGTTTTAGATACTTATTGGCCAAAAAATTTAAATTACGAATGGGAATAGACGTTGCAAAAGGCCCCGAACAATGGGCCTATTACATTGTTTTTGGAAGTAACTGGATGCGATAAAAAAGGAAAAAAACTTGTAAGAAGTTAATTTATAAAATGATAACCTTAAAAAGCCTCAATAATCCCATATTGTGGCTTTTTGTATAAATAACCTAATAATTGATATCATTAGGAAAATATTAACAAATAAAGTTTAAACAAATTGTATAATATTTAATTGTTTTGTAACAAATTAGAAACATAAGAGACTAATTTTTATAAATCTTAAACCTAACTTATGAATACATTTTCATTCAGATCAGTGTTTGCAGCATCAGTATTTTTGGCTGGAACTGCAGGCTGTTTTGCGCAGGATGTTTTAGTAAATTCACTAAAGCTAAACGCAAGCGACAAAAGTAAAGAGAACTTCAAATTTACAGAAGTAATCAATTTAGGAACAACATCAGTAAAATCTCAGGGATCTTCGGGAACGTGCTGGAGTTACTCAACAAACTCTTTTTTAGAATCAGAAATGATTCGTTTAGGAAAACAGCCGGTTGAGTTGTCTCAAATTTATTCTGCAAGAAATGTATATGTTGACAAAGGAGAAAACTACGTTCGCATGCACGGAGCAATTTCGCTTGGAGATGGTGGAGCTTTGCACGACGTAATTAATATGTACAAAAAATACGGAACTGTACCCAGAGAAGTTTACACAGGTTTAAACTACGGAACAGACAAAAATAAATTTGCCGAAATGGGTGCCTTAATCGAAGGATTCCTAACGGCAGTTGTAAAAAACCCGAATGGAGAATTGACACCAACTTGGAAAAAAGCCTACGCAGCAATGATCGATTCTTATTTAGGGCAGGCACCTCAAAATTTCAATTACAAAGGAAAAAGCTACACGCCGCAAACTTTTGCTAAAGAAGTGGTAGGAATTAATCCTGACGAGTATGTAGAAATGTCCTCTTTTACCAATGCGCCTTATTACCAAAAAACGACAATGATGGTGCCGGACAACTGGTCTTTGGATCAGGTTTACAACGTAAAAGTAAACGATATGACAGACGTTATCGACAATGCCCTGAAAAAAGGATACACTGTAGCCTGGGCAACAGATGTGAGTGAGAAATCTTTCAGCTGGAAAAATGGTGTAGCTTATGTAGCTACTAAAAAATTCGATGACATGACGGCTGAAGAAAAAGCAGATATGTTTAACGGACCTAAAGCAGAACCGGAAATCACTCCGGAAATGCGTCAGGCGGCGTTTGATAACTACACCACAACAGACGACCACGGAATGCACATTATTGGTTTAGCAAAAGACCAAACCGGAAAAGAATACTACATCGTAAAAAATTCCTGGGGAGAAACAAACGACTACAAAGGTTTCTTGTTTGTAACTAAGAATTTCGTAAAATATAAAACTACTGCTTTATTAGTAAACAAAGGAGGAATTCCAACTGAGATTGCTAAGAAATTAGGGGTTTAATTTATTAGACTTTTTGAAATAGGAAAGCGCCGTGATCTTGGATTACGGCGCTTTTTTGTATTGAAACCTCATTTTCTAAAATAAATCAAACTTTATTGAATGCAGAGATATTAAAATTTAAAGAAGGCTAAATTCCAAAGTTTTTTAACAGAAGATATTGCTTTTTTCATTGGTTTAAAGCAAATTGAATTCGTTCGTTTGTATTTGAAAACGTTATGTAAAAAAAATACCAGTTGCAATTTGTAAGTAGTATTTAATAAGCTCCCCATCTTGGGCTCGAACCAACCCCGAAAGCTTTTGGGGCTCTGATTAACAGTCAGGTTTATATTTCGTAAGAAGTTTGTCTATTATTTCTGGATATACAATTAAATTTTCAATGTATTTTTTACTCTTCATATTTTTAATGTGTTTCTCTACAAACAGAGCCTGCGTTTTACTGTTACACTTAAAATTAAAGAACAAAGTCCAATCATTTGCATTTGCAGTGAATTTGTTCTGGGGCGCATTTCTATGAAATTCTAATCTTAAATCCAAATTAGATGTATACCCAATATAATATCGATTAAGTTTTTTAGAATGTAAAATGTAAACAATATGATTCATAGCATGAAGAAAAATCATTTATATGACTTGATCTTTTTTAACTCACACTCTTGTTTTTCTGGGCTCTGATTAATAGGCAAAAAAACGCCAAGTACAATTTGTAAAGTGGTATTTAATAAGCTCCCTCTTGGGCTCGAACCAACCCCGAAAGCTTTCGGGGCTCTGATTAACAGTCAGATGCTCTACCAACTGAGCTAAGGAGGAATCACCTTAAAGGTAAATATGTTTGCTAAAAAGTTGCTCCCCTGTTAGGCTCGAACCAACCCCGAAAGCTTTCGGGGCTCTGATTAACAGTCAGATGCTCTAACCAACTGAGCTAAGGAGGAATCACCTTAAAGGTAAATATGTTTGCTAAAAAGTTGCTTCCCCTCTTGGGCTCGAACCAACCCGAAAGCTTTCGGGGCTCTGATTAATAGTCAAAAAAAAATACCACTTACAATTTGTAAGTGGTATTTAATAAGCTCCCCCTCTTGGGCTCGAACCAAGGACCCTCTGATTAACAGTCAGATGCTCTAACCAACTGAGCTAAGGAGGAATCACCTTAAAGGTAAATATGTTTGCTAAAAAGTTGCTCCCCCTCTTGGGCTCGAACCAAGGACCCTCTGATTAACAGTCAGATGCTCTAACCAACTGAGCTAAGGAGGAAGTTGCTGTTCTTTTTAGCGAGTGCAAATATAATCGAATTTTTAGTTTCTCAAAAATATTTTAACTCTTTTTATTAAATATTTTTACTTGCCGACAATCGCTTTGTAAATATCGTTTCCGTTAGCAAATACTAATAGTGTAATAAGTAATACAAAACCAACCATTTGTGCGTTCTCTAAGAATTTATCACTCGGTTTTTTGCCACTAATTATTTCGTACAATAAAAACATAACATGTCCGCCATCAAGAGCAGGAATTGGCAATAAATTCATAACTCCAAGCATAATCGATAACAAAGCGGTAATTGTCCAGAATGCTTCCCAACTCCATGAAGTAGGAAAAATATTGAAAATAGCCGCAAAACCACCCACTTGTTTGTATGCTTTTGTTTCCGGATTAAAAATCATTTTCAATTGTTTTCCGTAACCAACCAATTGATCTTTTCCTTTTTCAAGACCAACCGGAATAGATTCGAAGAAACCATATTCTTTTTTACTAATTTTATAATAGCCTAACTTTTCGAGAGACTTCATGTCTAAACCTCCGGCAACAACACCCAGTTTGCCGTCTTTGCTCACTTTTAAATTAATCGGAGTTTCTTTTAAGTCACGCAAAACAACAGCAGAAATAGCCTTTCCTTTATTGGCTTCTAAAATAGATTTTGCTTCATCAAAATATTTAATTTTTTGTCCGTTAAGGGAAAGAATCAGATCTTTTGGTTTTAGGTTTTGATTTGGAGATTCTTCAGCTACTTTTCCAATGGCAAAAGGATAACGAATACCAACAAGCATTCCTTTTTCTGTTTTAGAAAGCTGATCTACAAAATCAGTTGGCATTTTAATCGTTTGCGTTTGTCCGTTTCTTTCAACCAAAACTTCTTTAGCCATAATGATATTCATATTCATATCACTATCAAAATTTTCTACTTTTTTATCATCGATCGAAACAATTTTGTCACCCGTTTTAAAACCGGCTTTAACCATGGCGGGATTATCGATCGCCACACCATCTTTTAAATCAGAATTGGCAATATAAGTATCACCGTAAGCAAACGCCATTCCGATGTAAATAATAAAAGCAAGAATAAAGTTTACTGTAACGCCGCCAAGCATGATAATTAAACGCTGCCATGCCGGTTTAGTACGAAATTCCCAAGGCTGTGGAGGCAGAGCCATTTGGTCTTTGTCCATGCTTTCGTCGATCATTCCGGAAATCTTCACATAACCTCCCAACGGAAGCCATCCGATACCGTATTCTGTTTCGCCAATTTTCTTTTTAAAAAGGGAATATTTAACATCAAAAAATAAATAAAATTTTTCGACTCTGGTTTTAAACAATTTTGCAGGGATAAAATGCCCTAATTCATGAAGAATAATAAGTAAAGATAAACTCAATAGAAATTGAGAGAGTTTGATAACTATATCCATTTTAAAATTTTAGTTCGTAATTTAACGCACAAAAGTAGCGTTTTCTATTTTAATATAAGAGCGCAAGATAGTGTTTAAGGTTTTAAATGTTTGTTAATTAATAAACATTTAGATTTCGAGTTTTAACAAGATGCCGTAACTTTACTTTTCAAAGACTTTTATACGTAATAAGTAGTCTAACATCATTAAAAGTTACATTTATGGCATCTCAATTATTCGCTCCGCTTTCTATAAAAAAAATCACTTTAAAAAACAGAATCGTCATTTCGCCAATGTGTCAATATTCTTCAGTTGACGGATTTGCAAACGATTGGCACCTGGTGCATTTAGGAAGCCGTGCAACCGGCGGCGCAGGATTAATCATTCAGGAGGCAACGGCCGTTTCTCCGGAAGCCAGAATTTCCCCTTCAGATCTCGGAATCTGGAAAGACGAACATATCGAAAAATTAAGACAAATCAACCAGTTTATAGTTTCTCAGAATTCAATTCCAGGAATTCAGCTCGCGCATGCCGGACGCAAAGCAAGTGTTTCGGCACCATGGGAAGGCAATAAAAAGTTGGATTTCGCTCAAGGCGGATGGCAAACGGTTGCCCCAAGTGCCATTTCATATCATGATGATGAACCTTTTCTTCCGGAAGCTTTAGACCAAAACGGAATTCAAAAAGTGATTTCTGATTTTAAATCAGCAACCAAAAGAGTTGTCGAAGCCGGCTATGAGGTTTTAGAGATTCATGCCGCGCACGGTTATTTGCTGCATCAGTTTTTATCGCCTTTAACGAATGACAGAACAGACGAATACGGCGGAAGTTTTGAAAACAGGATACGCTTCACATTAGAAATTGTCGAAGCTGTTCAGTCAGAATGGCCATCAGATCTTCCTTTATTTGTTCGAATTTCGGCAACCGACTGGGCAGAAAACGGATGGAATCCCGAAGAATCTGTACAGCTTTCTAAAATATTGAAAGAAAAAGGAGTAGATTTAATCGATGTTTCGTCAGGCGGATTGGTTTCGCATCAGAAAATAACATTAGGTCCGGGTTATCAGGTTCCGTTTGCAGAAAAAGTAAAACAGGAAGCAGATATTTTAACAGGCGCTGTGGGATTAATTACAGAAGCAGAACAAGCCGAAGATATTCTAAATAAAGGTCAGGCCGATTTAATTTTATTTGCCAGAGAATCACTTAGAAACCCGAATTTGCCTTTAGATTTTGCCAGAGAATTAGAGTCAGAAATTCAATGGCCAAAACAATACGAAAGAGCTAAACTTTAAATTTATTAGCCACAAATTCACGAATTATTTTAAAATTATAATTTGTGAATTCGTGGCTGAAAAAACACAAACCAATGCAAAAAATTAAAACAGCACTATTATCATACGGAATGTCGGGTAAAGTTTTTCACGCTCCGTTTTTAGATCTTCATGAGGGATTTGAATTGTTAGGTTCGTGGGAAAGAAGCAAAAAACTAATTCAGGAAGATTATCCGTATGTAAAAAGTTATGCTTCAATCGACGACTTATTAGAAGATAACATTGATTTGGTAATCGTGAACACGCCTGTGGGAACGCATTACGAATATGCAAAAAAAGTACTTTTGGCAGGAAAACATGCCGTTGTAGAAAAGGCCTTTACCACTACAGTTGCAGAGGCCAAAGAGCTGGCTGCAATTGCAAAAGAAAAAAATGTTAAACTTGCTGTTTTTCAAAACAGAAGATGGGACAGTGATTTTAAAACCATCAAAAAAATAATTGATGATGGCGTTTTAGGAGATTTGGTTGAAGCCGAATTTCATTTTGACCGATATAATCCTGTATTAAGCCCCAAGGCACATAAAGAAACCGCAAATAACGGTGCAGGAGTGCTGAAAGATTTAGGTCCGCATATCATTGATCAGGCAATAAGTTTGTTTGGTTGTCCGAAATCGGTTTTTGGAGACATTCGCGTCACACGTGAAAATTCTGTTGTAGACGACTGGATCGATTTGACTTTGTTTTATTCTAATTTCAGAGTACGTCTTAAAGCCGGATTTTTTGTGAGAGAAGCCCATCCGGCATATACCATTCATGGAAAAAAAGGTTCTTTCTTAAAACCTCGCGGAGATGTTCAGGAAGATGATTTAAAAGTCGGAAAAAAACCAAACAGGGAATCCTGGGGTACAGAGGATGAAAATCTACAAGGTCTTTTACACACCGAAATTGATGGAAAAATAGTAAGAGAAAAAGTTCCAACACTTCAGGGGAATTATTTTAGTTTTTTTGATGGCGTTTACGATTCGATTACAAACGATAAAAAAGAACCTGTTACAGCAGATGAAGGTGTAAAAGTAATGCAGGTTATAGAAGCTGCCATTGCGAGCAACGCCCAGCAAAAAGTAATAAGTATAAACTAATAAAAGGCGCACAATAGTGCGTCTTTTTTTTGGACTTTCATTTTAAAACTAAATTCGAAATGTGTAATTTTATTAAGATGAAATCACTTTTTTTGATGCCCTTAAATTATAAACAATAACGTTGTAAATTGTTTATAACACAAGATGCTGTGTGCTTTAAAAAGTGTTTTTAGTATTTTTGAAAATATCAATAAAAATTTAATATGCTGATAAATTTTAATCCGTTATCGCTTTTTCAGACTAAAGGAAAAATCAAGAAAGTATTTAGAGAAGCAAAGGCTTCTTATTTAAATCGCATTCGTTTTGCCGTTGGGATGTTTTATTTCGGAATGGGTTTAAGTTTTGCAAGTTGGGCGAGCAGAATTCCGGATATCAAAACGGCTCTGCATTTAACAGAAGGCGATTTGGGTTCTATACTTTTTGCACTTCCGGTTGGGCAGTTAATTGTAATGCCTTTTTCCGGAAAAATGGTAACCAAATTTGGAAGTCATCGCATCCTGATTTTTTCATTGATTATGTACGTTTTCTGTTTAATAAATTTAGGTTTGGCATCTACCGTTTTGCAGTTATCGCTGGGTTTATTTTTGTTTGGAGTCTTCGGAAATTTAGCCAATATCGCTGTAAATACGCAGGGAGTTTATACCGAAGTTTTGTTTAAAAAAACAATCATGTCTTCTTTTCACGGAATGTGGAGTTTCGCTGGATTTACGGGAGCCTTAGTTGGCTTAGGAATGCTGGCTTTAAAATTAAGTCCGTTGCATCATTTTATGATCGTAGCCGGGATTGTCCTAATAATGGTGGCTCTTAATTTTAAATTTTTAATTCGTGCCAAAGAAAAAATAAAAACAAAACAAGAAAAAAAGCTATTTGTAAAACCAGATAAGGCGTTGCTTTGGTTGGGAGTAATTGGATTTTGCAGTATGGCCAGCGAAGGGGTGATGTTCGACTGGAGCGGGGTTTATTTTAAAGATATTGTACAGGCACCCGGACCTTTGGTGGTTTTAGGTTATACTTCTTTTATGATTATGATGGCGAGCGGAAGATTCTTAGGCGACGGATTAATCAACAAATTTGGCCGCGAACGTGTCATGCAGATCAGCGGGGTCATGATTTCTGCCGGACTTTTTACTGCAGTTTTTCTTCCTTATATTATTCCGTGCACTATTGCTTTTATGCTTGTTGGTTTGGGCGTGGCAACAATCGTTCCTACCGTATATAGTATTGCCGGTAAAAACCCGACAGTGCCGGCAGGCGAAGCTTTAACAATCGTTTCCAGTGTAAGTTTCCTGGGTTTTCTGATGGGACCTCCGATAATTGGACATATTGCACAAAATTTCGGACTTCAGTTTTCGTTTGCCTTTATCGGAATTTTTGGCGTTTTAATTGCTTTTATGGTTTCAAAAATAAGAACAGCATAAATTAGAGTTTGATTGTCATATTAACTAATCTTATAATATTTTGTAAGAATTTGTTTATTTTAAATAATTTCTTTTATATTTGAATTTAAACAGAGTGTTTCGTTTTCTTAATTCTCTCTTTCCAAAAACCAATTTTATCTTTTGAATACGACGATTAGTTTTCAAAGTAAATTGGATTTAAATGAGAAAAAAATACGCGGTCTTTTTTATTGTATGGTTCTTCAACATAGGCTCGGCACAGCAGGAGATAAAGGTTACGGGAATTGTTATGGATGCACGAACTCAGAATCCGCTGGAGAATGTGGTGGTAACGATACAAAATACAGCCTTGATGCAGCTCACGTCAAAGGCAGGGAAATTTGAGCTTCATATTTTCCCTCAAAAAGAGCAGTTGCTTTTATTAAGAAGTCAGGGATACAAGGATTATCTTTTAAAATTCAAGTCTGATTTGGGCAAAGATATCAATCTTGGTATTTTACAATTAGAGGATACTTATTCAGACGAAGTTCCGGCTGCACTGATCACTTTATCAGACAATGATTTTACAGAAGATAATAGTTCTTCCGAAATGACTTCTGGACTTCTGCAATCTTCCAAAGATCCTTTTATGCAGGCATCGGCGTTTAGTTGGGGACAGGCACGATTTCGTGTTCGCGGATTAGACAGCGAAAACGGAATCATGATGCTCAACGGAATGTCGATGAATAAAATTTATGACGGACGCCCGCAATGGAGTAATTGGGGCGGATTAAATAATGTCCTTCGCAATCAGGAATTTTCTATAGGAGCTGCGCCGTCCAATTATACTTTCGGAGGAATTTTAGGAACACAGCAAATCTACACCCGCGCATCCTTGTACCGAAAAGGAACATCACTTACATTTTCGGGAAGCAATACAACTTATTCATTGAGGGCAATTGCAACGTATGCTTCGGGCATGAATACTTCAGGCTGGGCATACGTAATCTCTGCGGGAAAACGCTGGGCCGAAGAAGGCTATTTTGAAGGAACCAATTTTAATGCAGATTCTTTTTTTCTTAGTGTTGAAAAGAAATTAAGCAACAAACATTCACTGAATTTCACCGGATTTTATACGCCGAATTCACGTGGTAAAAATTCTGCGAATACAAAGGAAGTAACCCGTTTGTTGGGAGAAAAATACAATTCGTATTGGGGATTTCAAAGCGGTGAAAAAAGAAACGCAAGAATAAAAAATGTACAAGAGCCGCTGCTGATGCTGAATCATTATTTTAAAATTGATGATAAAACCAATCTCACTTCTGGCGTAATGTATCAATTCGGAAAAGTGGGCAACAGCAATTTAGATTATCAAAATGCAGACAGTCCCGATCCGGTTTATTATAAAAACATGCCCAGTTATTTTAGTTCCCTGTACGCAAAAGATCACGGGGAATTTTCAGGTGAATTTACGCCCGATTATGAAAACGCAGAAAAAAGTAAAATCGCATTATTTGCCAATCACCAGATTAATTGGGATGCCTTGTATTTGGCCAATCAAAAACCGGCAGAAAAAGGGTATATACCTTCTCAAAGTCATTATGTACTTTATGAAGACAGAACCGATGACCACACTTTTGCTGTAAACTCCAATTTAAATACGCTGATAACGCCGAATATTTCTTTTGATACGGGATTTACTTTTAAAAAATTAAAATCGCATAATTTTCAATATTTACTGGATCTTCTTGGCGGAGAATATTTTGAAGATGTAGATCCCTTTTACAAAGGAAATTTATCGCAATCCGACTTGCAGAACCCAAATCGTAAAGTTGGAAAAGGCGATGCTTATGGATATAATTATAATCTTTTGGCTCAGACAGCAGAAGTCTTTACACAGTTTAAATTTACTTATAATAAAACAGAATTCTTTCTGGCGCAGTCTTATTCAATGTCAGATTATCAAAGGGAAGGTTTATACCAAAACGGACTTTATCCAACAACTTCTTTAGGGAAAAGCGAAAAATTAAAATTTGAAAATTTTGGTTTTAAAGGAGGCTTTACTTATAAAATATCAGGAAAGCAGTTACTGTTTTTGAATGCGGCACATCTTACGCGGGCACCTTCATTGCGAAATGCTTTTTCAAATTCGCGTTTAAACAATTCTGTTGTTGATGGAATTGAAAGTGAAAATATCAGTAGTGCCGATGCCAATTATATGTATCGTTCTCCCAAATTGAAATTGCGTTTAACAGCTTATTATTCAATTATTAAAAACGCTTCAAAAACATCTTTTTTCTACGCCGAAGGGATTTTTGATAATGGCGCAGGTTATGATGCGACAGATGCTTTTGTCACTCAGACTTTGACAAAATTAGACAAGAAAAATATTGGAACAGAATTAAGTCTTGAATATCAGTTTTCCTCCACACTTAAAAGCACTTTATCTGCTGCTTTTGGGAAATATGTTTACAGCAGCAATCCAAATGTAATCATTACCAATGACGCCAATAGGGCAAAAGATAATCTTAAAACAATTTTTGACTTTGGACCTGCTTATTTAAAAAATTACAAACAACCCGGAACTCCACAACAAGCATTTTCATTTGGTCTGGAATATCGCGATCCTAAATTTTGGTGGCTGGCAGCCAATCTTAATTATTTAGCAGAAAGTTACATTGATGTATCTCCAATTTCCAGAACTTCTCAATTTTATATCAATCCGGCAAATGGTTTTCCATTTCCTGAAGCTACGGCCGACCGTGGAAATGAATTATTGAAGCAGGAAAAATTCAATCCTATCACATTGCTAAATGTTAGTAGTGGAAAATCGTGGCGAATTCGAAAAAAATATATCGGGCTTTTTGCAAGCGTCAACAATGTGCTGGATCTGCTTTATAAGACTGGTGGTTTTGAGCAAGCCAGAAATGCAAACTTCAGAGCGTTAAATCAGGATGTTTCCAGCGGAACCCCTTCTTTTGGCCCCAAATATTATTATGGCTACGGACGCACTTATTTTTTAAATCTTACTATCGGATTATAAACTGAAATTATTTTCTCATGAAAAAATTATTTACACTTTTCACAATATTATTATTTAGCTGCAGTACGGAAATTGAAACTCCAAAATTATCCTGTACACAACCCGATCTTACGGTCAATAAAACAGTAGAGAAAGTTTACGAGCTTTCTGGTACCACTGCAAAACAATATTTATATGATGATGTAATGGAAGCTTACGTAATATCAAGTGACGAGGGCGGTAATTTTTTCAAAACCATTTCTTTGCAGACATTAGCTTCAAATGGAATTCCGTCAATTGGATTTAGCGTTTCAGTTGATGCAACCAATACTTATATTGATTATCGTGTAGGAAACAAAGTATATGTAAAGCTTAAAAATCAATTTACAGATTTGTATTACGGAGGATTGCGAATTGGAAGTCTCTATGTTAGTAATTCCGGCGATCCTACTATTGGCAGAATTTCGCAAAATGATTTTAGAAATGTTCTCAATGCTTCCTGTACCATTATAGAGGAAAACAGATTAGTAGAATCACTTTCCATAGAGGAAGCGGTGTCAGATTCAAAATTAAATACTTTAATTGAACTAAACGATGTCGAATTTTCCGAATCTGCGTTAGGGCGTCATTATTTTGAAGAATCGAATAATGTTGGAGGATCTACCAACTGGAATCTTAGGGATAAAACTGGAAATCAGATTATTTTTAGAACCAGTGCTTACGCGAAATTTGCCGATCATTTTGTACCGGAAGGAAGCGGAACAGTAAGGGGAATTTTAACGAAGTTTGGTTCTGATTATCAGTTGATGGTTCGTGCTGAAAATGATATTATAATGAATGGAAAAAGAAATACGCCATTTTTTTCTGAAGATTTTCAATCGGTTAAAAACAATGTGAACTTTGCATTACCAGGTTGGAGCAACATCGTAGAAAAAGCTTCAAAATTATGGAAAAGCATGGTGTACTCCGGAAACGGATATGCTGAATTTAATACCACCAGTACAACAGCAGCAGAAAATGTAGCCTGGATTGTTTCCCCTAAAATTAATTTGTCAGGTTATAAAAACGCAGTACTTTCTTTTAGAAGTGCGCAACATGATTTAAAAATCGATTCACCGTTAAATACTTTAGAAGTTTATGTTTCTGCCAATTTTGATGGTTCTAGTGTTACAAAAGCAAAATGGACAAAAGTAGAAGCTAAAGTTCCGACAATTTCTACACCAGTCCGCGAATTTATTAGTTCTGGCGGAATAGATTTATCAGCTTATTCAGGAAATATTAATATAGGGTTCAGATATGTGGGTTCTGGAAAAGATAAGACTTTGAACGGCGCTTTTATGGTTGATGATATTAAGATTTTTGGTGAGAAATAAGATGTAATTTTTAAATGTTAAATTAAGAGGTTGATTTTTAGATTATTATTTAAAAAATTGTAGTTTTTGTATTTCAAACTCTTAAAATTTAATTGAATTTTGTATTTTGGTCATCCCAAATCGATACAAATACCATGAAAAAAATCTACTTATTAGCCATCTTAATGATGGTTTTCCCATGTTTGTTGCACAGTCAGGACGCTCCAGTAAAATTAAAGCAGATTAATATTGTAAAAACAAATTACCAAAATTATAAAGATGGTGAAATTGTAAATAAAGCAATTGTATTTGCCGACGGAAAAATCCAGACCATTACAACTTCAGATGTTATTCAAAAATTCTTCTACAATAAAAACGGATTATTGGATATGACTGTGAAGGAAAAGATTGGAAGTGATTGGAAGGAAGTGATCAATTATACTTATGATGCTGATAATAACATTATAAAGTTTGTAAATAAATACCACGAGGGTAACGATTACATTACAAAAACGGTGACTTTTTCTTATGAAGGTGCCAGGATAAAAGCAATAACGAAGAAAAGTACAAATCATCAGAATATTGTGGATGATATTGAATACTTAGTTGAAAATGGCCTCATTGTGAGACGTACGACACGTGACAGAAACAAGGCAATTGTTGGAAAATTAGAATATGTTTATGTAAACGATAATGTTTCGAAACATAAGGGACTGGTTGGAGATAAAATTTCAAAAACCTATACCTATGATGATAAAAAATCGGTTGAGCAATTAATTGTTCAGAATTTGTTTGGTGATAACTATAAAGTAATTGTACCCATGATTTCATATCACGAAGATGAATTTAGTTTTGAAACTATCTCCTACAATAACGAAATGAATTTCAGCCCTTCGTCGACAGCTTTAGTGGCAGTGAGCAGAAAATACAAATACAATAAACTGAACTATCCGATTTCTTGTTCCCAAATAGAAGAGAACGGAATTGTAAAAACAGAAAAAACGTTTATTTACGAATAAACATTTCATAATTAGATCATTCAGAATGGAATTTTGTTGAGTTTGTCTCGACAGAATTCCATTTTTTTTATAAAGAAATCTATTATATATAAATTTAAAAACTAAATTGTATAAGTAATTGTAGCGTACAAATGATTAAATTTGCAGCTTATTCAAGACTATGTTAGAAAAAGAAGTTATAAATTTTGAGAGAACAGTTATTGTTGGTATTGTTACTCAAAATCAAAGTGAAGAAAAATTAAATGAATACCTGGACGAATTGGAGTTTTTGACTTTTACCGCGGGAGGTGAAGTTATAAAACGCTTTTCGCAAAAAATGGAACGCCCAAATCCCAAGACTTTTGTGGGAACTGGTAAAATTGAGGAAATCAATCTTTTTGTTGTCGAGAACAAAATATCGACTGTAATTTTTGATGATGAGTTGACGCCTTCACAGCAAAAAAATATTTCAAAAATTATAGATTGTAAAATTTTGGACAGAACGAATCTGATTCTGGATATTTTTGCGCAAAGAGCCGAAACATCTTATGCACGAACGCAGGTAGAATTGGCACAATGTATTTACTTATTACCAAGACTTTCCGGTTTATGGACACACCTTGAGCGACAAAAAGGGGGTATCGGTATGCGTGGTCCCGGAGAAACGGAGATCGAGACCGACAGACGTATTGTACGTGACCGAATTTCATTATTGAAAGAGAAAATCAAAACGATTGACAAGCAAATGAGTATCCAGCGCAGTAATCGTGGCGCGATGGTTCGTGTTGCTTTGGTTGGATATACCAACGTTGGGAAATCGACTTTGATGAACGCAATTGGTAAAAGTGATGTTTTTGTGGAGAATAAATTGTTCGCTACCTTAGATACAACGGTTCGAAAAGTAGTCATTAAAAACCTTCCGTTTTTACTTTCTGATACGGTAGGATTTATTAGAAAACTGCCGACACAATTGGTTGATTCTTTTAAAAGTACACTGGATGAGGTTCGCGAAGCCGATTTATTGCTTCATGTAGTAGATATTTCGCATGCTGATTTTGAAGATCATATTGAATCTGTAAACAAAACTTTGCTGGAAATTAAAAGTAACGATAAACCAACAATAATGGTTTTTAATAAAATCGATGCTTACAAACACCTGACAATCGATGAAGATGATTTGATTACCGAAAGAACACGAAAACACTATTCTTTAGGTGAATGGAAACAAACCTGGATGAGTAATGTTGGCGAAGACAAAGCATTGTTCATTTCGGCAAGCAATAAAGAAAATTTTGAAGAATTTAGAGAAGTTGTTTATGAGGCTGTAAGACAAATTCATATTACACGTTTTCCTTATAACAAATTTTTGTATCCGGATTATAAGGATGCAGTAGAGAAGGAAGAGTAATAAATAGAAACGGCTTTTGAATTATCAAAAGCCGTTTTTTTTTATCGTGATTTTCTAAATTTTTAATAATTGAATTGTTGAATCCAGCTATCCCGAATCGGGACAATGTTTTATAAAATGTCTTGTGTAATGATTATTAAAATCCGAAGTTTACCCCAAGACCAAAAACCTGTCTGGTTTGGAATCCGCGGAAAGCATTGTCATCATAAATTGCCTGAAATGAAAAGTTTGCCGAAAGGTATTTGTTGACTTTCATAATAATATTCAGCGAATAATCCATATCGACATTTTGCGGGTCTTCTAAGTAATTAGAATATAGGTTTAAGGTGTTTTCTGCAGTTACGTTGGTCATAATAGCAAGTTTGTAATAAAGAGAAGCGTAAAAACCCAGTTCGTAACGCATGCTTTTATTAGCATCTACTCCGAAATAATTACCATCTACATAATCAATCCCAGAGGTGTACGCGCTGTCTACAAATGTAAATTTTGATGTTAAAGGTGCAAAGTTGATTTTTAAATTAGAATCTTTTGTCCAATAAAGACCGGGACCTGTTGTGAGATATCCGGGAGAAAGAAATTTGGTGTTTTCGGTTCTGATTTCTTTGCCATTTGCGTCCTGACCATAGATATATCCGGTTGTAAACTGGGTTCTAAAGTTGAGGAAATAAGAGTAATACCATTGCCCGAAAGCTTTTTTTCCAACAATAGAATTGATCTCAAAGCGGTCATCGGTTTTTTTCTCGAAATCGGCATTTTTAGTCTGAAGCAAACCGTATGATGCAAGGATTTTATTATCCCAAGTTACATCGTCTTTTTTATAATTCAGATCGTAATTGATTCCCAGTGTTCCTGAAAAACTGTCTTCTCCACCGGCAATCCAATTGTTAAAGCTGGACTGGTTTAATAATAAAGAAAAATTTCCTTTGCTTTTCCAGCCTTCGCCTTCAATTGTATCGTTTATTTTTTTAACCGCTTTTTCGGTATTCTGAATTAATTCTTTTTCTGAGTTTTGTGCCTGAACAAAAGTAAAGTTCGCCACTATGCATAGTAAGAACGCCAGCTTTTTCATGGTTATTTAATTTTAGTGTATTATCAAATATACTAAAAACCAATTGAAAGTGGAGTGTTAACAACATGTAATTGAAAGTTATTTCTTAGATTGTTTGTATAGTGGTACTGCCGAACAGGCTTCGCCGTACATAATACTTCTTGCAAATACCTGAAGGTTATTTGCAGCTAAAATATAAGCCCGCATAGGAACAGGTTTTCTGGAACATCCTTTTACAATTACCGGTTTGTCCTGATAAACAGAAAAATCAATTTTACTTAAAATTTCTTCGTAAAGACTTGCGTCGAGGTCTTCGATTGTTCCATTGACTACTTTTTTGGCAAAAGGCGCCAGATGAACACTAACTAAAATTAATGCCCAGGCAGGAATAATAGCATCGGTACTGCAATGCACCGCTACATAATGATCCTGATATTGTGACCAATCGTGATTTTTAAGATGCTCTCTAAAGTCTTTTTCCTTCAAAAGAAAACCTTCTAAAAGCCATTGCGAAATGTCAATCTGCGTTCGTATTCCTTTCGGATAATAATCCTCAAGATCAAATACTTCTAATGCACTGTTGGCAACTTTGTTAACGATTTCTTCCATTTGAAAAATGGTTTCAGGTTTAAAGTTTAAAGTTTCAAGTTGTTGGAACGTGTAACCTGAAACTTTAAACCTGAAACAATTATTATTAAAGCATTCCTAATTCTAATTTTGCTTCTTCGCTCATTAAATCTTTGCTCCAAGGTGGATCAAAAGTGATTTCTACCTCTACATCTTTTATGTGTTCGATAGTTTTTACTTTTTCTTCTACTTCCCTCGGAAGACTTTCTGCAACAGGGCAGTTTGGTGAAGTAAGTGTCATTAAGATTTTTACTTCGTAATCGGTATTTACCATAACGTCGTAAATCAATCCTAATTCATAAATATCTACAGGAATCTCCGGATCGTAAATTCCTTTAAGGATTCTTACAATAGATTCTCCTAATTCGTTTGTGTCTATTTCTTGTTCCATTTTTGTTTTTTGTTTTTTCTTTTGACACGAATTTCAAGAACTAATTATTTTTTAAAAAATTTGCGTAATTGGTGAAATTCGTGGCAGAAAAAATTAATTTTTATTTTTAGCATCAAAAGCTAAAGCATACATTTTGATGTTTTTTATCATCGAAACTAAACCGTTTGCACGAGTAGCAGATAAATGTTCTTTTAATCCGATTTCGTCAATAAATTGCGTATCAGCGTTTATGATATCTGAAGCTTTTTGATTGGAGAAAGCGCGAATTAAAATAGCGATAATACCTTTTGTTAAAATCGCATCACTATCTGCGGTGAAAACAATTTTATCGTCTTTTTGCTCGCCTTGCAGCCAAACTTTAGACTGACAGCCCTTAATTAAATTCTCGTCGGTTTTGTATTCTTCCTTAATTAAAGGAAGGCTTTTTCCTAACTCAATAATGTATTCGTAACGCTGCATCCAGTCGTCGAACATTGAGAATTCGTCAATTATTTCGTTTTGAATTTCTTTTATTGTCATAATTATTCGGTCACAAAATCAACTAATAAATTTACCAGTTTTTCGATTTCTTTTGGCGGATAACCATTATCGAAGCCTTGCGTTTCGTAGGTCTTTCCGTCTTTTGTTATTTTTAAGTTTCCAATCGCTGCCCCGTCGTATGTTCTTTTATCGGTAGGAGCTTTTAAGGAAGAAAGATTTTCTGGTTTAACTTTTGAAAATGCAGTCACAATTTCGTTCCATTTAGCATCATCAACATTGATTTGTACTGGCGCTGCGTCACGTCCGTTTGTAACAGAAACCGTTTTGTTTTGTGCCACAATACTTTTATAATAGCCTCTGGATTGTGCAGAATATTCAATTTGAGTTGATGTCATATCTACTTTTTTTTGGCTGCAGCATCCGCTTGCGATAAAAATAGTTAAGAGCAATAATGATAGTATTCTCATAAATTTGTTTTTTTAGCTTAACATGGTTTGTGCTTTTTTAACGGCATCTACCATTAAATCAATTTCTTCTTTTGTGTTATAAAATGAAAAGGAAGCACGAATAGTTCCCGGAATGCAGAAAAAATTCATAATTGGCTGTGCGCAGTGATGTCCCGTTCTAACAGCAATTCCTAATTTATCTATAATAGAACCAACATCGTAAGGATGAATTCCGTCAATATTAAACGACACTACAGAAGCTTTATTTTCTGTGTTTCCGTAAATTCTGATGCCGCTAATCTCTGATAAACGTTTGTTTGCATGTTCTAATAGTTCATGCTCGTACTGCTGTATATTTTCAAAACCGATACTATTTAAGTAATCAATTGCAGTCCCAAGAACAATTCCACCTGCAATGTTTGGCGTTCCGGCTTCAAATTTATGAGGAAGATCAGCATAAGTTGTTTTTTCGAAAGTAACTTCTTTAATCATTTCCCCACCGCCCTGATAAGGAGGAAGTTTGTTTAGCCATTCTTCTTTTCCATACAAAATTCCGGTTCCGGTTGGACCACACATTTTATGACCGGAAAAAGCATAGAAATCACAATCTAAATCCTGAACATCTGGTTTTAAATGCGGAACAGCCTGAGCGCCGTCAATTAAAACGGCAGCGCCAACAGCATGTGCTTTTTCAATAATATATTTAATCGGATTTATAACTCCAAGCGCATTAGAAATGTGGTTCAGGGTTACAATTTTAGTTTTTTCAGACAGTAAAGCATCAAATGCTGAAATGATCAATTCTCCGTTTTCATCAATTGGGATTACACGTAAAACCGCTCCGGTTCTTTCGCATAACATTTGCCAGGGCACAATATTACTGTGATGTTCCAATGAAGAAACTACAACTTCGTCACCTGGTTTTAAAATTGTAGTAAAACCGTTTGCCACTAAATTGATTCCGTGCGTTGTTCCTGAAGTAAAAAGCACTTCATGCGCAAATTTGGCATTGATGTGATTTTGAACTTTACCACGTGAAACTTCATAAGCATCTGTAGCCAACTGACTCAATGTATGAACACCACGATGGATATTCGCATTGATTTCCTGATAATATTTTACTTCAGCATCAATCACCATTTGTGGTTTTTGCGAAGTAGCTCCGTTGTCGAAATATACTAATGGTTTACCGTTTACTTTTTGTGAAAGTATCGGAAAATCAGCTCTTATTTTTTGGATATCTAGCATGTCTTATTTAGAAAAATTCTATTTACAAAAGTACTAAAACTAAATTGTAATATACGGCAATTCTATAATTTCCTTTTATGGCGCCATTGTTTGTGCCTGAAATAGAGATTTTGTAAAAATCAAATCTGTTTTATGAATTATCTCAAACAGATTTATAATTTGACTTCTAAAAATGTGAACATAAATTATTTATATTGCATTAAAATAACTTTAATCACTATGAAAAAAATTATCAAGATCCTTTTGCTGCTTCTGATTCTTGCTTTTTTATATTTCGGGTTTACCACTTATCCGAAACTGGATTTGATTTCCGGGTTCTCTGCTAAAAGTGTCGCATCGGGTCATTTTATTGATAATCGTTCGGTAGATTTAATCGAAAAAACCGACAATGATATTAAAATGATTGATCTGGCAAAAAATTCAATTGATG
This sequence comes from Flavobacterium olei, assembly GCF_039749035.1. Taxonomy (NCBI): domain Bacteria; kingdom Pseudomonadati; phylum Bacteroidota; class Flavobacteriia; order Flavobacteriales; family Flavobacteriaceae; genus Flavobacterium; species Flavobacterium olei. Next base: position 685,874 of record NZ_JBDKWC010000003.1, read on the forward strand.
AAAACGGAAAATTTGCAACAGCAACCGTTTACGGATTAAAGGAAAGAAAAGCCATCTATCGTGAAGGTCTTGGAGCAACTTTAATTAATGATGATTTTGATGTTTCAAAACCTTATTTACTTCCCAAAAGAACTAAATTAGAAAATAATCTTCCTTTTCCTTACGGAAATAAAGAACCAAAAGATACTGCATTTTCAAATATAAATTACTCAAAATTAAAGAAAGCCGTTGATGGTGCTTTTGACAAAACGAGTGGCAGAATTAAAAGAACGCGTGCTGTTGTTGTTTTATACAAAGACAAATTAATAGCCGAAAAATACGATACCGGTTTTACAAAAGACAGCAAAATTTTAGGATGGTCCATGACCAAAAGTATTACCAGTTCTGCTTTTGGCGTTTTGGCAAAACAAGGAAAAATTGATATTTATAAACCAGCTCCTGTTACAGAATGGCAAAATGACGAACGTAAAAATATTACGCTTAATGATTTATTGCACATGAACTCCGGTTTAGAATGGGAAGAAGATTACAGTACGATTTGCGACGCTACAAAAATGCTTTTTCAGGCTGAAGATATGGGAAAAGTACAATTGGAAAAACCAGCACAATTCAAACCCAATACACATTGGTATTATTCTTCTGGAACAACCAATTTATTATCGCTGATTTTAAGAAGACAATTTAAAACCCAACAGGAATATCTTGATTTTTGGTACAGTGCCGTAATCGACAAAATCGGAATGAATTCTATGATTGTCGAACAGGATATGTCGGGTACATTTGTAGGTTCATCTTACGGATGGGCAACGCCGCGCGACTGGTCAAAATTTGGATTATTATATTTAAAAAAAGGTAACTGGAACGGAGAACAAATTCTGGATGAAAGCTGGGTAAAATATACGGCAACGCCAACAAATACTTCTGGTGGGAAATACGGAGCACAATTCTGGCTAAACGCCGGTGGAAAATTTCCCGATGTTCCCCGTGATATGTTTTACTGCAGTGGCTATCAAGGGCAGATGGTAGCGATTATTCCATCTATGGATATGGTAATTGTGAGAATGGGAGTTAGGGAAGAGGACCCTGGTTTTGATTTTAATGGGTTTTTGAAAGGGATAATCGATAGTGTTAAGAAGTAATTGGTTCTTTTCCTGCAAGGTTTTCAAAACCTTGTAGGTATCTAAAGCAAATATAATACTTGTGAGGTTTTGAAAACCTCGCAGGAAGATGACGGTAAAAAAGAAAAGTTCGCAAAGCTTTTAATAAAAAACTTTGCGAACCTTGCGTAAATCTTAGCGTTCTTTGCGGTTAAATAAAACTACAAATCAAACCCTAAATTCACACCCAATTTCATGGCAATGATTTTAGTAATTCTTTGTTTTAATTCCGGTATTTTAATGCTTTCGATAACGGCATTTGAGAATGCGTACATCAATAAAGCTTTAGCTTCTTTTTTCGGGATTCCGCGTGACTGCATGTAAAACATTGCGGTTTCGTCTAGCTGTCCGATTGTACATCCGTGAGAGCATTTAACATCATCAGCAAAAATCTCTAATTGCGGTTTTGCGTTGATGGTTGCTTTGTCGCTCAATAAAATATTATTGCTTTTTTGGAAAGCATTTGTTTTTTGGGCTATTTGGTTAACCAAAATTTTTCCGTTGAAAACTCCTGTGGAACGATCAGAGAAAATCCCTTTATAATCCTGAAAACTTTCGCAATTTGGCTGTGCGTGGTTTACCAAAGTATAATGGTCAACGTGTTGTTTGTCGTTAAGAATAGAAATTCCGTTTAGCGTACTGGTCAATCTTTCACCAAAGTGATAAAAGTTTAAGTTGTTACGTGTAATATTTCCTCCAAAAGAAAATGTATGCACATACGCATGGCTTTCCTGTTGCTGCGAAACATAAGTATTGTCTACTAAATTTGCTTCGCTGTTATCATTCTGAATTTTGTAATAATCCACAATAGCACGTTTTTGAGCAAAAATCTCTGTGACAGAATTGGTTAAAACCGGATTTTCGTTCAGACTTTGGTGACGTTCGATAATCTGAACATGTGAGTTCTCACCCACAATAATCAAGTTTCTTGGCTGAACCATTAAAGCCGCTTCATTTCCTGTTGAGAAATACATAATCTCAATTGGTTTATCTGCTACTTTCTTTTGTGGAATATTGATAAAAGCACCTTCGCATGCAAATGCAGTATTCAGAGAAGTTAAACTTTCATCTTTACTTGCAATCTGATTAAAGTAGGTATCAATTACCATTTTATATTTTGGTTTGGTCAATGCCGAAGACATCAGACAAACATCGATTCCGTCGTGAGTTGTAGAAGACAAATGCGAACTGAAAACGCCATCAATAAAAACTAATTTATAAGTGTCGATTTCGTGTAAAAAGTATTTTTTTACCTGATTGAATTCGATTGCATTTTCCTGCTTTGGAAAAACCGTAAAGTCATTTTTTAAAACGGCGTTTAACGATGTATATTTCCAGGCTTCTTCCTTTCTGGTTGGGAAACCTTTATTTTCGAAGTTCTTTATAGCATTTGTGCGAATGTCATGCAAATCTGAATGCACATCAACACGCTCCTCAAAAGCCATAAAAGACGATACTAATTTTTCTTTTAAATCCATTGTTCTTTTTGTTTCCTTCGGTGTTTCAGGTTTCAAGTTTCAGGTTGATTATTGGAACTTATTTCTGAATCCTTTTGTTTCAGGTTTAATGTTTCAAGGTTTTATTATTGAAACTTATTTCCTTTGAAATCTTTTTTATTTAGATAAGTGATAAAGTTTTTTATTTTACCGCTTAAATTTTCGTAATCCTTTTTTAAAGCTTCGAATTTTTCTTCTGAAATATATTCAAAATCAAAAACCCGGTATAACTGAGATCTTGTTTCTCCGGCTGAACCTTTTGCAATAGAAAGAAATTGTCTAAATTCTAAATTTCCATCTCGTTCAAAACCTTCAGCAATATTATCCATCACTGAACCGGAAGAAGATTTTATTTGATTCTTAAATCTGAGATCTGATCGTAACTCTGTATGCACTGCAATAAGATTGATTTCTTTTGCTAATCGTCGCGCTTCCTTCCAAATTTCTAAATCTTCAAATCGAGTGATTGTTGCCATATTTCTTAATTTTTTTATTTAAGTTTAAACTTACAAAATGTAGTTTAACCTAAAACTAAAAAAAACATGAAACCTGAAACAAAAATTTAATTCTCTGCTTTAATCCAGTCGTATCCTTTTTCTTCTAATTCGTATGCCAATTCTTTTCCACCAGATTTTACAATTCTACCATTATATAATACGTGAACGAAATCCGGAACGATATAATCTAACAAACGTTGGTAGTGCGTGATAACGATAATTGCGTTTTTCTCGCTTTTAAGTTTGTTTACACCATTTGCTACAATTCTTAGTGCATCGATATCAAGACCAGAATCGGTTTCATCAAGAATAGCCAATTTTGGCTCAAGCATTGCCATTTGGAAAATCTCATTTCTTTTTTTCTCTCCTCCTGAAAAACCTTCGTTTAAAGAACGGGATAAAAATTTACGATCAATTTCCAGCAATTCAGATTTTTCACGAATCACTTTCAGCATTTCGTTAGCCGGCATTTCTTCCTGACCGTTTGCTTTACGAGTTTCGTTGATTGCTGTTTTCATAAAGTTAGTTACACTAACTCCTGGAATTTCTACAGGATACTGAAAGGAAAGAAAAACTCCTTTATGAGCTCTTTCTTCAGGAGCAAGATCAGCAAGATCTTCTCCGTCAAGAATAACTTCTCCGTCTGTAACTTCGTAGTTTTCGTTTCCGGCAATTACAGCAGAGAGTGTACTTTTTCCGGAACCGTTTGGTCCCATGATAGCGTGAACTTCTCCAGCTTTTACTTCTATATTAATTCCTTTAAGGATTTCTTTATCACCGATTGCGGCGTGAAGGTTTTTTATTGATAACATCTTTTTTTGTTTAAAGTTTCAAGTTTCAAGTTTTCAGTTCGACCGAAAAATGAAACTTTGAAAAATCTTTTAATTTAGTTGATATAAAATTCTTTTTAATGCTTTGAAGAACAAATTTTCAGATCTCAAAACTTGAAACCTGAAACCTGAAACTTTTTATCCTACCGAGCCTTCCAAAGAAATCTCTAATAATTTCTGTGCTTCAACTGCAAATTCCATTGGTAATTTGTTCAAGACATCTTTACTGAAACCATTTACAATTAAGGCAATCGCTTTTTCTGTCGGAATACCTCTTTGGTTGCAGTAAAAAACCTGATCTTCTCCGATTTTACTTGTAGTAGCTTCGTGTTCAATTTTTGCTGACGGATTTTTACTTTCGATATATGGGAAAGTATGCGCCCCGCAATTGTTACCCATTAATAAAGAGTCACATTGCGAAAAGTTTCTTGCATTTTCAGCCCTTGGGCTAATTTGCACTAAACCTCTATAACTGTTTTGTGATTTTCCAGCCGAAATACCTTTAGAAATAATGGTCGATTTAGTATTTTTTCCTAAATGGATCATTTTTGTTCCGGTATCTGCTTGTTGGTAATTATTGGTAACGGCGATAGAATAAAATTCCCCAACCGAATTATCTCCTTTTAATACACAAGAAGGATATTTCCATGTTACCGCAGACCCAGTTTCAACCTGCGTCCAGGAAATTTTAGCATTTGTTTCGCATAAACCTCTTTTAGTTACGAAGTTGTAAACTCCACCTTTTCCTTCTTTGTTTCCAGGAAACCAGTTTTGAACAGTAGAATATTTAATTTCAGCGTCATCCATCGCGATTAATTCAACCACAGCAGCGTGCAATTGATTTTCATCGCGGCTTGGAGCAGTACATCCCTCAAGGTATGAAACATAACTTCCGGCATCTGCAATAACAAGTGTTCTTTCGAACTGTCCTGTTCCTGCCTGATTGATTCTGAAATAAGTTGAAAGTTCCATAGGGCAACGAACACCTTTTGGAATATAACAGAAACTTCCATCAGAGAAAACCGCTGAGTTTAATGCTGCGTAGAAGTTGTCTTTTTGTGGTACAACAGTTCCTAAATATTTTTTAACTAATTCGGGATGTTCTTTAATGGCTTCAGAAATTGGACAGAAAATAATTCCCTTTTCTGCAAGAGTTTTCTTGAAAGTAGTAGCAACAGAAACAGAATCGACCACAATGTCCATAGCTACATTGTTCATCATTTTTTGCTCATCTACAGAGATTCCTAACTTCTTGTACATTTCTAAAAGTTCAGGATCTACATCATCCAAAGTTTTGTTTGGATCCACTTGTTTTGGAGCTGAATAATAGGAAATGGCCTGAAAATCAGGTTTTTCATATTGTACATTTGCCCATTCCGGTTCGATCATTTCTTTCCATGCACGAAAAGCTTCAATACGCCATTCAGTCATCCATTCCGGCTCTTCTTTCTTTAAAGAAATGGCACGAACAATATCTTCGTTTAAACCAATAGGAAATGTTTCCGATTCTATATTAGTATAAAATCCGTATTCGTATTCTTTAGTTTCCAGTTCGATTTTTAAATCGTCTTCGGTGTATTTGCTCATTATTTTTATATGTCTTAAAGTTTTAAAGTCCAAAGTCTGAAAGTCAGTTTAAGTCTTTTGGACTTATGACTTCCGGCTTTTGACTATAAAGAAAACGATTCTCCGCATCCGCAAGTTCTGCTTGCATTTGGATTGTTAAAAACAAATCCTTTACCGTTTAATCCGCCAGAAAACTCAAGAATAGTTCCGGCCAGATATAGAAAAGATTTTTTTTCAACTGCAATCTGTATATCGTTATCAACGAATATTTTGTCGTCATCTCCTTTGGTTTTGTCAAATTTTAGATCATAAGACAAACCAGAGCATCCACCGCTTTTCACGCCTACTCTTACGTAGTCGTTTGCGGCGTCAAAACCATCATCAGTCATCAGATCGATGATTTTCTTTTTGGCAGTATCTGAAACTTTTATCATTGTTCTTAGATGTTTGTTTTTAAGAGCATTTTTCTCCTGTAATGAATTTATTACAGTTTTAAAACGCTAATTTTCAATGTTAAATAGAAATTATCTGCAAAGATACGACTTAAAAACCTTTTTCCATAACGGTTCACATTATTATAACAAATGTTAAAATAGATATTACTTATTTTTATAAAATCACGATTTGGAAATAATAAAAGAGCGGTATAAAAAAATTGGTTTCTAATTTCTATAAAATATTGTTTTTAATTGTTAAAAAACAAGTATATGTACTTGTTCATACGAATTTTTAATTGTTATTTTTGCATAAAATTGTGAATATTTATGAAAAAACAAAATAATACTAAATGGTTTAAACCTTTGTTTGCAATTATTCTTATTTTGGGATTTGGTGCTGTATTTTTAGTTTTTAGTAGCGAATCCATTGAAGATGTTGCTGAAACACCGGAAACTATTAGTAAACGACTCTCATTTGAAAGCAAAGAAACAAGCGAACGTAAAGATATTTTAGATTCTCTAAAAGCATTAAAAATTGCCTATGATGTGGCAATTCTTGAGAAAACGGCCTTATCCAAAGAGTTGGAATTTGAACGTGCGAACGTTGAAAATTTAATGGAGATCATTAAAGCTTCTGAAAATCCTTCGGCAGATCAGATTAAAATATTTAGAAATCAGCTTTCAAACCTGAATGTTTCTCTTGAAAGCAGGGTTTTAGAAATTAAAAAGCTGAAATCTCAGAATAAAAATTTAATGACAGAAATAGAAAGTCAGAATGTCGTGATGTATCAGCAAAAGGCAGAAAATGACACTTTAATTTCAAAACAAAAAATATTAGAATCTACTTTAAAAGATGCTTCAAAACTTTATTTAAGCAATTTTAAAGCCATTGCGCTTCGTGAAAAAAGTTCGGGAACAGAGTTAGAAACCACTAAGGCAAAGAATGCTAAAAAGCTAAAAATCAGTTTTACAATTAATGGTAACGGGGTGGCTAAAACAGGAAGAAGGGTATATTATATTCAGGTGTTAGATCAAAAAAATACAGTTTTGGGCGATAATAAACTCATTGAATTTGGAAGTGATAAAGCGCTCGTTTACAGTTTTATTGTCAGTGCAGATTTTCAGGGTAAATCTTTAAGTGCCTACGGAATCCTAAATGCAGATCAGAACCAGTTTAAAAAAGGGACTTACTTTATAAATTATTTTGACAAGCAGGAAATAATGGGAACAACATCTATTACATTACAATAATCCTCGGGTTTTTAAAAATAATTGTAGTAAAAGGAATTGATTTTTCTAGCTTTGTTGTTTAGAAAAATCATTCTTATGAAACTATACCCAATAGAATCCGGAAATTTTAAATTAGACGGCGGCGCCATGTTTGGTGTTGTACCTAAAACTATCTGGAACAAAACCAATCCGGCCGATTCAAATAATTTAATTGACATCGCTGCAAGATGTTTATTGATTGAAGATGGTAACCGTCTTATTTTGATTGATACCGGAATGGGTGACAAACAATCTGAGAAATTTTTTGGTTATTATTCGCTTTGGGGATCACATTCACTAGATAAATCTTTGGCGAAATACGGATTTAATCGCGATGATGTTACAGATGTTTTTATGACACATCTTCATTTTGATCATTGCGGAGGAAGTATCAGATGGAATGCTGGTAAAACCGGTTATGAACCAGCTTTTATAAATGCCCGGTTTTGGACCAATGAAAATCATTGGAAATGGGCAACTCAGCCCAATCCAAGAGAAAAAGCTTCTTTTTTGACAGAAAATATTCTGCCAATGCAGGAAAGCGGCCAACTAAATTTTATTGAAAGACCAGACTCAGAATTTGGATATTCGAAAGAACTTGGTTTCGATATCTTTTATGTAGACGGTCATACCGAAAAGCAAATGATTCCATATATTAAATACAACGGTAAAACTATTGTTTTTTGTGCCGATTTGCTTGCTACAGCCGGACACATTCCTCTGCCGTATGTAATGGGTTATGACACAAGACCCTTATTGACTATGCCGGAAAAAGCAAAATTTCTAAATGATGCCGCAGATCAAAATCATTATTTGTTTTTGGAACACGATGCTCATAATGAAATTATAACAGTCGAACATACTGATAAAGGTGTTCGGTTAAAGGATATTTTTACCTGCGAAGACATTTTATAAAAATTATATACTCTAAAATATTTCAAACCTGTGTCATTTTCTGGCACAGGTTTTTTTGTTAAAATAGGACTACAAAAAACGTATTTATACCTAGGGCCAATTTTGTTAAATTTTATAATTTGTTTAACAAATATTTTTTTATATACTCCGGATATAAAAAAAATAAAAATTAGGTTAAAAATCGTTATAATACAGCCCTTTATAGTTGGTTATTATGAATATTATAGATACGTTTGCCGTACAAAAATTATTAATAAATAACCTATGAAAAAAATTACAATTTTAATCGTATTTATGATTGTTTTTTGTGCGAATGCACAGAAAGTTGATTTAGATCGATTTTACTTTCCGGTAACTTACCAGCTTCTTCCCAAAGAGCCGGTTCCTTTCGAAAAAAGAACATACTCTTCAAGAGTAAAATTAGGCGGTGCCATTCAAATGTACGCAAGTCCAGCTGCAGTTAATGACAAACTTAATATTATTGGATGGAAAAAAGTAGACGAAAACGGAACTGTTGATATCGAGTTTAACCTGGAAGATTTTGTTGAAAAAGGCGCATCACCAGCAATGAGAGCTGAAGAACAAAAAGACAAAGACGGAAGAGTTATTAGTAGAAAAGAATATTACTATGTAGTATCAAAATATACTACAAGAGGCTACGCAAAAATTAAAGGACCAATTGGCGGTGCGCCACTTTCTGAAAAACAGGCAGAGGCAGAAAAAGCGAAGCAAACAGCAGTAGCCACTAACAGGTTCTTAAAAAATGCTGTTGTTAAAAAAGACACTACAGCAAACGAAGGTTACAATCTGAATTTTAATGGAGATTTAGAATTCAAAACAAAAGAATTTACAGACAGTCAGTCTGCGGTTAAGGATTTTAATATTAATAAAACAGCTTACCGTGACAAAATGTTAAGGGATTTTGCTGATAATTCGGTAGCTTATTTTAATAGTAATATTAATAGTACCTATGGTTTCAAACCAAAAAGCGATAATGAAATTCTTTGGATTTTAGACGCGAAAAGTGATGAAGGTAAAACTCAAATTGAAGCAATTCAGGCCGTAAAAGCTTTGTTTACGACTATGAAAGCAGATGAGCCAATTGATGATCTGAAATCTAATATGGAGCCTTTGATTGAGTATTTTGATTCAATAAAAACAAAATATACAGAAGATAATAAGCCATCGCGCAAAATGAGATATTCTGCTTATTATAATTTAGCTATTATTTACCTAATGCTCGACCAGCCTGAAAAAGCAATTGCTGAATCTGAGAAATTAATTGCAAATGACTACGATAAGAGTGATGGAAAAGCAATGATTGAAAAAGCAAATAAATTAATTGCAAGCTTTAAAGCTGCCAAAACAAACACCACGCATAACCCAGCCCTAAAATAAAATAGATGAAAAACATAACCCGCGTTATAGTATTATTAATGCTTGCAGGAGCCACTCAAACCGTATCGGCTCAAATGACTGCATGGGCTTCAGGAAAAACAGAAGCAATTACAAATAGATTGAATCTTCGCGGACCCGTACCGCCAACCAATATGGAGTACGGAAAATACAAGTCGTACGAAGTAATTTTGGATCTTGCTCCGGGTTTAGAAAATAGCATGAATATTAAAAAAGCGCCTTTTTCTGCAGAAAAATTCTATCAGGCGTTTAATATTTCAGGACTGAAAAAACAGAAAGAAGGAGATTTTAAAGTAAAATATAATCTGACCCGTTTTGAACTTGTAAACGACGAAGATTATTTGCAGACTACTTACCAAAAAGCACCTGCATATTATATTGGTTTAGAATCTAATTTGGAAATTACAGATAAATCTGGAAAAGTAATTTATAAAAGATATACAACTCCAAAGGTTTGTATGTATGTTACAAATCCGACAGAAACTTATGAGAACTTAACTTATAAGATATTGACTGATAATTTCTATAATATGTTTCAGGAATTTGAAGGTTTCTATTTGTACGGACCTAAAATTGAAAAACTAAAATACTCTGATCTTGAAAAGAAGAAAAAATCAAAATCAACATTTAATGTAGATGAATTTAATCAGTCAGTTCAGGTATTGCCAACTTTAGTAGATGTTGACAGAGAAAACTGGGGAGATTTATTTGGTGAAGCTCAGAAATACTGGATGGAATATGTTAATTTTCAGGATAAAGATGACGAAGATTTGGCTAAGAAAGTCAGATTTAGTGCAAACTACAACCTGGCTGCGACTTACATTCTTTTAGGGAACGTTGAGGAAGCTTCGAAATATCTTCCGGGTGTAAAAGAAAACGAAAAAAGTTTCTTAGGCCTAAGAACTGATTTTCCATACATGACAACTTTAATTGAAGAAATCGATAATTACAAAAAGCTTACAGAAAAAACATTTACTATCGAAGCAATCCCTCAGGAACCAGTTTTGGCATCTTATAAAAAAGCAGAAACAGCGTTTAGATATGCAGAGTTTGATGGTGAAGTCTTAGATACAGACTCTAAAGTTTTTAAAGGAAAAGTTAGAATAATCAGTGATTATCCTGAGTTGGTAGATTTAAGAACTGTAGAAACGGTATCAGGTCTTAGATCCATGATTGATGGAATTGGTTCTGAAAAAAGTTCTGTGAGAATCTTTATTGACGGGCAGAAAAAACCAGAGAAAACTAACCTGAAAAGAGTAGTAAATATTAAAGATAATGAAGGAAGAATATATATTGTAGGTAAAGCAGGAAGAGGAATTCCTCTTGTTGGTGCATACGATAAATCTTCAGTGAGTACAAAAAGATACTCTATGTTCGAAGAAGTTAAAAAGGGTGGAAAAGTATCATTGTACCATGAGTTCTTTCCTCAGGATGATTATTCATTAAAGAAACCAACACAAGATGAATTCTTTAGTCCTCCAATTTTCTTAGGAAGAAGAAAAGCATTAAGAGAATATTTTTCTGATTGTCCTAAAATGATAGAAAGCATCGAAAAAGGAGCTTACGATTTTGAGAACAAAGAAACGTATATCAAAATGTTTGATGATTATACGGCATTTTGTGGTAACTCATAATTAAGATTTTTAATTCTGATTTATAAAATGGCTGTCTCAAAAAGACGGCCATTTTTTTGACTTTAAATTAATTTGTAAAATCCCTTTCCTTCTTATTTAAAATATAAAGAATAAATTTTCGCTGAAGGATTTTGTGCAATCAGAAATAAATAAGGGTTTGCATTTTATCTTATTGTAGATTGATAAACAGGAGATTACATTAAACAAAACAGCAAAAAAAATCCATTTTCAAATTAATGAAAATGGATTTTAAGTTATGTGTGTTATTTGTTAGTCGACGATAACTTTCTTAGCCGAAGCAGCCTCTCCGTTTATTAAATAAACATAGTAAATACCTCTTGGAAGCCCTGATAAGTTGATGGTATTTTCATTATCACCGGCATTTAAAGCAAATGATTTTACCAATTGTCCTAATGAGTTGTAAACTGTTGCTTTTTCCAGAGAAACGTTGCTTATATAAACTTCTCCTTTTGTTTGAGTTGGATAAACAATAGCTTTATTAAAGACAGAATCTTCGATGCCTAAATTACAGCGTGTTGAGTAACTTGCTGTTGCATCTTTGTTTGTCCAGTTTGCAGTCGAATAAGCCACATCGTCAACCTGAATACAAGTTAGAGCCGGATTAGAGTTTAAATAAACCTGAGCATCTTTTAATAAGGTATTTTGTCTGTTTCTTAAATCTAATTCTGTTAGAAGATTGTTGTGACACATCACAGATGTTAATGCGGGATTTTGAGAAAGACTTAAAGTTTTAAGCTTATTAGAATGACAGGATAATAATTGTAAAGCAGCATTCTGGCTAACGTTTAAAGTAGTAAGATTATTAAAGCCAGTATGCAAATTAACTAGATTTGGCAACTGTGAAACATCTAAACTTGCAATCTTATTCTGATCACATTTTAAATAGTTAAGTGTTGTTGATGCTGGTAAAGTTAGGCTTGCTAGCTCATTACTTCCGCAATTAACGGTTTTTAATAAAGTGTTCTTTGACAAATCTAACGAAGTAATTTTATTGGCCGTACAATCAAATTCCTGCAAAGCAATATTATTAATTAAGTCCAGAGTTGTTAAAGTGTTATTGCTTTGGCAATTTAAAGTAGTCAGCGAAACACTTTTTGAAACATTTAAAGTTTTAATGGAATTAAGATAACAGTTTAAAACCAATAAGTTCAGATGATTGGAAACGTCTAAAGTCTGAATTAAATTGTTAGAGCAGTTCAAATTTACTAAAGCAGTATTGTTGGATACGTCTAAAATAGTAAGTTCATTGTTATAACAGTACAAGTTTTTTAACAACGGATTTGTTGTAATAGTATTTAACTTGTTATTATAACATGACAACGAAGTTAAATTAATATTCTTTGAGACATTTAAAGTTGTAATCTTATTATTGCTGCAGCTTACACTCTCTAAAAGTACATTTTTAGAAAGATCAAGGCTTGTTAGATTATTACTGTCAGCATTTAAAATTTTTAAACCAGCGAAGTCCTGAATACCTGTTAAGTCAGATATTGAATTATTTGAGATATTTAAAGAAGTTCGGCCAGAGATATTAGCTGTCGGAACCTTTCCATTTGGAGCACCGGAATCGTATCCAAGAGCAATTAATTTATTTTCAAAATTAACATCCGGAATCAAAGTATAAACCGTACAATCAACATTGTAAGTAGCTATACCATCTTTAACAACCGAAAGCCAGTTATTGGTAGAATAAGTCACATCATCAACCTGAATGCAAGTTAAACTTGGATTGCTGCGAAAATCTAACATAGACTTGTTTAACTTGGTATTGTTGCCATTTTTCAGATTAAGCTCGGTTAAGAGATTTTTCGAACAGGAAAAATCAACCAGATTAATATTTGCAGAAAGATTTAGCGATTTAATCTCATTCGTATCACAATACAATGAAGTTAAAGCAGTGTTTTTACTTACGTCTAAAGTGGTTAATTTATTGCTCCAACAAGTTAAATTTGTTAACAACGGATTTTGGGTCAGAACGACAGTTGTAATTTTATTTTCTGTAAAAGAGACTGTTTTTAATATCGGATTTAAAGAAAAATTTAAAGAAGTAAGGCTATTTTTATCAGCGGTAAAATTTTCCAATAATGGCGCATTACTTAGTGATAAAGCCGTCAACAGATTATTGCTGCACTGAAATAAATTCAACTTTTTATTATTTGTCAGCGATAAAGAAGCCAGCTTATTGTTGGAACAATTAAATAGTTTTAATTCTGTGTTTTTGGTTAAATTGATACTTGTCAGTTGGTTATTCGAACAATATAAGGTAGACAAATAAATATTTCCCGATAAATCTAAAGAAATTAAAGTATTACTGCTGCAATTTAAAGTTTCAAGATCTTTAAAGTCCTGAATTCCGGTCAAATCTGTAATAGAACTAAAAGAAAGATCGATACTTAAAATACTGGAAATTTTAGATGTCAGTACTTGTCCGTCGGGAGTTCCAGAATCTATTCGCTGTCTAATAAGCTCATTTTCAAAGTTGATGTCGGGTATTTTTGTATATTGAGCATACATTGAAAAATTTGCTAATAATAGCAGTAAGAGTAGTTTTGTTTTCATAGATAAATTTTACGATTACGTCGCGCAAGTATATAGTTTAATTTTAACATTTCCTTACGGGAAACCGTAAGGGAATAGTATTTGTTGGTTTTTAAGTGGTAAGAAGGTTATGTTTGATTCTTCCTTTAGTCTTAAAAACGGTATGACTTTGACTGGTAGTGATTTAAAAAATTTATAGCTTTTACAGTTTTCAATCAAAATTTCATAACACATTGTTAACGGTTAGCTTTTTGTAACAAAAAAGCATAATTTAGTCCCATCTTTTAACTTTACATATATTTATAGATAGATGAGTCACATAAACCCAATTAAATTATCTGCTTTTGCATTACTAGTATTGGCAGGTTGTAATACATTACAGGCACAATCGGCTGCAAAAGAATTTATAAAAGCGCCTTTAGCTGTTGTTAAGAAATCACCGGTAAGCGAAAATGAACTGAAAAGATGGAGTCACCTTGATTTAATCAAAGATTCGATTCCGGGAATGAGTGTTGATAAAGCTTACGCTGAATTGCTTCAGGGAAAAAAAGGTGTAAAAGTAATCGTAGGAATTGTAGATTCTGGTGTTGATATCGAGCATGAAGACCTGAAAGGAATGATTTGGACCAATCCAAAAGAAATTCCCGGAAACGGAATTGACGACGATAAAAATGGATTTATTGATGATGTTCACGGTTGGAATTTCCTTGGAAATTCGGTAAACGAAAACCTGGAAATGACACGCGTTGTCAAAAAGGCAGACGACGGTTCTGCACAATACAAACAAGCTTTGGCTCAGTATAATGAGAAATACGAAAAAGCTTTAAAAGACAAAGAACAAGTAGATTTTTTATTAGATGTTCATAATACAATTAAAAAAGAACTTAATAAAACAACCTATAAAATTGAAGATTTAAGCGCGATTACTTCAACAGACCCAAAAGTGGCACGAAGTAAAGCGATCATGACTCAGATTTTTACAAACGCCGGACCAACGTTTGATCCTGAAGCTGACTTTGGTGAATACAAAGAGCAGGTTTACGATCAGTTAAGTTATAATCTGAACAAAGATTTTGACGGAAGAAAAATTGTGGGAGACAATCCTGAAGATATAAAAGACAATCATTACGGTAATAATATTGTTTTTGGACCGGACAAAGAAAAAGCACTCCATGGAACTCACGTTGCCGGAATTATCGCCCAGGTTAGAGGAAATAATTTAGGTGGAGACGGTGTAGCTACAAATGTTGAAATTTTGACAGTGAGAGCAGTGCCGGACGGAGATGAGTATGATAAAGATATCGCTTTGGCAATTCGTTACGCAGTAGACAATGGAGCAAAAGTAATCAACGGAAGTTTCGGAAAAAGCTTTTCTCCGCACAAAGACTGGGTTTACGATGCTATTAAATATGCTGCTAAAAAAGACGTTTTAATTGTGCATGCCGCCGGTAATGACGGTTACAATATTGACGAAACCAAAAACATCAATTATCCAAACGACTCCCAGGACAATATAAAAGAATTTGCAGATAATTTAATTACTATTGGAGCAATTAATAAACAATACGGAGAAAATGTGGTTGCACCATTCTCAAACTTTGGAAAAATAAATGTTGACGTTTTTGCTCCGGGTGAAGAAATTTATGCAACAGTGCCAAACAACAAATACAAATATTTACAGGGAACTTCTATGGCTTCGCCAAACGCGGCAGGAGTTGCAGCGTTAATTCGTTCTTATTATCCAAAATTAAAAGCGGCTCAGGTTAAAAAGATTTTAATGGAATCAGGAGTAGCACTTCCTTCAATGGTAGTTTTGGGAGAAAGTGAAAATCCGGGAGAAAAACCAAAAGCAGTTTCTTCTGTAGAATCTTCTAAAACGGCGAAAATGGTAAATGCTTACAACGCGTTACTAATGGCAGAAAAGATGTCAAAAAAATAATACGATTACACTATTAACCTAATGGAAGGGCTTTTGCTCTTCCATTTTCTATTACATATATACAATGCGAAAAATTATTTTACTTTCATTCCTGAGTTTGGGCTTCAGCTCAGCATTTGCACAAAGCGCTCCCTATTGGCAACAACACGCCGATTACAAAATGGAGGTTTCTATGGATGTAAAAAACTATCAGTATAAAGGAAAACAAGAATTGGTTTACACCAATAATTCTCCTGATACATTGAGAAAAGTATTTTATCATTTATTTCCAAATGCTTTTCAGCCGGGAAGTGAAATGGATGCCCGTCTTCACTTTATAAAAGATCCCGACGGAAGAATGGTAAACAAAGTAAAAGGCGCTGATGGAAAAGATAGTAAACAAAGCCGTATTGAAACGTTAAAGCCAAACGAAATTGGATTTTTAAAAATCACAAATTTGAAACAGGATGGCGCTGTGGCTCAGACGAGAGTTTCAGGAACTATTTTGGAAGTGACTTTAGCGAAACCGATTTTGCCAAATTCTAAAACTACTTTTACACTAGATTTTGATGGGCAGGTTCCCGTACAAGTTCGTCGTTCGGGAAGAAATAATTCTGAAGGAATTGAGCTTTCAATGTCACAATGGTATCCAAAATTAGCCGAATTTGATTTCGAAGGCTGGCATGCAGATCCATACATTGCAAGAGAATTTCACGGAGTTTGGGGTAATTTTGATGTAAAAATTACAATCGACAAAGAGTACACGATTGGTGGGTCAGGATATTTACAAGATAAAAATTCTATTGGACATGGTTACGAAGATGCAGGTGTAACAGTTACTTATCCAAAAAAAGCAAAAACGCTTACCTGGCATTTTATAGCACCAAATGTTCATGATTTTACCTGGGCAGCAGACAAAGAATATGCACACGATATTGTAAAAGGACCAAACGATGTAGATTTGCATTTCTTCTATAAAAATACGCCAAAAGTTGCTGAAAACTGGAAACAATTAGAGCCGCTAATGGTCAAAGTAATGAACTATTACAACCAGAGAGTTGGCGCTTACCCGTACAAACAATATTCATTTATTCAGGGCGGAGATGGCGGAATGGAGTATGCCATGTGTACTTTAATGCTTGGAAACGGAACTTTGGAAGGCATTCTTGGAACTGCGACGCACGAATTAGGACACTCATGGTTCCAACACATTCTGGCATCAAACGAATCCAAACACCCGTGGATGGATGAAGGTTTTACAACGTATATTGAAGATAGTGCTTTAAACGAATTGAAAGGCGATAAAAAAGAGGTAAATCCCTTTAAAGGAAATTATGCAGCTTATTACAGCTTAGTAAATTCAGGAAAAGAACAACCACAGTCAACTCATGGGGATCGTTATGATGAAAACCGTCCATACAGCATTTCATCTTACGTAAAAGGAAGTATTTTCCTTTCGCAGTTAGAATATGTAATCGGAAAACAAAATGTTGATGCAACTTTGCACAGATATTTCAATGATTTCAAATTCAAACACCCAACACCAAACGATATCAAAAGAACAGCCGAAAGAGTTTCCGGAGCAGAATTAGACTGGTATCTTACCGATTGGACGCAAACCTTAAATACAATTGATTACGGAATTAAAGACGTTGCTGATAATTCAGGAAAAACAACTGTAACTCTGGAAAGAATTGGAATAATGCCAATGCCAATCGATTTAAAAGTAGATTACACCGACGGTACTTCTGAAACGTTTTACATTCCGTTAAGAATGATGAATTTCATTAAACCAAATCCAAATTCAAACGAAAAAAGAACTGTTTTACAAGATTGGGCCTGGGCACAACAAAACTATAATTTTACAATTGACAAAACTAAATCAGCAATCAAAAAAATCACCATCGATCCAAGCGGATTAATGGCTGATATTAAAGCTGCAAATAATGTTTTTGAGGTGAAGTAAGCTTCTAATTAGAATATAAAAAAATCCCGTTTAGCATTCTAAACGGGATTTTTTGTTTTTTGAATAATTAGGAGCATAACAAAAGGCATTTTAATAAACATGAGTTCCCGCTCTCGGCTATATCTCGCTGTTGCCCGACGTCGGGCCAGCAAGTATACCGCCTCTATCGGGGCTGGATACAAACAATTGGCTTCTTTTAAACATTTCTCATTTTTGTCATTTCGACTGAAAGGAGAAATCGCACGCGTAAGCCCAAAGATTGTCAATAACTGATATGGAATTTCTGGTGTGATTTCTCCTTTCAGTCGAAATGACAAACTAGTTAAAAAGGCTTTAGCCAAACTCGATAGTTTGGCTAAAGCCTTTCATTTTTTACAATAAAAAACCTCCAGCTAAAGCTGAAGGCAATTGAAATTTTTCATAGAAATATTAAACAATTCTGTTAAAAAGCGATTTAACTCAAATGCTCAATCATATCCTTTGTCATCGTTTCCAGATCAAAAGTATGATTCCACCCCCAGTCCTCTCTTGCAGAACTGTCGTCGATACTTGCCGGCCAGCTATCCGCAATCTTCTGACGGAAATCCGGATTATAAGTAATCTCAAAATCCGGAATATGTTTTTTAATTTCTGCTGCAATTTCAGTTGGTGTAAAACTCATTGCGGCTAAGTTATAAGAGGAATGTATTTTAATTTTCTCAGTCGGAGCTTTCATGATATTAATGGTCGCGTCGATCGCATCATCCATGTACATCATCGGCATTTTAGTTTCTGAAGATAAGAAACATTCATATTTTTTATCAGCAATAGCTTTATAGAAAATATCAACTGCATAATCGGTAGTTCCTCCACCCGGAGGAGTTGACCAGCTGATTAAGCCCGGATAACGAATACTGCGGACATCAACACCGTAAATATTATGATAGTATTCGCACCATCTTTCTCCTGCCTGTTTGCTGATTCCGTAAACTGTTGACGGTTCCATCACGGTATATTGCGGGGTGTTTTCTTTTGGAGTCGTTGGTCCGAAAACAGCGATACTGGAAGGCCAGAAAACTTTTTGTATTTTTTTTGCTTTCGCTAAATTTAAAACATGAAAAAGTGAATTCATATTTAAATCCCAGGCAAAAGCGGGATTTTTCTCGGCAGTTGCAGAAAGGAGTGCAGCCATTAAATAAACGTCGGTAATTTTATGAACTTCAACCAAATGTTCAATCTGGTTAAAATCTAAGGCATTAACCACTTCAAACGGACCAGAATTAACAACATCAGTATTTAGTTTACGAATATCAGAAGCAATTACATTTTCTGTTCCGTACAATTTGCGAAGCTTTTGCGTCAGCTCGGTTCCAATCTGGCCGCACGCGCCAATGATCAATATTTTTGGATTCATTTCCTGATGATTTTTAAAAAGACAAATATAACGTTTTCGCAATTACAACGACTTTTCTGAAGTATAAATTATAAATTCAATAATAAAAAAGTTTGTTCTTTGGGTTTTTCTCTGTCGGAGTGCTTAATTTTCTACCTTAGATAACGCTAAATTTTTATATGGCAGAAAGTTTAGAACCACAAGTTTGCAGATCTTTCTGCACATCTGGCTTTGCGAACTTGCGGTAATTTTTTTTGGAAAGAATTTTTCATCCTTTGATAGGGGAAATCTTTCCAGAAAATCAACTGTAATTTAACGAATTTGTAGCACAAAACAGAATTCGTAATTGTAAAATTACTTCGTAACTTTGTAGCTTAATGTTTTACAAATGAAATATAAAATATCTCTTTTTCTACTTTTAACAATTGTATTATTTTCATGCCAGAGCGATGATGAGAAACGTCGCGCCGAAAATGAAAAAGAAGCAAAAAAGAAAGAAGTTATTTTTAATAATATCAATAAAGGATGGACATTTATTGACGAACCAATTAATGAAATTTCGGAAAGCAAATTAAATTCCTGGGCAGAATGGCGCGATTTTATGAAAGAAATCGGCGATAAGCCAAGAAAAACCATAGGAGCATTTCAGAAAAAATCGGCGGCAATTTCTAAAAAAGCCCTTTTATTAAACAATAATATTCCGGCAGAATTTAATTTACCTGCCATAAGAAGCCGAATTTCTATATTAATTACAAAAATTAAAATGCTGGATTTGTTTATTCATTTAAATAAAATTCCAGATGATAAAGTGGTTTTTCTGGTGCAGGAAATCAATAAAGAATTGATTTCTCTGGAAAGACAAATGGATAAGATTGTCGAAAAAGCCAAAATTCCGAAAGAAGAAGGAGAAGCAGATTTTCTGCGAATGTTAGACACGGCACGTGCCATACCAAATTCAGCACCGCCATTAGATCAAAATATACCAAAAGTTGAGTAAAAACGCCTTATATACAACATACGACAATTTGCCAAAAGCAGCGCAGATTGCTAATAGTTTACTGGAAGGGAATCAGATAAAAATGAATATTAGCGGATTATTGGGATCTGCCGTTTCATTTATTATCCGTTCCGTTTTTAAGAAAACAGAATTGCCTTTTCTGATTGTTTTAGACAATAAAGAAGAAGCGGCTTATTATCTAAATGATTTGGAACAAATGATTGGCGAACAGGATGTTTTGTTTTATCCTGCCTCATTTCGTCGTCCGTATCAAATTGATGAAACAGATAATGCCAATGTTTTACTTCGCGCTGAGGTTTTAAACCGGATCAATTCCAGGAAAAAACCGGCCGTAATTGTTACCTATCCCGAGGCACTTTTTGAGAAAGTGGTTACGAGAAGAGAACTGGACAAAAACACTTTAAAAGTAGCTTTGAACGATAAAATTTCGATTGATTTTATCAATGAAGTTTTGTTTGAATACGAATTTAAAAGAGTTGATTTTATTACAGAACCCGGCGAATTCTCGGTCCGTGGGGGAATTGTCGATGTGTTTTCTTTTTCAAACGACCATCCGTACAGAATAGAGTTTTTTGGAAACGAAGTAGACAGCATTCGTACGTTTGATGTAGAAACCCAGCTTTCAGTGCAAACGCATAAAAAAATCACGATTATTCCAAATGTGGAGAACAAACTTTTTCAGGAAAACCGTGAAAGCTTTTTAGATTATATTGCTGAAAAAACGGTTCTTTTCATCCAAAATACCGAAGGACTTTTTTCTCAGTTAGACAAACAGTTCGTAAGGGCAGAAGAAGCTTTTGAGAAACTTTCAAAGGAAATAAAACATGCCACGCCTGAACAGTTATTTTTAAATCAGGCTTCGTTTATAAAACGTGCTTTGGATTTTTCTGTTGTCGAACTGGCTTCCAGACCGATTTTTAAAACAACTAAAAAATTCGAATTTCATATTCAGCCGCAGCCATCATTCAATAAACAATTTGATCTGTTGCTGAATAATCTGAGCGACAATCATTTTAACGGCTATAAAAATTATTTGTTCTGTTCGAATGAAACGCAGGCGAAACGTTTTCATGATATTTTTGAAACTTTAGACGAAGCCAATTCAGAGAACATCAGAAAACAATATCATACTATTGTACTTCCCTTATATCAGGGTTTTATTGACGAAGAAAATCAGATTACGGCGTATACCGATCATCAGATTTTTGAGCGCTATCATAAATTCAACATCAAAAACGGATATTCTAAAAAACAGAATATTACTTTAAAAGAATTGACTGCGCTTTCTGTAGGCGATTATGTTACGCATATCGATCACGGAATCGGGAAGTTTGGCGGACTGCAGAAAATTCAGGTGGAAGGCAAAACGCAGGAAGCCATAAAATTGGTTTATGCCGACAATGATATTGTCTATGTGAGTATTCATTCGCTGCATAAAATATCCAAATACAACGGAAAAGACGGAACTCCTCCCAAAATATACAAATTAGGATCGAACGCCTGGAAAATTTTAAAACAGAAAACCAAAGCGCGCGTCAAACATATTGCGTTCAATTTGATTCAGCTTTATGCAAAACGACGATTAGAAAAAGGTTTTCAGTTTGCACCGGACAGCTATCTTCAAAACGAATTAGAAAGTTCGTTTATTTATGAGGATACACCAGATCAAACCAAATCGACGGCAGAAGTAAAAGCCGATATGGAAAGCGATCGCCCGATGGATCGTTTGGTCTGCGGTGACGTTGGTTTTGGAAAAACTGAAGTTGCGATTCGTGCCGCTTTTAAAGCCGTAGATAATAGCAAACAGGTCGCGGTTTTGGTTCCGACAACTATTCTGGCGTATCAGCATTTTAGAACTTTTTCGGAGCGATTGAAAGATATGCCGGTTTCTATTGGGTATTTGAACCGATTTAGAACGGCAAAACAAAAAACACAAACGCTAAAAGATTTAGCAGAAGGAAAACTGGATATCGTAATTGGGACGCATCAATTGGTCAATAAAAATGTAGTTTTTAAAGACTTAGGTTTATTGATTGTTGATGAAGAACAAAAGTTTGGTGTAAACGTAAAAGATAAACTAAAAACGATTGCTGCGAATGTCGATACGCTGACTTTGACGGCAACGCCAATTCCGCGAACCTTACAGTTTTCGTTGATGGCAGCACGCGATTTATCGGTAATTACAACACCACCGCCAAATCGTTATCCTATTGAAACAAATGTGGTTGGTTTTAATGAAGAGATTATTCGCGATGCGATTTCGTATGAAATTCAGAGAAACGGACAGGTTTTCTTCATCAATAACCGAATCGAAAATATAAAAGAAGTGGCCGGAATGATTCAGCGTCTGGTTCCAAATGCAAGAGTTGGAATTGGTCACGGACAAATGGACGGCGCTAAACTGGAAGAATTGATGTTAGGTTTTATGAACGGAGATTTTGACGTTTTGGTTGCCACCACAATAATCGAAAGCGGATTGGATGTTCCGAATGCCAACACGATTTTTATTAATAACGCCAATAATTTCGGATTATCAGACTTGCACCAAATGCGTGGTCGTGTGGGACGAAGCAATAAAAAAGCATTTTGTTATTTCATCTGCCCGCCGTATTCGTCAATGACCGAAGATGCCAGAAAACGTATCCAGGCTTTAGAACAGTTTAGCGAACTGGGAAGTGGCTTCAACATTGCCATGAAGGATTTGGAGATTCGCGGTGCCGGAGATTTATTAGGTGGTGAACAAAGTGGTTTCATTAATGAAATTGGTTTTGATACGTACCAAAAAATCATGAACGAAGCGATCGAGGAATTGAAGGAAAATGAATTTAAAGATTTATATCCGGAAGAAAGTGATATCGATACCAAAGAATATGTAAAAGACATTCAGATCGATGCCGATTTTGAGTTATTATTCCCAGATGAATATATCAACAATGTTTCAGAACGTTTGGTTTTATACAACGAATTAGGCGCTATAAAAGACGAAGCCGGTTTACAGGAATTTGAGAAAAAATTAGTAGACCGTTTCGGGCCATTGCCAAAACAAGCTGTTTCTCTATTAAACAGCATTAGAATTAAATGGATTGCAACCAGAGTAGGAATTGAAAAATTAGTCCTGAAACAAGGAAAAATGATTGGCTATTTTGTCTCCGACCAACAATCAGATTATTATCAATCTTCTAAATTTAGACAAGTTTTGAATTTTGTTCAAAAACATGGTAATCTTTGCAAAATGAAGGAAAAACAAACCGTTAATGGTTTACGTTTATTATTGACATTTGATAATGTGAAGTCTATAAAACGTGCTTTGGAGTTGATGGAATTATTTGGGGAGTAAAAGAGTTTTTTCCACCACGAATTCACTAATTAATTAAATCTTATTTAAATATTTGTGAATTCGTGGCGGAAAAACTTTTCTCATATTTAAGTTTTATTTGTATTTTACTTAAGAAAATACTTAGAACTAAAAAGTTTTCTTTGAATCAAATTTTTCAAAACACTTTTTATGCAAAATTACTTTGTTGTTCTTTTCTTATTTCTTGGATTAACTTCAATTTTCGCTCAGGGAAAAGATAAAATTATTTTAAATGATTCATTACAATCAGAAACAATTGATCCGCTTCGTCCTTCAAAAGCGTCATTTTATTCGGCAGTATTACCTGGTTTAGGTCAGATTTATAATAAAAAGTATTGGAAAGTCCCACTGGTTTATGGAGCAATAGGAACAAGTACGTATTTTTATATCGACAATCAAAAAAAATACAATTTGTACAGAGACGAATATAAAAGCAGATTGGAAGGCAAAAAAAGTGATTCAGAATTTCTGGCCGGACTAAGTGAAAGTCAATTGATTTCTGCACAAAAGCAATTTCAGAGAAACAGAGATCTGTCTGCTTTATTTATTGTTGGTTTTTATGTTTTGAATATAATTGATGCGAATGTTGATGCCGCTTTGTCGCAATTTAATGTTAGTGAAAAATTTGCTTTTAAACCTGCATTGAACAGAAACGATATAACCTTAAAAAACGATTTTGGTTTTGCTTTAAATTATTCGTTTTAAAATTAGCCACGAATTGCACAAATTAGCACCAATTAATTCGTGCGAATTCATGCAATTCGTGGCTAAGAAAACCATTTTAATCTATACTTTTTTCAATCCTTTTAAATCTGAAGCATTTCCTTCTTTAATGCTAATGGCAACACCACCGCCCGGAGCTAAATATTGTTTCAGTTTGCTTTTTGAGTTTACAATAACTTTAGTAACCGTATATTTCTGCGGATTTTGTTTCCAGTCTGCTTCTTTAGCGTCAGCATAAATAGTAGCAATGAAGTTTTTTCCGGCAGGTAAATAATCAAAAGTAATGTTGGCTGTTCTTGAGTTTTCATCTGTAATTCCACCAATAAACCATTCGTTTTTACCTTTTGCTTTTCTGGCAATTGTAATGTAATCTCCAGGTTCAGCTTCCAGAATATAACTGTTATCCCAATCTACAGCCACATCTTTGATAAACTGAAATGCATCTGGAAAACGTTCGTAATTTCCCGGAATATCTGCAGCCATTTGCAACGGAGAATACATTGTCACATAATAAGCCAATTGTTTTACCAAAGTCGTATTAACACGTTGGGTACTTCCTGTTCCGTAGTAAGAAAGATCGGTTTGGAAAATTCCCGGCGTGTAATCCATTGGACCTCCCATTAAACGTGTAAAAGGTAAAATTGTAGTGTGATCCGGTGCTAAGCCTCCCATAGATTCAAACTCGGTACCGCGCGCTGATTCCTGAGCAATCCAGTTTGGAAAAGTTCGGTTTAATCCCGTTGGACGAACGGCTTCGTGGCTGTTAACCATAATTTTATAATCGGCAGCACGTTTCGCAACGTTAATGTAATGATTCACCATCCATTGTCCGTCGTGATGTTCGCCACGCGGAATAATCTGTCCTACATAACCTGTTTTTACAGCATCGTAACCGTTGTCATTCATAAATTGGAAAGCACGATCCAGGCGACGTTCGTAATTCGTAGCCGATCCTGAAGTTTCGTGATGCATGATAATTTTTACGCCTTTGGAGTCAGCGTAAGCGTGAACTGCTTTCACGTCAAAATCGGGATAAGCGGTAACATAGTCAAAAACATCTTCTTTCCAGTTGCCGATCCAGTCTTCCCAGCCAATGTTCCAGCCTTCGATCAAAATCGCATCAAAACCATTTTTAGAAGCAAAATCTATGTATTCTTTGGCACGTTCTGTCGTAGCGCCGTGTTTTCCGTTTGGCGTCAATTTAGTAAAATCATCCGTCATTTTAACGTTGTTTTCTTTTCCAAAAGCCCATGTACTTTTCCCTGCAACAAAATATTCCCACCAGATTCCGATATATTTTACTGGTTTAATCCACGAAACATCTTTGTATGAAGTCGGGTCATTCAAATTAAGAATAAGTTTTGAAGCCAGAATATCAGTTGCTTTATCACTTACAACAATCGTTCTCCATGGAGTGTGCCCATCAGTTTGTATATAACCTTTGTTTCCAACAGCATCCGGAGCCAAATGACTTACCATTTTATTGGTTTTAGCATCCAATTCCAAATACATTGCAGGATAATTAATTAATCCTGCTTCGTGAATGTTAATGTACAAACCATCATCCGATTTCATCATGGATGGAGTTTGCACAGATAATTCTTTAATTGGCTGTTGTGCATTGATTTCTATTGTTGCCTTTTTCATCAACGAAGGAATCTCAGAGATTTTAGAAGTCATATACGCATATTCGTTAGTATCATAGTCTCCCGGAATCCAGAAAATTTTATGGTTTCCGGCCAATTGAAATTCTGTACGTTCTTCTTTAATTACAAAATAACTCAAATTATTCTGCTTCGGAAATTCATATCTAAATCCCAATCCGTCGTTGAATAAACGGAAACGAAGACGGATAAATCTATTGTTGTGTTTCGCTTGCGCTAAAGTGACAACCAATTCGTTATAATGATTGCGAATTGTTTTTTCTTCTCCTAAAACCGGATTCCAGTTTTCATCAACAGAAGATTGTGCTGTATTTGTAACAGAAAAACCATCCATAAACGAAGCGTTATTTTGAAGTTCCAGTCCTAGCGAACTTGGTTTAATAACCGGTTTCTGTTTGTATGAAAGTTGGTAAGACGGAATGCCGCCTTCTTTTAATTCAAATTTTAAGGAAAGATTTTTGTCCGGCGAAGTTATTTCTTGTGCCTGAAGCCAGAATGTGGACACAAATACAAAAAATAAAAGCGATGTTTTTTTGCTCAAACGTATTTGAAGCAGTGATTTTTGGGATTGAAAATTCATGTTTATTTTAATTTTGTGCAAATTTAGGTTTTAAAGTTGCTTTAAGTATTAATTTTTCAATACTAAATATTGAAAAGGCTCTAATGTTACATCTGCACCAACTGTTACGGCAGCTCCGCTAAAAGCATCTTTCCAGTTTCCTTTTAAAGTGGCTGGAATTAATTGTTTTACCGTTGAACCGGTTAAATTAGAAAGGACAAAAACTTTTTCTGAATCTTTTACCATCGTAAAGGCACTGACTGCATCACTGCTGTAACCGGTAAATACACCTGTTTTTATAGCGTTGCTTGAGTTTCTGAAAGCAATGATTTTTTTATATTCAGCCAGCATTTCAGTATCTGCAACAGACCAGTCAATTGGGGTTTTTGCGAAATAATTCAACCTTTTATTATAACCAATTTCCTGACCGTTATAAATCATAGGAATCGATTTTAAATAAGCAGCTACAACAAAAGTGGCAATTGATCCTTTTTTGCCTCCAAAAAGTTCCAATGGTGTTCCTTCAGAAAGGTTTACGTCATGATTACTGGTGTATCGAACAACTCTGCTTGTCGGGTCGTAAACATTAGCGTATTCTGTAGCATTTGAATCCTGTATTGTTGTTGCGGGTTTGTTTTCTTTGAATAATTGTTCTATTGTATAAAAGAAATTAAAACCAAAAATATAATCAAAACCAGAAGCAAAGTGATTGTATTTTGAGCCTTCGGCTAACATTAATATTTCCTGATTCTTTTTGATTTTTCTTAATTTAGTGATCGCGTCAGACCAGAAATTATTCGGGACAAAATCGGCATAATCGCATCTGAAACCATCTATGTTTGCGTTGTAAACCCAGTAAGACATAGCATCAATCATGGCATCTTTCATTTCCTGATTGTTGAAGTTTAACTGTGCAACGTCGTTGTAATTGGTTCCCGGCGGAATAATAATATTGCCGCTTGCATCTTGCTGATACCAATTTTTATGTTGTGTAATCCACGCATTATCCCAGGCAGTGTGATTGGCAACCCAGTCTAAAACAACTGCCATATTTTTTTTATGTGCCTCTTCAACCAAAGTCTGAAGATCCTGTAAAGTTCCAAAATCCGGATTTACGGCTTTATAATCTTTAACAGCATATGGAGAACCCAATTCGCCAGTTGCTCTTTCTTTTCCAACAGGATAAATGGGCATTAAATAAATAACATTGGCACCCAATTCCTGAATTTGAGTCAGTCTGTCCTGAACGCCTTTCAGATTTCCAGCCTGACTAAAAGCGCGGATATTTACCTGATAAATGATGGCATCTTCTTTTTTTGGCATTTTATCAAAAGGAGTTCCATATTGTGTATACGGAGATTCCGGAGTTGTGTTGTCATCATCAGAAGAACTGCACGATATGAAAGCTAATGCAAGTACTAAACCGTAAGCGATTTTTATATTGAATTTCATAATTTACTTTTTTATTTTAATGATTGAGAAGTAACCTGCCTTTCGAAGTAAAAAAGGCAGGTAAACTCAAACCAAACTAAACTTATTTTTATTTATTTTTTTGTGATCGTATACGTTAAAGTTGGAGGATATCCGAGACTTGCAGGATCAACATCATTAATTTTCATTGTAATTTCATACGTACCGCCTTCACCAACATAGTGAGCACCGGAATCATCCAGATAAGCGATTCCGTCTGTAGAATTTTTAGATCCGTAATTGATTGTCCAGTTATTATTGAGTCTAAACTTCACATTTCCGGGAACCAAAACGGCAGTTACTTTCCAGGTTTTGGTCTGGTAATCGTAGTTCATAGGTGTACTGTTGTCCCATCCGCCGGCAGTTCCGTCTCCAACAATTCCCCATGAATACGGAGTTGCAGACCATTTTAAAGTATTTAAATTTACTTTGATCTGGAAAGATCCTTCACCAGGAAGCGCAAAATCTTTTGTGCTCATATTGACCATATCCGTGTTTGCAACTCCGGCTCCGTAAAATTGCGCCCAGTTTCTTTCGGTATTCAGTTTAAATACGGGACCATAACCAGGTAAAACAGTAACATAGCCCTGATAAACACCTTTTGCGATTGCTGATAAGGAATTTGCAGTATCTACATTCCATTCTCCCTGATAAGCTCCAGGCATATAAATTTCGCCAAAAACAACACTTTTTTCGTAAGGAGTTATGGTAAGCGTTACCGGATTGGAATAGACTTTACGATCCATAACCGATTCGACACGAACGACCAACTTTCCTTCAACATCTATCGGAAGTCCTAAATCGACAGCAATTTTATTTAATTCCTGACCAATTAAAGTTTTGCTCAAAGCATCTGCACCAACTTCAATTCGTTTAGCTTTCATCCAGGCATTTGCACCGCTTGTATCTCCAACGAGATCAAATTGCAATGCGTAAGTAACAGGCGCTTCAATTGGAAAAGTAACTTCTGGCCATGAGACCAGCAGAACCTGATCGTCTGCAGTCTCTTCTGTTAAAACTATTTTAGTTGATGAAACACTAATTTCCGAAGGGAAACTAACAGCTTTCAATGTCGTTAATTCGGCCTCGCTTTCGCAGGACGAACCCAGAAAAAGCAAACTGCCTAGTATGAGTAATTTACTGATATATTTTTTCATGATCGTTTTGTTTTTAATAACCCGGGTTTTGTTTTAATCCACGATTGGCATCCAAAGCTGAAGTTGGAATTGGGAATAATTTCCTAAAGGCGGGAGAAGCCGGTCTGAATTCGTTGGCTAATAAAAATTTGTCAAAACGAATCATGTCTTGTCTTCTATGGCCTTCCCAGTTTAATTCAAAACCTCTTTCATTATAAATTTCATCAAGCGTTGGATTGTGGTCTAAAGCGGTTAATCCTGCACGAACTCTAATCTGATCGATAAAGGGTTTTGCAGCCGCGGCATTTCCTAAACGTGCGTTACATTCTGCCATCATCAAAATAACATCAGCATATCTGAAGATTGGAAAATCGTTAGAAGCACCTCCGCCGGTTCTTGGCGCAACAGGATAAAACTTCACATTACGCACTCCTGCCTGCGGATCTGCTCCCGGATTGTCTAATGACGCTACTTCAAGTGTATAATTGGTACCGCCTGGCTGTTCTCCAACTAAAAACTGTTTTCTGCGAATATCATTTGCATCATATTTTAAGAAAAATTCTTTAGGCACAATAGTACCATTCCAACCACTATATCCAAATAAAGTCTGAGCGTGTGCTCCATATAGACTTCGAACAGCATAAATATTTCGGGACACCACATCCAGTGTGGCGTAAATTGGTAAGATGGTTTCGTCATCCGGTAATACATCCCCGAACAATTCATAATATTTACTTCCTAACGGATTTGCAGCATCTGCAGCTCCGGAGTGAAGTGTAAATCCACCCTCGGCAACTTTATTGCAGGCTGCTAAAGTTTCATTCCATTTTGGAGTTCCTGTGTACACTTCGGCGTTCAGATATACTTTTGCTAATAAAGTATAACCAGCCCATTTATTGAATCTTCCGTAGTAATTTCCGCCTCTTGTTCCAGACAACAATTCAACGTTTTCAGTTAATTCTTTAACGATAAAATCGTAAACTTCTTTACGGGATGATTGCGGAATTTTATCAACAGTAATATTATTATCGGTGAAGAAAGGAACATCGCCATAATCATCAATCAATAAATAATAAAAGAAAGCTCTCAGCGTTTTTGCTTCGGCAATTTTAGATGCTTCGGCATTTGATTTCTCTAATAAGCTAACCGCTAAATTGGCATTGAAAATAGATTTGTAAAGCCAGTTCCAGGTATTTCCTATAATAAAATCTGTTGGCAGCCACTCGTGTTTGTGCAAACGCGCGAAATCCTGCTGCCAGTCACCAGTATTTCTGTGCGGAATAACCTGTTCATCTGATGACATACAATTCATATCATACCAGCCATTATCTGCACCGGCATAACCAACTCCCGAAGCATTATCTCTGACAAAGTCACCCGGAACTTGAGCATATACACTTGCCAGCGCAATGTCTGCTCCTTCAGGAGTGCCGTAGAAATCTTCTGCAGGATATTTATCGTACACATTTTCGTCAATATCTGTACAACTAAAAAGTGCCAGGAAACATAAGCTTCCTGTTATTACTATATTTTTAATTTTCATGTCTTTTACTATTTAAATTTTACAGTCAAACCAAACGCCACGCTTCTGGTACGAGGATAAATCCCTCTGTCACCTCCAAAGTTATCAGCAGGATTACCACTTCCGCTTACGTTCAGTTCCGGATCGATACCCGAGTAATCTGTGATTAGGAATAAGTTGTTTCCTGTAAGTGAAAGTCTGATAGTATCAATATATTTATCTGTAAAGCGGAAAGTATATCCTGCAGTAAGATTTTCTAAACGAATGAACGAACCGTCTTCTAACCATAAATCGGATCCGTACGGAGAAGTATAAATTCCCTGATCTACAGCACTTGCCAGAACATTCGATTTACCAATATTTTCTAAACGGCTCAAATTTGAACGTAATCCGTTGTAAATTTTATTTCCTCCCGAACCTCTCATTAATAACGCAGCATCAAAATTTTTATAGCGGTAAGATGGATTAAAAGAAAAGGAGTACGTAGGCAAAGCAGAGCCCGCATAATAGCGATCCGGACTTTTAGCACCCTGGTCTATCGTACCATTTCCATCACGATCCAAAACAGTTTCAACGTTATTTTCATTTTTACCGGTATGCTCTAAAATATAAAAGGCTCCAATTGGTTTTCCTTTTACTAAATAAGAGTTTGCAGCTCCCCAGCCAACATAATCGGTATTTAAAGGAACACCATTTATGCTGCCGTTCAAATTAAGGACCTCATTTTTCATGAATGAAACGTTTCCAGCTATTGTAAGTGCACTATTGGCAGATTTAATTACATCATAAGCAAGTGAAACTTCAATGCCTTTGTTGGAAATACTTCCCACATTTGCCTTAATAGTAGGGTAAGGATAAGGCGGTTGAGGTACCGTGTAATCAAATAATAAATTTTCTGTTTTAGAATCATAAACATCAACAGTTCCTCTTAATCGGTTATTTAAAAGTGCAAAATCAAGACCTAAGTTGGTTTGTTTTTTAGTTTCCCACTTCAAATCGGCATTTGCATTTTGAGTAATAATATAATTTGTAATTGGTGAACCACCAAAATAAGTAGTTCCGCCACTTCCTACCAATGATATAGAGTTTTGTGGATAAAGTCCCTGCTGATTGCCCGTTTCTCCATATCCTGCACGCAGTTTTAATTCGTCAAACAAATTTTGATTACGCATAAACGGTTCTTTTTCAATTTGCCAGGCAACAGATGCCGACGGGAAATTACCCCATTTATTATTAACTCCAAATACAGATGAACCATCACGACGAATACTGGCAGTAATTAAATAACGATCTAATAAGGAATAATTTACCCTTCCTAAAAACGACGCTAATGTTCGGTCATTTTTATAAGATTCGATATCTCCGGGACGAATTTTTGTTAAATCTCCTAACTGAAGCGCATTATAAGTAGCATCATCATTTATGAAACCTCTTACTTGTGCAAAATTTCCCTGATACATTTGATTTTGCCATTCGTATAATCCTAATACATTGATGTTATGAATGCCGAAAGTTCTCTTATAGTTAAGACTGAAATTCGTTAGTTTTTCGTTTTGTCTTCTGTTTCTAACATTTCCATATCCATTTTGATCTATGGCATAAGCGCTTGTTGAAGCAACAGGAAGATAATAACCGTCGGTTGTATTTGTTTTTCTCCAGCTTCCAAACCAGTTTGCGGTCAAGCCTTTAGCAAGATCTAAATCGGCTTTTAAACTTGCAAATAGATTATCATTCTCAGCATTATTAGAAACCGTTTGTGCAGTTGCATACGGATTTAAATATTGAAAAACATTCGGATCTGT
This sequence comes from Flavobacterium olei, assembly GCF_039749035.1. Lineage (NCBI taxonomy): Bacteria > Pseudomonadati > Bacteroidota > Flavobacteriia > Flavobacteriales > Flavobacteriaceae > Flavobacterium > Flavobacterium olei. The sequence goes on from NZ_JBDKWC010000003.1 coordinate 718,155, forward strand.
AAAATAGCTTCCATCTGTATTATAAACAGGATCTGTAGGTCGTACTAAATAGGCGTTTGTTATTAAATTACCCAGATATGCTGCTGTTCCGATACTTTGTATAATACTCGTTGTATTGTTGATACCAGTATTTAAATTAAAAGTCAGTTTTAATTTATCATCCAGTGCCAGTTGCGTTGCCTGGATGCGGCCAATGTATTTTTTATTACTTGAATTAATTACAACTCCATCCTGCATAATAGCTGTTAGTGAAGCTCTGTAATTAAATTTATCTGTACCGCCTCCAAAAGATAACGTATGGGTCTGACTGATTCCCGTCTGCGTTAAAAGCCCGTACCAATCTGTATTCGAACCATGATTTGCAGATGCCGGCACTCCCACGCTTTGTGCGGCAGCCCACCATTCGTCTGCATTTAACATATCCAGCTTTTTCGGAATAAAATCTAAAGAAGTTGAACCGCTGTATTCCATAGTAGTTTTGCCCGCTTTATTCTTTTTTGTTGTAATGATAAGCACACCCGGCGCACCACGAGAACCGTAAATTGCTGTTGCAGATGCATCTTTTAAAATATCAAAACTTTCTATTTCGCTTGGCGGTACTTGATTTAATAAATCCATATTTCCCTGAATTCCATCTACAACCACCAAAGGATCACTTCCTCCAATTAAAGAAGAAACGCCACGAATACGGACGCTTGGTCCATTACCTGGTTCACTTCCTAATTGCGTAATATTTACACCCGCAGCTTTTCCGGCAATCAATTGCAACGGATTAACAATTGCACCCTGATTCATGTCTTTTGCAGCGATGGAAGAAACGGCTCCGGTTACATCTTTTTTAGCAGCAGTTCCGTAACCAACCACTACAATTTCCTGTAGATCAGTAGCATCGGGAAGAAGCTGAATGTTGATTACGCTTTGGTTGGCCACAACCTTTTTTTCTTTGTAACCTACAAAAGAAACAATAATTACAGACTGGCTGCTTTCGACAGTGAGTTTGTATTTACCGTCGAAATCGGTCACCATTCCGTTTTTTGTTCCTTCTTCAATTACAGAAGCTCCCGGTAACGGCATACCATTTTCGTCGGTGATAATACCGGAAACCGTTTGCTTTTGAAATTCGGTTTTTACCTGTGTTTTGAGTTCGGGTTTTTTAAGGATAATCTGTGTGTCACGAATTTTGAATTCGGTAGGAGTTCCTTTAAAAAGTCTCTCCAAAACAACATATATAGACTGATCTTTTACAGAAATTGAAACCGTTCGGTCCAGATCGATGTCGTTAAGTTTGTAAATAAATCTAAAGTCAGTTTTTTGCTCAATGGTCTCAATAACCTTTTCGATTGTTGAATTGTTTAATTCCAGAGTAACTTTTGTCTTTTGGGCATAAGTATTCCCTCTGATATTAAACATGGCGACCAAAATAAGTAGTGTAGTTAATTTCAATTTTAGGTCATTTTGGAACAATGAGTATAGAAACCCATTATTCTTAGATTTTTTTTTCATAATTTTGTTAATTGATTGTAGTTAATTCGTTATATTCAATCACTTAGTAAATCGGAAATTGTTCGCAGCTCTTTCCGATTTTTTTATTCTAGTACTTTTTTTTCCTCATAGAATTTCATTGGTTTTGGTTATTTAATTAGTATTTGATTGTTTTTTATAGTGTACTGAATGCCATGAATGTCATTAAAATAACTCATTACATTTTCTATAGATTCTTCTTTAAAACTGGCGTTAAATTTCTCGTTTGCCAGTTTTTCATTTTTATTGATAATGGTTACGTTATAACGTCTTTCTAATTTGGTAATAATGTTTTTGAAAGTCATATTTCTAAAAGTCAGTCCGCCATCAATCCATGAAGTGTAGATATCTGTTATAACAGCTTTAGTCGAAATTTTAGCATTTCCTTTGTTGAAGCTTCCCTTGAAACCAGGTTTTAAAATCGTGTTTTTTGCCGCATCAAATTCTGTGTGAGATTCGTACATTCCAACAGAACCTTCAACCAAAACAACATCTGTAGCAGCATCTTCAGGATAGTTTGAAACATTGAAATGTGTTCCCAAAACGCGAACATTTAATTCGTCTGCATTTACAATGAATGGATGTTTTTTGTCCTTAGCGACATCAAAAAAAGCTTCACCATCCAAAAAGACTTGTCTGTTTTCTCCAGTGATAAATTTCACAGGATATTTTAAAGTTGTTCCAGAGTTTAGATGCACAAATGTGCCGTCAGATAATTGAAGACGAAATTTTTTTCCGTATGGAATTTTAATCGTGTTGTAAACCAGTTTTTCAGGATTAGAACTGTTTTCATAAACTAATTTATCCCCATTTTGATTTCCAACAATATTTCCTTTTGCATCTTTAACCTGAGATGAATTTTGTTCAGAGATAATTTGAGCCTCTCCGTTTTCTAATTGCAGGACAATGTCGGAACTTTTAAAATCGAATTTTTTTTCAACAGGTTTGTCTACTAAATTTTGTTTGTAGAAAAAGCCGATTCCCAATAAAATAATTATAGAAGCAGCAATCGAAATGTATTTTCTGTAATTTGTTTTTCTTGCAGGCATTTCAATAACAGATTCTTTTTCTTTTGCATCTGCTAATATATTATTGAAAATAGTATCTGCGATTTGCCTGTCCATTTTTGGCATTTCATCCAAAAGATTCTGTACTTCTTCTACAGTTGGAAATTCGTCTGTAAGCTGATTATTTTTATAATAAGCAATTACTTCTTCCGTTTCTTCTGGAGTACATTTATTTTGAACAAATTTTTGTAAAAGCGTTTTTATTTCAGAATTTGAATTCATTACGAATTAATTTATTTGGAGGTTCTGAATATAATACAGCCGAAAACGATTGAAGTACTACTCAAATCTTGGAAATTTTTAAAATTTAACATTTAATGGTTTTAATGAAAATTTAAATTGCTGATTTTCAATGTATATGTCTATTTGGAAATCGGAAAAAAAATCTTTGTCAAAGTTTTAAACTTTGACAAAGATGAAACGCAAGATTACGGAATGGCAATTCGTAGAATTAATATCAAAAAAAAAATCACTCCGAAGAGTGATTTAATGGCATTATTGTGGTTTTGGTTAGATAATTTCATCGTGAAGTTGAAAAAAGCCGCGCATCGATTCGAGCGCTTTACTCATTTGGTTCCGGACCGTGTTTATCGAGATTCCGAGTTCCTGACTTATTTCTTCGTAGCTCATTCCTTTTTTTCGGGACATTTTAAAAATCTGCCGTCGTTTGGGAGGAAGCTGTTTTATAGCTTGCTTTCGGAGTTTTTTGCAATCGGCTTCCCGAATGGCATAATCTCCGTGTTCGTGTGATTTCTGACTTTCATAAAAAACAGCTTCTTTTAAAAGAATTTCATTTGCTGCTTTATTCAAAACATTAAAAGCCTGATTTCTTGCAATCGTAAAAAGATAAGCCTTAAAAGATTGTTCTGTATTCAGACTTTCCCGATTGAGCCAGACTTTCATAAAAACATCCTGCACATTTTCTTCCGCCGCTTCTCTTGATTTTAAAAGACTAATACTGTAACCATAAATATCCTGGTGGTATAAATCAAAAAGTTGACGAAAAGCTTTTTCGTTACCATTTCTGAGTTCACTTACCAATAATTTTTCACTATGGCTGGCAGCTTCTAACAATTTAATTCGCTTTATTTTAATTCCAGGTATTAAACTATCAAAGATTAAGTCTTTAAATCTGACTTCATGGCAAATATATAAAAATATTATTCGCAACAAATTATATATAAAAAAACTTAATTCGGATTTTTTGTTAGTTTTTTATGTTGATGAGTCAAAAACCGCCCGCAAGTCGCTTTTTTACAAGTAAGTGTTATAATGACGCTTTCACTAATTATAATTTTTGTTTTGAATTTTACTTTTGAGAATATTCTTATTTGTCAGATATGAGTTGGGAATACTGATAAAAAGAAATCCTTTTATCTTATAAGAAAAAGACAAAAGGATTTATGAAAAAGAATCATATTGATTCGTAAAATGGCTGTTTAGTTAGTTTTTCAGATCTTTAATTACTTTAAAAGCAACATCAACCTGATCTTCTCCAACAAGAATTGTAAATTCATTCGAAGTAGAAATAACTTCATTAATAATAATTCCTTCCCAGGCTAAACGCTGGAAAATGAAGTAATAAATACCAGGAACAACAATATTTTCTTTTGGTAATTTTACTGTAATAGAAGCCAGATTATCCAGTTTCTGTATTAGTTTTTCTCTCATAAAGTGTTTTTCAACAAGATGATTCACACTACTGCTGACAACGATATTGGTTTCGTTTACACCACGCGAAGAGGTATAAAAAATATCCGATAAAGCATTAATATCAGAGATTAAATCTGCCTGCTTGTTTAAGACCGTTTCAGACGCTGCAAAAGTATAATCGGTAAGTTCAGAGCGAACGGTAATTTCACCAATATTTTTAATTACCTTATTAATTTTGTGGTTTAATTTGAAATCCAGTTCTTCTGTAAGACGTTTTAAAGACATTACAACAGCCCCTTGTTTTACTTCTTTGCCAAACTCACTTTCCAATTCGGTCATAATATTTCGCGAAAGTGAAGTCAGGTTAATAATTCCGAGGGATAGGGCATTTAATAAAAATGGTTTTGTTTTAATGTAGTTTTCTACAATAGAAGAAACAGTTTTCATAATTCGTTTTTTTTTTTTTTGTATTCGGTTGGTTGTTAATTTAACATTGCGATGTTATAAATCTTTGCAAATATAAATAAAAAAACAAATTGTTACAATTATAACAATAAAAATTTATGTTAAAAGTGATAAAAAGCATCAGTAAGATGTTCAATTGCAAAGGATTCCCCGTTTTTATGGATCGCTACAATGTCAAAACGGATTTCACAATCATCAGCAAAATCCTTTTCCCTATCGTTTATGTAGGCATTTACTGCTTTAATTAGTAATTGAATCTTTTTTGGCTTCACAAAATCTTGCGGAGCTCCAAAATCCAGACTGGATCTTGTCTTTACTTCTATAATTGCCAAAGTGGATTTTTTTTGCGCAATGATATCAATTTCGGCTTTTTGAAACTCCCAGTTTCTTTCCAAAATTTTATAACCATTTTCTTCAAGATGAGCGGCCGCGAGATCTTCGCCTAACTTTCCCAGATCGTTATGTTCTGCCATAATTTTTTGTTTTAAAGTTTCAAGTTTCAAGTTTCAAGTTTCAAGTTTCAAGTTTCAAGTTTTTGAATCTTAAAATAATTTGAGTTATCTGCATGCAAAGACGCGAAGTTGCAAAGTGTATTCAAAACTTTGCGACTTCGCGTCTTGCGAGATTTTACGTGGTATTTAAATCTTCCTTAGGAAGAGATTATTTTATCTTTTAAAAGTAAGCGTGCTTCCTGTTGCTGTAACTTCCATAGAAACTGTATTTCCCATAATTAAGGCTCTGTTGTCTCTAATATGTCCGGCTGGAAAATTGAAAATTACCGGGATATTATATTTTTTGGTAACGTCGTCGATAATTTCCAAAGCATTTTTTCCCCACGGAACTTCATTGTCTTTCATGCTTGTCATTCCGCCAATAATAATTCCTTTAAGATTTTCAATGCATCCGTTTCTTTTTAAATTCATCATCATACGATCAATATGATAAAGATATTCGTCTAAATCTTCAATAAATAATATTTTATCTCTGCAATCAATCGCAGAAGGAGATCCCAATAAACTATATAAAATCGATAAATTTCCACCGACTAATTCTCCCGTTGCATTCCCTAAACGATTCATCGGCGTTGGACTGATAGAGTAGGAAACAGGTTCGCCAAATAAACTTGCTTTAAGAGAACTTACCGCTTCAGGTGTTGCTCTGGGAACCGTTACGGGCATAATTCCGTGTAGCGATTTATAACCCATAGTATTTAAGTGATTGTGCAAAACTGTAACATCACTGAAACCAATAATCCATTTCGGATGCTGTTTGAACTTGGTAAAATCCAACAAATCCAACATTCTCACCGTTCCATAACCGCCACGAACACACCATATTGCTTTAATATTTGGATTGTCTAACTGTTTTTGAAAATCAGCAGCTCTTTGCTCGTCAGTTCCAGCCAATTGGTGATAATCCAATCCGATTGTTGATCCCACAACAGCTTCAAGTCCCCAGCTGTGCAATAAGTCTATAGTAGGTTTCAAATTGTCATCAATATTTTTTCTTGCTGTTGCTAAAAGTGCTACAGTATCTCCTTTTTGTAAATAAGGTGGTGTTATCATGTTTTGTTGAGATTGACAGGTAAATGATTGTAAAGCAAAAATAAGAAATGCGATTTTATGAAAGTTAAAGATGTTTTTACTATTTAAAAGGTTTTTCATGATATTCTGCTTCTTTTCAATTGGTATGAAGAACAAATATAAAGATTTTAGATTTTAATTTTATTTGAATTTTCTTACAATTAAATAAAATGATTAAATTGTCATTTTTTTAAAACGTAAAATACATGCAGTTTATTAGATTTTATTTTTTCGCTATTTCAATTCTTTGTTCATTCCAAATTTTTTCACAATCCAAAAAATATAAAATACATACTGTCGCATTTTACAATTTGGAAAATCTTTACGACACTATTGATGATGCTTTCACAAATGATGACGAATGGACACCCAACGGAGCACAGCATTGGACAACCGAAAAATACGATCAGAAATTAAAAAATTTGGCACGAGTATTATCAGAAATTGGCAAGCCGGAAAATTCCAATTCGCCAACATTAATTGGAGGTTGCGAAATAGAGAATCGGGGTGTTTTAGAAGATTTAATAAAAGAGCCGCAATTACTACAACTAGATTTAGGCATTATTCATTTTGATTCTCCTGATAAACGTGGAATCGACGTTGCTTTGCTTTATCAGAAAAAGTATTTTCGACCGGTATCCTTTTCAAATATTCCTCTAATTATTTATAAAAACAATCTGCTCCACAAAGAAGAAGATTCAGAACAATTAGATGAAGAAACAGAAGTTAAAAAAGAGAATAAAAATCGTGTTTTTACAAGAGATCAGCTTTTGGTTTCGGGATTTTTAGAAAATGAAGAAATTCATATTATTGTCAATCACTGGCCGTCCAGATCTGGAGGTGAAAAAGCTACCAGTGCATTTCGTGAGGCGGCTGGACAACTGAACCGAAAGATTATCGATTCGCTGCAGCAAATTAATCCTTTGGCAAAAGTATTAACAATGGGTGACTTTAATGACGGTCCACTTAATAAAAGTATAAAAACGGGGTTAGGAGCAAAAGGGAGAAAAGCCGAATTACCAGAATTCGGTGTTTTCAATCCGTTTGAAGATTTGGCCAATAAAGGAATGGGAACAATTGCTTACCGCGATTCGTGGAATATTTTTGATCAGATCATTATGACCGGATCTTTAGTCACATCTGACTTTTCAACGTATAATTTCTGGAAAGCCGGCATTTTCAATAAACCTTATTTAATTCAGAATTCCGGACCTTATAAAGGTTATCCGCTAAGAAATACGATTGCTCAGGCAGGATTTAGCGATCACTTTCCAGTTTATATTTATTTAATAAAAGAGTTTTAATGCAAAGCTTCAATTTAGTGCATCTAATCTCGTTTGGAGTGATATTTAAGAAACTGAATAAGCACTGCAGCGCATCTCTACAATTTCACTAACTTAGCTTTTTCATAATTTAGTACTTTAAAAAATGGCTATTGCAAAACCCTTCAACTTAACTCAGTGGATTGACGAAAATCGTCATTTACTAAAACCGCCCGTAGGAAATAAAAATCTATATATTGATTCCGGAGATTATATTGTAATGATCGTTGCCGGCCCAAACGCACGTAAAGATTATCACTATAACGAAACCGAAGAGCTTTTTTATCAATTGGAAGGAAGTATAAAAGTAGTTATACAGGAAGATGGTCAGCGCAAAGAAATGGAGTTAAATGCGGGTGATATGTATTTGCATCCTGCCAAAGTACCACATTCTCCAGTTCGTTCCGAAGGTTCGATTGGATTGGTTATTGAGCGCAAACGTGCCGGTCAGGGATTTACAGATGGTTTGCTTTGGCATTGCGAAAAATGCAATCACAAGTTGTATGAAGTCTATTTTGAATTGCACAATATCGAAAAAGATTTTCTTCCTCACTTTGAACATTTTTACAATTCGGAAGAATTAAGAACTTGTGATAATTGTGGGACAGTTATGGAAACTGATCCTAGATTTGTGGCGAAGATGTAGTTTAATTAGGAGCTAATCCCGCTATCCGTTTCAATCTTTTGCTTTTTAAGAAAAAAGCAAAAGGATTTCCACTTTTATCGGGGCTAGGGCACTCATTTTCAAAACAAAATAATTTTTATAATCATGAATCTTTGTCAAAGTTTTAAACTTTGACAAAGATCAATACCAAAAGAAATCTTTTCAATCTAAATAACATTTGGTTTAAGAAAAAACTATAATTCTAATTTTTTACCCTGCTCAGGATAAATAATCTTCAATCCCAAATCATTTTGATTTTTAATCTGCTCTTTAATTTTGGTAATATTTTTTGCCGGAGGTTTCAAGTGAGTGATAATAATTTTAAAATCTTTTAAAGAACCTTTTCCAGCCAAATTTTCCAAAACATATAATTCTTTCATTAAGTAATTCGGTGTTAAATGACCAAACAGGAACTTGTCGGGCTGTTCATTAGGGAAAGAAACTTCTATTAGAATTCCTTTTAATTTTTTATCTTTTATTAAAGGTGCAACTTCCGTCCATAAATTTTTTAAGTCACTGCTTTTTTCAACTTCGTCCGGACCAGTATCGCCGAGATATAATACATACGAATCATTATTTTTAACCAAAAAAGCAGTACTTTCAAACGGATTTACATGACTCAACGGAAATGCTTTCACAGTCATTGAAGTATTTGAAAGAGGAATTTCTTCTCCAATATTTAAAGTTTGAAAATGGTATTTTTTTAAAGGAAAACCCGGACCAACATCGCCAAAATTTGCCCATGTCTGATCATTAAAATAATGGTTTTCCATCATTTCCATACATTTATTTGTCGCATAAACTGTCTTTGAAGAATCTGCAGGCGAATTTATAATCAGACCAGAAACATGATCCAGATGTGCATGAGAAATCAAATATCCTTTAATATATTTTCGTAAAACTTCGGTTGTCGAAACTTTGAAAGTTTTCTTTTCAATTGCCTTTTCAATTCCGGCATTTACCGTTCCCGCATCGAGACAGATAAAATCATTTGATTTTGTCGGAGCTAATAAATAAGCAGAAAGATTTTTTTCATCAATTCCGCCTTTAACGCCAAGTGGAACAACCTGAAAAGATGCTTTTTGGTTTTTCTGGGCTATTGTTGTGACAGAAACGAAAACAAGACAAAATAAAAAACGATTTAAAAAACTCATATTCCTAAAATTTAAAAATACAAAGGTCAATATTTCCGGTTAATAAGTACAATCTAATTTTCAGATTATATCAAAATAGCTCTAAATTTACTTTTAAATTATGTTGTAACAGTATTTTAATTCATTTCGAAATAATATCTTTACAATAAAATATAACAATTTTAACCAAAAAAGTTACAATGACAACAATAGCATCGCAATTTGGAATGGATGAAGCTCTGGAAAAATTGGGCATCAAAAAGATAAATGAAGGAACATCAACCGGATCTGATAATTTTTCATCGGGAGAAATCCTGGACAGTTATTCGCCAGTAGATGGAAAACTGATTGCTTCTGTAAAAATGTCTACAGCTGCAGATTATGAAAGAGTGATGAAGTCTGCCACTGAAGCTTTCAAAACTTTTAAGTTAATGCCGGCGCCTCAAAGAGGTGAAATTGTTCGTCAGTTTGGAGAAAAATTAAGACAAAATAAAGAAGCTCTTGGTAAATTGGTTTCTTATGAAATGGGAAAATCGCTGCAGGAAGGTTACGGAGAAGTTCAGGAAATGATCGATATCTGCGATTTTGCGGTAGGTTTGTCGCGCCAGTTGCACGGATTAACCATGCACTCTGAAAGACCCGGACACCGAATGTATGAGCAATACCATTCTTTGGGAGTTGTCGGAATTATTTCGGCGTTTAATTTTCCGGTTGCAGTTTGGTCTTGGAACACTGCTTTGGCCTGGATTTCTGGCGATGTTTGTGTCTGGAAACCTTCTGAAAAAACACCTTTATGCGGAATTGCCTGCCAAAACATTATTGCTCAGGTTTTGAAAGAAAATAATCTTCCGGAAGGAATTTCCTGTTTAGTAAATGGAGATTATAAAATAGGAGAGTTATTGACAAAAGACACTCGTATTCCATTAATTTCTGCTACAGGATCAACCCGAATGGGAAAAATTGTCGCCAAAGAAGTTGCAGGCAGATTAGGTAAATCTTTGTTAGAATTGGGAGGAAATAATGCCATCATCGTAACTCCTGATGCAGATATAAAAATGACGATTATCGGAGCTGTTTTTGGAGCTGTCGGAACGGCGGGACAACGTTGTACTTCAACCCGAAGACTAATTATTCACGAAAGTATTTATGATAAAGTAAAAGAAGCACTTGTTTCAGCTTACAAACAATTACGAATCGGAAATCCGCTTGACGAAAACAACCATGTTGGTCCGCTAATTGATGTTCATGCTGTCGAAATGTATGCAGCAGCTTTAAATAAAGTAACTACAGAAGGAGGAAAGATTATCGTAGAAGGCGGTGTACTTTCCGGCCAGGGTTATGAAAGCGGATGTTATGTAAAACCTGCAATTGCAGAAGCTGAAAATTCTTTTGAAATTGTACAGCACGAAACTTTTGCTCCGGTTTTATATTTAATAAAATATTCCGGGGAAGTAGATAATGCGATCGAAATTCAAAACGGTGTTGCACAAGGATTGTCTTCAGCCATTATGACAAACAATCTTCGTGAAGCAGAAAGATTTTTATCTGTTGTTGGTTCAGACTGCGGAATCGCAAACGTTAATATCGGAACTTCAGGTGCAGAAATCGGTGGCGCATTTGGTGGTGAAAAAGAAACCGGCGGCGGTCGTGAATCTGGTTCTGATGCGTGGAAAATTTACATGAGACGTCAGACTAATACAATTAATTATACAACAAGCCTTCCATTAGCACAGGGAATAAAATTTGATTTGTAATAACATATTTTTAAAAATAAAAAAAGGCTTCCTGATTCGGAAGCCTTTTTTTATTAAGCTATTTTTTTATGATAGTTTGATTAAATGATCCGTCTGTAGTATGAATTTTAGCGAGATAAGTTCCCGGAATTAAATGGCTAATATCAATACTTTCAGATTTTCCGGAAGTAGTAACCTGATTTCCTGTTATGTTATAAATTACTATTTTTTCGATTTTCTGATTCGGATCCCTCAAATATAAAGTGTTTGAAACGGGATTCGGATACAATATAATTTTTGAGTTTTCAGTTTCCTGATTTAATGCATCGACAACATTTGCTGTTTTTAAAGTGCTTCCGTTATAAACTGTGCTGATGTAAAATAAATTAGCAACAGAACCCTTGGCAATCGTATGCGAACCAGCAGCGATTGATGCGGTTACAATTCCGGCAGATGCTGTATAAGAAACATTATCTACTTTGATAGTTCCGGTAAAATTAGAATCAAAAACCAGGGTTAAAGTGGATGCGTTTGTTGTATTGTATGTTATAGAAGTACTGGATTCAATCTTTAAACGTTCTGTCAAAGTTATCCCATTATAAGTTACAGAACCCGGAGTTGAATTCATATTTCCGTTAATAGAATAGAATGTGCTGGTTTTTCCCGAAGTTGTAAAATTATGTAATTCGCTTCCTCCGGTTGATCCCGTTGTAACGGTTATGGTTCCTGATGCTGTTGCCGGTGTTCCTGCTGTTCCTGAAGTTGCGATAGAGTAAGATACATTTGCTGTCGGAGTTCCGGAAATCGTAAGTGTTTTTGCCGTTGTATTTTTTACAAAAGTTAATCCTGATGCCGGTATTCCCGTAACAGTGGCATCTGTGGCATTTCCTCCCCAGGTAAATATAATGGTCGCGATAGCAGTTCCATTAGAAACTGTTTGATTATTGTTGCCGGATGAGGTTAAAGTTTGATTTCCTGCCGCAGTAACGGTAATAGTTCCTGATCCAGTAGCCGGAGAACCAGTAGTTCCAGACGTTGCGATCGAGTATGTCACAGTAGCTGTTGGCGTTCCTGTTATAGTTATTGTTTTTGCCGTTGTATTTTTTGCAAAAGTTAATCCAGAAGCTGGTAATCCTGTCACTGTAGCATCTGTCGCATCTCCGCCCCAGGTATATACAATAGAGGTAATTGCAGTTCCGCTGACAACAGTTTGGTTATTATTAGAAGCTGAAGTTAATGTCAAAGTCTGTGCTCCTGCCGGTGGATTTCCTTCGCCTTGCACGGCAACCAAAGTTCCAGTGTAATTGGTTAAAGCTGTTTTGAGAGCAGTAATCACTAAGGAAGAAGTATCATCTGTAGCATTATTAAATGTCCATTTTAAATCTCCTCCTGAAATGCGTCCCGCATATTGTGTCGTTTTCGTTTTCGCTGTCGCAGGCTGATCGATTACTAAGTTTTTTACGTATAAAGCTGCATCAGTGTCAAAATTATTATAGGTATTTGCACCAGATTTAGACTTAACAGAACTGCTTACTGTTTCACCTCTCGTTGAAGCAACATATGCATCAAAATCTGTTGTAGAACTTATCTTTCCTGAAATATTATATAACGGATTTGGATCATTATAAGCCACAAAACGCATATTGTTTGTTCCGTTTGAGGCATCAAAAGTGTTATTAAAAGCTTTTATGCTTCCGCCGGCTTCACCGGAAAAAGTTCCCATAGTTCCGGCATTATTTACCTGGTTGGCTTCATCCCAAATATCTGTTCCCTGCAAAGAAGTCAGCATAGGATGTTTACTGTTTCTGAAATAATTTCCCTCTACAAATAACGATGAACCCAATGTTGAACCGGAACCATATTTTGCAACGCCATCAAAATAATTATTGTAAATATGAGCGGAGTAATAACGAACTCTCGGATGACGGGAATCGGAGTGATCAAACCAATTGTGATGGTACGTAATATAGAGACCTGCAGTTGTTCCTTCGCTCAATCCTAAAAGACTGGCTTTTCCATTGTCCCAAAAGTGATTGTAGGATAGTGTGATGTACGTTGAAGTTTTATTGTCTAATGCTCCGTCACCTTTAATTTGGTCGGCATCACTTCCTGCATTTCCATAGAATAAATCACAATTATGAACCCAGACGTGATCGTTATCCTGCTGCATTCCAACATTATCTCCGGCGGTACTATTACAATTCATAAAACCTAAATTGCTTACTTCAATATTAGAAGCCGATTTAAGTCTTACTCCCCAGCCGTTGGCAACAGCATCATTACCGATTCCTTCAATAGTGACATAACTCGACGCATTATTGCTATTTTCAATTACCACATCTCCGCCTTCCATTACAGTCATATCCGTAATGTTTCCAATTAAACGGAAGATAAACGGACGTGTGTCTTTTCCTTTTTTAATGGCATACAGAATATTCTGCAAACCAATACAAGGATTTGCGCTTGCCCCTGTGATATTCATTGAAATAGTATTCTTGGTATTTTGTGTAATATAAAGTATTACAGCATTATCTTTTGGAGTTCCGTCTGCTTTATAACCACCTGGTACGCGGCCGCCTTCAAAAGCAAATCCGTTTCTGTCTTGCGCTGTAACATTTAAATTTGCTGTGACAGCGCCACTTCCTTCAATTCCTGAAACTACGGGTTTTACTTTAACAGTATAAGTTCCCGCTTTAAGTCCCGGAATATCCGCGCGA